>NZ_RHOL01000028.1 GCF_003946465.1 Lacticaseibacillus hegangensis | reverse complement strand
CCATGGCGTTTGATGAACTATCGAGACTATCTTATGTCATTAGGAATGAACCGTTACGAAGCCAACCAAATGGCTTATCAACCGAGCAGATAATCACTTATTTTCGCGACAAAGTCGAAAAACGATTGACATAACTTATTCAACAAAGTGCGGGCCTTTTGAGCTAAGCCTCACGCTGTTGTCCCGCGGGCATTGGTATGCTAGGATGCTCAGGAACCCATTTGCCGCATCAAAAGGAGGGGATAGCCTTGCTGACGACCGAAATCAAACCAACAGGCGAGCTGCTGCCGGCCGAACTGCTGGAAATTCTGGCGGCCCGCGTCCGCGTCTTCGTCGTCGAACAGGCTTGCGCGTACCAGGAAGTCGATGACAAGGACCGCCAGGCGGTGCACGTTATGCTCCGCGAAAACGGCCAACTGGTGGCTTACGCGCGCATTGTCGAAAGCGCCGATCCGAATGCGATCAGCTTTGGCCGGGTGCTGGTGGTGAAAGCGGCGCGCGGCCGCGGATTGGCCCGCCAGCTGCTGCAAGCAACACTGGCAGAAATCAGCCGGCGCGCTTCGGGCAAGCCCATCAAGATTCAGGCGCAAAACTATTTGCGCGGTTTTTACGCCGAATTCGGCTTTGCCGCCACCTCTGACGTCTACCTGGAAGACGGCATCCCCCACGTTGACATGTTGAAACAATAAAAAATCAGGCCAGCTGCTTCATCTGCAGCTGACCTGATTTTTAATTTCCGCACCTTACGTTCAGGCAAGCGTTACCCCAAACGACTCGTGGTGGCCATCCTGGAAGGCAAACACTGCCCCAAGGTGAGCCGGGTCATCCAACCAACCGCTCGGCACGCCGCCGTGGAAGAACAAGCGCTTGGCTTCGACCTCGCCTTGCAGCGAGGTGCTGGTGAACACCGTCACTCCTGCCAATTGCGTTTGCAGCGGGTGGCCAGTCCGTGGATCGAGCAGATGATGATACTGCTTGCCGTCCTTGATCAAAAAGCGCTCGTAAATGCCTGACGTCACCGCCGAACATGCCGGCACTACCGTGACCCCAAGGTCGACGTTGCGGCGTTTGGCGGGATCCTGCACCCCGATCACCCAGCGGCCATCAGCCCGCCTCGGCGAGCCGCCCACCGTCAGCAGATTACCGCCGAGGTCAATGATGCCGGCTGAAACCCCATACGCCTGCCACAGCGTTTTGATCTGATCGGCGATATAGCCCTTAGCGATGCCGCCGAGGTCCAACTCCATCCCCGGCTGCTTAAGCGCCACTGTGTGATCAGCCGGCGAAAGCGTGACTGCGGCGGGATCGATCAGCTTCAGCCGTGCCTTAATATCGGCTTCGGCTGGCACATTGGCGCCTGGAAAACCGATTTTCCACAGCTTGACCAGCGGGCCAATCAAAGCGTTGAAGCCAAAATTCTCGCGACTGGCGGCCACGGCTTGGGCAATCATGGTATACGTCCCCGATGAGACAGGCACCGCCTGACTGCCGGCGGCGTGATTGACCGCCATGACTTCTGAAACCGGCCGGTTGACAGTCAACCGGTCCTCTTCCTGCTGGATTAACGTTGCCGCAGCGCGCAAGGGGGCATCATCCCCCTCACCGAAAACCGTGAGATTGATGCGTGTCCCCAAGGCGTGCAGCGTTTTTACTCGCTTGTCCATGTTACAGGTCGTAATCGAACGGGCCGGCCTTTGGATCTGTGCCGACAGGGCCGGTTGCCGAAGCCCCAGTCGAGGCATCAGCCTTCGGTGTTTCGGTTTCTTCAGAGGCGCCAGTCGACGCATCCGGTGTTGCGGTTTCTTCGGAGGCGCCAGTTGACGCGTCGGCAGCGGTCGGGGTGTCTTCGGACGCGCCAGTTGAAGCGTCAGCGTCTTGGCCGGTGGTCCCGTCAGCCTTGGAAGCGCCAGTCGACGCATCGGACCAGCCGCCCTTTTCGTAGGTCTGCAAAATCGACTCAACACTGCCCGTGAACTCGATTGTCCCCAGGTAGTTGCCATCCTCATCACGCAGAGCGTAGTAGCGGATCAGCACGCGGTGGCCGTGCATGACCAGCGGCCGGGCGACGGAATCGCGAGAACCGTCCTTGAAGCTGTCGATAATGCCTTTGACGATCGGCCACACTTTAGCGGGATGGCAGTCCTGCACGTTTTCGCCAAGTTCCGTCGTGTGACGAACGTGCTCTCGGTTCGGCTTGTTTGAATACCAGCTGAAGTGATCGTCGTGATCGATCAGATCGATTTCAAACGGAATGGTGCTAAAAATCTGTTGCACCTCAAGCAGGGACAGTCGCCCTGTTTCCATGTTAATGTAGGCACCGTCATATTCTGGTTTTGCCATTGATATCTTCTCCTTAGTTGCGTCTTCTGCGGCACTCCATTATTCTGAGTGGTGGAGGGACGCCATGTTAGAAACTTTTCAGGGGTCTGAGCCCCAACATTTGACGCTGATTCGAACAACGCCGGTCAGTGCGACCACGCGAATCCCGTTTGCGATCCTGCAGTGCCAAAGCGCCTGCGCGCTGAAACTGACTGCGCGGACCCTTGACCTGCGCGAGGGCGACATTGTGCTGCTCCGGGCCAGTCAAGGGGCTGACTTGTTGCCAGTCGCCCCAGCCGCTTTAGCCGTGCGGGTGTTTCAAATCGCCTTAGCAAAGGATTCGGACTTCGGGCCCAACGAGCTGATTGCCTCGATGCTGGCGACCACTGAGGACGCACACATTGTTTTTCGGCGCATCAACCACGCGCTGTGCGACGCCTACTGCGACCAACTGGCGCGGCTTGAGGCAGTGCAGCCGCAAGACGCGGTCCTGAGCTACGAGAAAAGCACGCTGTGTCATCTGCTGCTGACCGAACTCTCCCGAGGCAATTTCAACGCGATGATGATCATCGAATCGGCTTTCCCGGAAGAGGCATTGCGCCATGCCCCGAAAACCCGGCAGGCGGCGGTCATTTTAAACTATATGACCACTAACTTGGCCAAGGTCACCCTGGCCAGCACGGCCGCGCACTTCGGTTACGAACCCAACTACTTTTCCAGGCTGGCCCGTCAGCTGTATGCCAAGTCATTCACTGAAGAGCTCCGCTTTATCCGCATGAATCAGGCCAAAAAGCTCTTGGAGCTGACGACCCAAAGCATTGCGGACATCGCGCTGGCAGTCGGCTATAAGAACCCGGCCAACTTCGACCGGCACTTTAAAGCCTTCTTCGGCCAGTCGCCAACGGCCTATCGCCGAGCGTTCAAGCCGTGATCAAAGCCTCGCTTGGCGGGGCTTTTTGCTTGGCTTCACCGCGAAGTGCTTGGTCAGCGGGTTCAGCGCCCGCAGCCAACGCCCAAGCAATCCGTGCGTTGGCGCCAGACGGCCGGCAAGCTTACTTGGCGCTTTTTGCGTCCTTTTTCGCCTGCTTGCTCGCCTGCGCCGCCTTGGCTTCCTTCAAGAAGTCACGCAGCGGCCGCAGTGCCTGCGCGTCGTACTGTTCGACGAACTCGGCAATCTTCTTCTGATCCTGATAAGCCGGATCTAGGTACATGTGCTGCGTGGTGAATGGCATCTTGTGGGTAAACTTGACGTCGATCACAACAGGCAGGTCCGTGTTCTTCGCGTCTTCAATCGCCGCCTGGAACTCCGCCTTGGTGCGCACCGTGTAGCCCTTAGCACCCATACCTTCTGCGACCTTGGCCCAGTCGGTATCCGGCAGATCAACGCCGGAAAGCGGCTGGTGACTGTCGTCGCGTTGCTCAGCTTCGATGAAGCCCAGTGTCTCGTTTGAAAAGACGATGTTGATGACGTGCAACTTGTACTTGTACTGTGTCAGTACCTCTTCGATCATCATGGCAAACGCACCGTCACCGCAAAGGGCGTAAACATCGCGCTCCGGGTAAAGGATCTTAGCGGAAATCGCCGCTGGCAGCCCCCAGCCCATGGTCGCGTACTTACCTGAGGTGCTCCACTTCTGCGTGTGCTTGATGTCGATCAGCCGCTCAAAGTTGATGTTGGTGTTGCCGACGTCAACCGCAAAGACCGCCTGATCAGAGGCTTCTTTGTTCAGCACGTCAAAAATCGGTTCTGGGCGAACTGGACTTTCGGTCGAATCCTTGAAGGAATCCTGCCAGTCGGTCCAGTTCTTCTTGTTGGCGATGCAGGCATCGTAAAGCGGCGTGTTAGCGCGCTCTTTGCCGGCCTTGTAAAGCGCCTTGAGGGCTTCCTTCGCGTCGGCCAGGATCGCGATGTCATCATGGTGCCGCTTGCCCAGCTTCGTGCTTTCGATATCAATCTGAATGACCTTGGCTTTTGGCGAGAACAACATGCTGGCAAACGGCACATCATTGCCGACCCACAAGATCAGGTCGGCGGCCATTGCGGCCTCGACGCCAGGCTTTGGCGCGACCCGGCCAGTCGACCCCATGTAAGCCGGGTAATCTTCATCCAGGACGCCTTTGGCCAGCACAGATGAAATCAGCGGCATCTTGAACTTCTCAGACACCTTCATCAACTGCTTGCGAGCATTCTTGGCGCCCATCCCAAAGTAAATCACCGGCCCTTTGGCGGCCTGAATCATCTTGACCGCCTGGTCGATCTTGACCGGGTCCGGGGTGATTGCGTAAGGGGCGATCTGCGTGTTTGCATTGGACACATACGTATCCGGAATCTGTGCCCAGCCGAAGTCCTTAGGAATGGTGACCACAGCCACACCGCGCTTTTCGTAAGCTTGTTGGATGGCTTCATCGATCACCTTTGGCAGGCTCTTAGCCGTCATGACGGTGCGGTTGAACACCGCCACGTCAGTGAAGGCTGGCTCTTCGTTCATCGCCTGGAAGTAGTCGATATTCATGTTGGTGGACGGTACCTGGGCAACGATGGCCAAAACCGGCACCCGGTCGATCTTAGCATCGTACAAGCCGTTCAACAGGTGGATGGCACCAGGGCCGGCGGAGCCGAAGCAAACGCCGATCTTGCCAGAATACTTGGCGTCAGCCGACGCCGCCAAAGCACCAGCTTCCTCGTGGCGCACCTGAATAAACTTGATCTTGTCCTTCTGGTTATACAGGGCGTTCATGCCGGAATCGTACGAACCACCAGGATAACCGTAAACGTGATCAACGCCCCAAGACTCGATAACCTTGAGGACTGCATCTGAACCGCTAATGGTTTGAACCATTTGAATCCCTCCACTTTGTCTGTATTCCTAATTTCTACAATCTGTACCGTCGTTCAAAAGTCGGAGCAATCACGCCTCCGCTTCTGTAAGCGTTTCACAACTTTATTGTAACCCTTTTCTTCGAGTTGGCCATACCCAATTCTATCTTGATTAGTCGCTTATTTTGCACCATCTGTAATATTTAAAAATAGTGAACTGTATCACAAGGACCTATTCAGTGGTCTGGGTCGGACGCCCGCGCTGCGATAAGAGGCGTACAATAGGCCTAAACCATCCCCTAGACTGAGAAAAAGGAGCCCCCTTTCGATGACTGATCATCCAGAACTGCATGGTGGGTCGCTGTACTTGACTAACGACCCAGATCTAGTGTACCAGCAACAGCAGGCCCTTGAGTTGTTATACGACTTCAACCAGACCCGGCCGCACGAAACCGCACGCCGCCAGCAGCTGCTCGCGCAAATGTTTGCGGCGCTGGGCAAGGACTGTTACGTAGAGCCACCCCTTCACGCCAACTGGGGCGGCCGCTTCGTTCACTTTGGCGACGGCGTGTACGCCAACTTCAATCTGACGCTAGTTGACGACACCCACATTTTTGTCGGGGCCCACACCATGTTCGGGCCAAACGTCACCATCGCCACCACCGGCCATCCGATTGACCCGCCGCTGCGCCAGCACGGCTATCAGTACAGTGCCCCAGTCCACATCGGGAAAAACTGCTGGCTTGGTGCGGGCGTCACCGTGCTGCCAGGGGTGACGATTGGCGCCAACACAGTCGTCGGCGCGGGCAGCATCGTCACGCATGACCTGCCGGCCAACGTCATTGCTTACGGCGACCCCTGCAAAGTCGCCCGCCCGATCAGTGAGCACGACCGCGAGTATTACTTCAAGCAGCGAAAAATTGACCCTGGACGCGCCTAAAAGGTGCTTCATGCCAGCCTGGCATGAGGCACCTTTTCAATCACTGACAACTTGTCCTGACAGCGATACCAATCTTAAATTTTCACCGCGGCGGCACGCAAGATGGCCGTTTTCTGCTATGCTAAAGCCCTGATAAAGGAGGGTAGCGCCATGCGCCATAAACGATTGATCAGCCTGCTCGTCATCGCCTTGGCCGGTTTCGGCCTGTACAGTCAGGACAGTCCGCTTCCCGCCGCGACCCAAGTCACCGCTCAGGCAACGCTGCACGATGCCGTTGTGTGGACGGCGGATGCCGCCTTGCACCTCACCGATACAGCGGCGCAGAAGCTCGGCCTGTGCGCCGTTAAGCCCGCTGCGGAAAAGGCGCTCACCACCAAGCCCACAGCCGCCAGCACGACTGAAACGCCGGTTGAAGACGCGATCAAAAACATCACGCTGGCCCCCACGTACACCTACAGCTTCGAAGCCGGCACCCCGACTCGAGTGCGTACTACCTTCGAAGCCGCGATCGCCGTGTACAACCAAACGGGCATCGTCACCCTGAAGCCTGGGATCAGCACCGTTTTTGCCAATCACATCACGTTTGGCACGTACGCCAAGCCGACACCTGATTCCAGCAGCACAATCGAACTGGGTGAAGGCGGCCCGGCGGTCGTCTACAGCCGGCTGACCCACCACGGCGTCAACCATGCCAAGGCAGCATTCAACACCGCCTACCAGCTTTCGGTCAAGGAATCCGTCGCGCTGCATGAAATCGGCCACGCGCTGGGGTTGGCCCACAGCAACAGCCTGACCTCGGTCATGTACCCAATGGACCAAGGCCGAATAACGCTGTCAGCTGGTGACCTAGCCACCCTCAAGCTGATTTACGCGCGCAAGTAAAAGGCGGCTGCTACTCGGCAGTCGCCTTTTTCGCGTCCTTGTGATTCAATCGTTGCGCGGCGCGTCATCTGGGGCGAAGTCGCCCAGGACTTCGCCATCTGCCTCGCGGGTGCTCGGCAGGCCGATCAGTTCAGACCACGCCGCCAGCCGCCCGTGCAGACTGCCGGTCAGCTTGACCGGCTTGGTAGCAGTCAGCCGCTTTGCCTCCTTGGCGTCCACTTCTTTAGCAAACACGCGCGAGTAATCACTCAACACGCTGCCCAACTGCTGGACATAACCCCAGTTTTGAACCAGCTCGGCCGGATTCATTTTACTGAGCACAAACAAACTCAGCGCCGCATACTTACGCACTGCCACCGGCGACAGAGCCGGCTTGGCCTCTGCCACCTGAAGATACAGCGCCCCCAACTGGTGAATCGCGATCAGATCGCTTTGATGGAACTTGTCGTGCACCGTGCTGGCCGGGTGCAGCCGGTAGCAGTACAGCGGCTCATCGACCAGGTTGATCTGCGTGATGCGCGGCAGCAGCTGACCGATCAGGTATGCGTCTTCCATCAGATTAAAATCGGCCACCGGCAGCGCCGGCGTGAACAGATTCGCCCGAAACAGCTTATTCCATAGATAGCCGCGCAAATCCTTGTCTTCCAGCCACAGGCGGTAGCAGTCATCCCCGCGCACAGTGTATGCTTTGGCCGCAAACGGTTTGGTAAACTTCGACTTGGTCGCGCCCAGGTAGGTGTAGTAGTTAACCTGGGCCACATCGGCCGCCCCAATCGCATGAGCCATGCCGGACAGCCAAGTGGGCAGCGCTAAGTCATCACTGTCCATGAACGTGATGAACTGGCCCCGCGCCTGCGCCAGGCCGACCGTGCGCGCCTGCGCCTGCCCGCCGTTTGCCACGCGGGTCACACGAATGCGCGAATCGCGCCGGGCGTATTCGGCCAAGATGACTGGACTGGTGTCCACAGCGCCGTCGTCGATCAGCAGCGCCTCAAAATTTTGATAGTCCTGAGCCAGCAGGCTATCCAGCGCGGCGGCCAAGTACTTTTCTGCGTTATACACGGGCATAATTACCGAAATCAAGGGTTGGGCCATAAGCTACCTCCGGCTGTATTTTACCATATCACACAAAAACCGCCCGCCTGGCAGTAACGCACTGCTGGGCGAGCGGTGTCTGATGACGAGGCAGTTAAGCCTGCGCGTTCTGCGCCGCTTTCGCCTGCTCCGCCTGCTTGGCCGTGACTTTCTCACTGACCTTCAGGAACGGCACATAAACGGCAATGTTGATCACCAAAATAACAATTTGGACAATCACCGCTCGCCAGTCCCCAGCCGTGGCCAGGAACCCTGAAATCAGCGGCGGTGTGGTCCACGGCACCATGACCACGACGCGGTTCATCCAGCCGATGGCCGTGACCGCGTAGGCAATCAGGATGCCGATAACCGGGTTCAACACGAACGGAATCATCATTGGAATGTTAAACACGATCGGGAAACCGAAGATGACCGGCTCGTTGATGTTGAACAGCCCTGGGACAACGGACAGGGCCGCGACATCGCGGTTCGCCTTGACCTTTGAGAACAGGAAGACCGCAATCAGCAGCGCAATGGTCGACCCGGTGCCGCCCATCATGCCAAAAGTATCCCTGAAGGTGTTGCTCATGATGTAAGGAATCGGCTTGTGCGCCGCGTAGGCCGCGGTGTTTTTCGCCATGTTAACCAGCAGGACGGGATCAAGTAGGGTCCCGTTAATAACGGCTTGGTGAATCCCCAAGGTGTACAGGAAGTTCCCACAGGAGTAAATGATCAGCATGCCTGGCAGGCTGGTGTTCAGCCGGCGCAGCGGCTCTTGGATAATCATCGTGATCAGCGCAATCAGGTTGCTGTTCCAAAGCACGATGAGCAGCGCCCCAATCAGGGCAAAACAGCTGAGCGTGATCAAAGCCGGGATCAGGGAGTTGAATGAATCCCCCACGGCCGGCGGGATCTGGTCGCCCAGATGGATCTGCAGGCGCTTGATATTGCTCAGACGAATGAAGAGCTCGGTGGCAAGTAGCCCAATGATGATGCCGGCAAACATGCCGGTGGTCCCCAGGTTAGCAAAGCTCAAACCACCCGTGACGTTAACTGCGGCGGTCTTGCCGACCGGCGTCATCTGCGTCGTGATCGGCATCATGATGACCAGACTGGCCAGCGAAATGACGGCCGCGGTCAGCGGGTTGCGATACCCCTTATTCCGCGCCAGGATGAAGCCGACGACCGGCGCCAGCATCAAGCCGGCGATGTTCAACGTCCCGTTGGCAATCAGCGTGCCCCAAGTCTGCAGATTTGCCAGCGTCTTCCCAGTGGCGATCCACGGGAAGACGACGTTGTTAATTAAAGTGCCAAGGCCCGCCAAAATGAATAAGGGCATGATTGTGGCGAAGGCATCGCGTAATGATCTGAGGTGGACCTGGTTACCAATGCGCCCGGCAACCTCAGAAAACTTATCTAAGAACTTGTGACTCTTAGATGCTTCCATGTTCTTTCCTCCAATCTTTCACTAAATGACTTAATCCAAATCCTCACCGTTGGAACCATAAGCCTTCTGGAACCAAGCAAAACTGCGCTTCGGTACGCGGCGCAGATCTAGGAGCTCGTGATTCGTGCGGTTCACGTAAACCGCACCGTACCGCTTGGCGACATCTCCTTTCGAGCTGGGGATATCGATCAAGCCCCAGCCTAAGTAACCCAAGACCTTCACCCCGTAATCGCTCACCGCGTCCTTGAGCGCCTGAATGTGCGCGCGGTGATACTGGATGCGGTAATCGTCATCGATCGGGTGCTTGCCATCCCAGTGCTCGCGCACCCCCAGACCGTTTTCAATGGGAAACACCGGCAGGCCGGTACGGGTCCAGATTTTGGCCAGCACGTTTTTGAACCCGGTCGGATCAATCTGCCAGCCCCACTCGCTAGCCTTCAGGTGCGGGTTGGGCACCGTGCCTTGCGTGAACCACCAGTTGACCGCCGAACTTGGGTCGATCTTCGTGTGGTCGATAGCAGAGGAGGCATAGTAGCTGAACGCGATGAAATCGCTAGTCGTCTGAGCCAGCGTCTCGAGGTCGCCGGGCTGGATCAAATCCATCAGCCCGTTTGCCCTCATGAAGTGCAAGACCTCCGGCGAGTAATGGCCGCTCGTGAACACATCCAGGTAGTTGTTGTTCACAAACTCATCGATCCGCCGCGTCGCTTCAACATCCTCGGGATCCGAGGTGCTCGGATACACCTCTGCGTACGCCAGCATGCCGCCGAGCTTCAAATCCGGGTAATTCTTCCGGATGAAGGACGTGATGCGCGCGTGCGCCAGCAAGGTGTGGTGGCTCATCGCGTACAGCGTGCGGATGTCGCGCGGCGCGGTGAGGTTGCCGCCGCTGTCCAGGCCTGGATCATACGTAAAGCAGTTGTGCTCGTTGAACGTGATCCAGTACTTGACCTTGCCGGCAAAGCGTTTGACCATTTCCTCGCCGTAGCGGACGAACGCGTCGACCACTTCGCGGGAAACAAACCCGTTGTAGCGTTTTGCCAGACTCAGCGGCATGTCGAAGTGGTACAAGCAGATCATCGGCTGGATGTTGTGCGCGAGCAGCTCGTCGATCAGCCGGTCGTAAAACGCGATCCCCGCCTCGTTGAACGGCCCGTCGCCTTCCGGGCAGACCCGGCTCCAAGAAATCTGGAACCGGTAGCAGTTCATGTTCATCTTGGCCATCCAGTCAACGTCTTCCGGGTAGCGGTGGTACTCGTCGATGGCATCTTTCCAATCCGAGCTGTCGGGACCCGCCTTTTTGATGTCATAAACGGATGGCCCCTTGCCATCCGCGTTCCAAGCGCCTTCAGTTTGCATGCTTGAGGTCGAATTGCCCCACAGGAAATCTTTGCTTAGTGTTGTCATGTCCTACCTCCACCGTGCAATATAACTGCCTTTGGCACCTTTGGCAAAGATGAATTAGCACAGTTGACTATCCAAATTTTCAGAAAGGTGTTATAGTCTCGATGACAGCGCTTTTTTGGAGGGTAGACAAATGGCAAAATATATTGAGATCGGTAAGCAATTAAAAGCCCAAATCATGCGCGGCGAGTACACTAGCGACGCCCCACTGCCAGATCAGGTGTCACTGGCTAAAATGTTCAAAACCAGTCGCGTGACCATTCAAAAAGCCCTGGACCTGCTGATCAACGAAGGCTTGATCTACAGCAAACAGGGCTCCGGGACGTACGTGAAGCAAAACATCAACCTGTTATCCAAATTTGACGCCACAGTGGACCAGTACGTCGGCACCACCGAGTTGATGCGCGGCCACACCGTGACTAGTGAGGTCATCGACTATGATGTCCGCCTCCCCGACGCCAAGGAGCAGGAAAATCTGAACCTGGCCATTGCAGACGCAGTGTACGATTTTGTGCGCCTGCGCATCGTGGACGGCACGCCTTGGAAGATCGAGCATTCCATCATGCCAGTCAAGGTAGTGCCAGGACTGAACAAAGGCGTGCTGCACCACTCGATTTACCACTACATGCATGAGGAACTCGGCGAAACCATCGGGGCCGCCTACCGCATTATCCGCGCCGCGCAGCCCAATGCTTACGACCGGCGCTACCTCGACGCCGTCTCTGACACCCCAATGCTGGAAGTCGAGCAGATTGTCTCGTTGGCGGATGGCACCCCGTTCGAGTATTCATTCACCCGCAACCGGTATGACAAGGGGTCAATTGTGGTGTACCACCCGGAGCGGCCAATGCTCTGACAATAAGCCTGCGAGTTCAGAGAATTGGGCAAATGTCCTAGCTCACCATTTTTAGCGTATAAATACAAAAAGCGGCTCTCTGATGAGAGTCGCTTCGTTGTATTCGTGTGTGATGACCGAAAGATTAACGCTTTGAGAACTGGCTCGCCTTGCGGGCTTTCTTCAAACCGTACTTCTTACGTTCCTTCATCCGTGGGTCACGGGTGAGCATGCCAGCACGCTTGAGTGGGCCACGGAAATCCGGGTCGACAGTCAAAAGTGCGCGAGCGATGCCGTGACGAGTTGCGCCGGCCTGGCCGGTGAACCCGCCGCCGTTAACGTTAACCAGAACATCGTATGAACCGGTCGTTTCGGTAATACCGAACGGCTGAGTCAAGTCGAGGATCAGGTTTTCATACGGAAGGTAATCGTGAACGTCTTTGCCGTTCATCGTGATTTTACCGGTGCCAGGAACCAAGCGGACCCGGGCAACGGAATTCTTGCGGCGACCTGTGCCGCTGTATGCTACTTCTGCCACAGTTGTGTCCTCCTTAAATTAGGTTCTTGATGTCGAGTACTTCAGGCTTCTGCGCTTCGTGAGGGTGTTCTTCCCCAGCATAAACGTGAAGCTTCAGGAATTGCTGGTGGCCAAGAGTATTCTTGGTTGGCAGCATCTTCTTGACCGCGTATTCGACCAGACGAGCCGGGTCGTTCTTAAGGAGATCACCAGCGACTTCATGCTTCAAGCCACCTGGATGCTGTGAGTGATGGTAGTAGATCTTGTCGCTCGCCTTGCGCCCAGTCAGCTTAAGCTTAGCTGCATTGATCACGATCACGTTGTCACCAACGTCAACGTTCGGGGTGTAGGTCGGCTTGTTCTTGCCGCGCAAGATAGTTGCAACGGTTGAAGCCAAACGGCCAAGGCTGATATCAGTGGCGTCGATAACGACCCACTTGCGTTCGATCTCACCTGGCTTAGCCAAATATGTTGTACGCACGATTTGTTTCCTCCAATATTCTGTGCTGTTTGACACCTTATAAGTTTCCGGGGCTTATTGTGGGGCAAACAATACCAGCGACTACCTTATCAAAAATCCGCGATAAAGTCAACGGTAACTCCCCTGCAATAACCGAAACATGCGCTTAAGTGTACGGCATCGCAAAGCTTTCGTCCACCCCAAAAGCGCTAGTAATAGACTTCTTTCAGGTACAGCCCCGAGGCGGGTGCCGTGCCGCGCGCCTGCTGGCGGTCTTTGACCTCGTACAACCGCAGAAAATCATGCACGTCGCGGCGGCCGTTGCCGATTTCCAGCAGCGTCGCCACAATGATGCGCACCATGTTGTACAAAAAGCCGTTGCCGTAAAACTCAAATACCAACTCGTTGTTCGGCTGGTCGTCTTGCACCGTGGCCTCGTAAATCGTCCGCACTTTATCCTCGATCACCCCGCCGCTAGCCGCAAAGCTGGTAAAGTCATGGGTGCCGACGACGTCCTTCAGCGCCGTGCGGATCCGGTCGACGTCAAGGCCATACGGGTAGTGCCCCGTATACAGCCGCTTGAACGGGTCGGTGAAGCGGCCGCGCGCCACGCGGTACAGGTACCGTTTGCCCTTGGCTGAATAGCGCGCATGAAAATCAGCCGGCACAATTTCCGCGTCCAGGATCTCAATGTCTAGCGGCATCAGCGAGTTCATCGCAAGCCGCATGGCCCGCGCCGGAATCTCCCCCGGGTAGTCAAACGACACCACCTGGCCCAAAGCGTGCACCCCAGAATCGGTGCGCCCGGAGCCGTCAATGTGAATTGAATCGACCTTGGCCATCTTGCCCAGAGCTTTCTGCAACACGCCTTGGACCGTGCGCTGGTGCGGCTGAATTTGATACCCGGCAAAATTGGTGCCGTCATAGGCTAACGTCAGTTTGAAGTGGGTCACGATATTCTCCTAAAAAGCCTCGCACCGCGGCGAGGCAACGTTCTATGCTCTCATGAAGACCAGGCTGACGGTCAAAACGACCATCACCAGCCCGGCAAAAATGTCCTTCTGATGGTACTGCAGCACGCGAAACTTGGTGCGGCCGTCCCCGCCTTGATACCCGCGGGCGTCCATCGCCGTCGCCAGGTCCTCGGCAATGCCGAAGCTGTCAACGAACAGCGGAATCAGCAGCGGCACCACGGCCTTCATCTGCTGAAACAGATTGCCGGTGCCAAAATCGACCCCGCGGGCGCGCTGCGCGTTCATAATCTTCGTCGTTTGATCCATCAGCGTCGGGACGAACCGCAACGCGATCTGCAGCACCAGCGCCAGTTCGGTGACCGGCACGTGCAGCACCCGCAGCGGTTTGAGCAGCGATTCGACCGCGTCCGCCAAGGACAGCGGCTGCGTGGTCAGTGTGAGCAGCGTGGAGACGAAAATGATCAAGACGAAGCGCATGAAGATGAACGCCCCGTTGGTCAGCCCATACTGCGTGATGGCCAGCCAGCCCCAGGACCAGTACGTGGTCCCGCCTTTAGTGAAGAACACCTGCAGCATCACGGTGAACAGAATCAGCCAAATCATCGGCCGCACGCCGCGCAGGAAAAACCCGAGCTTGATCTTGGAGGCCGCAACCATCACCATGGTCGCGACAAACATCAGCAGGTAAGTCTGCCAGTTGTTGGCGAGAAATATGATCCCGATGTAGTAAAAACTGGCCATCAGTTTCGTGCGGGGATCCAACTTGTGGACCCAGGAGTCGCCAGGCAGATAGCGGCCAAGCAAGAGTTTAGTCATGCGCGCCGCCTCCAATCTGCTTGGCCAACTGGTCGGCCAGCTCGTCAGTAGTCAGGGGCAGTGGGTCAAAATGGAACCCCTGCTTGGTCAAATCACGGGCCATGGCCGCCGTCTTGGGCAGTCCGAGCTGATGATCCGCCAGCCACTGCTCACTTTGAAAAATCTCCCGCGGTGTGCCTTCCTTGATCAAGTGGCCCTCATCCATCACGAGCACATGATCGGCGTAATCGGCCACGTCATCCATTTGGTGCGTGACCAGCACAATGGTCATGCCTTGCTTTTCATGCAGCCTTTGAAACATCTTCATCATGTCATTGCGGCCAGCCGGATCAAGGCCGGCGGTCGGCTCGTCAAGGACCAGCACCGTCGGCTTCATCGCCAGCACGCCCGCGATGGCCACGCGGCGCATCTGGCCGCCGGACAAATCAAACGGCGACTGTTCAAGCACGGCTTGCGGTAAGCCGACCAGGTCGACCATGGCAGCCGCCTGCTTTTCGGCTTCGGCACTTGGCACCCCAAAATTTTCGGGCCCAAAAGCGATGTCCTTGGCCACTGTTTGTTCAAACAGTTGATTTTCGGCAAACTGAAACACCATCCCCACCTGCTGGCGAATCGGCTTCAAATTCTTATTGTTGGTTTCACTCGTGATCACGCGATCGCCGATGGTGACGGTGCCGGCGGTCGGCTTGAGCAGCGCGTTGAGGTGCTGGAGCAGCGTGCTTTTGCCCGAGCCGGTGTGGCCGATGATGGCGGTGTAACTGCCATCCCTGATCGTAGTCGTAATGTCTTTCAGGCCGTCGCCGGCAAACGGCGTCCCCGCCTGGTAGGTGAAGCTCACATGGTCGAATGTAATGTCCACAGGTACTTCACCAGCCCTTCCTGATCAAGATAACGGTCCGGCATTGCGACGCCGCGCCGCCGCAGCGCCGCCTTCAGCCGCTCCGGGTACGGGACGTCCAGCCCTAGGTGCAAAAGCTCCTCGCCATGGGTGAAAATCTCGGCCGGCGTTCCCTGCTCGACCACTTCGCCATCGTTGAGCAAAATGACCCGATCCGCCGAGGCAGCCTCGTCGACGTCGTGCGTGATGGACACCACGGTCATCTTAGATTGTGCCTGCAGCTCCTGGATCAGGGCCAGCACCTCAGCGCGGCCAGCCGGATCAAGCATCGAAGTCGCCTCATCCAAAATGATGATGTCCGGCCGCTGCGCAATGATGCCGGCAATCGCGACCCGCTGCTTTTGGCCCCCAGACAGGCGGGCAGGCTCACGCGTGGCAAATTCAAGCATGTTGACCTGAGCCAGCGCGTCGTGAACTCGTGTCACCATTTCCGGGCGCGGGACGGCGCGATTTTCCAGACCAAACGCAACATCGTCTTGGACAGTTGCCCCGACAAACTGATTGTCAGGATTTTGGAACACAATCCCGACTTTTTCGCGGATTTTCCAGACATTTTCCTCAGTCAGCGGCATCCCCGCCACGGTCACCTGACCGGAGCCGGGTGCCAGCAGCCCGTTGATGTTTTTGGCTAGCGTACTCTTGCCCGAACCATTGTGGCCGATGATGGCAACCCACTCGCCCTGCGCAATCGTCAGGCTGACGTCCTTTAAAGCCGGCTTTTCGGCATCTGGGTAGCGGTAATTTAAGTGTTGAATGTCGATTGCAACCGTCATTGGTCCGTCCTCCTTTGCGCAGCGCCATGGGATTCTCGGCGTCTTGCATAACTATGATATGATAACATATTTTTCCTGCCATCGCCGCAGTCCAGTCACTCACCCAAGCCGGTGCAGTCGCCGGTTGAAGCCCCACGCCGCGGCGACCAGCAGGAAGCCTGTGACCACAAAGATCCAGCTGATTGGAATCTGATCGGCCAGCGGGCCGTACCCCAGCATCGCGATGGGATAAATTCCCGTTGAGAGAATCTGCCACAGGGAAAACACGCGCCCCATCATCTGCGGTGCCACGGTTTCCTGAATGTAAATGGTCTGCGCGGCAGTCAGAATCGGGTAGAAAATGCCCGAGACAAACATGAAAAACAGGTATAGCCAAAATGGCTCCCGCAGGCCCATGGCCGCAAACGCCAGTCCAGAACCGGCCATTCCCAGCGCGATCACCCGAATTTTGTCAGGCAGGTGCTGGTGAAGCGCAATGTACAGCCCGCCGAGGCTCGCCCCGACCGTCCACGCCAACTCGTTAAACGTCAGGTTCCACACGCCGTGGCCAAAGGTCCGGTTAACGTAAAGGGTTGACAGCTGCGAAGAAGGCGCGATTAGGACAAAGGCGACGACGGTGAACAACAGAAACGCAGTCAGCGCCGGCACCTGTTTGACGTAACGCAGCCCGCCGAGGATGGCATGTTGTTCCGGCGCCGCCGCAGCCACTTTTGCCACCCGGATTGTGGCCAGGGACAGGACTGCCAGCAGTGCAGTCCCGGCATCGACGATGAAAATCCAGATCATGCCCAAGTCGCTCAGAATGTACCCGGCCAACAGCGGGGAGACCAGCAGCATGGCTGACTGAACGATTTGGTTGAGGCCGTTCATCCGGGTGACTTGGTCTTTAGGGACTAGCTGCGGCAACAAGGCATTAGCCGCCGGCGTCTGCAGGCCGTTGCCAACCGAGCGAATCGCTGAAATGGCCAGCAGCAGCCACAGCTCGCGGCTGTGCGAAAGATACACCAAGGCCAGCGCAAATGTCGCCGCCGACACGCCGCTGGCTGACCCCATGATCAGCCAGTTGCGCCGCCACCGGTCAGCCCACACACCGGCAAAGGGGGCCACCAGCAAGGCTGGCAAGGCCCCTGCAAGGGACGCATACGTCATCCAGGCCCCAGAGGACGTCACCAGCGCAATGTGCCACAGAACGGCAAACACGACCGTTGAGGAGCCGAACACAAACAAGTTGGCGCTGAATAAGTAAGCTGCCGCACCGAATTGCCATTGTTGTGGGTGACCCATGTCGCCGCCTCCTTTAGATGTTGTCTATTTTGCCGTTCTTGTCCGCAAATTTCAAACGCACCGCCTCACTGGCGCAACAAAGCCCCCGGCCACACCGGCCAGGGGCTTTGTTGAAGCGAAGACACAAAAAAAATCATTTGAGATGGAGACACCGGTTGCCCGATGCTCTCAAGCTAGACTCGGCAAAGCCTGACGGCCTCAGGGCCAAAGCCCCTACCAAGATGGCAGCCAACATCGTAACGCTCCATCGATCAAATGATCAAAGTGAACCGGCCACAAGGGTCGCTTCGGTTTTAGATTTTTTGAATTGGTAAAGCGAAACGCTTAAACCAGTTCGATGATAACCATCTGTGCTGCGTCACCGCGGCGCTGATTGGTCTTCAAAGTGCGGGTGTAACCACCGTTGCGTTCTGCGTAGCGCGGGGCTACGTCAGCAAACAACTTCTGCAAAGCGGACTGAACGACAACCGTGTCGCCGTCTTCCTTTACATCGGCGATCGTGTTCCGCAGGAAAGCAGCAGCCTGACGACGGGCGTGCAGGTCGCCGCGCTTGCCGAGCGTGATCATCTTGTCAACGGTAGAACGAATTTCCTTGGCGCGGGCTTCGGTCGTCGTGATGCGTTCCTTAACGATCAAGTCGGTGGTCAAGTCGCGCAGCAGCGCTTTACGCTGAGAACTGGTGCGCCCTAATTTCCGGTAGCTCATGGATTGGCCTCCTTTTAAGTATTAGTCTTCCTTACGCAGGCTTAAGCCGAGATCAGAAAGCTTGTTTTTAACTTCTTCAAGCGACTTGCGGCCCAAGTTGCGGACCTTCATCATATCGGCTTCGGTCTTGTTGGTCAGCTCCTGAACCGTGTTGATTCCAGCACGCTTCAGGCAGTTGTAGGAACGAACGGACAAGTCGAGCTCTTCGATGGTCATCTCGAGCATCTTTTCCTTGTGGGTTTCTTCCTTTTCGACCATGATCTCCGCATTCTTCGCCGAATCGGTAAGATTGACGAAGATGTCGAGGTGTTCCGTCAGGATCTTCGCGGCCAAGCTGATCGCTTCGCGCGGTGAGATCGAGCCGTTGGTCCAGACGTCCAGCGTCAACTTGTCGAAGTCATTACGCCGGCCGACACGAGTGCTTTCGACCTGATAATTGACCCGACTGATCGGGGTAAAAATCGAGTCGATCGGCAGCACGCCAATCGGCATGTTTTCGGTCTTGTTCTGATCCGCAGCCACGTAACCACGACCGGTGCGAACGGTCATGCGAACATGGAAGTGGCCCCCTTCAGCAACAGTGCAAATGTACTGTTCGGGGTTCAATACCTCAACATCAGCATCAGTGACGATATCGGCGGCGGTCACAGTGGCCGGGCCATCAACGTCGATCTCGACGGTCTTATCTTCATCCGAATGCATCTTCAAAGCGAGCTTCTTGATGTTCAGGATGATCTGGGTCACGTCTTCAAGCACCCCATCGATCGTGCTGAATTCATGCAGCACGCCATCGATTTGGATGTTGGAAACCGCCGCACCCGGCAAGGAAGAAAGCAGGATCCGCCGAAGCGAATTGCCCAATGTGGTCCCGTAGCCGCGTTCGAGCGGTTCAACCACAAACTTACCGTAGTTGGTGCTTTCGTCAACCTTGGTGATGTTCGGCTTTTCAAATTCGATCATCTAGTCTGTACCCCTTTCAAAACGAGAAGTGAACGTTGCCCAAACTTGAAATGGTGGGGTAACAATTACACACGACGACGCTTTGGAGGACGAGAACCGTTATGCGGCACTGGGGTCACGTCGCGGATCGCGGTCACTTCAAGACCAGTTGCTTGAAGGGAACGGATCGCAGCTTCACGGCCGGAACCTGGGCCTTTAACAGCAACTTCAACAGACTTCATGCCGTGCTCCATGGATTCCTTTGCAGCGGCTTCAGCGGCCATCTGCGCAGCATAAGGCGTGGACTTACGAGAGCCCTTGAATCCAAGGACCCCTGCAGAGGACCAGGCAATCGCGTTACCGCGAGGGTCGGTGATCATGACCAACGTGTTGTTGAACGTGGAATGAATGTGCGCAACGCCGGCTTCAACGTTCTTGCGAACACGGCGCTTGCGAGTGGTTTTTCTAACTGCCATCGAATGCTAACCTCCTTTATGCTTTCTTCTTACCGGCAATGGAAACTTTCTTCCCCTTGCGAGTACGTGCGTTGTTCTTCGTGTTCTGACCACGAACGGGCAGGCCACGGCGGTGACGCATGCCACGGTATGAACCGATTTCCTGAAGCCGCTTGATGTTCAGGCTGACTTCACGGCGCAGATCGCCTTCAACTTTAACGTTGTCGACGGCTGCACGGATCTTGTCCTCCTGGTCAGGGGTCAGGTCTTCTTCGCGGACGTTCTCAGGAACGCCGGCTTCTTTCAGGATCTTCTTGGCGGTCGTGTTGCCGATCCCAAAAATGTAGGTCAGCGCGATGACGATTTGCTTGCCGCGGGGCAAGTCAACACCTGCGATACGAGCCATATGATGACACCTCCTAATTTAGTGAATTATGAACCTTGGCGTTGCTTGTGCTTTGGGTTAGCAGAGCAGATGATCATGACGCGGCCATGCCGACGGACGACCTTGCAGTGCTCGCACATCTTTTTAACAGATGGACGTACTTTCATGATTGATTAGCCTCCTCTTGGAAAAACGCAGCGAGAACTGCGCTCTGGTCTGGCAATACGCGCAGCCGGCAGAACCGGCTGAACGCTTTACTTGAAACGGTACGTGATCCGGCCCTTGGTCAGATCGTATGGAGACAATTCAACGGTCACCTTGTCGCCTGGCAAGATGCGGATGTAGTGCATCCGAATCTTCCCGGAGACATGGGCAAGAATCGTTGCCCCGTTTTCAAGTTCGACTTTGAACATCGCGTTCGGTAACGTATCGACCACGGTGCCCTGGATCTCGATCACATCGTCTTTTGCCACGAAATAAATTCCTCCTAATTGTCTGGATCACACGCGAAAACGCGGTGAGGGCAAGCCCTCAGCGCATACCGCGACATTGTATCATAAATCGACCCGTTTGAAAACAGTCAGGCCGTGGCTGCAGGCTAGTTGAGTTTTTTCAAGACCGCTTGGATGTCAGCGAACACCAGATCGATGTCCTGATCCCCGTTGACGGTGAAGAGCAAGTTGCGCTTTTGATAAAAATCAATCAGCGGCGTGTTCTCCTCGATGTTGACCTTCAGGCGATTCTTCACCGTTTCCGGCTTGTCGTCATCGCGCTGGAAGAACTCGTGGCCGCCGCAGCGGTCGCAAGTTCCCGGCACCTTGGTCGGGTTGTACAACTTGTGGTAAGTCGCTCCGCAGTTGCTGCAGATGTAACGGCCAGACAGCCGCTCCACCAGCACTGCTGGTTCAACGTCGATGTTGATCACGGCGTCAAGCGGCTTGCTTAAGTCCTGGGTGATGGTTTCAAGCGCTTCGGCCTGAGCCAGCGTACGCGGAAACCCATCGAGCATGAAGCCCTGATCGGTATCCTTTTGCGCAAGCCGCTCCTTGACCATGCCTTCAACGACCGAATCTGGAACCAGCTGACCTTGATCGATAAACCCCTTGGCCTGCTTGCCCATCTCCGTGCCGTTGGCCATCGCTTCGCGGAACATGTCCCCGGTGCTGATATGAGCGACGGGATACGCATCTTCGATCCGCTCCGCCTGCGTGCCCTTACCAGCGCCTGGCAGTCCCATTAAAATCAGATTCATGGTTTCCTCCTAATTCTTCACGAGGTCGTCGCGGATAAACCCGACGTACTCGCGCTTCATCAGTAACCCATCGAGCTGGCGGACCAGTTCGATCGCCGTCATGACGACAATCAGCAGGCTAGTCCCACCAAGGCCAATGCTTTGAGGCAAGCCCCAAAGGTTCGCTGCCAGCTGTGGCAGCAGGGCCACGAAGCCGAGGAACAACGCCCCCACCGTCGACAGCCGCATCAACACACGAGAAAGATACTTTTCAGTTTCCTTCCCGGGCCAAACGCCTGGGATATACGATCCTTGCTTGGTCAGATTCTCCTGCACTTTTTCCGGGTTAACCTGGACGAAAGCGTAGAAGAACGTGAACAGGACGATCAGGATCGTATAAATGATGACGCCTGGCGTGCTTTGCATGTTGAAGACGTTGGTCATCGTGTCATACCAGCCTTGGCCCTGGAACCGTTTGGCGAAGGCCATCAGAATGGTTTGCGGCGTGATGATGAACGAACTGGCAAAAATGACAGGAATGACCCCAGCCACGTTAACCTTCAGCGGCAGGTAGCTTTCACTACCGGAAGCCGCCACCCGGCGCGTGTACTGAATCGGAATCTTGCGGTTGGCCTGCTGAACCCAGGTGACAAACGTCACGACCAGCAGGACCACAATGGCCAGTGCAACCAGGAACAAAATGCCCTGCCACCGATCAGCGGCAGTGTTGTTCGTGATGTTGTCCTTCCACAAGGAAGCCAGCCCACTTGGCAGACGGGCAATGATGCCGGCAAAGATGATCATTGAGACCCCATTGCCGATCCCCTTGTCCGTGATCTGCTCGCCCATCCACGTCAGAAGCATGGTGCCCCCAGTCAGGATGATGCCGATGATCACGTATGTGGTGATCGTCGGATTGGCGACCAGCCCCAGTGCGGAAAGCTGCTGGAACCCAGCCGTAATGCCAACCGCCTGGAAGAAGCCGAGGAAAATGGTCAGGTAACGGGTGACTTGGTTCAGCTTGCGCCGACCAACTTCCCCTTGCTTACCCCATTCCACGAACTTCGGCACAATATCGGTCTGCAACAGTTGAACCACAATTTGAGCCGTAATGTACGGAGAGACCCCCATTGAGAAGATCGAATAGTTGGCCAACCCGCCACCGGAAACGGTGTCGAGCAGGGAGATCAAGCCGGTCGATCCGACCTGCGTCAAGGCCTTAGCATTAACGCCAGGCACTGTGATCTGCGCCCCTAGTCGATAAACCAGCAAAACGCCCAAGGTAAAGAGGATCTTGTTGCGGATATCCTTGACCTTAAATGCGTTAACGAGGGTTTTCAGCATTAGATCACCTCAAGCGAACCGCCTGCTGCTTCGACTGCGCTCTTGGCAGTTTCGGAAGCCTTGTTAACTTTAACGGTCAGCTTCTTGTCCAGCTTCCCGTTACCCAACAGCTTAACGCCGTCTTTTTCGTTTTTAACTAAGCCGGTTTCGACCAACAGAGTTGGTGTTACTTCCGTGCCTTCGTCAAACCGGTTGAGGTCTTCAACGTTCACGATGGCAAAGACTTTGCGGTTGATGTTCTTGAAACCGCGTTTTGGCATCCGCCGGAACAGTGGCATCTGGCCACCTTCGAACCCGAGCCGGGTCTTGCCGCCCTGACGAGCCAATTGGCCCTTAGTCCCTTTGCCGGCCGTCTTACCCTGACCGCTAGAAGTCCCGCGGCCAACACGCTTCCGTGCTTGACGCGCACCGTCATTTGGCTTTAATTCGTGTAACTTCATTCGTGTGGCACCTCCTTTTTGCGAAATAGATTAATCCTTGACTTCTTCAACGGAAACCAAGTGGGAGATCTGGAAGATCGCACCGCGTGTTGCGTCGTTGTCAGGCTTCACGACTGAGCTGTTGACACGGCCCAGACCCAATTCCTTAACAATCTTGCGTTGCTTTGGCAACCGGTGAGCAGCACTGCGGGTCAATGTAATTTTTAATTGCGCCATGATGTGCCCTCCTAGTTTTGTTCTTGCAAGTGCGATACTGATACGCCGCGGAGTTCAGCCACTTCCTGAACGGTCTTGAGCTGAGTCAAGGCGTCCATCGTCGCGCGAATCATGTTGATTGGCGTGTTGCGGCCAAGGGACTTGCTAGTCACGTCTGAGATCCCAGCAAGTTCCATAACGGCACGAACCGCGCCGCCGGCAGCAACCCCGGACCCTTCAACGGCCGGCTTAAGCAAAACTTCACCGGCGCCGAAGTGACCAATCGCTTCGTGAGGAATCGTGGTACCAACGATCGGCACTTCGATCAGATTCTTCTTGGCGTCGTCGACCGCTTTGCGGATTGCTTCTGGCACTTCCTGGGCCTTACCGGTCCCGAAGCCGACGTGGCCGTGCTTGTCGCCAACGATTGCAATACTTGCAAACCGACGACGACGACCACCTTTGACAACTTTGACAACTGGGTTGATCGATACGACGCGGTCTTCCAAGTCGAGTTGGTTTGGATCAATGTATGATGCCATGGATTGGTTTTCCTCCTTCTTTGTTAGAATTCAAGGCCGTTTTCGCGAGCCGCTTCAGCGAGCGCCTGCACGCGACCATGATAGAGGTAACCACCACGGTCAAAGACCACTACTTTGTGACCGGCGGCAACAGCGCGCTTAGCGACCAATTCGCCAACCTGCTTTGCCTGCTCGGTCTTGTTTGCGTCATCAGATACTTCTTTATCGAGAGTGGAGGCACTTGCTAGCGTCACACCCGCTACGTCATCAATTAATTGCGCGTAGATGTTTTTATTTGAACGGAAAATGTTCAAGCGTGGGCGCTCGCTCGTACCAGAAATCTTACCCCGGACGCGTGCGTGACGCCGTTGCCGGGTCTTGTTTTTATCTGGCTTGGAAATCACAATGTTCACTCCTTTGATTAGCTGCTTGAGGCGGTGATGGATCAGGCGCTCGCACAAAGCGGACGGCCTGATGACGCGGCCCCAGGCGCATAGACACGGGCGATGATCGCCCATACGTTATCAGTAAGACTACTTACCAGTCTTACCTTCCTTACGCCGGACGTATTCGTCGACATAACGGATCCCCTTACCTTTGTAAGGTTCAGGCGAACGAACCGCACGGATCTCGGCGGCCCATTGGCCAACGACCTGCTTAGAGATCCCAGAAACCGTGATCTCCGTGTTGCTTGGCACGTCGAAGTCGATTCCTTCTGGCGGGGTCATCTCAACTGGGTGAGAGTAACCGACGTTCAGGATCAGCTTGTTGCCTTGCTTTTGTGCACGGTAGCCGACCCCGACCAGCTTCATGTTTTTCTTGAAGCCATCGGTGACACCCACGATCATGTTGTTCAGGTTGGCGCGGGTCGTCCCGTGCAGCGCCTTGAACGAATCGTCGGGACGGTCGAACTTGATCTCGTTGCCGTCTTGCGTCATGGAAATTTCTGGGGCGAAGTGGCGAGTCATCTCACCCTTCGGGCCCTTCACGGTGATGTTTTCGCCGTCGACGGTGACTGTAACGCCAGCCGGCACGGTGATTGCTTTATAACCAATACGACTCACTTGGAGGCACCTCCTTTTTAAAGTTTTATCTTACCAAACGTAGGCGAGTACTTCGCCGCCAACGTTCTTCGCGCGCGCTTCCTTGTCGGTGATCACACCTTCAGGAGTGGAGAGGATGGCGATGCCCAGGCCGTTTAGGACCTTCGGCACAGCGTCAGCCTTCACGTAGGAGCGCAGGCCAGGCTTAGAGATGCGCTTCAAGCCGGAAATGACGCGTTCGTTGTTCTTCCCGTACTTCAGGAAAACACGAATAACGCCTTGCTTGTCATCCTCGATCACTTCGTAATCACGGATGAAGCCTTCTTGCTTGAGGATCTCGGAAATGTTGATTTTCATCTTTGATGCAGGTACGATCAGCGATTCGTGGCGCACCATGTTGGCGTTGCGAATGCGAGTCAAGTAATCTGCGATTGGATCGGTCAAGACCATTGATTTAACCTCCTTTGACTGGGTTTCGGTTTACCAGCTAGCTTTGCGCATACCAGGAATTTGACCGGCATGAGCTAATTCACGAAGGCAAATCCGGCAGAGTTTGAACTTACGGTAAACAGAGTGCGGACGACCACAACGTTGGCAGCGTGTGTATTCTTGCACTGCGAACTTTGCAGGCCGGTTGTTTTTCACGATCATCGACTTCTTAGCCAAGTGTGACCCTCCTTTATTTAGCGAAAGGCATGCCGAGCTGCTTCAGCAGTTCGAGGCCTTCCTCGTCAGTATTTGCAGTCGTAACAATGACCACGTCAAGGCCGCGAACGCGGTTGACCTGATCGTAATCAATTTCAGGGAAGATCAATTGTTCCTTCAGGCCCAGGGTGTAATTGCCCCGGCCGTCGAAGGACTTAGGAGAGATCCCGTGGAAGTCACGAACACGTGGCAGGGAGACATTGATCAGCTTGTCCAGGAAGTCATACATACGCTCGCCGCGCAGGGTGACCTTGGCACCGATCGACATGCCTTCACGCAGGCGGAAGTTCGCGATGCTCTTCTTCGCCTTGGTGATCAGCGGCTGTTGGCCGGAGATCTGCGCCATTTCGGCAACGGCTTCGTCCATGAGCTTGGCGTTTTGTGTTGCATCGCCGACCCCCATGTTCAAAACGATCTTCTCAACGTGCGGAGTCTGCATCGTGCTCTTGTAGTTGAACTTCTCTACCAAAGCCGGTGCGATCTCCTTGTTAAAACGTTCTTGTAAACGATTTGCCATCTGGGATTAGTCCTCCTTCCCGTCAGTTTTTGCAGGAGCAGCAGCAGTGGTCAGTTCCTTGCCAGATTTCTTGGCAATGCGTGACTTCTTGCCGTCCTTGATTTCAAAGCCAACGCGGGTCGGCTTATTCGTTTCTGGATCCAGCAGCATTACGTTAGAAACGGCAATGGCTGCTTCCTTGTCCACGATCCCGCCTTGCGGGTTCGCGTTGTTAGGCTTTTGGTGTTTCTTGATCATGTTGACGCCTTCGACGATGACCTTGTCTGCCTTAAGCAGCACCTTGGTTACCGTACCTTCTTTGCCAGCGTCTTTACCACGCATGACCCGAACTTTATCACCAGTCTTGATTTTCATGTCGCACCTCCTATTTGGTCAGAATGATTAAAGGACTTCAGGCGCTAAGGAAACGATCTTCATGAAATCGCCGTCACGCAGTTCGCGTGCGACTGGTCCAAAGATACGAGTCCCCCGTGGGCTCTTGTCCGCGTTGATGATGACCGCGGCGTTTTCGTCGAACTTGATGTACGATCCATCAGTACGGCGGGCACCCGACTTGGTGCGCACGATGACGGCCTTGACCACATCGTGGAGCTTGACAACGCCACCTGGTGTAGCCTGTTTTACGGTTGCCACAACGACGTCGCCGATGTTCCCAGTCTTACGGTATGAACCGCCAAGCACTTTGATCACCAGCAACTCGCGGGCACCAGAGTTGTCAGCGACTTTAAGACGACTTTCTTGTTGAATCACGGGTTGGTCCTCCTTTCAAACGTATTTAAATTAAATACGAACTGCCTTTTCGACCACGTTCAATAAACGGAAACGCTTGTTGCGAGACATCGGACGAGTTTCCATGATCTGAACCAGATCGCCGACTTTTGCGACATTTTCTTCATCGTGTGCATAGTACTTCTTCGAGTACTTCACACGCTTGCCGTATACCGGGTGCGTCTTCGTCGTGTTGACTTGGACGGTGATCGTCTTGTCCATTTTGTCAGAAACAACACGGCCTTGATAAACTTTACGAGAATTACGTTCTGCCAAGGTGATAGTCTCCTTTCCGTTTATTTCTTCAGTGACTGCTGACGCAGGACCGTTTTGATCCGCGCAATGTTCTTGCGCACTTGCTTCAGCCGAGCAGTGTTCTCCATTTGGCCAGTCGCCTGTTGAAAGCGCAGGTTGAACAGCTCTTCTTTATACTGCTTTTCTTTGTCGAGCATTTCCTCTGTGGTTAATGCAGCGATCTCTTTAGCCTTCATTAGATTGCTCAGCTCCTTCCGAACGAGAAATGATCTTGGTACGGATTGGAAGCTTGTTGGAAGCGAGGCGGAGAGCTTCTTTGGCAACGGCCTCAGGCACGCCACCGACTTCAAACATCACTTTTTCGCGCTTTACGACTGCGACCCAGCCGGATGGCGCGCCTTTCCCGTTACCCATACGAACCCCAACACCTTTAGAAGTGTAGGACTTCTGAGGGAAGATCTTGATCCAAACTTTCCCGCCACGCTTCATGTAACGGGTCATTGCAACACGGGCAGCTTCGATCTGACGGTTAGAAATCCAGTGGGATTCCAGTGCCTGCAGGCCGTAATCGCCAAAGTCGACGTTCTTGCCGCCCTTAGCTGCGCCACGCATCTTGCCGCGAAATTCGCGACGGTGCTTCACACGCTTAGGTACTAACATGGGTTACTTTCCTCCCTTCGCAGCTGGCCGGTTTGGCTTATCCGGCAAAATCTCACCGCGGTAGATCCAGGTCTTGATCCCGATCTGGCCGTAGGTGGTGCGAGCTTCTTCCCAGGCGTAGTCAATGTCTGCGCGCAGGGTGTGCAGCGGCACGGTGCCTTCAGCGTAATGTTCGCGCCGGGCAATATCCGCACCGTTCAACCGACCAGCAGCTTGCGTCTTGATGCCCTTGGCACCGGCACGCATAGTGCGCTGCATCGCCTGCTTCATCGCGCGACGGAAAGCCACACGCTGTTCAAGCTGAGCGGCGATGCTTTCGCCAACCAGCTTGGCATCCAGGTCAGGCTTTTTGATCTCGACGATGTTGATGTGAACCTTACGACCGGTGAGGTCATTGAGCTGCTTACGCAGGCTCTCGACCTGAGCGCCGCCCTTGCCGATAACCATACCCGGCTTTGCGGTGTGAATCGAAATGTTCACGCGGTTTGCGGCCCGTTCGATCTCAATGGTCGAAACAGAGGCGTCCGCAAGCTTTTTGTTGATGAAGTTTCGGATCTTGATGTCTTCGTGCAGGTAAGTGGCGAAGTCTTTTTCGGCATACCACTTGGATTCCCAATCACGGATGACGCCAACTCGGAAACCGATTGGATTAATTTTCTGACCCACGCTTAACCCTCCTTTGTGGCTTTCTCAGCAACGGTCACAGTGATGTGACTCGTACGCTTGTTGATTGGTGATGCTGAACCCTTTGCCCGCGGACGGAACCGCTTCAGGGTTGGGCCTTCATTAACGAAGGCTTCCTTGACGTAAAGGTTCTGGGCATCAAGGTCAAAGTTGTGTTCTGCGTTCGCGATGGCGGACTTCAGAACCTTGGAAATAATTGGAGAGCCCGCGCGCGGCGTGAAGTCCAAAATGGCAATAGCTTCCGCGACGTCGCGGCCGCGGATCAGATCGATCACTAGGCGCGCCTTGCGAGCCGCGATTCGAACTGTGTTAGCCGTCGCCGTAGCAGACGTGATTTCTTCAGCCATGAATCATGTGCTCCTTTCTTAGCGTGCCGCTGTTTTTTTGTCGTCCTTGGCGTGACCATGGAAGGTCCGTGTCGGAACGAACTCACCCAGCTTGTGACCGACCATATCTTCTGAAATGTAAACTGGGACGTGTTTGCGACCATCGTAAACGGCGATGGTGAACCCGATGAAACTCGGGAAAATGGTAGAACGACGAGACCAGGTCTTGATGACCGTCTTCTTGTCGTTATCCTGCTGCGCATCGATCTTTTTCATCAGATGTGCATCGGCGAACGGTCCTTTTTTAAGACTGCGACCCATTGTGTGACCTCCTTTATTCGGTGTAATTCAAAGTTAAAATTACTTGTTCTTACGGTGACGCACGATGAACTTCTCGGACTTAGCCTTGTGATCACGCGTCTTCTTACCCAAGGTCTTCTTGCCCCATGGGGAAAGAGGTGATGGGCGCCCGATTGGTGCTTTACCTTCACCACCACCATGCGGGTGATCGTTAGGGTTCATAACTGACCCACGGACGGTTGAACGGAAGCCCAACCAGCGCTTGCGGCCAGCCTTACCAATGCTGATCAGTTCGTGCTGCTCGTTGCCCACGGCACCAATCGTGGCGCGGTTAACGGCGAGGATCATGCGCACTTCACCAGAGGCCAGGCGAACCGTGACGTACTTGCCGTCGTCGTTCTTACCCAGCAGCTGAGCAGAAGCACCGGCGGAACGAGCCAGTTGGCCGCCCTTGCCAGGCTTGAGTTCAACGTTGTGGATCGTGGTCCCATCAGGAATGTTCTTCAGCGGCATTGCGTTGCCCGGCTTGATGTCGGCAGTCTCGCTGGAGACGATCTTGTCGCCAACCTTCAGACCCTTCGGCGCGAGGATGTAGGACTTAACCCCATCTTCGTAGTGAAGCAGTGCAATGTTTGCGGTCCGGTTCGGGTCGTATTCGATCGCCTTAACGGTCGCGACCACGTCGTCCTTGTTCCGCTTGAAGTCGATTGTCCGGTAATACTGCTTGTGGCCGCCGCCGCGATGACGCACGGTGATGTGACCTTGAGCATTGCGCCCAGCAGTGTGGCTCTGACTTTCAAGCAGCGTCTTTTCCGGCTTGGTCTTGGTGATCTCGGCGAAGTCTGAACCAGACATGTTCCGCCGGCCGTTTGACGTTGGTTTGTATTTAATGATGCCCACGCTTGTTTCCTCCTATCTAAAAGTTTTTAGTCTTCAAAAATCTTGATGTCTTTAGAATCAGCGGTCAAGGTCACAACAGCCTTGCGGCGCTTGCGCGTATAACCCACAAAGTTCCCTTGGCGCTTCTTTTTACCGCGTACGTTCGCGATGTTGACCTTGGCGACTTGCACGTCGAAGATTTCTTCAACGGCACGACGCACAGCAGTTTTCTCGGCGTCACGAGCAACTTCGAAGGTGTACTTCTTGTTGTCCATGTCGGCCATGGTCTGCTCGGTCACGATCGGGCGCAGGATGATGTCGCGTGCTTCAGCCATTATGCCAGCACCTCCTCAATCTTTTGCAGTGCAGATTGGGTCAGGATCAGTTTGTTGTAGTCTACAACATCCAATACGTTGATCCCGTCTGCGGCGATCGTCTTGACGTTTGGCAGGTTGCGTGCAGCCAGGGCCGCATTGTCATTGCCATCTTCAAGAACGACCAGGGCTTTTTCATTGACCTTCAAAGCTGCCAAAGCAGCCGCGAAGTCCTTGGTCTTGGGCTGGTCAAAAGCCAGGCCATCGACCACGATCAGGTCCTTGTCAGCAAGCTTCTGCGCAAGCACAGACTTGATTGCCAACCGAGAAACCTTCTTGTTGATCCGGTAGCTGTATGAACGTGGGGTCGGTCCGAAGACAATCCCACCGCCACGCCACTGCGGACTGCGGATCGAGCCCTGACGAGCCCGGCCAGTCCCTTTTTGGCGCCACGGCTTCTTGCCGCCGCCGGAAACAGCGGAACGGTTCTTAACGGCGTGAGTACCTTGACGAAGGGAAGCGCGTTGCATCAGCACTGCGTCAAACACGGCGTTTTCGTTCGGTTCGATAGCCCAGATCGTGTCGTTAAGATCAACGGTGCCGTTTTCTGTGCCGTCTTGCTTGAATAAAGTAACGTTTGCCATTAGTTATGTCCTCCCTTCGGTTTATTTAGCCGCTGCTTTAACAGCGGAACGGATAGTCACGAACGACTTGTTGGCGCCTGGAACGTTGCCCTTGATGAGGATAACGTTGTGGTCCAAGTCAGCCGAAACGACGGTCAGGTTCTGCATGGTGCGAGTGTGATTACCCATCCGGCCAGGCAGCTTCTTACCCTTGAACACCTTGTTAATAATGGCGCCAAGAGAACCGGGACGACGGTGGTAACGAGAGCCATGGGCCATTGGGCCGCGGCTTTGGCCGTCCTTCTTAATGTTCCCCTGGAAACCGTGTCCTTTGGAGATGCCGGTGACGTCCACGATGTCGCCAGCTGCAAATTCATCGGCCTTAATTTCCTTGCCGACTTCGTAATCGCTAAGCGCTACATCACGGATTTCCTTAATGAAGCGCTTAGGGGTCGTGTCCGCCTTCTTGGCGTGACCGACGCTTGGCTTGTTGCTAAGTACTTCACGCTTGTCACCGTAGCCCAGCTGAACTGCTTCGTAACCGTCAGATTCAACGGTCTTGACTTGCAGGACAACGTTAGGCGTTACATCGATGACGGTCACGGGAACAAGTTCGCCGTTATCCGTGAAGACTTGCGTCATGCCAATTTTCTTACCTAAGATTCCTTTACGTGCCATGGGTACACCTCCTAGTTCTTATAGATTAGAGTTTGATTTCAATGTCGACGCCGCTTGGCAGGTCGAGCTTCATCAGCGCGTCCACAGTCTTCGGGGTCGGGTTAACGATATCGATCAAGCGCTTGTGTGTGCGCATTTCGAACTGTTCCCGAGAATCCTTGTACTTGTGGGGAGAACGAAGCACCGTGTAGATGGTCCGTTCTGTTGGCAGTGGGATCGGGCCTGAGATCGACGCACCTGTGCGCTTTGCGGTCTCAACGATCTTATCTGCTGATTGATCTAGAATCCGGTGTTCGTAAGCCTTGAGCCGGATCCGAATCTTTTGTTTTGCCATTGTGTAACCTCCTTCGTCTATTATCATTAGTAGACTAGCTCCGTGAAAATTTCCGTCATGCCCCCGTGGCAAAGCGGCCGGGCGTGTCGCAACCTCTCACATCCACGCTATCCTGACCCAACCATGGGTCAAAAGTGCACAGTCTGCCCTTAAGCAAACAGCACTCTTGATAGTATACAAAAAAGCCCCCGGTATAGCAAGGCTTTTCTGCGAATTGGTGAAACTTTTTCAGCGTGTAAAAGCGATGAGACCGGCCTTTATTCGGACCCATGACGAAGCCTACCTGATGGTTTTTCAGGTTGGCAGGTTGTCTTGACAGGATGCTTTCAGGCCCGTACAGTGAAGCTAATCATTTGCAGGAGGAAAAAATATGCCAAAAGCTTTACTGATCATTGATTATACAAATGACTTTGTCGCCCCGCAAGGCGCCCTGACTGCTGGTGCTCCGGCCCAAGCAATCGAAGGCCGCATCGCTGCCCTAGCCGAACAGTTTCGGGCGGCGGGAGAGTTTGTCTACCTGCCGACCGACGTGCACGTTCCAGGTGACCCGTACCATCCGGAAACCAAGCTGTTCCCGCCGCATAACGTGCGCGGCACCTGGGGCCGGGAACTGTATGGCAGCTTGCAGCCGTGGTACCAGCAGCACCAAGGCGAACAAAACGTCACCCTCTTTGACAAAACGCGGTACTCCAGCTTTGCCGGCACGCCGCTGGACCTTTGGCTGCGCGAGCGGGCGGTTGACGAACTGCACCTCGTGGGGGTCTGCACCGACATCTGCGTGCTTCACACAGCCGTGGATGCCTACAATCTCAACTACCCCATTGTGGTCCATCAAGACGCCGTTGCCACCTTCGTCCCTGGCGGCCAGGCATGGGCGCTGAATCACTTCAAAACGGCACTGAACGCCACGTTGGTGTAATCTAATCATCTTTATACTGAATACTGGAGCAGCCTTCAAGGCTGCTCCTTTTTGGTCAAAAAAAGAGCTGCCAGAACCTGGCAACTCTTCTTGCAGCGCGGCAATTAAGCCTCGCCACCGTTTTTCTTGATAATCTCAGCCTGGATCGACTTCGGCACAGCCGTGTAGTGATCGAAGGTCATGGTGAAGGTCCCACGACCCTGAGTCGCAGAACGCAGCGTCGTCGCGTAGCCGAACATTTCAGCCAGTGGCACCATGGCATTGACCAGCTGGGCATTGCCGCGCTGCTCCATGCCTTCAACGCTGCCGCGGCGAGCGTTGATCTGGCCCATGATGTCCCCAAGGTATTCTTCAGGGGCAACGACTTCAACGTGCATGATCGGTTCGAGAATAACCGCACCGGCATCCTTTACCGCGTTGCGCAATGCAAGACTTGCGGCAACTTTAAATGCGGCTTCGGAAGAATCGACTTCATGATACGACCCATCATAAAGCTTGGCCTTGACGTCGATCAGTGGGTACCCGGCCAAGACGCCATTCTTCATGGCATCCTTCAGCCCTGCTTCAACCGCTGGGATGTATTCACGAGGCACGACCCCACCGACGATGGCGTCTTCAAACTCGAAGCCTTTGCCTTCTTCGTTCGGGGTGAACTCGATCCAAACATCACCATACTGCCCTTTACCACCGGACTGACGAACGAAGCGTCCTTCTGCCTGAGCGGTCTTGGTGAAGGTTTCACGGTACGCGACTTGTGGTTCGCCGATCTTCGCGGCAACCTTAAATTCACGCTTCATCCGGTCGACCATGATGTCCAAGTGAAGCTCGCCCATGCCGGCAATCAGCGTTTCACCAGTTTCTGGGTTGGTCTCGGCCTTGAAGGTCGGGTCCTCTTCAGAAAGCTTTTGCAGCGCAACATCCAGCTTGTCCTGATCTTCCTTAGAATCTGGCTCGATGGAAACCTGAATCACTGGTTCCGGCACTTCGAGGGATTCGAGGATCAGCGGGTGGTCAACAGAGGTCAACGAGTCACCAGTAGTGGTGTTCTTCAACCCGATGGCCGCGGCAATATCACCAGAGAACACTTCCGGAATTTCTTCACGGTGGTTCGAGTGCATCTGCAGCAGACGACCAACACGTTCACGGTTGTTCTTGGAGGCATTCAGCACATACGAGCCGGCTTCCAAAGTCCCACTGTAGACCCGGATGTAGGTCAGACGACCAACGAACGGGTCAGTCGCGATCTTGAACGCCAACGCCGCGAAATCCTTGTCATCGCCGGCGCGCAGTTCAACTGGCTCGCCGGTGTCGGGATCTTTCGCGTTGTAAGGCTTCACGTCCAGCGGTGATGGCAGGTAGTCAACAACCGCGTCCAGCAGCATCTGCACCCCTTTGTTCTTGAAGGCAGAGCCCGCAAGCACTGGGAAGAATTCCAGATTGATGGTGGCTTTACGGATGGCGGCTTTGATCTCATCATTTGAGATCTCTTCGCCTTCCAGGTACTTGTCCATGATGCCGTCGTCAACGTCGGCGACCGCTTCAATCAGGTCAGCACGGGCTTGTTCAGCCTCGTCCTTCATATCGTCTGGGATATCAACGACGTCCCATTCGGTCCCGAGTTCGTCTTCGTCGTACAAGTCGGCCTTCATTTCGATCAGGTCGATGATGCCCTTAAAGTTGTCTTCAGCGCCGATTGGCAGCTGAACCGCATGGGCGTTTGCCCCCAGGCGATCGTGCAGGGTCTGCACGGAGTACTTGAAGTCGGCACCAATCTTATCCATCTTGTTGACGAACACGATCCGCGGTACCGCATAGGTTGAAGCCTGACGCCAGACGTTTTCGGTCTGCGGCTCTACGCCGGACTGACCATCGAGAACGGTGATCGCACCGTCAAGGACACGCAGGGAACGTTCAACTTCCATCGTGAAGTCAACGTGTCCTGGGGTGTCGATGATGTTGATCCGGTTGTCCTTCCAGAACGCAGTCGTTGCCGCACTGGTAATGGTGATCCCACGTTCCTGCTCCTGCGCCATCCAGTCCATCTGTGAAGCCCCATCATGGGTTTCGCCGATCTTGTGAATCTTCCCGGTGTAGTACAGGATACGTTCGGTCGTGGTCGTCTTACCGGCGTCGATGTGGGCCATGATCCCGATGTTACGGGTCCGGTCCAGCGGAAATTCACGCTTGTTGGCCATGTGAAAAGTTAACTCCTCTCAATAATTGTAACTGTCTAATTTTAGAAAAATGCTGGATAAAAGAAGTGGCTACTATAGCCCAACGGATATAATAGCCAACCTTCTTACCAACGATAGTGAGCAAACGCACGGTTGGCGTCAGCCATTTTATGCGTATCTTCACGCTTCTTCACGGCCGCCCCGGTGTTGTTCGCGGCGTCCATGATCTCACGTGCCAAACGTTCGTCCATCGTGTGCTCACCGCGGGCGCGGGAGTACTGCACGATCCAGCGCAGACCCAAGGTCGTGCGCCGGTCCGGACGAACTTCGATCGGCACTTGATAGTTAGAACCGCCGATCCGGCGCGCCTTAACTTCAAGTACCGGCATAACATTCTTCATCGCTTCTTCAAAGACGTCGACTGGCTCGTTGCCAGTTTCCTTCTTGATGATGTCGAAGGCGTCGTACAGGATCGTCTGCGCCTTGCCGCGCTTCCCATCGACCATCAAGTGATTGATCAAGCGAGTGACCAGCTTAGAATTGTAAACTGGATCAGGTAAAACATCGCGTTTTGTAACATTGCCTTTACGTGGCATGCTGATTGCCTCCTCTTCCTAAATACCGCACAAAGCGGATAGTGACTACTTCTTCGGACGCTTTGTACCGTACTTGGAACGGCTCTGCATACGGCCGTCAACGCCGGCGGTATCGAGGGTCCCACGAATGATGTGGTAACGGACACCAGGCAAGTCCTTCACACGGCCGCCGCGGATCAAAACAACCGAGTGTTCCTGCAAGTTGTGGCCGATCCCAGGAATGTAAGCTGTGACCTCAATGAGGTTCGACAGACGAACACGCGCGTACTTACGCAAAGCTGAGTTTGGCTTCTTCGGTGTCATGGTGCCGACACGAGTGGCCACCCCACGCTTTTGCGGTGCTGGGTTGTTGGTCAGCGACTTCTTCTTACTGTTGTAACCGAAGTTCAGGGCTGGAGAGTCCGACTTCGTTACCTTACTTTTACGACCTTGGCGTACCAATTGGTTAATGGTTGGCATTCTAAGGTTCCTCCTTCCTGATTCTGACAGATATACGGTTTAAGTCCACACATCCAGGCGGTTCTTTTTTTGAAATAAAAAATGGCCGGCCCAGCGGCGAAGTGGTATTTCACCAGCTCGACGTCCGGGCAAACCCGAATTGACTGGAAAAAAGCACCTTTGATAGTGTACTATCTTCGCCCAGAGCATGTCAAGGAGAACTCCCATCGTTTGCGGAATGTTGTAGTTCGCCAGCGATAATGTCGTAGGTAAGTGGTAAGGCATTATGTCGCACTTCAGTCTCCTCTCTGGCATCATAGATGCTTTAGGAGGAGATCATCTATGAGAAAGGTTCAGCT
>NZ_RHOL01000027.1 GCF_003946465.1 Lacticaseibacillus hegangensis | reverse complement strand
AACACAGAAGTTAAGCTTCTCTACGCCGAGAGTAGTTGGTGGGTGACTGCCTGCGAGGGTAGGAAGCTGCCGCGCTTTTTTTATTCCGGATTAGCTCAGTGGTAGAGCACCTGACTGTTAATCAGGGTGTCGTCAGTTCGAGCCTGACATCCGGAGCTAAGAAAGCCAGCCTGTGAGGCTGGTTTTTTTGTCACCATCATGTATTGACTCGCATTTTTAACCAAAAAACCGCTGGGCTTACGTCCAGCGGTTGCTTATTGCTCGGGAACGGAAATACTGTGATCGACAACGCTGCGGCCCGTTGCATAGTCGTAGCGGATATCGGATTGGACATTGAATATGTAAACATTGAAGTCCAGCCCACCGTCGGATATGGCCTGCAGCCAATAGCCTCGAGGCATTAGGTCGTTGCCGCGAAAAACCGTAGTGACCCGGTAAATGACTTTGGCGCCATCTTCAAGAGCCTGGCGAACTTGTTCCTCGTAGGGTTGCATGAGGACTTGATTGGCAAATTCGGTTTGCGTGGCCAAGTTCTTGGGGTTATCACTCGAGCCCAGCGCGCCAGCTTGGTAGTGGCCGTCGACGCTGAGGTTGCCGGACAGGGTGTACGCGATCAGATGGCCACGGTTTTGCCGGTTGACACGTTTTCCGTCGATGACGGTGTAGCGGTTGTGCCAACCCGTAGGTTCAAAATACTGGCTGGGCCGCCCTGCCGAGTGGATCAAGGTTTGCCGGTTGAGGTAACCCACATTGGTCGTGGTGCGGTTCAGGTGGTCTAAATTGCCATAAATGATTCGAGGACCTGCCCAGTCGGTCATGTTGAGTTGTGCGTGGTCGCCGTTGACGGTGATCACCGGTGAAGCGCCGCTGTGATAATCCAAAGCGGCCAGCTTTTGGTAGTCGCCAGGTTGGCTTTGGCTTTGAGTCGTGGTCGCCGGTTGTGCGGGCTGGGTTGAGTTAAGTTGTTTGGCCCCCCAAGCGACCAGACTGACGATGACCGCAACCGCGACCCCCAGGGTCCGGGCGGTGCCTTTTCTTCTTGCCATCTGCATCCTCCTTAGACCAATAGTTTAGCATAGTAGCGGGGTTTGGCTGAACTAACTGGGTCAATCAGCAAGATGGCTTAGCGTTAATGATGCCATTGACAGACCAACCGTTGAGATAGGGCAGTCCCGCCTGGTGTGACCACGGCCAGTAATGCTTAAAAAGGGGTTTACACCGCCTTTTTGCTCCTGTATAATTACGTTTGTTGTCATGAAACTTATGCCGTCTTAGCTCAGTTGGTAGAGCATCGGTATCGTAAACCGAGGGTCGAAGGTTCGAATCCTTTAGACGGCAGTTAGTGCTTCAGTTCGATAATACAAGAAAAGCGGAAGCCCGGTATCAGTGGGTTTCCGCTTTTGTGATTCACTCGAAAAGTTGATCGAACTTTAGCAAAGTGGACACGATGGGGACACACGATGACGAGATTAAGGCGAACTAACCGTTATTTTTCTCATCTTCGCGGAACCGCAGTCGTTCCTTGTCCTCAGCCGGCGCGACAATGGGCGGGCTCTGCCAAAAGAAGACGTCCAGGCTGTGGTCTTCATAGCGCTGGTAGGTGATTTGAAGCTCGTCCAGGCTTTTCTGCATGATTGAAAAATACACGGAAAGCGGGGCAGTGTCCAAGCGGCCGGACAGCACGAGCAAGTACTTGAGCATGTTCTCAAAAGTGTCCTGGGTCAGCCCGATGGTTACCCGGAACTGCATGTCCAAGTAGAGTAGCTCCTCGGTGTCGCGGACGATCCCGATCTTATCAAGGGGAAACCCGCCGAAGCTGCCGGCGTCTTGGAGTGTGTACACGATGTGCTTGGCCTGACCCTTCGTAAAGGCGGGTTTGTTGAACATCAGATGCCATAGCGTCATGGGTGCCACCTTCTTTCTATGCTATAATCATGACCATTGGAGGCGGATCATGAAAAGATTTAGGCAGTTGATGACATTATTGGGGCTGTTTTTGGTGCTGGGCGGCTGTGCAAAAAAGCCGGCCAAGCAGGCGTCAAGCAGTTCCAAGACGGTCATCACTAGCAGACAGTATACCACACAGCAGTTGCAGGCGCGGTACGTGAAAGCCTCAAACGCCGTAATCAAGCCGCTGAATCAGGCCAGCTACAAGCAGCCGGTGGCGCAGATCAAGGCCAGTGCCAAAACCGGCCAGGCCGCGCTGGAAAAAATCAGTCTCCAACTGGCGGACAATCAGTCCAACCCTGATCTGACCAAGGCGTTGCAGGCGTATGTAAAGGCTGCCCAGACGATGCTGACGACGATGGTGGGCACTGACCAGGCCGCGTACAACGCGGCTAGCAAAGAATTCTTCAAGCAGTGTCAAACCGTCGGCCAGCAGTATTTTGGTGGGCAACTCCCCAAGAGCGTGATTGCCTTTACCAAGCGGGCTCAGGCGGCCACGCAGGCCAGCGCAGGTAGTGGGAGCAGCAGCGCACCGAGCACCAGCAGCAGTGTGACGGCTGGCGGAAATGAATAATTATTATTTTCTCATTCGCAGCGCTTACAGCCTCATAATCGCCTCATATGACGTTTTTCCGTGCAGTCGCTTTATCCGCCTTGCTTCCAGGCGCTTGCTCGGCGACAATCAATCGCAATCAGGATATTATGAGAGGCGCAATGAGAAAATAGCTAGCCCACTAAAATTCAATTTGAGTGCATAATGATTCGCGCTTATAATGTTTCCTTGTATTCTCAGCAACCTCTTGCAATTAACTAGGGCTGAGTGAGAGAGGAAGCATTTTTATATGGATAAACCTAAAAAAGAAAAGCAATTTCTGGGCCATCCCCGAGGGCTCCTAACTCTGTCGATGACCGAATTCTGGGAACGGTTCTCGTATTACGGTATGCGGGCCATTCTCATTTACTACATGTACTACTCCGTTGCCAAGGGCGGGCTGGGGTTCAGTCAGCCGACCGCGCTGTCAATCATGTCGATTTACGGCTCGCTGGTGTACCTGAGCTCAACGATTGGTGGGTTCATTTCTGATCGGCTGCTGGGCGCCCGCAAGACGGTTTTCTGGGGCGGTATTTTGATCATGCTGGGGCACATTATGCTGAGCCTGCCGGCAGGCTCGCTCGCTTTGTTTGGCTCGATCATTCTGATTGTGCTGGGCACGGGGCTCCTCAAACCGAACGTTTCAGAAATGGTTGGCAACTTGTATAGCGAGAAAGACCTGCGGCGGGACTCCGGCTTCTCCATCTTCGTGATGGGGATCAACTTTGGCTCGCTGCTGGCACCGCTGGTCGTGACCTGGTTTCAGGCCAAGTACAACTTTCATGTTGGCTTCTCGCTGGCGGCATTTGGGATGGCAGTCGGCCTGATTTTCTATGTGATCGATGGGCGCAAGTACATCAACCACAAGGACAATCAGGCGCCAGATCCAATTTCCGCGGCCGAACTGCGGCCGCTGCTGAGCAAGATTGGCATCGGCTTGCTGGTCCTGGCAATCCTGCTGGTCGGCATGGCGGCCATGGGTGCGCTCAACGTGACGAACGTCATCAGTCTGATCACTATTTTCGCAGTGGCGATTCCGATCATCTATTTCTGGATGATGCTGCGGTCCAAAAAGGTCACCAAGGTCGAGCGCTCTCGGGTCTGGGCCTATGTACCGCTGTTTCTAGCGGCCGTGATTTTTTGGGCGATTGAAGAATCCGGCTCGTCGGTCCTCGCCGTGTTTGCGGCGAACCAAACGCAACTTAACTTTGCCGGGTTCAAGATCCTGCCAGGCTGGTTCCAGATGCTCAACCCGCTGTTCATCCTGCTGTACGGGCCAATTTTTGCTCGCCTATGGGTGAAGATGGGCGATAAGCAGCCAAGCTCACCGAAAAAGTTTGCCTCTGGTTTGGTGTTTGCCGGGGTTTCGTACCTGGTGATGATTCTGCCGCTGATGCTGTCGGGCATCAGCGCCCGGGTCTCACCGCTGTGGCTGGTGCTGTCATGGGCGATTGTCGAAATTGCCGAGATGCTGATCTCACCGGTTGGCCTGTCCGTCACGACAAAGCTTGCGCCCAAGGCATTTTCGTCGCAGATGATGAGCATGTGGTTCCTGTGCGACGCGGCGGCTCAGGCGATCAACGCTCAGCTGGTCCGCTTTTACACGCCGGGCACGGAGATGGCCTACTTCGGCATCATCGGCGCTTTGACCGTGGTGCTCGGGGTGTTAATGTTCTTCATCGTCCCACGCATCGAAAAACTGATGCAAGGCGTCAACTAATTGACGACTCAAAAACCGTTCTGGCAGACGCGTCTGGTCTGAGCAGGACGTTTTTTATTGCGCTACTACTGTTTGCCAGTCGCTGATCACGCGGCGGGCCAGAGTTGACATTCACCCGAGCTTGCCCCCAAGATAAGCATGAATCATGCGGCGAACATCAGGTGCCGCGACCTGCCGGTGGGCTAACCGCGGCGGGCTGGAAACGGGGGATGCAGATGGTCAAATTAGCGTTCAGTGTCGACAATCATTTCGATGTGAATCATATCGACGCCCAGGCAGCGGTGGTCAAAATCGCGGGGTACTTGCTTGCAAACCACTATCAGGTGTACGTGAACGCCGGGGACACCTTCAATGATTTTACCAAGACCCTGTGGTTCTATCGCGCCTTGCAGCAGGCGGTCGGTTCGAAAGTGGTTGTCCGCTACCTAGCAGGCAATCACGATCTAGTCAAAAATGTGTCGTACCAAACCGCGCAAAGCTCGGTGTCGCCGCTGTACCTTCACGAAAAGACGCTGACCCTGCCTGGCACCAACACTGTGATCATCGGCAACAATGGCTGGTATGATTACTCGCTGGCGCCTGCGGACCTAAAGGCGACGGATGCGGACTTTGCGCAGTGGAAGCGAGCGTACTGGATCGATTCGGCGATCGATCAACCGGTGTCTGATCGCGAGCGCATGGCACGGGTGCTGACCACCACCAAGCGCGATTTGCTGGCGGCTGCCGGTCATCGGGTCATTTACGTGACTCATTTTGTGCCGACGCCTTTGATGATGATGCCTGCGCCTGCACATTCGCGCTGGGAGATGGCCGCCGGGCTGATGGGGTCGCGCCGCTTAGGTGAGCTGCTCGAGCAGAGCCGGGTCACCGATGTGGTGTTTGGCCATCTCCACCACCGCGACCAGCAAGTGGTCGTCAATCACACGACGTACCATCACCGGCCGATGGGCTACGGCCTGCGCCGACTCAATGAGTGGGAGAGCCATGACTGGTTCACCGAGTGGCAGACGACGTTGATTACCCTGCAGGCGTGAGGCAAAGGCAAAAGCAGCCCATCGGGAAAAGCGTTGCGTCTGGTGAACATTTTTTGTATGCTAATAGCTGTTGATTCATGGAGGATTCGCGAAGCGGCTAAACGCGACGAATTGTAAATCTGTTCCTTCGGGTTCCTAGGTTCGCTGACTAGATCCTTCAGACGAGCTGCCAGTGTGGCAGCTTTTTTTGCATCGTGACGGATTGAAGGAGGAAAAATGATGAAACTTGGCTTTATTGGGGCCGGCAACATGGCCCAGGCAATCATTTCCGGACTGCTTAAGGCGAAGGTGCTCGCACCTGCTGATCTCATCATCCACGGCGGCCATCCTGCCAATTATGAACCGTATGCGGCCAGCATTGGTGCCGCGGCCGCCGCAAGCAACGCCGCCGTGGTGGAAGCGGCGGACTGGGTGGTGCTGGCGGTCGATCCGGCAGTGGGCCAGCCGGTTTTTGCGGAGGCGCACGACGCGTTGAAACAAAAGCCAGTGCCGGTGCTGTCCTTGCTGACCGGGGTTGATTTAAAGACGCTTGCGACCTGGGCAACCCTGCCCATACCGCTGGTGCGGGTGATGCCGAACCTGAACGTGGCGCTGAACGCAGGCATGACGGCTTATGCCGCCAACACCGCGGCCGCTGCGGTGCTGCCTGACGTGGTGGCGCTGCTGGACCGGCTGGGTGAGACCATCGCGCTGCCGGAAAAGGATTTCTCGACGTTTGTAGCCCTGGCTGGCAGTTCCCCGGCGTTTGTCTACATGTTTATCGACGCGCTCAGCCGCGCCGGCGTGAAGTACGGGTTGACCAAGCAGGCCGCCACGCAAATCGCCGCGCAGGCCGTGGCCGGGTCAGCGCAGATGGTCCTAAATCGCAAGGACAGTCCCATGGATTTGGCCGATAAAGTCGCCAGCCCCGGCGGCACGACGGTGGCAGGGATGCTGGCAATGGAGGCAGCGGGCTTCATGCCGGCCGTGGTCGCTGGCGTTGATGCGACGATCGCCAAGGACCGGCAGTAAGCAGCGGCTTTGGCCGACCAATTTGGTCCGTATCCTTGTATTTTAGGTCTATACCAGTTATCATATAGGTATTAGCGGGTCGTGGCCTTGCAGCCCAAGGGAGGACGAAGCTCATGGAAGCACCGGTATACATTCAGATCCATAATCAGATCAAGAAGGACATTGAAGCAGGCAAGTGGCAAATCGGCGACCGCATTCCCAGCGAGCGCGATTTGGCCGTGACGTTCAATGTGTCACGGATGACCCTGCGACAAGCGATTCAGACGCTGGTCGATGAAGGTATCCTGGAGCGGCGCATCGGGGCTGGCACGTTTGTGGCCAACCAGAAGGTGCAAGAGCGCGTGTCCGGGGTGACCAGCTTTACCGACATCATGATTGCGCAGGGCAAGCGGCCGTCGAGCAAAACGATTTCCTACCATGTGGCCAAGCCGTCGCTTTCGGAAAGTGAAAAGCTGAAGCTCAAGGACGGCGACCAGGTGCTTAGAATGGAGCGGATCCGGTTCGCCGATGATGTCCCGATCAGCTTCGAGGTGGCCACGGTGCCGTACGATCTGGTGAAGGATTTTTCCAAAAGCGAAGTCACCAAGTCCTTCTACCACACCCTGGAGAAAAAAGGCGGCTACGTGCTCGGCGGCGCGCAGCAAACCGTCAGTGCGATGACCGCCTCTGAGCGAATCGCTGAGTACCTCGCGATCAAGCGCGGGGACGCGATTTTGCGGCTGCGCCAGACCTCGTTTCTTCAGGACGGCAGGCCGTTCGAGTACGTCCGGACCCAGTACGTGGGTGAGCGGTTCGAGTTTTACCTTGAGCGCTAAGGCCAGTTTGTTAAGACTGATTAGCGAAGCGCGTGCGTAAAAGCACGCGCTTCGCTTTTTTGGTATAATAGCAATCATTCCAACCCAAGACAGTCGCACGGCAGCCCCGTGCGCAAAGGAGCAGACAATGGACTATGCGGACGACAGTTTAGTCTTGCATACAGACTTTTACGAATTGAACATGATGTACACGTACTGGCAACAAGGGATCGCCGAGCGCAACGCTGTATTTGAATGCTACTTCCGCGACCTGCCGTTTGGCAGCGGCTTTGCCGTGTTCGCCGGGCTGGAGCACGCGGTCGAGTATCTGCAACAGCTCCGGTTTAGCGACTCCGACCTGGCCTACCTGAAGGAATCCACGGAATATCCGCAGGGCTTTTTGGATTACCTGCGGGACCTCAAGTTCACCTGCACGGTGCGCTCGGCAGTCGAAGGCGACCTGGTGTTCAACAACGAACCCATGATGCAGGTGGAAGGCCCGCTGGCCCAGGCACAGCTGGTCGAAACCGCGCTGCTCAACATTTTGAACTACCAGACGTTGGTCGCCACTAAGGCGGCGCGGATCCGCGCCGTGGTCGGAAGCGACCCGTTGATGGAATTTGGCACCCGGCGCGCGCAGGAAACTTCCGCCGCCATCTGGGGCACCCGGGCCGCGTACATCGGTGGGTTCAACTCGACCTCCAACGTCCGTGCCGGTAAGCTGTTTGGCATTCCCATTGCCGGCACTCACGCGCATGCGCTGGTGCAGGCTTACCGCGACGATTACGCGGCGTTTAAGGCGTACGCCGAAGTCAACCACGATGTGACATTCCTGGTCGACACCTATGACACTCTGCGCTCCGGCGTGCCGGCGGCGATCAAGGTCGCTAAGGAAATGGGTGACAAGATCGACTTCCAAGGGGTGCGTATCGATTCCGGCGACATGGCCTACATCTCCAAGCGGGTCCGCCAGCAGCTGGACGAAGCCGGCTTCACGCAGACCAAAATCGTCGCCTCCAACGACTTGGACGAAAACACGATCCAAAACCTCAAGATGCAAGGCGCCAAGATCGACATCTGGGGCATTGGGACCAAGCTGATCACGGCGTACGATCACCCGGCACTCGGGGCCGTGTACAAACTCGTCTCGATTGAGGACGAAACTGGCAAAATGGTGGACACCATCAAGCTGTCGTCCAACGCCGAAAAGGTGTCGACGCCAGGCAAGAAACAGGTCTGGCGAATCACGCGCCGCTCCAACGGCAAGTCCGAAGGCGACTTCATCGCCCGCGACGAGGAGGAAGTCGCCGATCAGGACGAGCTGTACATGTTCCACCCAAGCTACCCGTACATCAACAAAACGGTCACGGACTTCAACGCGCGGCCGGTTCTGACGACCATTTTTGACCACGGTCAACTGGTCTATCAGCTGCCGACGCTTGATGCGATTCGCGCCTTTTGCCTCCAGAGTGTCGACTCGCTGTGGGACGAATACACGCGCGTGCTCAACCCGCAGGAGTACCCGGTCGATTTGTCCCAACAGCTTTGGGATGACAAGATGGATTTGATCAAGCACGTGAAGGTCAAGGTCCAAAAGCAGCAGCTGTAACCAATTTTTGCGACCGTTCGCCGGCCTGATTTAAAGGAGAAAACCATGCGTCCACTACAAAAAGAAATCATCACCGCCCTGCACGTTCAGCCAACCATCGACCCGGAAAAGGAGTTCCGGCGCTCGGTCGACTTCTTGAAACAGTACATCAGCCGCTTTCCGGGGCTGAAGACCTATGTGCTTGGCATTTCCGGCGGCCAAGACTCAACGCTCGCCGGTGCGATGGCAGAGCGGGCCATGACTGAGTTGCGCCAGGAAACCGGGGATACCACTTACAAGTTCATCGCGGTGCGCCTGCCTTACGGCGAACAGGCCGACGAGGCCGACGCCATGGCCGCCATCGAGTTTATGAAGGCTGACGAAACCATGCGCGTTAACATCAAGGATTCAGTTGACGCAATGGAACAGGCAGTCGCGGCCAACCATCTGACGGTGTCCGACTTCAACAAGGGCAACATGAAGGCGCGTGCGCGGATGATCGCCCAGTACGCGATCGCCGGCGCCCGGAGTGGGGCGGTGGTCGGCACCGACCACGCCGCCGAAGCCGTCACCGGGTTTTACACCAAGTTTGGCGATGGCGGGGCTGATGTGACGCCTCTTTGGCGGCTGAACAAGCGGCAAGGCGCCAGCCTCTTGAAGCTGCTGGACGCACCGGCGCACCTTTACGAGAAGGCGCCGACCGCCGATTTGGAAGAGGACCGGCCGGCCTTGCCGGACGAGGTCGCTCTGGGCGTGTCCTACCGCGACATCGATGACTACCTGGAAGGGAAGGCCGTGTCCGATCAGGCCGCCGAAACCATCGAGCGCTGGTACCAGCGGTCCGCACACAAGCGCCACCTGCCAATCACGGTCTTTGACGACTTTTGGAAATAAGCCTTGCCCCAAAGTAGTTAATTAGTTATACTTATCCTACACATAAGGGAGTAACTAACGGCGCTTGCCGTGGTCATGTCATCAGCTAGGCAAAATTCTGGTGTGACCTGAAACTGTGAGACTTATGCTGCCATGAGGCAGTGTGAGTCTTTTTTTTTACTAAACATGGTAAGCTAAAATTAGTTAATCGCTAAAGGAGGAAATTTTATTGGCAGAGCAAAAAGCGTTCTACGCCATCACGAACGACGAAGCACTAAAGCGGCTCCAGACGAATGACGAGACGGGCCTGAGCGCGCAAGAGGCCCAGACGCGGCTGGCGCAAAACGGCCCGAACGCCCTGGCCCAAGGCGAGAAGAAGACGCTGTTGATGCGCTTTCTGGATCAGTTCAAGGACTTTATGATCATCGTCCTGCTGGTTGCGGCGCTGATTTCCGGGTTCATCGTCCACGAATGGGCCGACGCCTTCATCATTTTGGCGGTGGTCATTTTGAACGCGGTCTTCGGCGTGTTCCAGGAAAGCAAGGCCGAGGAAGCCATTGACGCGCTGCAGAAAATGTCCACCCCGAACGCTCATGTGCGCCGCGGCGGCCAGGTCCTGACCGTGCCGAGCTCCGAGCTGGTGGTCGGCGACATTGTGCTGCTGGAAGCTGGCGATGTCGTGCCAGCCGACCTGCGGCTTTTGGAATCTGCCAACCTGAAAAGCGAAGAGTCGGCGCTCACGGGGGAATCTGTCCCGGTCGAAAAACAAACTGAGCCGCTGGCAGGTACCGACATCGGTATCGGCGACCGGACCAACATGGTGTTCATGAACTCGAATATCACGTACGGCCGGGCGGTCGGTGTGGTGGTGGCTACCGGCATGCAGACGGAAGTGGGCCGCATTGCGGGGATGCTGAACGCGGCCCAGGAAACGACCACGCCGCTATCTGAAAACCTCAAGGCGCTGGGCAAGACCTTGACCATCATGATCTTGGTCATCGCCGCCTTCGTCTTTGTGGTCGGGGTCTGGCGCGGTGCCGAGACCCTGCCGGAAATGTTCCTGACGGCGATTTCCCTGGCCGTGGCCGCGATTCCCGAAGGGTTGCCGGCTATTGTCACCGTTATCCTGGCGCTGGGCACGCAGAAGCTGGCCAAGCGTAACTCGCTGGTCCGCAAGCTCCCGGCCGTTGAAACGCTGGGCTCGACTGAAATCATTGCCTCTGATAAAACCGGGACCCTGACGCAGAACAAAATGACGGTCGAAAAAGTGTACTACGACGGCCAGCTGCACGACGCCAAGGACGGCGTGCAGTCGCAAAACCCGATCATGCGCATCATGAACTTTGCCAATGACACCAAAATTCAGGACGATGGCGTCATGCTGGGTGACCCCACGGAAACCGCGCTGGTCGCTTACGGGCAGCAGCACGACTTTGACCTGAAAGGCGAGCTTCAAGCAGAGCCGCGCGTCGCCGAGGTGCCGTTTGACTCCGAGCGGAAGCTGATGTCCACCATTCACCAGCTGAAAGACGGCCGCTTTTTGGTGGCGACCAAAGGCGCGCCGGACCAGCTGCTGAAGCGCACCACTAAACTGGCGGAAGGCGACTCCGCACGCGAGCTGAGTGCCGCCGACGAGGCCACCATTCTGCGTGAAAACACCGGCATGGCCAAGCAGGCGCTTCGCGTGCTGGGCGCGGCTTACAAGGTGATCGATGCCGTGCCTGATCCGGTCAATTCCGACACGGTTGAGCAAGACCTGATCTTCGCGGGGCTGATTGGCATGATCGATCCGGAACGGCCGGAAGCGGCGAAGGCCGTGGCGGACGCGAAGGCGGCTGGTATCCGGCCGCTGATGATTACCGGGGACCATCAGGACACCGCCGAGGCGATTGCTGGCCGCCTCGGGATTATTGCCCCTGGCGATGACGCGGCGGTCATCACCGGCGCCGAGCTAGACCAGCAGTCTGACGAGGAATTTGAAAAGAACGTCGACAAGTACTCCGTGTACGCCCGCGTGGCGCCGGAGCACAAGGTCCGCATCGTCAACGCCTGGCAAAAGCGCGGCAAGGTCGTCGCGATGACCGGCGACGGTGTGAACGATGCGCCGGCCCTCAAGGCCGCAGACATCGGCATCGGCATGGGCATCACCGGGACGGAAGTGTCCAAGGGCGCGTCCGACATGGTGCTGGCCGACGACAACTTCTCCACCATTGTGATTGCCGTGGAGGAAGGCCGGAAAGTCTTTTCCAACATTCAAAAGGCGATTCAGTACCTGCTGTCTGCCAACTTGGGTGAAGTGTTGACCCTGTTCATGATGACCATGCTGGGCTGGGATCTGCTCGCCCCGGTTCACATCCTGTGGATCAACCTGGTGACCGACACCTTCCCGGCGATCGCGCTGGGCGTTGAGCCGACCGAACCTGGCATCATGAAGCAAAAGCCGCGCGGTCGTAAGTCGAACTTCTTCACCGGTGGCGTCGGTCAGGCCGTAATTTGGCAGGGCATCCTGGAAGGGCTCTTGACCCTAGGGGTGTACTTCATCGCCATTACCTGGCCGATTCACACGACGAACGCCGCGATTCACGCGGATGCCTTGACCATGGCGTACGCGACGCTGGGCTTAATCCAGCTGTTCCATGCCTTCAACGTCAAGTCAGTCCACCAGAGCCTATTCACGGTTGGCTTCTTCCGCAACAAGGCGTTCAACTGGGCGATCTTCGTGTCCGCCCTGCTGCTAATGGTCACCATTTTAGTGCCAGGCTTTAACGGTCTGTTCCATGTGACCGAACTGGACGGGTTCCAGTGGGCGACGGTGCTCGGCGCCGGTGTGGCCATGGTCGTGATTGTGGAAATCGTGAAATTCTGCCAACGCCACGCGCAAAAGCGGTAAACTGGTGAACAGGAGGATTTTTCGATGAATAAAAATCAGCAAAAAATGGTTCACTTCAGCAACGTTATGCAGCAGGTAATGGGCGGCACCGAGGCTGAGCAGGACCTGCTCAACCCCAAGTTCACCGCGCTGCGCAAGGCGATCGACGCCGGCACCATCGCCGACTTTGACCCGCAAGAGTACGGCGCGACCAAGCAGCTATTTGAAGATGGCACCGAAAAGTACGGCGAGCTGCTGACCACCTTGGCCAACACCACACCGCCGGCCCGCTTCATCGGCACGCACAAGCTGCTGATCTCAGCTTACCGAGATTTTGTCGCCGGCTGCCAGGCAATGACCGACAGCCTCAAAGACAGCCCGGCTCAATTGGACCAGGCAGCGTTTGACGCGGCCGAAAAGGCTCAGGACGCGGCCACCGAGCGCATCATGACGCAGCTGAGCAAAATCACGCGCATCGCCTAAGTCAAAATTATTTTTCGCCAAGGACTTGACATGGCCCGGCGAGAAACGTATTCTCAGATTAATCATTTAAGGAGGAACGCCACATGACTAACCACACTACCCAGATCAATGTTCGCTGGCAAAGCCAACACTAGGTAGGTCGCTGACACGACCTGCCACACGCAGGTCGTGTCTATGTTGGCGTTCAAGCAGTATGTCCGCATAGACTCTGAACTTTTGAGTTTGTGCGGATTTTTGTTTCGGCAGATCTCCGCAGCCTGCGCGGTTGGATCTGCCTTTTTGATTTCTTAGGAGGAATTCGCACATGAAACGTATGATTGGTTTGATCGTCATCCTGCTTGGCTTTCTGGGCATTGCCTTTGTTTCAACCGGCAAGCCGCAAGCCGAGACCAAAGCCGAGGTGCCCACCGTTGGCATTTTGCAGCTGATGAGCCACCCGGCGCTGGATGCGATCCATAAGGGCATTATTAAGGGCTTGGCCGACGAGGGCTACACCGTCGGCAAGAACGTCAAAATTGATTTTCAAAACGCGCAAAACGACCAAAGCAACATGAAGACGATGTCTGAGCGCTTCGTCAACGAAAAGGCGGCCGCGATGGTTGGCATCGCGACCCCATCCGCGCAGGCGCTGGCGGATGCGTCCACCAAGATTCCGATCGTGCTTGGCGCGATCACGGATCCAAAGGGAGCAGGCTTGGTCAAGAATAATGAACGGCCGGGTAACAACATCACCGGCGTGTCCGACCAGGCCCCGATCAAGGCTCAGCTCAAACTGGTGCGGCAGATCATGCCGCAGGCCAAGGTGCTCGGCGTGATCTCAACATCGAGTGACTCGTCGGCGCAGGTCCAGGCCAAGATGGTGACCAAGGAAGCGCCAAACGAAGGCTTCACGGTCAAGAACTTCACCATCGCCAACACCAATGACCTGCACCAGGTCGCCGCGCAAATGGTGACCCAGGTCGATGCGATTTTCGTGCCGACCGATAACACGATCGCCTCTGCGATGCCGACGCTGGTTCAGGTGGCCAACACCCAGAAGATTCCGGTGTTCCCAACTGTCGACACGATGGTCAAGCAGGGCGGGGTCGCAACGCTCGGGTTGAACCAGTTCGACCTTGGGGTATCGACCGGTAAAATGACCGCCGCCATTCTCAAAGGCAAAAATCCGGCCACCACGCCGATTCATTTTGCCAAGAAGGGTGAACTGATCATTAACTTGAAGCAGGCGAAGGTCCTGGGGTTGAGCATTCCGCAGGCCGTTGTCGATGACGCACGCAAGAATGGGACGGTGATCGAATAATGATGGGCTTAGGAGTTTCTGCCATTGGGCAAGGGTTGTTATACGGACTGATGGGGGTCGGGCTGTTTTTGACCTTCCGCATCTTGGATTTTCCTGACATGACGGTTGAAGGAACCTTCCCGTTAGGCGCGGCGGTCACCGTTGCGGCGATTTCCAACGGGATCACGCCGCTTCTGGCCACGCTGTTGGGGATGCTGGCCGGCATGGCCGCCGGCGCGATCACTGGTTTTCTCACCACGGTGGGCAAGGTGCCGGTGCTGCTCGCCGGCATCCTGGTCATGACTGGGGCGTACTCGGTCAACCTGCGGATCATGGGGCGCGCGAACTTGTCGCTGTTGAACAAGCCGAACTTGTTTGCCGCCAAATTTTTGAAAAGCCTGCCACCCTATTTTGACAGCGTGGTCGTGGGGCTGATCGTCGCCTTGGTGGTGGTCACGCTGCTGATCTTGTTCTTAAACACGCAACTGGGGCAGGGCTTCATCGCGGCCGGGGATAACCCGACCATGGCTCGCAGCCTGGGCATCGCCCCGGCCCGCCAGGAAGTGCTGGGCCTGATTGTCGGTAATGGTTTGGTCGCCTTGTCCGGATCGCTGATTGCCCAAAACAACGGGTATGCGGATGTGAACATGGGCATCGGGGTCATTGTCATCGCGCTGGCGTCGATCATCATCGGCGAGGTGCTGTTCGGCGAGCTGACCTTGAGCCAGCGCCTGGTCGCGACGGTGCTGGGCAGCATCTTATACCGGTTCGTCCTGCTGCTGGTCCTGCGCCTGGGCTTTTCGCCGAACGATCTGCAACTGATCTCGGCAATCGTCCTGGCGATCCTGATCATGATTCCGGCCTTTGAGCACCGGTTCAAGATTCGGCGAGTATTGAAAAATGGGGTGAAGACAAATGGCTGAAGCACAATTGACCTTGAGTAATGTCGACGTGAACGTCGCCGTGGGGGAGACGTCGCGGGCACTGTTGCAAAACATCAACTTGACCGTCGCCCCGGGAGATTTTGTCACCGTTTTGGGGGCCAATGGGGCCGGCAAGTCGACCCTGTTCAACGCCATCACCGGGGATAAGCCGGTCGCCAGCGGCAAAATCACGCTCGCCGGCGAGGACATCACGCGCGCGCGGCCCGAGCACCGGGCGAAGCTGATCGCCCGGGTGTTCCAGGACCCGAAAATGGGCACGGCTCCGCGAATGACCGTGGCGGAAAACTTGCTGCTGGCGAGCCACCGCGGCCAGCGCCTGAGCTTGAAGTCCCGGGGGCTCAAGGCTCGGCAAAGCGAGTTTTTGGCGCTGACAAAGCAGACCACCAACGGGCTGGATCAGGCTCTGGATAAGCCGACTGAGGCTCTATCCGGCGGCCAGCGCCAGGCGCTCAGCCTGCTGATGGCGACCATGCAGGAGCCAGCGCTGCTGCTTTTGGACGAGCACACTGCGGCGCTTGACCCGCACACCAGCGCCGAGATCATGGCGCTGACGGACTCAATCGTGCGCCAGGAACAACTGACTTGCCTGATGATCACGCATCAGCTGGAAGAGGCGCTGAAGTACGGCAACCGCTTGGTGGTCTTGCAGGCCGGCGAGCTGGTTGCGGATTACTCAGGCGCGGAAAAGGCCGCGCTGACCCGCGCCGATTTGCTTCAGTACTTTGCCTGAATGGGAGGCCCCATGTCGAACCAAGAACTCCAAACCTTAGTGGAGCAGGTGAGTCTGACGGCGTTTCACCGGCCGTTTGTCCACCAGGCGCGCTTCAATGCGCGGCTGCGTACGACCGGTGGGCGGTTCCACCTGCCGGACGAGAACCTGGACTTTAATCCGACCCTATTCGCCCACACCGATGCTGTCACTCATCAAGGCATCATCAAGCATGAGCTGTGTCACTACCACCTCTACCGAGCCCATCAGGGGTATCGCCACCGTGACGCCGCGTTTAAACAGCTGCTGGCGGCGGTGGGCGGCTTGCGGTATGCACCGCGGATCACACCCATCAAGCCGCCAAAGTACCTTTACCAGTGCACCGGGTGCGGGCAGCTATATCCGCGCCAGCGCCGGCTCGATCTGCGGCGTTATGCCTGCGGCCGGTGCGGCCACCGCCTCGTGGCCGCCTCGCCGGCCGCAGGGGGCGCCTCGCAGCGGTGAAATTTCGTAACGCCCGTTGACATTGCTGCGACAGTCCCATATACTATTTCTTGTGCTTCTTAGCGTCATGCGGGTGTGGCGGAATTGGTAGACGCGCAAGATTAAGGATCTTGTGATCATTATCGATCATGAAAGTTCGAGTCTTTTCACCCGCATCGTAAGTGCAGTAAGGCCCAGCTCCGAGTCATCGGGGTTGGGTCTTTTTTGCACTCGCGGGGCATTGTGACGGACATCAATAACCGGCCTAGGCCAGGCCGCTTGAAGGCATGGGGTAAAATTCGCCTGGGGAGTTTTAAAAATGATAGAAAATAACACCAAATCAAAATAGTTGGATAATGGCGGGAGCGACCTGGCTTATTTTCCCGGTTGAGCTGATGCCAGTGTCTTGTCAGGACTCGTGTGCCAGATTCTCCGCCGTACAAAGCCGTGATTTAGCGGGCTTGTCTATGATTTGCGGGCAGAATAGCAATAATGTTTTGAAAACATAGGATACGTAGAATACATATATAATCTTTTCTTTTCTCTTGACGTGGAGAGGGCAAACAGTCAAAATAATCAGCGGGGAACTTTAAAGTTATAGTGTAAGGAGTGTTTGCAATGAGAAGAAAGGATTTAACCGGTCAGAAATTTGGCCGGCTAACAGTGTTGTCATACGCAGGCGCAGCCAAGAATGGCAATGCAACTTGGCTTTGCCAATGCACCTGTGGGAACAAGACGGTGGTCGACGGTTATCGGCTGCGCAAGGGCACCACGACTTCATGCGGGTGCTATCGCCGTGAGGTCATGCGTCAGGCTATTCGGACGAATCCGAAGACCGCTGCGAAGATCGGGCAAAAAGATCAGTTTGCCGCAACCGAAGGGGTCAACCTGACGGCGACGCTTAACCTGCGCTCTTCCAACCAGAGCGGGGTCACGGGCGTCTCCTATGACAAACAGGCCGGCAAATGGAACGCGCGGTTATTCTTCAAGGGCCGGTTGGTCCTCAACCGCACTTACGTCTCGTTCGCAGAGGCAGTGGCCGCGCGGCACCAGGCCGAACGCACGTACCTGACGCCGCTGCTCGAGCGTCTGGATGCTAAAGTGGTTCCTTGCCAAAAGGTGGCAGCGCCAGTCTCCAAGATTCAACCGGCGGCTCGCGAAGCCTAAATTTTTCGTTAATGACAACGGCGCTGAGCCGTTTTTTTGTCCCCAAGCGGATGTTTATGGGGTAAACTAATGACATCATGAATTCGGAGGTGCTACCATGCGAACGCATTCGACGCACACAATCACGCTGCTTGGCATATTTGGAGCCCTCATTATTCTGCAGGCGTATGTTCCGATGGTCGGCTACATTCGCCTGTTTCCGGCGTGGCCGGCGATTTCGACCATTCATCTGACCGTCATTCTCGCCGGCGTGCTGCTGGATGTGCCCGGCGGCGCGACGATGGGACTGCTTTGGGGTGTGGTCAGTTTGATCAAGGCCTACACTGCGCCGGGCGATCCCATGACCCTTTTGCTCTTTCAAAATCCGGTCATCGCCATTGTGCCGCGCGTGCTGGTTGGCGTCGTGGCGGCGGTGGTTTTCAACCATGTGTTCAAAAGCCGTCGCAGTGGGCGTCTGACCACCGTCAAACTGAGTCTGGCAGGCATTTGCGGGGCACTGACGAACACCGCCTTGGTGATCTTACTGACCTGGCTCTTTTTTGCCCAGCGGGCCAGCAGCGTGGTGCCTGGCGCTGACGCCGGGAATTTGGGCTTGGTCCTGGCCGGGGCGTTTGCCATCAACGCGGTGGCAGAAGCGGCCATGGCGGCAGTGGTCACGCCGGTGTTGGGGCAGGCCCTGTTGGTCGTGCAAAAGCGGCGGCGGGCAAAGTAATCGAAAATAAGACCAGATTGGCTGTCGCTTTCCCTCAAGCGACGCCAAGGATAGAAACGCCCCTGCGCCGCGATTTGAAATCGTGGTGCAGGGGCGTTTCTACTTTGAACTAAAATCGCATGATGTCTCACCCTCGAGAAAAACTATTTCATCTTATCGACTGCTTTGCTCAGCGTCGCGACATTTTGACTGAGCATTTGCAGGTTGGCCTGCACGATCTCGGCCTGCTGGCTGAGCGAGCTGCTGTACTCATTAAGCCTGCCCAGCGCCGCGTTGATCGCGGCAGTATCGCTTGGGTCCTTGGCCACGGCGGCGAAAAAGGCGGTTTCGGCGCTGGTCATTTCGCGGTAATAGGCGTCGAAGGTCTTGTGATCGAGCTTGGCCAGTTTCAGGCTGTTGAGCGTGTCGGTCAAGGTCGCGGTCGGCAGGTTGGCAGTTTGCTGTGAGCTTGCCTTGGTCAGTGTGGTCGTGGCCGTTTCGATGGCCGTCTGCGCGCTTTCGAGGCGTTTGTACGCCTTGGTGCGACGTTGAATCAGCGCGTTCACCGGGCCGGTTTGGTCGAACGTCTGGCGGTTGTCCTTGGCGTAGGCCTTTTGGAAAGTGGACGGAAAAGCCGCGGCGTCTGCATCAATGAGGGCCAGCTGGTTGCTTTGCACGGCCACTTGTGTTTTCAGGGTACTGGTGGCGCCTTGCAGCTGCGCTTTCTGGTTGAACCCCACGCCGCTGCAGCCGGCCAGAAAGACCAAGCCGAGTAGAATGATGCCGATTTTTTTCACATGCCCACCTCCTGTCGCTTTAATGGTAATCGATTTGCTCACTAAATACTAGCGCGACTGCGTGTCCCGGCGGTGTTCAGTCTGTTAAAATAGACTCGAGGTGATACCATGGACGATCAAACATTACTGGAATTAGCCGCGATGATGCTGCAGCCGCGCCGGGACAAGGGCAACGCCGTGCTGGCGGCCAAGTTGCATATTCCGCTTGCCGCGGTGGCCTCAGGCGATGCCGCGCTGACAGCCAAGCAGCGCGATGGACTGCGCTACTTGTTTACGGATTACGAATGGATGCTTGCGCAAAAAATTGTGGTCTTGAACGCGACTGCGCCCAGCGAGGAAGGCGTTGCCTGGCGCTTTCAGGAGGCCAAGGCGACGATTGCGCAAGCCTGGCTGCGGCAAAGCGGGGTGCAGACGGCGGTCAAGGAAACCAAAGATGAAGCCGGCAGCACGGCGCACCTGCAGATTCGCATGGACTACGGCGCTCACGGGCTGGTCGACTTGCTTGATTTCATCGTGCCGGCCAAGGACCTGCAAAAGCTTGAAACCAAGCAGCTCACCCTACTCGAGTGGACGAAAAAGCAGCTGCCGGCGCCGCGTGAGTCCGACTGATGGCCAAACGCCGAAAGTCTCTGCCCAAGCCGCTCTGGGCCCTGCTGGCGGCGCTGCTGATCGCCGTGGCGGTGGGGGCAAGCCTGAACCTGCGGCCCAAGCCAGAGGCCGCACCGCCTCCGCCGGCACCGCACACGGCGTTCATTAAGCGCCTGGCGCCCTATGCGCAGACACTGCAGAATCAGTATCAGGTCCTGCCCAGCATCACGCTGGCGCAGGCCATTTTGGAGTCGGACTGGGGGGAGTCCACGCTTGCCAAGGATTACCACAACCTGTTCGGCATCAAGGACGACGACCCGGCCAATTCGCGGCTGCTGAAGACCCAGGAGTACCAAAATGGCAAGTGGGTCACGGTGTCGGCGCGGTTTCGGGTCTATCCCAGCGACCAGGCCTCGATGAAGGCCCACGCCGAGCTGCTGGTCCACGGGCCGCAGTGGAACCCGCACCTGTACGACGGCGTGCGCCAAGCAACGGACTTTGAAACCGCGGCCAAGGCGCTGCAAAGCGCCGGGTATGCGACCGACCCCACCTATGCGGCCAAGCTGATCCGGCTGATCAACACGTATGACCTGAACCGATATGATCAGTGATCGGATTATTCTCCCAAAGCTTTCATTTTTATGCTGATTTTCCCGATAAATTCCTCGAAAGACGAATTATCGGGACTTTTTTAAAGTGGGCCATGGCTCGGTACCAGCCGGTCAAATTGGCCGTCTGTCACGGACTATCCAGGTCTCTGGGCAAGTTTTGACCAATTGGAAAAGTCGCACATTCGCCGTTTGGCAAATTGTGATGGGTGTCAAACTATGGTAGAATTTGACCAACTAAGTGCGGCATACCGCGAAGAAGGATGGGGACACGCAGTGAAATTACTTGAGGACAGGATCAAGCAAGATGGCCAGGTGTTAGGCGCCGATGTATTAAAAGTGGACAGTTTCTTGAATCACCAGATTGACCCGGACCTGATGTCGGCGCTGGGTGAGGAGTTCCACGCTCGCTTCAAGGACACGCCAATCACGAAAATCCTGACGGTTGAAAGTTCTGGCATCGCGCCGGCGCTGGCCGCGGGGATGGCCTTCCACAAGCCGGTGGTGTTCGCCCGCAAGCACAAGAGTCTGACCCTCAAGGACCACCTGTATACAGCCGAGGTGTACTCCTTCACGAAAAAAAGCGCCAACACGATCGCCATTGCGACCAAGTTTCTCGGGCCGGATGACCATGTGCTGATCATTGATGACTTTCTCGCCAATGGCCAGGCCGTCGAGGGCCTGATCGATATCATTGCCCAGGCTCAGGCGCACCTGGAAGGCGTTGGGGTCGTGATCGAAAAGAGTTTTCAAAAAGGCCGCGCGCTGCTTGATCAGCGTCACATCCGGGTCGAAGCGCTGGCGCGGATCGCCGCGTTTGAAGATGGCCAAGTGATTTTCAAAGAAGACTAGGAGGTCGCAATGAAACAGCCTGACGTCTCTGCGCCCAAGGCCGCAGTGCTGGGTATCCAGCACCTGCTGGCCATGTACTCCGGGTCGGTCCTGGTTCCGATTCTGATCGGCTCGGCCCTGCGGTTTTCCAGTGAACAAATGACTTACCTGGTGTCGATCGATATTTTCATGTGTGGAATCGCCACGGCCTTGCAGGTCTTCGGCAACAAGTTCTTCGGCATTCGGCTGCCGGTGGTGCTTGGGTGTGCCGTGCAGGCAGTGGCGCCGCTGATCATGATCGGCCAGAAATTCGATATTCAAACGATGTACGGCGCAATCATTGCCGCCGGGGTCTTCGTTTACCTGATCGCCGAGCCGTTTGCCAAGTTGCGGAAGCTGTTTCCGCCGCTGGTGACCGGTAGTCTGATCACGGTCATTGGGCTGTCCCTGATTCCGGTGGCCTTTCAGAATCTCGGCGGTGGCAATGTGGCGGCGAAAAGTTTCGGTTCCGGCGCCAACCTGATTGTCGGCATGTTCACGGTGTTGTTGATCTTGGCCTTCAACGTGTGGGGCAAAGGGTTTGTGCGCTCAATCGCCATTTTGATTGGGCTCATTGGCGGCTCGCTTCTGGGCGGCCTAATGGGCATGGTGTCGTTTCGGCCGGTGATCGAAGCCAGCTGGTTCCACGTGCCCACACCGTTTTATTTTGGGGTCCCGCACTTTGAGTGGAGCTCAATCGTCACCATGATCCTGATTTCCCTGACCTCGATGGTCGAATCAACCGGGGTCTTTTTCGCCCTGGGTGATGTGGTCGACCGCAAAATTGACCAGCCAGATCTGAAAAAAGGCTACCGCGCCGAGGGGCTGGCTGTGATGCTCGGCGGGATATTCAATACCTTCCCGTACACCACCTTCTCGCAAAACGTTGGCCTGGTGCAGCTTTCGGGTATCAAGACCCGCAAGCCGGTGATGTTCTCCGCGCTGTTTTTGGTGCTGCTGGGCCTGCTGCCAAAAATCGGGGCGCTGGCCACGATCATTCCCAATCCCGTGCTGGGTGGGGCGATGCTGGTCATGTTCGGCATGGTCGCCGTCCAGGGCATCCGCATGCTCCAGCAGGTCGATTTTCATGACGACAAGAACTTACTGGTCGCCGCAATTTCGATTGGGCTGGGGCTGGGCGTGACCGTTCAGCCGCAGATCGTTCAGGCGCTGCCGAAGACGCTGCAGCTGCTGTTTTCCTCCGGGATTTTGCTGGCGAGCGTGTCCGCCGTTGGCTTGAATTTACTCTTTAACGCCAAAACGCCGCCTGCCGAGCTGCCAGAGTCGGACGGGTTGAATGAAAAAGCGACGCAGGCACGAAAGGTCGACAAACATGACTGATTTTATTCAACCCGGTGCCGGGATCGGCATCATCGGCGGCGGTCCGCTGGGTTACAGCATGGCCGCCGCGGCGAAGGCAATGGGGATGAACACCATCATCCTGGCGCCGAGTGAAAGCGATATTGCGCTGTCTTTGGCCGACATTCCGCTCGTCGGCAAGGCAACGGATCCGGCAGCCCTGTCGCGCCTGGCCGAAGTGGCCACGGTGGTGACGTTCGCCAATGAAAACGTCGACGGCAACGCCTTGCAGCAGCTGACCACCAAGCACCAGCTGCCCTCCGGGGTGGACATTTTGTCCGTCACCCAGGACCGGTACTTGGAAATGGTCTTCCTGGACGACCTCAACGTCAACATTCTGCCGTACGCGCAGGTGGTGGGGCCTAGCGACATCGCCAAGGCCATCGAGTCGGTTGGGCTGCCCGCCATTTTGAAGCCGATTCAAAAGGACATGGGCGCCGACCAGCAGCTGCGTCTGACCAGTCCGGACGATGTGACCCACGCCCAGCAGTTGCTGCAGCAGCGGCCGTACATTCTGGAGGCCTGGCTTGATCATCCGACCGAGTACGCGGTCACCGTGGTCAAAAATGGTGACGACATCAAGGTCATGCCGGTGGTGCAAACCGTCTTTGCCCATCATCAGCTGAAGGCGGCGTTCGTGCCAGCTACCGGCGGCGACGCCGTGCACCAGGAGATTCAGCGGGTGGCCAAGCTGATCGCCAAGCACCTGAATTACACTGGCGCCTTTGGCATTGAACTCTTCATGACCGCGAACCAGTCGCTGTACGTCAAGCGCCTGTACCCGGCGCCGCAGCTCACCAACCACGTGTTGGCCAGCACCACCGGGTTCAGCCCAGTGGCGATGCACCTGCGCGCGCTGCTTGGGTGGCCGCTGCCTAAGCTCTCGCTGCTGCGACCGGGGGTCATGATCCCGCTGCGGGCGGCCGATGCCGCCGCGGCGATGACGCAGGTGCGCATCAAGCCGGACTGGCAGTTTGAGTTTTACCCGAGCGGGGATGACCTGATCGGCACGATGACGATTTACAAGCCGCTGGTTGAGGCGGCGCAGCTTTTGAACGCAACGGATCACTTTCACTTGAACCTGACAGAGGAGGACTAACATGATCGATCGCTACAGCCGCCCTGAAATGGCCGCCGTGTGGACAGAGAAGAATCGCTACCAGGCCTGGCTCGAAGTTGAGATCCTGGCCGCCGAGGCGTGGAGCCAGCTGGGTGAGATCCCGGCAGCCGATGTGAAGGCGCTGCGTCAAAACGCCAGCTTCACCGTCGACCGCATCCACGAGATCGAGGCCGTCACCCGCCACGACGTCGTGGCCTTTACGCGCACCGTTTCCGAGTCCCTTGGCCCGGAGAAAAAATGGGTGCACTTTGGCCTGACCAGCACCGACGTGGTTGACACCGCGCAAGGCGCCGTCCTGAAGCAGGCCGACGCCATCCTGCGCGAAGACCTTGAGGCGCTGCTCGCTGTGGTCGGCCGCCGCGCCAAGGAATTCAAGCACACCGTGATGATGGGCCGCACCCATGGCGTCCACGCCGAACCGACCACGTTTGGCCTGGTCCTGGCGACCTGGTACTCCGAACTAAAGCGCGACCTCAAGCGCTTTGACGACGCGGCTGCCGATGTCGAAGCCGGCAAAATTTCCGGCGCAGTGGGGACGTTTGCCAACACGCCACCGGCGGTTGAGGCGTACGTTTGCGAGCACTTAGGCATCCGCGCTCAGGAAATTTCGACGCAGGTGCTGCCGCGTGATCTGCACGCCCACTACATTCAGACCCTGGGCCTGATTGCAACGTCGATTGAGCGGTTTGCCCTGGAGATCCGCCACCTGCAGCGCACCGAGGTGCACGAGGTCGAGGAACACTTCAATCCCGGCCAAAAGGGCAGCTCGGCCATGCCGCACAAGCGCAACCCGATCAGCTCCGAAAATGTCACCGGGCTGGCCCGCATCATTCGCGGCTACGCGACTCCCGCACTGGAAGACGTCCCGCTGTGGCACGAGCGAGACATTTCGCACAGCTCAGCAGAGCGTATCATGCTGCCCGACGCCACAGGCTTATTGGATTACATCCTGCACCGCTTCACTGGCATCGTCCAAAATCTCGATGTGTTCCCGGAGACGATGAAGGCAAACATGCAAAAGACGCATGGCCTGATCTTCAGCCAGCGCGTCATGCTCAAGCTGATTGAAACGGGCATGAGCCGGGAAGCAGCGTACGATCTGGTGCAGCCCAAGACCGCGCAGGCCTGGGACGAGCACCGCGACTTCCGTCAGCTGCTTGAGGCCGACCCGAAAGTCACCGATCGGCTGGATCAGGCGGCGCTGGACGATGCCTTTGACTATCACTACCACCTGCGCCATGTGGATGAGATTTTTGATCGGATCGGCCTGGGCGAGGCCTAAAAGCCCCGCCTGTGGTCCTGCAAACGGGCCGTCAGCCTTGTGCTGGCGGTTTTTGCGTGACGTGAGCGGTTGCAAAGCAGTGTGATTTTCGGTAGGCTGAAGCCGAATGGAGTGGGACAACATGGACGTCGAGGAAGTTAAACAATTAGTGCAAAAACCGCTGGACGAGGACCTGTGGCCCAAGCAGCTGACTGCCGCTGTCCGGCTGTTGGCTGCGTTTGCCGGCGGCGACCCTGAGCAGATCACCAGTGCACTAAGCGAAGATGGTGATCTGACGATGCACCTGCAGGGGCTGTGGCCGCGGGCGATTGCCCAGGGCATACCGCTGCCGCTGGTGGCCCAAGTGATCCAGCCCCAGGGACCCAAGCCCGGCCAGGCGGCGGACCGCCTGCTGCGCGGGGTTTTGAACAGCTACGTTTTAACGCTGCGGGATTTGACGCAGTTGCCCAAGGAGCTGTACCCGCGCTGGCGCGAGATCCGGCAGATTCAAAATCAACTGCTGACGCTGCAGGCCATCTTGCACCAGTGGCGGCTGGAGGAAGACGGCGCGCCGGTGCGTGTCACCCTTTACGGCCCAGTGGCCGGCGGGACCCTTAAGGCAGCCGGCCTCGCTGGTGTCAAAGTCACTCAGGCCAAGTTGGCCAAGCCATGGCTTCACGGCTTTTTGGGCAGCTTGCCGATGCCGGCGATCGTGGCGGGTCGCCGCAGCCAGGGCGGCCGCGCCGGAAGCGGCCAGCAGCAGGAAGTCCTGACCCGGGCGAAAGATCTGCGGCGCCGGCAGTTTCCGCGCACCCGCTCGGCGGCGCTGAACCGCGGCGAGCGCGAGGTCCTCTACGGAAAAACGGCGGTGAGCGACTTTACGGCGTTTGACCTGGAATTTTCCAGTGGCAACGCGCGTGAAGGCATGTTCATCACGGAAATTGGCGCGGTCAAGGTCAAGGCCAACCACATTGTCGACACCTTCAACGTGTTCGTCCAGGTGCCGGCGCGGCGCCACCTGAATACCTATTCGCAGCGCGTCACGGGCATTCATGAAGAGACCTTGAAGCAGTACGGCTTGCCGGCCAACGAGGCGATCCGCCAGTTCATCGATTTCATCGGTGAGGACAGCCTGCTGGGGTTTTCGATGCACGGCGGCGATTTGCCGGTGCTGCGGCGCCAGTTCAACCTGTACCCGCAGCCGTATCGGCTGATCGACGTCGCGCTTTTGGCCAAGCAGGCCGGGCCGATGCCGGGCAACCCGGAAGTCAGCCTGACGACCTACCGCCACTACCTGGGGCTGAGTCTGCTCGCGCACGGGGCGCTGTATGATGCGGTGACCACGTATGCGCTGTATGCGTACCTTCAAGAGGACGCGCGCGATCCTGAGGCATTAGTCAAGGAGTTCAACCAGGTGTTTGAAGCGACCAGTTTGAAGCAGAAAAAGTGAGGCGCTAGGCGCCGAGCCTAAATTTTAACCGGGCCGGTCCCAGTGCGCCTGCGCCCATAAAAGCCCAGCGTGAAGCCGTTTTCGCGCGGTGCGGCCGCTGTTTTGGCAGCGGCTTTTTTGGTACAATGGGAAAAGCAAAGATAAAGCAGGAAGGACGATATCATGGCGAATGCACTTCTGAAAGGCATGAACGATAAACAATCCGAGGCGGTGCTGGCCACTGAGGGCCCACTGCTCATCATGGCCGGGGCGGGCTCTGGCAAGACGCGCGTGTTGACGCACCGCGTCGCCTACCTGATCGAGGAGAAGGGCATCAACCCCTGGCGCATTCTGGCCATCACCTTTACCAACAAGGCCGCCCGCGAAATGAAGGAGCGAATCGGCCGGATGCTCGACCCGGAGCTGGCCCGCGACGTCTGGGTCTCGACCTTCCACGCGCTGTGCGTCCGCATTCTGCGCCGCGACATCGAGAAACTGGGCATGAACCGCGCGTTCACCATTGCCGACCCGGCCGAGCAAAAGACGCTGGTCAAGCACATCTTGGCCGACTTAAACATCGACCCGAAGCGCTACGACCCCAAGGCCCTGCTATCGGCGATCTCCAACGCCAAAAACGACCTGAAAACGCCTGAGCAGTACGCCAAGACCGCCGGCACGCCATTTGAGCAAACCACGGCGACGGTGTACGCCGAGTACCAAAAGCGCATGCGGTCCGACCAGGCGTTGGACTTTGATGACCTGATCATGCAAACCATCATCCTGTTTCAGAAAGATCCGGAAACGCTGAAGTTCTACCAAAATAAGTTCCAGTACATTCACGTCGACGAATATCAGGACACCAACGAGGCCCAGTACCAGCTGGTCCAAATGCTGGCGGATGGCTACCGTAACCTGTGCGTGGTCGGGGATGCCGACCAGAGCATTTACGGCTGGCGCGGCGCGAACATGCAAAACATCCTGGACTTTAAAAAGGACTACCCGGATGCGCAGGTCGTGCTGCTCGAGCAGAACTACCGCTCGACCAAAACCATCTTGCAGGCGGCAAACGCCGTGATCAAGAACAACAAAAAGCGTCAGGTGAAGACCTTGTGGACCGAAAACAAGACTGGGGACAAAATCACCTACTACCGGGCCCAAAGCGAACTCGACGAGGCCTATTTTGTCATCAAAACGATTGAGCAGGACACTCGCTCCGGCAAGCGCAAGTACGGCGACTTCGCGGTGCTTTACCGCACCAACGCGCAATCTCGGGCAATTGAAGAGGCCTTCGTCAAAAGCAACATCCCGTACAAGATGGTCGGCGGCCACAAGTTCTACGACCGCAAGGAAATTCGCGACGCCTTGGCCTATTTTCGGCTGGTGATCAACCCGGATGACGACATGAGCTTCAACCGGATCGTCAATGAGCCCAAGCGCGGCATTGGCGACACGTCGATGGACAAGCTTCAGGCCTTCGCCACTCAAAACGGCTGGTCGCTGCTGGAAGCGGCGCAAAATGCCGAGCTTTCTGATGTGTCGGGCAAGGCCCGCGGGGCGCTGGCCAAGTTTGGCGCGACCATCCAGCAGATCCAGGCCAAAAAGGACAAGGGCACCGTCACCGACCTGATGCAGGCAATTTTGGACGACACCGGTTACCTGCCAACGCTGAAAAACGCCGGCACCGTCGAGGCCGACACGCGCATCGAGAACTTGCAGGAGCTGCTTTCTGTCACGCAGCAGTTCGATGAACGCTACGAACCCGAAGACGAAAACTCTGACATTTTTGTTGACTTCATCGCCGATCTGGCGCTGGTCTCGGATCAAGACGAGGTCGAAGAAGACGCACAGGAAGTCACCTTGATGACGCTGCATGCCGCCAAGGGCCTGGAATTTCCGGTCGTGTTCATGGTGGGCATGGAGGAAGGCCTTTTCCCGCTTTCCCGCTCCGCCATGGACGAAAAGGAAATGGAAGAAGAGCGCCGGCTGGCCTATGTCGGCATCACGCGGGCCAAGTCAAAGCTGTATCTGAGCAATGCCTATGCCCGGATGCTGTATGGCCAGCGCCAAAACAATCCGGAAAGTCGCTTCATCGAAGAAATTGACCCTGAGCTGCTCGAAACGGTCGGGCAGCAGGCCCCGAAGTCGAGTTATCCGTTCGACCGCGAGGCCAACCGCACAGCGCGGGCCGTGACGCCAACTTACTCGCGGCACCCGCAGGGCACGCGGGCCAAGGTGGTGGACAACGCGACGGCGCCGACCAGCACCGCCGGCAAGGTCACCTGGACTGTTGGCGACAAGGCGGCGCACCGCAAGTGGGGTGTTGGCACCATCGTCAAAGTCTCTGGCAAGGGCGATGACCAGGAGCTGGACATCGCGTTTCCGGAAATGGGGGTCAAGCGGCTGCTGGCCGCGTTTGCCCCGATCACCAAACACGTGGACTAGACAGGAGGCAGCAAGATGGCAGAGCAGGACGTTTCGGCAATGACGCACAGCGACGCAGCGACGGCCATTCAGCCGCTGGTCGATCAGCTCAACCAGTGGCGCCGCGAGTACTACGACCAAGACGCGCCAACGGTTGACGACCATGAATACGACATGGCGTATCAGCGGCTGCTGGCAATTGAGGCCAAGTACCCGGATTTGGTGCTGCCGGATTCGCCCAGCCAGGCGGTCGGCGGCAGTGTCGACACCGACTTTGTCAAGGTGCCGCACCCGATTCCCATGCTGTCGATGGGGGATGTCTTTTCCCTGGAAGAGCTGGAGGAGTGGGCTGAGCGGCTAGAAGGCGGCGTCGAAGAACAGGTCGACTACAACGTCGAGCTTAAAATCGACGGGCTGTCGCTGTCACTGGTGTACGAAAACGGCAAGCTGGTGCAGGGCTCCACGCGCGGCGACGGCAATGTCGGCGAGGACGTCACGGCTAACGTGATGACCATTAAGGACATTCCGCATGAGCTGAAACAGCCCCTGAACATTGAGGTGCGCGGCGAGTGCTACATGCCTAAAAAGGCTTTTGCCAAGCTGAACGCCGCGCGCGAGGCGCAAGGGCTGGCCACGTTTGCCAACCCGCGCAACGCGGCGGCGGGCAGCTTGCGCCAGCTCGACCCCAAGGTGACCAAGGCGCGCGAGCTGGCGACGTTCATTTACACGCTGATCGACCCAGAGCGCTTCAACATCGAAACCCAGCATGACGCGATCGCCTTCATGCAGGACTTGGGTTTCGTCACCAATCCCAGCTCCATCACGACCGGCGACCTCAAGCAAATGGACAGCTACATTGCCACTCAAACCGCGGACCGCGACGCCTTGGCTTACGGCATCGACGGCATCGTGGTCAAGGTCAACAGCCTGCCGCTTCAACAGGAGCTGGGCAACACCGTCAAGGTGCCGCGCTGGGAGATCGCGTACAAGTTTCCGCCTGAGCAGGCGGAAACAGTGGTGCGAGACATTGACTGGACGATTGGCCGCACCGGCGTGGTGACGCCGACGGCCGTGATGGATCCGGTGGCCTTGGCGGGCACCACGGTGGCCCGGGCCACGCTGCACAACGCAGACCTGATCGCTGAAAAGGACATTCGCATCGGCGATACGGTGCTGCTGCACAAGGCTGGCGACATCATTCCCGAGGTTTCGGCGGTGGTGCTGAGCAAGCGGCCGGCGAATTCTGTGCCGGCAGCGATCCCGACGGCGTGCCCGTCCTGCAATCAGCCGCTGGTGCACGTCGACGGCGAAGTCGCGCTGCGGTGCATCAATCCGATGTGTCCGGCGCAGGTCCAAGAACAGTTGACCCATTTTGCCAGCCGGCTGGCGATGAATATTGATGGTCTTGGTCCGAAAATCATCGCCCAGCTGCAGGCAAAAGGACTGGTCAAGGACGTCGCCGATCTGTACCACTTGACGGCCGAGGACCTCAGCACCCTGGACAAGTTCAAGGAAAAGTCGATTAATAATTTGTTAAAGGCCATCGACAACAGTCGGCAGAACTCTGTGGAACGCCTACTATTTGGCTTAGGCATTCGCCATGTCGGCGCCAAGGCCGCGCGGCTTTTGGCGGCGCATTTTGGCGATATCGACGCGCTGATGGCCGCCGACGAGGCAACCATTGCCGACGTGGAAAACATCGGTCCGACCATTGCCGCGAGCGTTGTGCAGTACTTTAAGCGCGACACGGCCCGGGCGTTGATCGAGGACTTTCGGCAGGCCAACGTCAATTTGACCTTTAAGGGCGGCGCGCCGGTGGCTACGGATTCATTTTTCTCGGGCAAAACCGTCGTGATCACCGGCTCGTTTGCGGCCTTCACCCGGCCGGCGTTGACGGCCAAGCTTCAGGCGCTCGGCGCCAAGGTCACCGGCTCTGTGTCCAAACGCACCGATCTGGTGGTTGCCGGCGCCAAGGCGGGTTCAAAGCTCACCAAGGCGCAGACCCTGAACGTGCCGGTGATGGATGAACAGGAATTACAGACGAAACTATAAGTGAGGCATTTTGTTGATGAAGAAAATTTTGACCGCGGCGCTGCTGGCGACCGCCGTTCTGCTTGCCGCGTGTGGTAACCTGAACTTCAATTCGGGCAGCGGGGCAAGCGGGGCTAGCGGCAGCAGCACGAGTAAATACACGACCACCGGCACCTCGGATTCCGGCACCTACGAAGGGGTCATCAAGGGCGGTCGTTATCAGACCTCAAGCGCCCGCGGCCTGCAGCTGACGCAGAATCAGCAGGACGGCAACGCCTTTAATATCAAGAGCATGGAGGCCGGGCTGCAGGAAATTGCCAAGAAGCAGTTTTCGACCTCCAAGTACCTGTTTGAAGAAGGCCAACTGCTTTCCACGGCGACGGCCAAAAAGTGGCTGGGCCACCGCTCTGATCAAGACGCCGAGGGCCTAAACCCGAAGAGCAACAAGGAAACTGATCCCGACAAGCGGGTCCCAACGTACCTGCAAACGATTTTGGAGCAGGACTACATGACCCAAAGCGGGTCGTCAATGAGCCTGGGCGGCGTGGCCATCGGCTTGGGGATGAACGAGTACGACTACTACGAAAAAGAGCAGTACGGCGCTACCTACACCACCCACATCACGGATGCGGCCATGACTCAGCAGAGCCGGCGCATGGCGCAGGAGGTGGTCGCCCGCGTGCGGCGGATGAAGGGCGTGTCTAACACCACCCCAATCGTGATCGGGTTGTACAAGTTGGCGGCGCGCGACTCGCTGGTCGGTGGCACCTACTTTGATTACGTGGTGTCCACCTCCGGTACCTCGCTTCAGTCCTGGAAGCCGGTCAATCAGCAAAATGAGGTCCTGCCGACGATCGACAACAAGAAGCCGATCAACCAAACGGTTGCGGACGATTTTAACAACTTCCAAAGCAATGTTGAAAACTTCTTCCCGACCTTGGCCGGCGTCACTGCGCAGGCGCACTACGAAGATAACCAGCTCGCCGGGCTCAACGTCACCATCAACACGCAGTTTTATGGCCTGACCGAGATTCAAAGCTTTACCCAGTACGTCAGCGCCATGGCCTCCAAGTACCTGCCAAGTGGCGTGCAGGTTCAGATCACCGTCCAGTCCACGCAGGGCATGCAGGCCTTCTTGGCCCGCGCCAGCGGCGCCAAGGACTTTACCACGCACGTGTTCGACAGTTACTGATTCTCACGTCCGGGCAACCGGGCGTTTTTTGGTAAAAAACTGGCGGCTGCGCGCAGGCGAGTCAGGTTCGTATGGTAAACTAAGATGATTAAATCCCTAAGCAAAAGCGAAGAAGGTAGAGAACATGATTTCAAAAGACAGTGTGGCGCACGTTGCCGGCTTGGCGAAGTTGGCCTTTTCGGAAGACGAGCTGCAGCAGTACACGGCCCAACTCGATGAGATCTTGAATATGGTCGCCCAACTGGAAACCGTCGATACCACCGGCGTGCCGGTGACGACGCAAAGTATTCACCTTGAAAATGTGATGCGCGAGGACGTCGCCGTCAATGACACCGACGTTCAGGACCTGCTGGCCAACGTGCCGACTAAGAAGGGCACGCTGATCCAGGTACCATCGATCATCGATAAGGAGGACGACTAAGCCGTGAGTTACGATAATCTGGACATCACCAAGCTGCACGACCAGCTTCAATCTGGCAAGCTCACCGCGGCCGCGCTGACCGCGCAGACCTTCGCTGACATCAAGCGGATTGACCCCGAGATCGACGCCTTTTTGACGTTGAACGAAGCAGCGGCCAAAAAAGCCGCGGCGGCGCAAGACGACGCCGGAATTGAGGCAGACAAGCCGTTTGCCGGCGTGCCGGTCGGCATCAAGGACAACATTGTCACCAAGGGCCTGAAGACCACAGCGGCGTCCAAGATCCTGAACAACTTCGTGCCGGTTTACGACGCCACCGTGGTTGAGAAACTGCAGGCGGCAGGCGCCATCATCGCCGGCAAGCTGAACCTCGACGAATTTGCGATGGGCTCATCAACGGAAAACTCCGCCTTTAAGACCACCAAAAACGCGTGGGACCACACCAAGGTGCCAGGCGGCTCGTCAGGCGGCTCCGCAGCCGCTGTTGCCTCAGGCCAGCTGCCGATGGCGCTGGGCACCGACACCGGCGGCTCGATTCGCCAGCCGGCGGCCTTTAACGGCATCGTTGGGCTGAAGCCGACGTACGGCCGGGTTTCGCGCTGGGGCGTGATTGCCTTTGCGTCCAGTCTGGACGTTGTTGGGTCTTTGACCCACACGGTGCGCGACGCCGCTTTGACCCTGAACGTGATCGCCGGTCATGACAAGAAGGACGCCACCACTGCTGATCTGGCAGTGCCGGATTACACGGCAAAGCTGGGTCAGTCGATTCAGGGCATGAAGATCGCCCTGCCTGAGGAGTACCTGGGCGAAGGCGTCGATCCGGCCGTGGCTGAGCAGATCAAGCAGGCGGCCGAGCAGTTCCGCAGCTTGGGCGCAACGGTTGAAACCGTGTCGCTGCCGCATACCAAGTACGCGGTGCCGGCCTATTACATCATCGCCAGCTCCGAGGCTTCCTCGAACCTGCAGCGTTTTGATGGCATCCGCTACGGTTTCCGCGCCAAGGACGTCAAGAATCTGGAGGACGTTTACGTGCGTTCGCGCTCCGAGGGCTTTGGCCCCGAGGTCAAGCGGCGCATTATGCTGGGGACCTTTAGTCTGTCCGCCGGCTTTTACGACGCCTACTTTAAGAAGGCCGCGCAGGTCCGCACCCTGATTGCTCAGGACTTTGACAAGGTGTTTGAAGATTACGACTTCATCATCGGCCCAACCACGCCGACCACGGCGTTCAAGATTGGCGCTAAGGTCACCGATCCGCTCACGATGTACATGAACGATATCCTGACCATTCCGGTCAACTTGGCCGGGCTGCCAGCACTGTCGATCCCAGCTGGGTTGGTTGACGGCATGCCCGTTGGCCTGCAGCTGATCGGCAAGCAGTTCGATGAGCAGACCTTGCTGCAGGCGGCCGACGCGTTTGAAACCGCGACCGGCTACCAGGATGCGATCCCGGGAGGTGCGAACGAATGAATTTTGAAACCACAATCGGGCTTGAAGTCCACGTTGAGCTGAAAACCAAGTCCAAAATGTACTCACCGACGGCGGTGTCATACGGTGCCGAACCGAACGTCAACACCAACGTGATCGACTGGGGTTTTCCAGGCACGCTGCCGACGATCAACCGCGGGGCGTATTCCTACGGCATCATGGTTGCGCTCGCGCTGCACGCCGACATCACCCGCCACACGCATTTTGACCGGAAGAATTATTTCTACCCGGATAACCCGAAGGCCTACCAGATCACGCAAAGCGAGACGCCGCTGGCCACCAACGGCTATGTCGAGATTGAAGTAGACGGCAAGAAGAAAAAAATTGGCATCCACGAGTTGCATGTCGAAGAAGACGCCGGGAAAAACTCCCATGAAGACGACGGGTATTCTTACGTCGATTTGAACCGGCAGGGGACGCCGTTGGTCGAGATCGTGTCCGAGCCGGACATCGCCTCGCCTGAAGAGGCCTACCAATACCTCGAGCAGCTGCGCCAAATCGTGCAGTTCACCGGGGCTTCAGACGTCAAAATGGAGGAAGGCTCGATGCGGGTGGACACCAACCTGTCCGTGCGCCCGATTGGCCAGGATGGTTTTGGGACCAAGACCGAAATCAAGAACCTGAACTCCTTCAACCATGTCCGCGACGGCCTGGCCTACGAGCAAAAGCGCCAGATCCAGCTGCTGATGGCAGGCGGCGAGGTGCGCCAGGAAACGCGGCGCTGGGATCCGGCCAAGAAGGAAACCATTCTGATGCGGGTCAAGGAAGGCGCGGACGATTACCGCTACTTCCCAGAACCTGACCTGCCGCCGGTGTTTGTGTCCCAGCAGTGGATCGATGAGGTCCAGGCAAAGCTGCCAGAGGCGCCGGCCAAGCGCCGGGCACGCTACGTCACAGACTGGGGCATCCCAGAATACGACGCCGGCGTGTTGACGTTGACCATGGAAATGGCCAACTTCTTTGAGGCGACGGTGGCCGCCGGGGCCGATCCCAAACAGGCCTCAAACTGGCTGATGGGCGAGGTGTCCGGTTACTTGAACGCTGAGCACCTGGAGCTCAAGGATGTTGCGCTGACCCCGGCCCACCTGGCTGGCATGATCAACCTGATCGATGACGGCACTATCTCCAGCAAGATCGCCAAGAAGGTCTTTCAGGAAATTATCAAGGAAGACGTCGATCCGAAGGCGTGGGTCGAGGAAAAGGGCATGGTTCAACTGTCTGATCCAGCCAAGCTCACCCCGATCGTCAATGACATCTTGGACAACAATGCCCAAAGTATTGATGACTTCAAGAACGGCAAGTCGCGCGCCATCGGCTTTTTGGTCGGGCAGATCATGAAGCAGACCCACGGCAAGGCCAATCCGAAGGTCGTCAACAGCATTTTGATGACGGAAATCAAAAAACGGTAATTAGGAGGTGATCGCGATGCGCCCACGCGCACGTTTGATCTATAACCCGACTTCGGGCAATGAAGGCATGCGGCGGTACGTCGCGGACATCTTAGACGTGATGGAGCAGGCGGGCTACGAGGCCTCAGCCTTCCAGACTACGGCTGAACCCTTTTCGGCGAAAAAAGAGGCCAGCCGGGCCACCGAGGCCGGCTTTGCCCTGATTGTGGGCGCAGGCGGCGACGGCACCATTAATGAGGTCGTCAACGGCATTGCGCCGCACAAGCACCGGCCCAAGCTGGCCATCATTCCCGCCGGCACCACCAACGACTACGCCCGCGCCTTGCGCATTCCGCGCGAAGACCCGGTCGCGGCGGCCAAGGTCATTCTTAAGGGCCAGACCCTGCGAATGGACATCGGTCAGGCCAACAATCACTACTTCATGAATATTGCCGCCGGCGGCCTGCTGACCGAGCTGACATACCAGGTGCCGTCGGAGTTTAAGTCCATTTTTGGGTACTTCGCGTATGTGGTGAAGGCGGCAGAGATGCTGCCGGCGATCCAGTCGGTGCCGATGCACCTGGAGTACGATGACGGGGTGTACGACGGCCCGGCCTCCATGTTCCTGCTGGCGATGACCAACAGTGTCGGCGGCTTCGAGCAGATCGTGCCGGATTCCAGCATGGGGGATGGCAAGTTCTCGCTGATCGTTGTCAAGACTGGCAATTTCGGGGACATGCTGGTGCTGATCGCCAAGGTCTTAAACGGCGGGCGCCACGTCGATGATTCCAACATCATCTACACCAAGACGTCTAAGCTGGTTGCGACGCGGTCTGATGGCGGCGAGATGAAGATCAACCTCGACGGCGACTACGGCGGTTCAGCCCCGATGACGTTCTTGAACCTCAAGCAGCACATCGAAATGTTTGCCAACGTCGACGAGATTCCCAAGAAGAACCTTGACATTGATCTGGTGCGCCAGCAGGGCTACCTGGAAGAAGTGGAGCACATTTCCCATCAGGACTTGAACGGCGACGGTCAAATCTCCGGCGAGGATAAAAAGTAGCAACAGACGGGCTCTGGTCAGTGAACACTGGCCGGAGCCTGTTTTGGTGCGCCCGGCATGGGCGCCAACTTGGTGGTGAAAGTCCACTGCGGGCCGTAGTAGTCGGAACCGCTAGCCAAGGGCAAGGGTGTCCATCGCGAGGTGGAATCT
>NZ_RHOL01000026.1 GCF_003946465.1 Lacticaseibacillus hegangensis | reverse complement strand
AGCTGAACCTTTCTCATAGATGATCTCCTCCTAAAGCATCTATGATGCCAGAGAGGAGACTGAAGTGCGACATAATGCCTTACCACTTACCTACGACATTATCGCTGGCGAACTACAAAAGGTGAGCAAGCTGGAGCCACAGGGCTTGCTTTCACAGCTTAAAGCGGTTACTATCGATTTATAAGTATGCCGGGCTTTTCACAAGTATGCCCGACTCGAACGGAGACGGAGGAGACTTATGGCTGAAACAATGATCCCTAAGGCAACCGCAAAACGGCTGCCGCTGTACTACCGCTACCTCAATTTCTTGGCGAACTCTGGGACGACCAAGATCAGCTCCACGGAGCTGAGTGAGGCGGTCAAGGTCGATTCGGCGACGATCCGCCGCGACTTTTCGTATTTTGGCGCCCTGGGCAAACGGGGCTATGGCTATGATGTGACGGACCTGCTTAAATTCTTCAAGAAAATCCTCAACCAGGACCGGCTGACCAATGTGGCATTGGTCGGGGTGGGTAATTTAGGGCACGCGCTGCTCAATTACAACTTCCGCCAGGCCAATAACATCCGCATCTCCGCCGGGTTCGACGTGAATCCCGACCTGGCCGGCACCATTCAAAGCGGGGTGCCGATTTACCCGATGACCGACCTGATCGACCAACTGCGCCAGCAGCAGATCGAAATCGTGATCCTGACGGTGCCGACCGACGCGGCGCAGGGCATCACCGATGACCTCGTGAAAGCGGGTATCAAAGGCATCATGAACTTTACGCCGCTGCGTATTTCCGTGCCAGCTTATGTTCGCGTGCAAAACGTGGACTTGGCCACTGAGTTGCAGACCCTGATTTACTTCCTGGACCACTACGGCCCGACGCTGAAGGACACCGAAGAAGACGAGTAATGCCCTGAGATCCAAGTTTCGTTAAGAAGCTTGGTTTTTTTCTTGCTATTTTCAGTGTACTATGTATAATAGTACACGTAATACGGAAAGGCGGTGTGGAGATGGATGATCCGCGTTACAAGACGCTGGCATACTATGAACGATTAGTGTTGCAAATTAAGCGAGAAGTGGTGCAAGGCGTCCGCGTCCCGGGAGACAAGCTGCCATCGGTCCGCGACATGGCCAAGGCGGTTCAGTTGAATCCGAATACGGTTGCCAAAGCCTACAAACAGCTTGAGGCGCAAGGTGTGATCGAGGTGCAGCCGGGTCGGGGGACATTTATTGGCGCGCAAACCGCGGCCACCGCCGAGGAGAAACAGCGAGTGCGACCGGCATTTGAAGCGGCAGTCGTGTCGGCTAAAGCCGCTGGCGTGACGCTTAACGAGCTGCAGGCGTGGTTGAACGCGCAGTTTGAGGAGGGGCAGGCATGAAACTAACAGCACAGCATCTAACCAAAACCATCGGCGAGAAAAAGGTCCTCAGTCAGGTCGAATTTTCGTGGCAAACTGGCGAAATCGTCGGTCTGGTCGGGCGCAATGGCGCAGGTAAGACCACGCTGATGCGGACGCTGGTCGATCAATACCATGCCGACCACGGCCAGGTGGCGATTGATGACCAAGATTTGACTGCCGTACCCGAAGCACGACAGCAGCTGATCTACATTGATCCAACCGAGGTATTTTTCGCCCGGCTGACCTTGGCGAAACTAGGCCGCTTATACGCCTTGGGCTATCCAACCTTTGATCAGGCACGCTACCGCAGTTTGCTGGCAGATAATGACTTGGTGCTCGCACAGCGTTATGGGGAGCTTTCGAAGGGCTATCAGGCCCTGGTCGTGATGGCGCTGAACCTTGCCAGTGCGGTCCCGCTGATTCTGCTTGATGAACCATTTGACGGTTTAGACCTGTTCATTCGCGAGATGATCGTGAAGGCGGTGATTGATGAAGTGGCCGACGGTCAGCGTGGGTTTCTCATCGCCTCACACGACTTGGCTGAGCTGGATGGGCTGGCGGATCGGGTGCTGTTTCTCAAGCGCGGGACCATCAGCAAAACGGTCACGCTGGAAGCGGTGCGCGATGAAGCCGCCAAGCTGCAACTGGTCTTCCCGGCCATGCAGATCCCGGCGGCGGTACGCCAGTACGGTCAGATTCTGAACGTGCAAGGGCGTGTCATCACCGCGTTGTTTTCGCCATACACCGCGGCGGTGGAAGCAGCGCTGACCGCTGAGCAGCCGGTGCTGATTGAAAAGCTGCCACTATCGCTGAGTGACCTGTTTCGCAGTGAATATGCTGAGGAGGTGCACCATGATTGATGCAAAAAAAATCGTGCGCACGCGGCACCATGAACTGCTCGTCTTACTGATCCTGGCCGCGGGCCTGACGCTGGCCATTTTTGGCCTGAACTACCGCCAGACCTTCCACGGCTATGCGAGCCGGCCGACGGAAAGTCAGTACCTGGACAGCCAGCGGGAAAATGTTCGCCAACTGCGCAAAGAAGGGGACCGTCAGGCGGCGCGTGATGCGGCTCACGAGAGCTATGCCAGTTTTGTGAAGAGCAATTATCAGCTGTACTTTCACTACGGCAATGATCCGATGCCAACGGATCACAACGGGTTGACGGTGAATATCTATTTCATTCTTGCGGCATACGCCGTTGGAGTCTTAGTCGCGGCCATGGATGGGCTGGGCGGCTTTGACCGGTTCTTGGCAGGACTTGGCATCGCCCGCCGGAAGCTTTACTGGGCTAAAATGCGCGTCTTTCTGCCCCTGATTGGTGGGTTGAGCTTAGCAGTGCCGGGCCTGATGTTGATTCTTTTTTACCTGACCTTCCCCGCGCGACTGATCAATCTTACTGCCACCGGCATGCTCGCCATCTTGGTATACAACTTTGCCCTGACGGTCACGGCGTTCATCTTTGGTCATACACTCGGACAACTGATTGGACGCCCGTTGGTGCTGGCTGTTGGCGCAACGTTGCTGATTCCACTGCTTGCCAACGGCTTGGAACATGCCACCGTTCTTTGGAGTGCGCTGACGCACTGGCTTAATATTGGCGGCAGTTTTTTACGCCCCGGGGAAGCATACTGGTGGCTGCTCGCTGGCTGCCTGGTGGTCAGTGGCGGCGCGGCCTGGCTGGGTGCCAGGTTGTACCGCAGCGTGTCGATGGAGCGGCGTAGAACGCTGCTGACTGCGCCGCACTTGCGCTGGCCGCTGGTGATTGGGGTGACACTGCTGCTGACGCTGAACTTTGGCACGGTGGGTGCCCATGGCCTGCAGCCGTGGCCAACGCTGGTATGGCCGCTGCTGGGGTTAGCCGTGGGGCTGGCATGGCAATTCTGGCCTGCAGTGACAGCCGTCACGCGTCGACTTCAGCGTGTGGACTAACATTCAAAACATCAAAAAAGCTGAGCCGATAGCATTGTCGGCTCAGCTTTTTTTGATCGAGATTACAGGTCTGGATTATAAATTACGTAGTTTTGCGCCTCTGGGTTATCCCAGTTGAACTCAGTATTCGCCTTGTTCTCGCGCACGTTCTGGTTGGCGATGGTTTCCTTGCTGAGCCCCAGGGCGGTCCGCAGCAGGTCCGAGACGTGCTGCAGCTCCGTGGTGGACGGAATCTGGTAAGACGCAGGACCGGGGTAAACCATGGCGTCGTGCCCCTGCAGGGTGGTCGACTTGATAGATCCGGCGGCGGCGCGGTAGTTTTGCACCAGCGCCATCATGTCGGCAAACGAGAGGTTCGTCTGCATGTTGCTCGAGACGGTTTTCAGCAGCTGGTCGAAGTTCTTCAGCGTGTCGGTGGACAGGGCCTTTTTGACGATGGCCTTGATCACCTGCTGCTGGCGCTTCTGGCGGCCATAGTCGCCTTCAGGATCGGCGTGCCGCATCCGGGCGTAGGCCAAAGCCTGGGCGCCATTGAGATGCATCTTGCCCTTAGTGAAGTGGTAGTTGCCGACGTGTGGGTCGCTCCAGGAGAAGGCGACGTCCACGTCGACGCCGCCGACCGCGTCCACCACTTTTTCCAGCGCGCCCATGTTGACGGTCAGATAGTACTTGATTGGGACGTTAACCAGCGCGGAGGCGGTGTTGACTGCCATTTTTGAGCCGCCAATCTCATAAGCGGCGTTGACCTTTTGCATATTAAACGACTTGGTGCCAATCATTTTGGCGGCGGTGTCGCGGGGCAGGGACACCATATTGGTCGTCTTCGTCTTGGGATTGATCACCACAACGATCATCGTGTCGGAACGGCCAGTGTCGTTGCGCCCGAACGCGCCGGTGTCAGTGCCGAGCAGCAGCACCGCAAAGGGCTTTTTTTGCTGGATTGTTTTGGCGACCGTACCGGCACTGCCGTCCTCAGTCCCGATGCCGCGGTAGGTCGAGTTCAGGGCGTACTTGGTTTGCGAGTACAGTCGCAGGCCATACGCGCCAAGGGCCACCAGCGCGGTGCTGAGAATCAGGATCAATATTTTCAGGAGCGGCCGGTGCGGTCTCTGACTTTGCCGGCGATTGACACGACTGTCCATAGTAGTCCTCGTTTCGTCTATTTGCTTTAGTATACCGCGTTCGCCTTTTGCGGTCAGCGCGTGGTCAGACCTTAAACGAGGTTTAAACTCCTGTTAGTGCCAGATGGCGTAGCCAAGCGTCAGCGCTAGCACCCCAATGTGCGCGATCAGGGGAGTTTGAACACTGCCGGTTTGCTTGTACAGGTAGGCGTAAACGATGCCGACCAGGGTCGCGGTCAGCCAGTGGGTGGGGTCCGTGGCCAAGGCGAATAGGAGCCCGGAGATCAGCGCGGCGCCGAACACGCCCGTGACGCTGGCCAAGTTGCCAAAAATGACGCGGCGAAACGCGTACTCCTCCAGCAGGGGCAGTGCCCAGACTAAAGCCAGCGCATACAGCGGCACACTGTGCAGTGCCGAGGTGGCCTGGGTGAGTGTTGGCGCCGGCGCATAAAACAGCCAAGACTCCAGCCAGCTGCCCAGCAGTTGGACAATCAGCACGATGGCGACCCCAGACACACCCCAGATCACTCGGGTCTCGGCTTTGGCCAAGCCCGCAGTTTCAATGGCGGTGGGCAGGCGCAGCTGGCGGTTGAACCACCAGGCGAGCAGCGCGCCGCCGACCGAAAGGACCGTGGTGCCCCACAGGCCCACTTCGCCAGGCCAAAAGTGCAGGATCAGCAGGCTGCCCACCAGGACGGCCAGGTAGGTGCTCAGGATCTGCACCGCGTGTTTTTGCAGCGACATGATAGGACCTCCTTGAGAATATGGGCCTAGTATAACAGAATTAGCACTTAGGGGTTGCAATTGCTAAACTGATTCGGTATAGTATCTAGTGTAGTTAGCACTTAGGACGAATGAGTGCTAAGCATTTAAACTTTATGCATATGGAGGGATCGTTTTGTTAAAACCATTAGGTGACCGCGTGGTCGTTTCAGTTGAGGAAGAGCAAGAGGAAACTGTTGGCGGCATCGTGCTGGCCAACAACGCCAAGCAGAAGCCGCAACAGGGCACCATCGTTGCAGTCGGTGAAGGGGCCTTGAGTCCTGAGGGCAAGCGCCTGCCGATGGCCGTCAAGAAGGGCGACAAGATCCTGTACGACAAGTACGCCGGCTCCGAAGTCAAAGTGAACGGCGAGGATTACCTGGTCCTGCACGAAAAGGACATCATGGCGATCGTCGACTAAGTTCGGCTCATGGCAATTCCTGCATTAACTATATAAATAATATGAGGTGAAATAAACACATGGCTAAAGAAATTAAGTTCGGTGAAGATGCACGTCGTTCCATGCTGAAAGGGGTCGACAAGCTGGCCGACACCGTTAAGACGACCCTTGGCCCGAAAGGCCGCAACGTTGTTTTGGACAAGTCATACGGCGCTCCTGAGATCACAAATGATGGTGTCACCATCGCTAAGAGCATTGACCTGGAAGATCACTACGAGAACATGGGGGCCAAGCTGGTCGCTGAAGTTGCGACTAAGACCAACGATATCGCTGGTGATGGGACCACCACTGCCACTGTGCTGGCGCAGAGCATTATTCGCGAAGGCATGAAGAACGTCACCGCTGGCGCTAACCCGGTCGGGATCCGCAAGGGGATCGAAGAAGCGACCAACGCGGCCGTTGACGAATTGAAGAAGATCTCTCACAAGGTTTCCGGCAAGAAGGAAATCGCGCAGGTTGCTTCGGTTTCTTCCTCGAGTACCGAAGTTGGCGATTTGATCGCCGATGCCATGGAGAAGGTTGGCCACGACGGTGTCATCACGCTTGAAGAGGGCAAAGGCATTCAGACTGAACTGTCCGTGGTTGAAGGGATGCAGTTTGATCGTGGCTACCTGTCCCAGTACATGGTCACAGATAACGACAAGATGGAAGCCGACCTCGACAATCCGTACATCCTGATCACTGACAAGAAAATTTCCAACATCCAAGACATTCTGCCACTGCTTCAGGAAATTGTTCAGCAGGGTAAGGCGCTGCTCATCATCGCCGATGACGTTGATGGCGAAGCACTGCCAACGCTGGTTCTGAACAAGATCCGTGGGACCTTCAACGTGGTTGCTGTGAAAGCACCTGGCTTCGGCGATCGGCGCAAGGCTCAGCTGGAAGACATCGCGGCTTTGACCGGCGCGACAGTCATCACCTCCGACCTTGGCCTGGACCTGAAGGACACCAAGATCGATCAGCTTGGCCAAGCCGGCAAGGTTACGGTTACCAAGGACAACACGACCATCGTTGAAGGCGCCGGCGATAAGGCAGCCATCGACGAGCGGGTGGCAACGATTCGCAAGCAGATTGAAGAGACCACTTCCGACTTCGACAAGGAGAAGCTGCAGGAGCGCCTGGCCAAGTTGGCCGGCGGCGTTGCCGTTATCCGCGTCGGTGCTGCCACCGAAACCGAACTCAAAGAGCGCAAGTACCGTATCGAAGACGCGTTGAACGCGACTCGTGCGGCCGTTGACGAAGGTTACGTCGCTGGCGGCGGTGTTGCGCTGGTCAACGCGGCCAAGGCGGTTGCTGCCCTTCAAGAAGACGGCGACGCTCAGACCGGGATCAACATTGTCCTGCGCGCCCTTGAAGAGCCAGTTCGTCAGATTGCGGCTAACGCTGGTCTGGAAGGCTCCGTCATTGTTGAGCGCCTGAAGAAGGAAAAGACCGGCTTCGGCTTCAACGCTGCGACCGGCGAATGGGAAGACTTGGCCAAGGCCGGCATCATCGACCCAACTAAGGTCACCCGTTCTGCGCTTCAAAACGCGGCTTCCGTTGCTGCTTTGATGCTGACGACCGAAGCGGTGGTTGCAGACAAGCCGGAACCAAAGGATGCAGCAGCAGCTCAGCCAAACCCTGGCGCCGGCATGGGCGGCATGATGTAATGTAACAGCCAACCAATTGGAAGACGGAGACTCGCAATGAGCGAGCGTCCGTCTTTTTTATTCTTACCGGTCCGACGCCGTGTTGCGTTGACCGGTATGCTATATTTAAGTTAGAAGAAAAGGAGCTGATGCGTTGTGAAACTGATCGAAAACCCGATCCGACTGAACTTCAGCCTGCACAAGTCGCTGCCGTACACCATGCGCTACCTGTACGGAAAAAGTAATGTGAAGACCTTCCGGCTGTACACGCTGGGTTCAGTGCACGTGTACTCGATTGAAGGTTTTGACCGGCTGGACATCGTGATGACCCATGATCACCGCAACATCAAGCAGGACGAGATCGACTTCGTCCGCGAGGCACTGCTGCCAAGCGACGACCCATCAACATTGAAAATCTCGCATACCGCCAAGAATCAAATTGAGGGTGATGTGCATAAAAAGATCCGGGTCAAGGATCTGGTCATTATCGAGAAGCCGCTCAAATAATCTTTCCGCCCGCCGAGGCCCGCTCGGCGGGTTTTTTAGACAAGGTGCTCGACCTGGCGAACTTAGGCCGATGATTAGTCTAGGCAGCGGTTTTGCCTGCGGAGCAGGTGAAGCCGCTACCGTAGCTAACCACTCGGCCGCTGCCAGGTCGAGCCCAGTTAGACAAGGTGCGCAGGTTTGGCGGGTTGCCCCCAGTAACGCAGGCAGCACTCAATTATCACGGCGGCGGTACCGGTGAATAAATGTTAAAATATAAGTTAGTTTTCAACTAAAAGGAGTCCCGTCATGGCCAAAGCAGCAAGTGTCACCCCGATGATGCAGCAGTACCAAAAAATCAAAGATCAGTACCCGGATGCGTTCCTGTTTTACCGCATCGGGGACTTTTACGAGCTGTTCAACGATGACGCCATCAAGGGCTCGCAGCTGCTTGAGCTGACGCTGACCGCCCGCAGCAAGAACGCGGACAATCCGATTCCGATGTGCGGGGTGCCGCATCACGCCGCGCAGTCGTACATCGACATTCTGGTCGACCACGGTTACAAGGTCGCCATTTGTGAACAGATGGAGGATCCCAAAAAAGCGGTCGGCATGGTCAAACGAGCCGTGATCCAACTGGTAACGCCTGGCACCAAGATGGATGTCAAGATCGGCGAAGCCAAGTCGAACAACTACCTGGCCGCCGTCGTGCCGGCCGAGGGTAAGTACGGTCTGGCCTACGCGGACCTGTCGACCGGTGAGTTTAAAGTCACCACGCTGAGCAATCGCTTCACGCTCCAAAATGAGCTGGGGGCGCTCGGGAGTCGCGAAATCGTCGTGCCGGACGGGCTGAGCGCGGATGACCAAAAGCTGCTCGGCCAAGGCGAACGGCTGCTCAGCCGCGCCGATGCCGTAGTGTCCGCCGAGGCCAGCTACGTCAGTCAGGACCTCACCGACGCGCTGCAGGTGCAGGTCGTGTCGATGCTGATGCAGTACCTGCTGACCACCCAGAAGCGCAGCCTGGCGCACATTCAAAAGGCTGTGGCTTACGAGCCGGCCGAGTACCTGGAGATGGATCAGGATGCCCGCACCAACTTGGACATCATCAAAAACTCGCGCACCGGGCGCAAAGGTGACACCTTGCTGGCAGTGCTTGATCGCACCAAAACCGCGATGGGCGGGCGGCTGATGAAGCAGTGGCTGGATCGGCCGCTGCTTGACCTCGCTGCGATCGCGGATCGGCAAAACCAAGTGCAGACGCTGCTGGATCACTATTTTGAACGCTCCGAGCTGCAAGACCGCCTGACCAAGGTATACGACCTGGAGCGTCTCGCAGGCCGCGTTGCGTTTGGCACGGTCAATGGCCGCGACTTGATTCAGCTGCAAACCTCGCTGGATCAGGTGCCGGCGATTCAGGAGATTTTGGCCAAGCTGGACGATGGCAGCTTCACGCCGCTGCTCAAGGCGATGGACCCGGTTCATGACGTTGCGGGCTTGATTCGCCGGGCCATTGAACCGGAACCGCCGATTTCGATCACCGACGGCGGCGTGATCATGCGCGGCTACGACAAGCAGCTGGATGAGTACCGCGACGCTCAGGCAAATTCGAAGCAGTGGATCGCTGACTTGGAAGCCTCAGAGCGCGAAAAAACTGGCATTCACAACTTGCGCATTCGCTACAACAAGGTTTTCGGCTACTACATCGAAGTCACCAACAGCAACCTTGATAAGGTGCCTGAGGACCGCTACGAGCGCAAGCAGACGCTGACGAACGCTGAACGCTTTACCACCCCGGAACTCAAGGCCAAGGAAAGCACAATCCTCGAAGCCGAAGAGCGCGCGACGGGCCTGGAATACGACCTGTTTCAGAAGATTCGCGACGAAGTGAAAAAAGAGATCGGGCGCCTGCAGAAGCTGGCGTCGCAAATCGCCGGCCTCGACGTGCTGCAAAGCTTTGCGGTGGTCGCCGAGGATAACCATTACGTGCGGCCAACCATGCACGCGGGCAGCCACGACCTGACGATCCACGGCGGCCGGCACCCAGTCGTCGAGCAGGTGCTCGGCGAGGCCAAGTACATCCCCAACGATGTGATCATGGATTCGAAAACCGACATCCTGCTGATCACGGGTCCAAACATGTCAGGGAAAAGTACCTACATGCGGCAACTGGCGCTGACCGTGATCATGGCCCAGGCCGGTTCGTTTGTGCCGGCCGCTGACGCCTCGCTGCCGATTTTTGATCAGATCTTCACCCGCATCGGGGCCGCTGATGACCTGGCCAATGGGCAAAGTACTTTCATGGTCGAAATGCTTGAGGCCAACGCGGCGCTGAGCCACGCCACGGCTTCCAGCCTGATTCTGTTTGACGAAATCGGCCGAGGGACCGCGACTTACGATGGCATGGCGCTGGCGCAGGCCATTATCGAGTACCTGCACGACCACGTGCACGCCAAGACGCTGTTTTCGACGCATTACCATGAGCTGACGGCGCTGGCAGACAGCTTGGACAAGCTCGAGAACGTCCACGTCGGGGCCGTCGAGGAAAACGGCAACCTGGTCTTTCTGCACAAAATGATGCCGGGCCCGGCCGATAAGTCCTACGGGATCCACGTCGCCAAGCTGGCCGGCCTGCCGAGTTCCCTGCTCGACCGGGCGGACAAGATCTTGACCCACCTGGAAGACACGGCGCCGGATCACGCGGCCCAGCCGGATGCCAAGGCCGCGGCGCAAGAAGCACAGCTGAGCCTGTTTCCAACCGAGCCGGTGAAGCCGAAAGCCAATCCGGTGATCAAAAAGCTTGAGAAGTTTGACCTAATGGCGGCCACCCCGATGGACGCGATGAACCTGTTGTACGACCTGCAAAAGCAATTAAAGAAGAAGTGATTGTATGCCTAAAATTCATCAACTCTCAACGACGCTGAGCAATCAGATCTCCGCTGGGGAAGTGATCGAGCGCCCGGCCTCTGTCGTTAAGGAGCTGGTCGAAAACGCGATCGACGCTGGCGCGACCCAAGTCGACGTGACGGTCGAAGAAGCCGGCCTGAAAACCATCAAGGTCGTTGACAACGGCAGCGGCATCGAGCCCGATGATGTGCCGACTGCTTTTTTACGCCACGCAACATCCAAAATTGCGACCACGCGTGATCTGTTTAACGTACACAGCCTAGGGTTTCGCGGTGAGGCCTTGGCCTCGATTGCGGCCGTCGCCGACGTGACCTTGGCGACCGCGACTGAACCGGGCCTGGGTACCATCGCGCACATCAAGGGCGGCAAGATGCTGGACCAGCACTCAGAGGGCCTGCGTAAAGGCACTCAAATCACCGTTAACGACCTGTTTTACAACACGCCGGCGCGGCTGAAGTACGTGCAGTCGCAAAACACTGAGCTCAACCATATTCTGGACATCATCGACCGGCTGGCGCTCGGGCACCCCGAGATTGCTTTTTCGCTGAAAAATAAGGACCGCGTTGTGATCAAAACGGCCGGCACCAATGATCTGCAGCAGACCATCGCAGGGATTTACTCCGTTGCGACGGCTAAAAGTATGCTGGATTTTCAGGGCGAGGACAATGATTTTCGCATTCACGGCTACACCAGCTTGCCGGACACCACGCGCTCGTCGCGCAACTACATTAGCCTCATGATCAACGGGCGCTACATCAAAAATTACCAGCTGATGAAGGCTTTCATCGCCGGTTACGGCTCCAAGTTGATGGTTGGCCGCTACCCCTTGGCAGTGATTGCCGTGGAGATGGATCCGCTGCTGGTAGACGTGAACGTTCACCCGACCAAGCAGGAGGTGCGCCTGAGCAAGGAAGATCAGTTGGGGGCTCTGCTGACCGCCACGATTCGCGAACGGCTGGGCCGAGAAAACCTCATTCCAGATGCGCTGCACAATTTGCGCCAGCACAACCCGGTGGATATGGACCAGCTGACCATCGCGTTGAACCAGGCATCACGGACGATGCCGCCTTCGCCAAGCATGGTCGGTGAGCAGCAAGCGCCTGCCGTGCCGCTGCAGGTTGATGGCGGCGATGCCGCAGACGCTGCGCCTGCCGATACCGGACTGGCCATTTCCGATTTGGACGACCAACCGATTTTCGACGAGCCCGATCGTCTGGCGGCATGGGATAAAAAATACCAACGCCCGGTCACGCCTGAAGCAACGGCGCGGCCAACCCTGGTCGCAGAGCCGCGGCCCAAGGAGCGCTTTCCAAGCGAACTGCGGTACCTGGCCCAAGTGCACGGCACATACTTGCTAGCCGAGGCACCGGACGGACTGTACATGCTCGACCAGCACGCGGCGCAGGAACGCGTGAACTACGAGCGTCTGCGCCGAGAAATCGGCGAGGTCAGCACGGATGAGCAGGCCCTGCTGGTGCCGATCACGCTGGACTACCCGGCCAGCGACGCCGTGGCGATCCGCGGAAAACGTGACGTGCTGGAAGGCGTCGGGATTTACCTGGACGATTTTGGCCAGAACACGTTTGTTGTGCACCAGCACCCGACCTGGTTCAAGAAGGGTGAGGAGGAGCAAACTATTCGCGCGATTATCGACTGGGTGCTGGACGAAGGGCACGTGACGGTGGCTTCTTTCCGCGAGAAAACGGCGATCATGATGAGCTGTAAGCAGGCCATCAAGGCCAACCATCATATTGATCGGCCGCAAGCCGAGGCGCTGCTGAAAAATCTGGCGCAGTGCGAAAATCCCTTCAACTGCCCGCACGGCCGTCCGACCCTGGTTCATTTTTCCAACACGGATCTGGAGAAAATGTTCAAGCGCATTCAGGATAGCCACCAAAGCTTCGGCGGTGCAAAATGATTATCCTAGCGAGCGGCTCGCCGCGGCGGCAGGAACTGTTGAGGCGGGTGGTGCCTGAATTTTCGGTGGAACCAGCGCAAATTGATGAGCGCGCCTTGCCCGTTCTGGCGCCGCGTGCCTACGTCCAGCGGCTGGCGATGACCAAGTGCGCCACGGTCGCGCAGCGTCACCCTGGGGCCACGGTGATTGCGGCCGATACCATGGTCGCGTTCAACGGGCAGCTGCTCGGCAAACCACAGACGGCTGAGGCCGCGACGGCCATGCTCGAGCAGCTGTCGGGGCAGACCCACCAGGTGCACACGGGGATGTGCGTGGCTTGGCCGGACAAAACTGCCAGGCAGGTAGTGGTGACCACCGAGGTGACCTTCTGGCCGCTGACATCTGTTGAAATCGCCGATTATGTCGCGACTGGCGAGCCGCTGGACAAGGCGGGTGCATACGGGATCCAGGGCCAAGGGGCACTTCTGGTTAAGGCAATCAAAGGCGATTACTATAATGTGGTTGGCCTGCCAATCAGCACGCTGGCGCGCCTGTTAACAGCAAAGCAATGATGTAAGTCGACTGGGTGGTCGGCTTATTTTTTTGCCCCATAGTGGTGAGACATCAGGCGACTCAGGGCAAAATCCTGCAACCGCGTATTTATTTATCGACAGGAGGTGAGCGCATGAAATCTTGGCGATGGTGCGGCGTGCTCGTGTGGGTTGCCCTGATGTGGCTGGTGATTTTGCCCCAGCCGGTGGCGGCCGCTGACGTGACTGTTCCAGCCAATCTCCCCGAGGGCTTTGATATGCCGACTATTTCAGCATCAGGCTCGCAGTTTCGCACCCAGCCGAACTGGTACACGCATGGCTATATTGTGTCAGTAGCCAACACTGGTGTTCACGCGCTGGTGCCAGAGGACGCGTCGTTGACCTTAGAAAATGAGCCGGCGATTGATGCCTATGGGGCGCCAGTGGGAGATCAATACTACTATGCAATTGTCCACAACGGCGGGACGGTACCGATGAAAGCCTCTTTTCACAAAGGACTCGATTATTTCGGTGAGGGGGCTGAGATTCATACCAAAATGCAGGTGGGGGATGGCCCGGTCAAAGTCACAGGTGGCAAGCTTGGCGATAATCCCAGCATTGGGATTACTGGTAATTTTGGGGCGGTCTGGATTGGAGAAGAATATGACTATATTGACTATTTACTGACCTTCCAGACAGTGACGATGCCGACCTGGTTTCGTTACCAAATCGACATCATCACAAATGAGACTCATGCCACCTTTCATTCGCAGTTGTTTCCAGTACTAGTCATTCCTGATGACTGGGCGCCGCCACTTTCGACGCCAAGGCGAGTCTTATTCGGTGGGCAGTCGACCGCTCTCGACATCGCGGGATTGGATCAGACGCTTCAGCCTGAGTATGTTTGGCAGGCCTCTCCACCCAGCGCCGTCCTTAGCGGTAATAGTCTGACGATAACTAATGAACCCGCGGTAGTGGGCGCTGTCCAAGTTTACGCGACCTTCACTGTTCCGGCACATCCAATGTGGGGAACCAGCATGACATACATTGGGCCGCCGCTGGAACTGTACTTGGCCAGGCTTAAAAATCTGGCTGTGAATTTTCGCCGCGATGCTCATTTCAGCGTTGCGTTGTCGGCAGGGTTGATGGTGCAGCGGTTTGCCTGGCGGTTCAACGGTGCAGACCAGACAGGCGACGCGCAGGCACTGCGCCTCTCCGAAGTTACTGAAGGCGGTACAGTGCATTGGCAAGCGAGCTTGCGTAATCTTTCGGGTGAGGTGATTGAAGCTGCCGCGGATGCCACTTTGCAGGTGCTTTACCCTGATGCGCTGATGCTGTTGAAAGTTCCTGATTTGATTTTTATGCACGAAGTTGGTGGGGCGTTTCAGTCACCGACAGTTCAGGAGTTGATTGCTGGCCAGTTTGCCGGCCGCGCGGCACTGTCCCAGATACCAGGTGAAGGTTCCTCTTGGTTGACTGCCGCCGGTGGGGAGCTGGTGGTTGCTGACGGCCGGACGAACCCTGATTCGCCATGGCAGTTGAGGGTCATGGTTGGCCACTTTCAAAGCTCTAAAGCACCATTCACCTCACAAGCTGAAATAAGGCTGCTTTTGACAGACGATAAGGAGGTGGTGAATGTGTCTGCACCAATTGTTGCCGGGCAAGCCAGCTTTGTTACGCTAGCCAGCCGGCCTGATGGTGCAAATAGAGAGTATGTGTACGATGTGCAAGCCGTATTGGCGCTGGGGGCAATTTCCAACCCGCTCGCCGGCGAATACAGCGCCACGGTCAATTGGGAGTTGGCAGCCGTGCCGACCCCACGTGTCTGATTGCAAATAGTTCAAGGGGGATTTCGAATGAAAAAAGCAACTTGGCTTATTAGCACCGTTGCTGCTGCATTATTGGCAAGCGGCGCGCCGCTGACGATCAAGGCTGCCGGGCCAGGGGAGGCAAAGGATAACCTCAACACCTCGACGGATGCAGCTTTTGTGCTGAAAGACGATGCGGATACCGCTGAGGCAAATAGCGTCGCGCTGTTCAGCATTAAGCCCGGGAACCTTTCTCTCAAGGCGGTGCCAAATTTCAATTTTGGTAACGCAGCGGTCAAGCAGTTAATCGATGGTCCGCTGGCACTGGGCTTGGCCAACGGCAATGTCGAGCCAGGGAAAGAAGGGTATGACGGAAACGACGCGAACACGCTTGAAGTGCTCGACTACCGAGGCACTAACGCTGGATGGACTCTGACTGCAAAATTAGGAGCGTTTGCAGGCCCGACAACGCTAACCGCGTCCAGCCTGGCACTATCGGGCAGTGCCTCTGGGTCAAATTACTCCGGCAGCCTTGGCACTGGCAATATTGCGCAAGCCGCGGCGACGGTATTAGCGCCTGAGAAGGGTCAGGGCAGTGGGGCCACGACTGGAACAGTTGCGACTGCGAAGCTTGAATTGCCAAAAACTGCCAACGCCAGTGCTGGCGATTATCGTGCAAGCATTGTTTGGACCTTAGCGGCAAGTCCATCGGGAACTACCCCGATGGAGACCGATAATACTAAATCGGACACTGCTGCGTCGGCCATTGATTGACCACAAACCATTGACTGATTCAACAGCCGATGGTTACTAACGCTTGGCAAACTGGGGTAGCCTGTTGGGTAGACCCCAGTTTTTCGGTAGGGAGGGATCGCGATGCGGCGATGGTGGTGGTTGCTACTTTTGGTTGGGCTACTCACGCCAGGTCATAGGGTATTGGCGGAAGGGGCCGGCTTCACAGTGACGCCCGAGCTGCCCGCCAATCAACTTGGCGGAGATACCGGTTGGTTTAACTTGCTAGTCACACCGGGACAAAAACAAGAGTTGACGGTGGAGGTCGACAATCAATCTGATCAAACCAAAACACTAAGACTTTCGCTCACCAATGCTTTCACTCAGGATAACGGTCAGGTGGGCTACGAACCGAGCCGGCGCAAGGATGCTTCAGCTAAAGTTCAACTGACCGCGATTGGCTCCAAGCCCATCACGATCGATCTGGCAGCACATCAGGGGCGAAAGGTGACATTTCAAATCACCCCGCCGGCTGGAGGATTTGCCGGCCAGGTGCTCGGTGCGGTGTACGTGAAAGACTTGACCGAACCAGCTAAGGCCTCGAGCAGCGGATTTGCGGTTACAAATCAGTTTGCAATGGTGGTCGCAGTTCAGCTGCAAACAAGTGAAACGTTGGTGCCACCAGCGTTGCACCTGCTGAGTGTGAAGGCGAAAGCCGATCGTGTGCAGGCCACCATCCAAAACGCGGCGCCTCGCCTGTTCGGTAAGCTGAGTATGCGGGCACAGGTGCTCCCAGCTGGCAAGACCAAGGCCGTGTACCAGCAGAAAAATAGCAATTACGCCATGGCGCCTAACTCCGCCTTCAATTATCAGCTGGCCCCGCCAAAAGGGTTGGCGGCGGGCAAGTATCAGCTTGTGATCAACGCGGCGGCGGGAAGCTACAAGTGGCAGTTCACAAAATCATTCACGCTCAAAGCGCCAATCGCTCCCACAACGCCCGCGACCCCAGCCACCCAGAAGGTCAGCGGCGTTTGGTGGCCGTGGGCAATCGCGTTGGTGGTAGTGCTGCTGATGGGTATGTTAATTGGCTGGTGGCGCGGTCGGCGCCAATCAGCCGGGAGGTGAGAGAATGGCAAAGTGGTTGTGGATGGCGTTGCTTGCGATTGCCGTTTTTGGCTTAGGCGCCAATCCACAAGCGGTTCAAGCAGTTGATGTGTCGAAAAGTCTGGCATCGTTCACACTGACGGCTGACCAGGTCACCGAGCCGGTGCCGCCAGCACCAACAGAAAGCCCGCCCCACCCCGGGCTCGTGCCAACCGGATCAAACGCTGCACTACCTGCGACCGGCAACTCGGCGAATGTCAGTGTGGCTATCCTGGGGCTGATTGTATTGGTGGTTGTTGGCCGCGCCCGAAAAAGAGGCGGCACTGAGGTTTAGCGATAGGGCGCTGCCTGCCAGAAGGCGCCCCATGAACGCAAAAACACGACTCACCAGGTTTGGTGGGTCGTGTTTTGTCATTAACCGTGAAACAGGTGGAGCAGCCAATGCGCCCCAAAGATCAGGCTCATGCTGTAAACGGCAATGGTGATGGGCTTGCCTAGGATAATGACCCAGGCGAAAAACTTGAACTTCATGTGGGTCAGTCCGGCGACTAAACAAAGCACATCATCCGGGGCCACCGGCGCGACGATGGCGATGGCGAAAAAGGCGTCGAACTTCTGTTGGTTTTTCGCGTAGGCCATGTACTTGTCAAAGACTTTTTCCGACACAATGTGCAAGATGAAGGGCTTCCCGTAGTTGCGCGCCAGGAAAAAGTTGATGAACGAGCCGATCACGATGCCGATGTAGTTGTAGGCAAAGCCTTGCCACGGACCGAAGAGAATCACGCCGGCTGCGGTGCTGACACCCCCTGGGATGATGGGGATGACCACTTGGACCACTTGAATCAGGATAAAAATCAGCGGCCCGACCAAACCCGCGGAATTAATGTAGGTATGAAGGCTCGCGAGGTCATGGAAGACGCCAATGTGGTACCAGTACACGGTGACCCAGATGATGCCGACCAGCGAGCACAATGCCGTGAGGTTGATTAACCGTCTTGAGGTCGTCTCACTCGTCTTCCTCACCTCCCCTTAAATTCTGTCACCGTTATTTTACCAGCCTGACTGACCGTTGGGTACTAACGCTAGGCTGAGAAGCCCTCAGACCTGCGGCCGATGTTGCTGCACCGGGATTTGCCGGCGGCGAACACTTTCGTCACCCTGGACAATCCAGGACTTGCGCAATATGGTAAACTAGAATGACATCTAAACGATCAAGTGAGGGCAATATGTACGAATACATGAACGGAATCATCGCCGCCACCGAGCCCGGCTATGTGGTGCTCGACGTGAACGGGATCGGCTACCGCTTGCTGATGGGCAATCCATACGCTTACGCGGCCGGTCAAAAGGCGAAGATCTGGGTGCAGCACATCATCCGGGACAACGATCAGGCGCTCTACGGGTTCGAAACTGAAGAGGCGAAGCGGACCTTCAATCAGCTTCTGACTGTGACGGGTATCGGCCCCAAATCAGCGCTGGCGATTTTGGCCAACACTGACAGCAATGGGCTCAGCCAGGCAGTTTCGGGCGGCGACGTCAATTACCTGACGAAGTTCCCTGGCATCGGCAAGAAAACTGCCCAGCAGATCATCCTGGATCTGAAGGGCAAACTGGCGCTCACCGCGCAGCCGGCACCGGCCGTTGCGCCTGACGTGGCACCGGCCCTCGCCGATGCCTTGGCAGCACTGGTGGCGTTGGGCTATCAAGAAAAAGCCGTGAACAAACTGGCCGATAAGCTGGCTGAAAGCGGGGAAACCACAACCGACGGGTATTTGCGCCGCGGGTTACAACTGTTGAGTTAATTTTGAGTGAGGAGGGACAACGTGGCTGACGATAGAATCGTGTCTAAGGACGCAGATAGTCAAGACGATGCGGTCGAGCGCAGCCTGCGTCCGCACAGGCTAAGCGACTACATTGGCCAAACGGCGGTGAAGTCGCAGCTTGAGGTGTACATCAAGGCGGCACTCAAGCGTGAAGAGGCCATGGACCATGTCCTGCTGTACGGCCCGCCAGGTTTAGGGAAAACCACGCTGGCGCTGGTGATTGCGACCGAGCTGGGCGTGCACATTCGCACGACTTCAGGACCAGCGATTGAAAAGCCCGGCGATTTGGTCGCGCTGCTCAACGAGCTGCAGCCCGGCGACGTGCTGTTCATTGATGAAGTTCACCGCCTGCCGAAAATTGTCGAGGAAATGCTCTATTCGGCGATGGAAGACTTTTACATCGACATTGTGGTCGGTGAAGGGCCAACGGCTCACCCAGTTCATTTTCCGCTGCCGCCGTTCACGCTGATTGGCGCGACGACGCGGGCTGGGATGCTGTCGGCACCATTGCGCGACCGCTTCGGGATCACCGAGCACATGGCCTACTACAACGAAGACGAGCTGAAGCAAATCGTGCTGCGCTCAGCCGGGATTTTCAACATGGCGGTGCCGGAAAGTGCTGCGCTTGAAGTGGCCAGGCGCTCGCGCGGCACGCCGCGGATCGCCAACCGGCTGCTGCGGCGGATTCGAGACTTTGCCGATGTCGCAGACACCACGCTGTCCGTCCGGCTGGTCGACCACGCGCTGGATCAGCTGCAGGTCGACGACCGTGGGCTCGATGCCATTGACCGTAAGCTTCTCATGATGATGATCCGCGACTACGATGGCGGTCCGGTTGGGCTGAACACTATCGCGGCCAATATCGGCGAGGAGACTGCGACCATCGAAGAAATGTACGAACCGTACCTGCTTCAGATCGGGTACCTCAAGCGCACGCCGCGCGGCCGGATGGTCACGCGCGCCGGGTACCAGCACCTGAACATTCCGTTCACAGAACACTAAGGAGAAAACATGCTCACCACTGAAGATTTTGACTACGACCTGCCTCATGAACTGATCGCGCAGACGCCACTGAAAAAGCGCGACGCCAGCCGCCTGCTGGTGCTGAATGCCGAAACCGGCGCGTATGAGGATAAGCATTTTTACGATATTCTGGACTACTTGAACCCTGGCGACGCGGTCGTGATGAACGACACGAAGGTGATGCCCGCCCGGCTTTACGGCGTCAAAAAAGAAACCGGCGCGCACATGGAAGTGTTGCTTTTGCACAACACGGAAGGCGACCAGTGGGAAACGCTGATGAAGCCCGCCAAAAAGGCGCCCGTCGGGACTGTGATCGATTTCGGCGACGGCCTGCTTCAGGCCACGGTCAAGGAAGAGCTCGACCACGGCGGCCGGATCATCGAATTCCATTACGACGGGATCTTCATGGAAATCCTGGATCAACTTGGCGAAACGCCGCTGCCGCCGTACATCAAGGCCAAGCTTGACGACCCGGATATGTACCAAACGGTTTACGCCAAGGAAATGGGCTCCGCAGCGGCCCCGACGGCGGGCCTGCACTGGACGCCGGAACTGTTGCAGAAGGTGAAAGACAAGGGCGTAAAGCTCGTCTATCTGACCCTGCACGTGGGCCTGGGCACGTTCCGTCCCGTTTCTGAGGACAACATCGAGGACCACAAGATGCACAGCGAGTTTTACCGCTTTTCACAGGAAGCGGCGGACACGTTGAACGAGGTCAGGAAAAACGGTGGCCGCATCATCGCGACCGGGACGACCTCGATTCGCACGCTGGAAACCATCGGCACCAAGTTCCACGGCGAGATCAAGCCGAGTTCCGGTTGGACCGACATTTTCATCAAGCCCGGGTACCAGTGGACGCTGGTAGATGCCTTTATCACTAATTTCCATTTGCCAAAATCCACGCTGGTGATGCTGGTGGCCGCCTTCACTGGCCGCGAGAACATTCTGAACGCTTACCACCACGCCATCGAGGAGAAGTACCGCTTCTTTAGTTTTGGGGATGCGATGTATATTCACAAGTAAGGGTGCACGCAGTCGCGCTTCGGTGAGCAACGCTCGAGCGCATAGCTACGCTTGGCACATGATCCGCAAGCGGCTCACGCGCCAAGCTAGGCTATGCGTCGAGCTAAGTACGCTCACCTCAGCAGCCTAAAAAAGCCGCCACAGATCACTCTGCAGCGGCACCACGTGGTTTAGCGAAGGGCCCAGATAAATTCTCAATATCGAAAACGACAACCAACCAGATTTTCTTTTAACGCATCGCTGCGCGGAACTCTTAATCGAATTAATCGATCACGTATGACACTCTAGCTGAGCCCTTCTTAGTGACTATAACACCGTGTCATGACTTACTGCAATCAAAGTCTACCAGGAGGTTTTATGCCTGCACTTGAATATCATCTTAAACATATTGATAAGCACTCCGGCGCCCGGCTCGGCGAGATCGTGACGCCGCACGGCACGTTTCCGACCCCGATGTTTATGCCGGTCGGGACCCAAGCGACGGTGAAGACGCTGGCGCCTGAAGAACTCAAGGAGATGGGGGCCGGAGTGATCCTGGCCAACACCTATCACCTGTGGCTGCGGCCTGGCGAGGACATTGTCGAGGAAGCCGGTGGGTTGCATCAGTTCATGAACTGGGACCGCGGCCTGCTCACTGATTCCGGTGGTTTTCAGGTGTTCTCGCTGGCGAAGAACCGCGACATCACGGAAGCCGGGGTGAATTTTCGCAACCACCTCAACGGGGCCAAAATGTTCCTGTCACCGGAAAAGGCGATTGGGATCGAAAACGCGCTGGGACCCGATATTATGATGAGTCTGGACGAATGCCCGCCGTTTTTTGAAAGCTACGATTACGTCAAGGCCAGCGTGGCGCGCACGAGCCGCTGGGCCGAGCGCGGCTTAAAGGCGCACCAGCACCCGGACCGCCAGGCCTTGTTCGGCATCGTTCAAGGCGCGGGTTTCCGCGACTTGCGGGCGCAAAGCGCCAAGGATCTGGTCAGCCTCGATTTTCCAGGGTATTCGATCGGCGGATTGTCCGTCGGGGAGTCCAAGGAAGAAATGAACCACGTGCTCGACTTTACCGTGCCGATGCTGCCGGACACCAAGCCGCGGTATCTGATGGGCGTCGGCTCGCCTGATGCGTTGATCGACGGCGTGCTGCGCGGCATCGATATGTTCGACTGCGTTTTGCCGACGCGGATCGCACGCAAGGGGACGGTCATGACGTCGCACGGTCGGGTCGTGGTCAAAAACGCGAAGTACGCGCGTGATTTCAGCCCGCTGGATGATAACTGCGACTGCTACACCTGCCGCAATTACAGCCGGGCCTACATTCGCCACCTGCTGAAGGCCAATGAAAGTTTTGGTGAACGGCTGACGTCTTACCACAATGTGTACTTCCTGCTTCACTTGATGAAGCAGGTCCGCGAGGCCATCGCGGAAGACGCTTTGAACGATTTTCGGCAGGACTTTTTCGAGCGGTACGGCTACTTCAAGCCGGATGCGAAGAACTTCTAAGCTAGCTATCAGGCCTTAACTTTGGTACAGTGTTCCATGAACAAAAAGAAAACGAGGTGCGTAATTTGGCAGGAAGTATATCTACGATTCTGATGATTGTCGTCATGTTTGCCTTTTTCTACTTCTTCATGATGCGGCCACAGAAGAAACAGCAGCAACAGCGTCAAGAAATGCTCAGCGGTCTGAAAAAAGGTGACAAGATTATCACGATTGGTGGGTTGCACGGGGTGATCGACAAGATTGACCGCAGCAACAACACGGTTGATTTGGATCTCGACGGCGTTTATTTGACCTTTAACCTTTCGGCGATCCGCACGGTGACACCGCAGGGTGAGAAGACTCCGGCGCCGGTTGCAACCGAAACGGCCGCTAAGGATGCCACCGATGATGACAAGCCATACTCCGAAGGTGATGGCGATTCATCGGCTGACGACCAGGACGACACAAACAAGTAAAGCCAATTTTAGATTGACGCCTCGCAGCTGCGGGGCCTTTTTTTACGCCAAATCCAGGCGAATGAATTCGGTTACGCTCAGTCGGTCACGAAAGAAAATTTTGATGAAAAGGCTTATGCAACGGCATTAGTACCCAACCATAAACAATTCCGTGAAATTTTTCACTCAAATTTGTTTACAAATTCACATAGTTCCTGTATATTATTGTTTGTGAAATGGTTAACGAAAAATTTTGACAGACTTGTGGAGGGATATCAATGCTCAAACAGAAGCCAGAAGCAACAACTGACATCGACGCGATGATCGACGACCTGGTCAAAAAAGGCCAGGAAGCGCTCAAAGTGCTGAAGACCTACGACCAAGCCAAGATCGACCACATCGTTCACCGCATGGCGATTGCCGGGCTGGATCACCATATGGAGCTGGCCAAGATGGCGGTCGAGGAAACCGGCCGTGGGGTCTATGAAGACAAGGCCATCAAGAACATGTTCGCGACCGAAGAAATTTGGCACTCGATCAAAAACGACAAGACGGTCGGCGTGATCGAAGAAGACAAGCAGCGGGGGTTGACTAAGATTGCCGAACCGATCGGGGTCATCGCAGGCGTCACACCGGTCACCAACCCGACTTCGACTGTCATGTTCAAGTCCGAAATCGCGATCAAGACGCGCAACCCAATCATCTTCTCGTTTCACCCAGGAGCCCAGAAGTCTTCAGCGCGAGCCCTGGAAGTGATCCGCGACGAGGCGATGAAGGTCGGCCTGCCGGAAGGGGCCCTTCAGTTCATTGCCGAGCCTAGTATCGAGGCCTGCCAAGCGCTGATGCATCACCCAGGCATCGCCACCATTTTGGCCACTGGCGGCCCTGGCATGGTCAAGTCCGCGTACTCCAGCGGCAAGCCGGCCTTGGGCGTTGGCGCCGGGAACGCGCCAGCCTACATTGAGCAAACGGCCAACATCAAGCAGGCGGTCAACGACATCGTGCTGAGTAAGAGCTTCGATAACGGCATGGTCTGCGCCTCCGAACAAGGCGTGATCGTCGACGAGCCGATCTACAGCCAGGTCAAAAATGAGTTCCAGGCGCAGGGCGCCTACTTCATCAAGCAGAAGGACCTCAAGAAATTCACTGAAACAGTGATCAACACTGACAAGATGGCTGTCAACCCGCGGATCGTCGGCCAAAGTGTTCAGCAGATCGCGGAATGGGCAGGTATCGAGATCCCGCAAGACACCACGATTTTGATTGCCGAACTCAAGGGTGTCGGCGATGCTTACCCACTGTCTCACGAAAAGCTGAGCCCCGTGTTGGCCATGATGAAGGCCAAGGACCACGAGGACGCCTTCAAGCTGGCCGAAACCATGCTCGACATTGGGGGTCTGGGCCACACCGCGATCATCCACACCGCCGATCAGGATCTGGCGCTGGAATACGCCGATAAGATGCAGGCCTGCCGGGTGCTGGTCAACAGTCCGTCGACCTTCGGCGGCATCGGGGATCTGTACAACGAAATGATCCCGAGCCTGACGCTTGGCTGCGGCTCGTACGGTGGCAACTCAATTTCACACAACGTGGGGACGATCGACTTGCTTAACATCAAAACTCTGGCAAAGCGCCGCAACAACATGCAATGGGTCAAGCTGCCGCCGAAGATTTACTTCGAACGCAACTCGGTCCGCTACCTCGAAAAGATGGACGGCCTCGACCGCGTCCTGATTGTTGGGGACCGGGGGATGGAAAAGCTCGGGTACGTCCGCATCGTTGAAGACGTGCTGAAGAACCGCACCAACAAAGTGGACATCCAGACGTTCCTAGATGTTGAACCGGATCCTTCGACCAACACGGTCTACAAGGGCACGGCCATCGCGAAGGACTTCAAGCCTGACGCGATTGTCGCAGTCGGTGGCGGCTCCGTCATGGATGCGGCCAAGGGCATCTGGCTGTTCTACGATGGCGACGGTGATTTCTTTGGCGCCAAGCAGAAGTTCCTGGATATCCGCAAGCGCACCTACAAGTTCCCGAAGCCAACCAAGTCCAAGCTGGTCTGCATCCCGACGACTTCCGGGACCGGTTCCGAAGTGACTCCGTTTGCGGTCATCACCGATTCTGACACTGGGATCAAGTACCCGCTGGCTGACTACGCGCTGACGCCAGACGTTGCGCTGGTCGATTCGCAGTTCATTGAAACCGTGCCGCCGAAGGTGGTGGCCGACACCGGCCTGGATGTCATCTGCCACGCGACCGAAAGCTATGTGTCGACCATGGCGAGTGACTACACCCGCGGCCTGTCCCTGCAAGCACTGAAGCTGGCCTTCGACAATTTGGAGGCGTCCTACAACGGCGATCTTGAAGCCAAGGCGAAGATGCACGACGCTTCAACCATCGCTGGGATGGCCTTTGCCAACGCCTTGCTGGGGATCAACCACAGTATCGCGCACAAGCTGGGCCAGACCTTCCACTTGCCTCACGGACGCTGCATCGCGATCACCTTCCCACACATCGTTCGCTACAATGCTGCTCGGCCAAAGAAGCGGGCCGTATGGGCGAAGTACAACTACTTCCGCGCTGACGAAGATTACGCCCAAATTGCTCGCTTCCTGGGCCTGAAGGGCAACACGACCGAAGAGCTCGTTGAAGCCTTTGCCCAGGCTTATATCGACCTGGCCCACCGGGTCGGCGTCAAGATGAGCTTGAAGGAGCAAGGTATCGAGAAGCAGGACGTGCTGGACAATGTTGATCGCATTGCCGAGCTGGCCTACGAAGACAACTGCACGGTCACCAACCCGATCGAGCCGCTGATTGCAGACATGAAGCAAATCGTGCTCGATGAGTACGAAGGCACCGCCTCAAGCGTTGGCACCAAGTAACCATTTCAAGCCCTCACACAAGTCTCAACGAACCGGAAGAACACGTCGAAAGGCGTGTTTTTTTTGCGTAAGTCATGCATAATAGGTAATGTGTATAAACTGAAAGTAAGGATGACTATGACACCAAATAAAGAAGACTACCTCAAAATGATTTTCGAACTGGGTGGGGACACAGCCTTGATCTCCAACAAGCAGATCGTAGTTGGGCTGAACGTTTCGGCTGCCTCAGTCAGTGAGATGGTCACTAAACTGGTCGAACAGCATTACGTCACGCACACGCCGTATCAGGGCATCAAGCTGACCGCCAGTGGCCAGAGCCGGGCGGCCGCCTTAGTGCGCAATCACCGGCTGTGGGAAGTCTTTTTGACCGAAGACCTGGGCTATCCGGTGGACAATGTGCATTCAGAAGCCGAGATGCTGGAACACGCGATGACGCCGGAAATGGCGGACCGTATGGCCAAGTTTCTGGGCAACCCGAAGTACTGCCCGCACGGCGGAGTCATTCCCGATGCGGACGGCCATTACCTAGATCAAAGCCGCGTCACGCTGAGCCAAGTCGACGTTGGTGCCCAGGGCCACATCGAGCGGATCGTCGACGAGCCGAGCCTGATCGATTACGTCTTTGGCCTGGGGCTTTCGATTGAAGACCACTTTGAAGTGATCGCCAAAAGTGAACAGGCGATTCGGATTCGTCAGCGCGAAACGGGCAAGGAACTGGACATTGATCCGGTCCGCGCAGGACACATTTTTGTTGAACTGTAGTTATCTTTTGAAAGCGGTGGCAGTATCACTATGAGTAACGAAGTCAATGCAATCATTATCATGTTTGGCGGCTCGGGAGACCTTGCGCATCGCAAGCTGTACCCGGCGCTGTTCGGGCTGTTTCAGCACGGCATCTTGAAGGACCGTTTTGCGGTGATCGGCACCGCCCGGCGGCCGTGGAGCGACGACCATTACCAAGGCGTCGTCTGCGACTCGGTCAAGGAAGCCGGCGGCACCGATGACGAGGCCATTGCCGCGTTTTCCCAGCATTTTTACTACCAGTCCCATGATGTGACCGACGCAGATCATTACGTCACGCTGAAAAAGCTGGCAGCCAAGCTGGACGACCAGTACCACGTTGGCGGCAACCGGCTGTACTACATGGCCATGGCACCGACGTTCTTCAGCACGATTGCCACGCACCTGAAGTCAGAGGCGCTGCTGACCGACACCGGCTTCAACCGGCTGATCATTGAAAAGCCGTTCGGGCATGACTACGACAGTGCCAAGGCGTTAAACGACGCGATCACCGGCACCTTCAAGGAAGAGCAAATCTATCGCATCGACCATTACCTGGGCAAAGACATGGCGCAGGCCATCTTGGCGCTGCGGTTTGCCAACCCGTGGCTGAAGGCGGTGTGGAACAAAGAGCACATCAAGGACATTCAGATCACGCTGGCCGAGGCGGTCGGTGTCGAGGAGCGGGCCGGCTACTATGAAAGCGCCGGGGCTTTGCGCGACATGGTGCAAAATCACGTGATGCAGCTTTTGGCCTACCTGACCATGGACGAGCCTAAAGCCCTGACGTCCGAGGCGATTCACGAAGTCAAGGCCAAGGCCTTTGACGACCTGCACCGCTACACCGAAGAAGAAGCGCGGCAGAACTTTGTGCGCGCCCAGTACGCTGCCGCGACCGTCGATGGCAAGCAGGTGCCAGGGTACCGCGAAGAAGACGGGGTGGCCGCCGATTCGATGACGGACACCTTCGTCGCCGGGAAAATGCTGACGGATAATCCGAAGCTGGCCGGCGTGCCGATTTTCATTCGCACCGGCAAGCGGCTGACCCGCAAGTCGACGCAGGTCACCATCACGTTCAAGGGCGGCGACGGGCTTTTCGGCACCACCCCAGGCGATCAGCTCACGGTGTACATCGAGCCCAACGAAGGCTATACGCTGGAGCTGAACGCGAAGAAGCTGGGAGAGGCCTCAACGCTTGAGCGTGAGTGGCTGAACATGCGGCACACCGATCAGGCAATCGCCGATGCCCCGGAGGCTTACGAGCGGTTAATTGGGGACGTGCTGGCCGGCGATCAGACGAACTTCAACCATTGGACTGAGCTGGCGCAGACCTGGCGCTATGTCGACGTGATCTCCAAAGCCTGGGCGAAGGACCAGACGATGCCGACTTATCCGGCGGGCTCGATGGGTCCAAAGGCGGCGTTTGACTTGCTCAAAGATGGTGATCATCACTGGTACTGGCAACCGCGGCACACGCAGCTGGCGGATTAGAACAAGTGCAAAGGTCGGCCGCGGGCCGGCCTTTTTGCCCGGAAAGGAGGGCCGTCATGCTGGAGATCCCACTGCAAAACGACACGTCGCGCAAAATTGTGCATGTGGACATGGACGCGTTTTATGCGTCCATCGAAGAGCGCGACGACCCCAGCTTAAAGGCCCGGGCACTGGTGATGGCGCACGACCCGCGGCAAACCGGTGGCAAGGGCGTGGTGACGACGGCCAATTACGTGGCGCGCCAGTACGGCGTGCACTCGGCGATGCCGGCCAACGAGGCGTTGAAGCTGGTACCGGCCAAGCTGCTGACGTTTAAGACGCCGGACTTTGAAAAATACCGCGCGGTGTCCCACCAGATCCACCAGCTGTTTCATCAGGTGACAGACTTGATCGAGCCGGTAGCGCTGGACGAGGCGTACTTGGATGTCACGGCCAATCACGATTTTCACACCACCATTGAGCTGGCGCTGTGGCTGCAGGACCAGATCCGCCAGCAAACCGCGCTGAGCAGCTCGATTGGCTTGTCGTACAACAAGTTTTTGGCCAAGGAAGCCTCCGAGTACAACAAGCCGCGTGGGCGCACCGTGATCCTGCCGGAGCAGGCGCAGTTGTTTTTGGACCGACTGCCGATTGAGGAATTTCGCGGTGTCGGGAAAAAGACGGCCCCGCTGCTGCAGGATCTGGGAATCACCGACGGGGCGAGCTTGCGGGCCTTCGGACAGGACCGCCTGATCGCGAAGATGGGCAAGATGGGCTATGAGCTGTACCGCCACGCCCTGGGCATCGACAACCGGCCGGTGCTGGTGCGCACGGCCAAGTCAATTGGCAAGGAACGGACTTACCGCGCCTTTTTGACCAGCGAAGCCGCTGTGCGCACACAGCTGGAAAAGCTGGCGGCCATGGTCGCTGCGGCCTTGGCCAAAAAGCAAATGCACGGCAAAACCGTGGTGCTGAAAGTGCGCGATGGGGACTTCAACACGCAAACCCGGCGGCAGACCTCCGATCATTACTACCGCACCGCCAAGTCCATCCTGGACGCGGCCTGGCAGCTGTGGCGCGAAGACACCGAGCAGCCTGCCCAGATCCGCCTGCTGGGAATCACTGTGACCGGTCTGGACCCGCAGCAATACGAGAATATTGACCTGCCTATATAACAGCTCGACATGTGTTATACTACAGAAAAAGCGGGAAGTGAGGCTTCGTCTATGGCCACCAAACATGAACAGATCCTAGCCTACATCGGCAGTTTGCCGGTGGGCTCCAAAATCTCCGTCAGGGCCGTTGCCAGAGAGCAGCACGTCTCAGAAGGAACAGCTTACCGGGCAATCAAAGAGGCGGAAACCACTGGGTTGGTGTCGACCATCGAACGGGTCGGCACGATCCGCATCGAGCAAAAACCGCTCAACAATATCGATTCGCTGACGTTTCGCGGCCTGCTTTCGCTGACGGACGCCAAGGTCTTGGGCGGTTCAGCCGGTTTGCCGAAGCATTTGGACAAGTTCGTGATCGGGGCGATGACCCCGGATGAAATGCTGCGTTATATCACCAAAAATTCGGTGGTGATCGTCGGCAACCGCGAGGACGCGCAGATGCTCGCCCTGCAAAACGGGGCGGCGGTTCTGATCACTGGCGGCTTTGCAACGACCGACCGGGTGATCCGGCTGGGTAACGAGATGGAGTTGCCCGTCATGCAAACTGCGCACGACACGTTTACCGTGGCGACCATGATCAACCGGGCGCTGTCCGATCAGGCAATCAAGCAAGACATTCTGACGATTGCGGCGATCTATACGCCGCTTTCTGATGACGTGCAAACCGGCGCCCCTGATCAAACCGTGGCTGATTTCACGAAGCTCCGCGCCGGGCGCAACGATTTTGCCTTGCCAATTGTCACGCCGACCGGCCGGCTGGTGGGCATGGTCGGTAAAAAGCAAGTTGCCGGCAAAAAGCCCAGCACCCTCTTGGAGCGCGTCATGAGCAAGGATGCAATCACTGTGCGGCCGTACCTGGGGGTCACCGCAGTCGGTCACATGATGCAGGGCAACGGGCTCTCAGTGCTCCCCGTGGTCGATGATGACTGGCATCTATTGGGCATCGTCACCCGCGGGGCGGTTTATTCGGCGCTGGCGGAGCTTGGCAGCAGCTCTCAGGGCACGACGATCGCCGATTCGGTGGCCGCCGCGGTCACCCCAGCACCTTCTGAATCGCCGCAAAGCGCAGCGTACACGCTGGTGACCACGCCGATGATGATGAATAAGCTGGGAACGCTGAGTTTCGGCGTGACCAATGAAATCGTCAATTATGCGGTGACCCATTTTCTCAACGCCGAGGGGCGGCGCAACGTGCTGATCGAACAGCTGTCATTGCACGCGTTTCGGCCGATTCAGCTGGAGGCGACCATTCATGTGACAGTCAAAACGCTGGAACTGAACTCGCACACCGCTGTATTTGAAGTGGCACTTTCGGCGGATGGCATGCTGGCGGCACTAGCTTTAACCACCTGTCAGTTATTAGAAAGGACAACACGATGATTCAAGCAAAAATTCTGGAAGCAATTCAAAGCTACGACACCATTCTCATTCACCGGCATGTCAAGCCGGATCCCGACGCGCTGGGCTCGCAAGGCGGACTGGCGGCCGCGATTCGCGCGGCCTATCCCAGCAAGCACGTGTACCAGGTGGGCGGTTCGGTCGGCGATTTGGACTGGCTGAGCACGATGCAGGACGTGCCCGATGAGACTTACCAAGGGGCGCTGGTAATTGTGTGCGACACGGCTGACCGGCCGCGGGTGTCCGATGATCGCTTTGACCGCGGGGCGATGCTGATCAAAATTGATCATCACCCGAACGATGACGCATACGGCGACCTGCAGTGGGTCGACGAGGACGCCAGCTCAGTGTCGGAGATGATTTTCGACCTGATTCAAGGCTCCGACCGCAAGCTGTTTCTGACGGCGGCAAGTGCCCGCCTGCTGTACGCCGGCATTGTCGGTGACACGGGCCGGTTCCGCTTTAATAACACGATGCCCCACACGCTGGCCGCGGCTGCGCGACTGATCCAGGAGGACTTTGATCCAGCAGGGTTGAACAACCGCATGAACGCGATGACCTTCGCCCAGGCAAAGCTGCAAAGCTACATTTTCGATCACATGACGATCACCGATAGCGGCGCGGCGACGGTGACGATCCCGCTTGCCGAAACCGAGAAGCTGGGCCTCCAGCCCGACGAGGTGCACGCTGCTGTGGGCACCCCGGGCCGGCTTGGTGAAGTTCAGGCCTGGGCGCTGTTTCTAGAACAAGCCGGCGATGAACCGTACCGTGTCAACCTGCGTTCCAAAGGCCCTGTCATTAATGGCCTGGCTAAGGCGCACCGCGGCGGCGGTCACCCCTTAGCCAGCGGCGCCAAGGCGGAAGACACGACGGAAATTGCCCAGATCACGCATGAGCTTGACGAACTGACCGCAGAGTTTAGAAAGTAGGACAACATGACCAATCAATTTAAGCAATACCAACTGGCGCCATTTTTGCTCAAGGCGCTGGACGCTGAGCACATCAACGCCCCGACCCCGATTCAAGAAAAAGTGATCCCGGCCCTGCTGCGCGGCGAAAGCGTGGTTGGCCAAAGCCAAACCGGCTCCGGCAAAACGCACGCCTTCTTACTGCCGCTGCTGACTCGCATCGACTTGACGCAAGATGACGTCCAGCTGGTGATCACTGCGCCATCGCGCGAACTGGCCGACCAGCTTTACGAAGTGGCCACTGACCTGGCTCAGTTTGAACCGCAGCTGCGCATTCAGCGCTACGTCGGCGGCACCGACAAGAGCCGGCAGGAAGACAAGCTTGAAAGCAAGCAGCCCCATGTTGCCATCGGCACCCCGGGCCGCCTGCTGGATCTGATCTCCGATCACGCGCTGACCGCGTACACGGCCAAGATGTTTGTCGTCGATGAGGCGGACATGACACTGGACATGGGCTTTTTGACCACCGTCGACCAAATTGCCGGCCAGTTCGGTGAAGACCTGCAAATGGCCGTTTTTTCCGCCACCATCCCGCAAAAGCTCCAGCCGTTTTTGAAGAAGTACATGGCTAATCCCACGGTGATCGAACTCAAGCCCAAAACCGTCATTGCCGACACGGTGCAAAACGACCTGATCCAGGTCCCGGCCCGCGACCGCAACGCCTTGATCTACAAGCTGGCAACCATGGGTGAACCATTTTTGGTGCTGATTTTTGCCAACACCAAGACTCACGTCGATGCGCTGCACCAGTACCTGACCGATCAGGGCCTGAAAGTGGCCAAGATTCATGGCGACGTCGAACCGCGGCGTCGGCGACAGGTGATGAAGCAGATCGGCGAGCTCAAGTACCAGTACGTGGTCGCCACGGATCTGGCATCGCGGGGCATCGACATTGATGGCGTCTCGCTGGTGATCAACGCCGAACTGCCTAAGGACAACGAGTTCTTCATCCACCGCGTCGGGCGTACCGGCCGCAATGGTCAACCTGGCACGGCGGTCACGCTGTACGAACCCGGGCAGGAGGCCCAAATCGCCGAGCTGGAGCACCTGGGTGTGCACTTCACCCCCAAGGCGCTGAAGAACGGCGAGCTGGTCGATACCTATGACCGTAACCGCCGGATTCGCCGGCAGAAGAAGGCCGCGCCGGTGTCTGGTAAGATCGCCGGCATGGCCGCCAAGGAAGCCAAGAAGAAGATGCCCGGCTACAAGAAGAAGATTCGCAAGGCTGCGGAAAAAGAGGCCTGGTTCAATAACCGCGTCGAAAAACGCAATTCCGCGCGGTCCGCACGCAAGGCCAAAAAAGAGCGAAACTAAGCCAGTGCCGTGCAGTTAAAGGAGGACGCCATGCCAAAAGTCGACCTGATGCTTGCAGAGTGGAACGCACTGCCGCCTGAGCGCCAGCGTTTCATCGCCACTCAGCTGAGCCGTTATTTTCTCAGTCCGCTGCTGTCAGTCGATGCCATCGTGCCGGTCGCCGTGGATTACTTCGGCAATCACCTGAGCACCTTCGATATTCTGATTGGCGGGGAATGGATGCGATTTGTGCCGGGGATGCGCCAGGTCGCACTCGGCGTCAAGCAGCCGGTGCCAGCCGAGATGCAGGGTGTTTTGACAGCACTCGGCGTTAGTGAAGAAGCCGGCCAGCGGCATCTCAGCCCGGCGGCGGTGCGCGACATGCCGCCGATGCTGGTGGCGCGCGCCAGTGTGCTTACTGGCGAGGCTGTCATCGGCACGATCGACTTGACCACCCAGGTTTTTTCCGGGGATCACTTCGCTTACGTGGCGGTGAAAAACCAGGTGCTGGCGCTGTTGCGACCGAAGACTGTTGGTCTGGCGCCGGCCGCGACCGGCAATTTTCCGCCGCGCCTGGAAAACGAGACAGTGGTGCTGCGCCTGGCCGGCGAACACGCCTATCAGGTCGCGGTCAAACAAGACTGGGACCAGGCGGCGCTGGTCAAGCGCCTGTCCGGGTTCGGCTTTGCGCTGCCGGACGAGCGCGAGTACGAGTATCTGATGGGCGGCGGGCTGGATTCGCTGTTTGGCTGGGGCAACCGGCTGCCGGATCCGGGGATGCGGTACGTTCCGAACCGATTCGGCCTGACCGTACCGGCCGAGCGTGAAGGCGCCGAGCTGGTGCGCAGCGCCTTTGCCAAAAGCGCGCCTGTCGCGGCTGGAGCTGAAGGGCCGGACTTGCTGCCGCTGTCGCCGTTTTACCGCTCGCGGCTGGGTGAGTTCAAAACCATGCGGTACCGTAAAATCGCCAAGGTCGAGTTGAAGTAGGCCTGGCGGCACCCGGACTGTTGACACCGCCTGACCCGGTTCGTATAATGATTCTTTGTTAGGATATGCAAGCGTGTTGCCCACTTTCAGAAAGTCGCCGGGTGCTGTGAGGCGATAGGGACGGGCGTTTGTGCTCCCTGATCTGAAGAAGATAATCAAATTAATGAAGTGGTAAACGACCAACATCGTTGCAACCAAGGTGGTACCGCGCGCAAGCGTCCTTGGAAAGCAGCGGTGTTTTTTCTTTTGCCAAGGAGGACAGCATGAAAAAACTTTCAAGCGGCGAAATTCGCCAGATGTTTCTCGACTTTTTCAAATCCAAAGGACACTCGGTTGAGCCCAGTGCCAGCCTGATCCCAGTGGACGACCCGACCTTGCTTTGGATCAACTCCGGGGTCGCGACCCTGAAGAAGTACTTCGACGGCACGGTGATCCCGAAGAACCCGCGGATCACGAATGCGCAGAAGTCGATTCGCACCAACGATATTGAGAATGTCGGCAAAACGGCGCGGCATCTGACCTTCTTTGAAATGCTCGGTAACTTCAGTGTTGGTGACTACTTCAAAAAAGAGGTCATTCCGTGGGCCTGGGAATTTCTGACTTCGGACAAGTGGCTGGGGCTGGACAAGGACAAGCTGTACGTCACCGTTTACCCGAAAGATAAGGACGCGAAGGCCTTGTGGGAGCAAACCGGCGTGCCGGCCTCGCACATTTACGAAGTCGAAGACAACTTCTGGGACATCGGCGAGGGTCCATCTGGCCCGGATACCGAAATCTTTTACGACCGCGGCCAGAGCTTCAACAACCTGCCGGAAGACGATCCGGAAAGCTATCCGGGCGGCGAAAACGAGCGCTACGAAGAGATCTGGAACATTGTGTTCTCCCAGTACAACCACCTGCCGGATGGCCGCTACGTCGACCAGCCGCACAAAAATATTGATACCGGGATGGGCCTGGAGCGCCTGGTTTCGGTCATTCAAGGCACCAAGACCAACTTCGAAACCGACTTGTTCCTGCCGATCATCAAGGCAACTGAAAAGCTTTCAGCCGGTAAGACCTATGGCAAGGGCGGCCGCGATGATGTGGCCTTTAAAATCATTGCCGATCACGCCCGGACGGTGACGTTTGCCATCGGCGACGGTGCCCTGCCAAGCAATGAGGGCCGCGGCTATGTGCTGCGTCGCCTGATTCGCCGCGCGGCCGTCAACGGACGCCGGCTCGGCATCAAGGACGCATTCCTGTACAAGCTGGTGCCAGTCGTTGGTGACATCATGGAAAGCTACTACCCGGAGATCAACCGCAACAAGGCATTCATCCAAAAGGTCATCCGGTCGGAAGAGGACCGCTTCGCTGAGACCTTGGATGCCGGCCTGAACCTGCTGAACCAAACCATTGCTGATCTCAAGGCTAAAGGTGAAACAGTGGTGCCAGGGGCGACGGCCTTCAAGCTGTTTGACACGTTCGGGTTCCCGGTTGAGTTGACCAAGGAAATCGCGTCCGATCAGGGCATCGACGTCGACATGACCGGTTACGAAGCAAACATGGAAGCCCAGCGGACCCGGGCGCGCGCCGCTCGCGGCGATGCCCAGTCAATGGGCAGTCAGGACAAAACGCTGATGGCCATTAAGACCGCCAGCAAGTTCACGGGTTGGACTGACCTGCAGGACGATGCCAAGTTGACCGACCTGATTCAGGATGATCAGGAGCAGGACCGGGTCACCGGCGGCGTGGCGCAGCTGATTTTTGACCAGACGCCGTTTTACGCCGAAATGGGCGGTCAAGTCGCCGACCACGGCGAAATTGTTGACGCGACTGGCGCGGTGGTGGCCAAGGTCACCGACGTTCAGCACGCGCCAAATGGTCAGAACCTACACACTGTCGAGGTCGAGAACACCTTGAAGAAGGGTGAGACCTACACGCTGAAAGTTGACGTTGAGCGCCGCAAGAAGGTCTCGATGAACCACACCGCAACTCACCTACTGGATCAGGCCCTGCGGCAGGTGCTGGGCGAGCACACGCACCAGGCGGGCTCGCTGGTTGAGCCGACCTATCTGCGGTTCGACTTCACCAACTTCGGCCAGGTGACAGACGCACAGCTGCGGGAGGTCGAAACGGTCGTCAACCAGCAGATCTGGCGGCAGCTGCCGATCACCTGGAAGGAAATGCCGATTGAAGAGGCCAAAAAGCAAGGTGCCATCGCGATGTTCGGCGACAAGTACGGCGACACAGTGCGCGTCGTGACAATCGGCGACTTTAACCGTGAGTTCGATGGCGGCACGCATCCGACCAACACCGCCGCGCTTGGCCTGTTCAAGATCACCGGCGAGTCTGGGATCGGGGCCGGCATTCGGCGCATTGAGGCCGTGACGTCCAAAGAGGCCTACGATTATCTGACCAAGCAGCAAGATGAGCTGGCGCAAACGGCTCGGACGTTGAAGATCGATCACGTGGACGGCGTGCCGGCCAAGGTGGAAAGCCTGCAGCAGGAGCTCAAGGCTAGCCAGAAAACGGTTGAGGGCCTGCAGGCGAAGCTGGCAAACGAAGCGGCAGCCGGCATCTTCGACGATGCAGAAAAGGCCGGTCAGTTTACCCTGATCGCCAAGCAGCTGAAGGTGGCTGGCATGAAGGAGCTGCGCGACCTGGCCGACCAGTGGCGCGATAAGAATGCATCCGATGTGCTGGTTTTGGCCACGGCCAACGGCGGCAAGGTCAGTTTACTGGTTGCCGCGTCCAAGGCGGCCATTGCCAAGGGCGTGAAGGCCGGCGACCTGATCAAGGCCATTGCCCCGGCGATCGGCGGCGGTGGCGGCGGCCGGCCGGACATGGCGCAGGCTGGCGGCAAGAAGGCCGATGGCATTCCTGCGGCCTTGAAGCAGGCCGAGGACACGCTTGCCAATTTGTAAAGCGTCAATTGAAAGCCGCGGAGCACTCGCACCGCGGCTTTTGGTTATAGAGGCTTTAGCCGGGCTCGCGCGGAGACGCGCGAGGCTCAAAACCACCCGCTGTGCGGGTGGAGTCAAATGA
>NZ_RHOL01000025.1 GCF_003946465.1 Lacticaseibacillus hegangensis | reverse complement strand
TACCGATGCATGGCGTAACAGCCTAGACCACTATCAAGAATTCGTTATCATCGTTGCACTTGACTTGAAAATTGAGGGACGTGAATAAAGTCGCTCAGTTCAGCGTGCCACATGATGAAGGCGATCCGTTATTCGTCTGTGACGCAACCCAGCAACTTGCGTCCTTGTTCTGTCCCGAGACCGAACAGCTCGACCGTTCATTAACGGTTTTATCAGCCGAGGCTGAGTCAGCGGCGAAAAGCGGAGATGACTTCTTCGATCGATTTGGATTCGACTGGCAAGAAGGCTATCAGATGACACTGATTGCGGCCGACATTAATCTGGCCATGGCGAGAATGGCCGCTAGCCACTTTGCGCAGCAATGCACTCTTCCGTGTACGGCGTACGACCCAGTTGAATATAGCGCAGGTGCTTACCGAGAGGTCAACATCGATCATCGTGTCATTTTTATTGACACCCCTAACTATAACAAGAGTCGGTCAAGATACATCCGTCGCGAAGAGAAATACTTACGAGATTACATCGATCACTGCTATTCAATCTCCACTGATTCTCCTAGCAGCAAAGCTAATACGCTTTACCTATCCGCGCCACGCGAAGCTCTTCTAACTCCAGTTGTCATTGCAGCGGCACTACAGTCAATGATCAATCGGCTCGCTGCGGTCACACCCCAGTGGGTTGGCAAAGGCGTTTTCCAAGACTTCCCTGTTTTAGGGAAATAACGACAATAAAGACCTTCACTTCCGTACGCCAAGAAGTGAAGGTCTTTATTGTCGGTCGATTCAAGTGGCGCAATAGCCTTAATACAGGCGAGATGCAGCCACTGCCGCGCCCTCTAGTGCGATAGTGCTGGGGTCAAGATCAGTTAATTCAACCCCACCGGTTATAAAGCGCATCGTTTCGGGTACAAGATCACGCTCAAGCTCACGCAACATCCAACCCTTTGTCATCACACCTCCGCCAAGAACGAAGGCTTGGGGGTTGAGCGTCTTAGTTAAATTCATGATCAGCTCAGCCAGAGCGTGCGCCGCTTCCGAAACGACTAATCGGCTAAGTTCGTCACCGTGATCATAGCCAGTGAATAAGGATTCTGCACTGATGCGTCCGTCACTGTCTGGTCGAATGTCGCTAGTCGGATAGGCCTTCAACAACGAGTTTGCTCGTTTGCTCATACCAAGCCCCGATGCCAAGGCTTCTACGCAGCCATATCTGCCGCAACTACACAACACCTTACTGTGCATGTCAACGACCATGTGGCCAACCTCGCCAGCGTCATGGTCATAGCCCGTGATTAACTTGTTATCTGAAACAATTCCAGCAGCAATGCCTGTTCCAACATTCAGGTAGACAAAATCTTTATATTTCTTACCAACCCCCAGCGTTTGTTCAGCTATCGTTGCGCTTGTCACATCATTATGAATCACACAAGGAAGATTAAAAGCAGCACTAATATCACCTGCTAATGTCACAGGTTCCACCCTATCTGGATCTATTTCTTCCCATACGCCTCTGTCCGCATCGACGCGGCCGACAATCCCCAGTCCAATTGCTCTGGGCTTTCCTTGCAAATTGTGATTTGCCAAGAAGTCACGCAAGTCGTCCTCAATCAACGCCTCAACAGCAGACTGCGTCGTAATCAAAGAAGGGTACCTTTGCGTTGCCAGAATTTTACCAGTAGGAGTAAGCTCTCCTATGAGGATCTTGGTCCCGCCAACGTCAATTGCAATTACCGTATCAGTATCTTGCAAATCGATTAGCTCCTTGAGGTAACGTTGCCAAATTCTATTCGCCAGCGTTAACGCTATATTAACTTGCTATGAATGTCAATATGAAGGCGGAATATTTTTTGATAACGTTACCAGAAATTTCTTGTTTTTTGATGTTAATCGGTTACACTAAAGTCAGTCCAACTAGAAGGAGAGCGCATTCATGGAACCTAAAATCACAATCAAGGAAATTGCAAAGCTTGCAGGTGTTTCCGTATCCACGGTGTCCCGAGTCCTCAACGAAAGTCCTTCTGTATCTGATAAAAAAAGAGCTATCGTAAAAAAGGTTATCGACGATTACAACTTTCAACCTAGTATGGTCGCCCGCAGCATGATCTCAAATAAAACTCACACAATTGCGGTTCTGCTAACTGACATCACCAACCCGTACTTTACTGCGCAGATTGAGCAAATCGAAAGATACGGACGTGAACAAGGATATTCACTGTTGATGTTCAACACGATGACTGCTGGTCACAGCAATTCTGATAATCCAGCAGCCGACGAGATCAAAGTATTCGAGACTATCATCGAAAAGCAGGTGGACGGTGTCATCATACTCGGTGGCGAAATTGACCGTGAGAAAGTTGATCAAGATTATCTAAAGGCATTAAATCAGCTCAATGATCAGGTCCCTGTCGTCATTATCGGTCAACCCAATCCAGATTGCTCCTGCCTATTCATCGAAAGAGACGAGGCCATGGGTGCACGGTTAATTACAACCCACTTGCTTGCTAGCGGTTATCATCGTATTGGCTTCATTGGTGGTGAACCTGGAATTAAGATTACAACTCAGCGCCTGACCGCCTTCAAACAGACCATGTCTATCTATGCCGAAGTAAGCAATTCTGACATTGAGCTAAGCGATTTTTATATCCAGGACGGGTACTCCAGCATGACGACAATGTTAAAGACGAAACCACTACCAGATGCAATTGTAGCAATTAACGATCGCGTTGGCCAAGGTGCCATTCGGGCACTCGCCGATCAACATCTCCGAGTCCCTGAAGATATTGCCATTGGCAGTTGTGATGCCTTCCCTGACGCTGAGTGGATGGTTCCACGGATGACAACTATCAATCAGCATAATGAGGTTTTAGCCAGAATCGCCGTTCAACAGTTACTCCATCTCATTAACAACGAACAGCTTGATTCCGTTCAAACTCATCTACCAGAGCTGATCATTCGAGAATCTTGTGGGGCAAAACTCCGCCATCAGCAAACTGAAAAGAGCGATAATACATGACAAAACCAACAATGAGAACCTATATCGGTCAAGAATCATCAGTACTACAAACAATTTTAGACTCCTACCCTTCACATTTTGACGAATCGGCCAAGGCTTTGGTTGGAACAGACACCCCGTGGCTAGTTCTTGCGACAGGCTCAAGTTACAATGCAGCTCTCAGTGCCAAATACTACGTCGAAAAGCTGACGAACCGCGACTTCGATGTACGCCAGCCTTATCAATTCGCCCACTTTGAACGTATTGATCCACGCATTACTCGCGTCCTTGCAATCTCTCAAAGCGGGCAAAGTACTTCAACGCTTTCCGCACTTCATGAAGTTGAGCGCGTACAAAACGTCGAGAGTATTGCGGTGACCTCTATGCCCGACAAGGAACTTAGCCAAGAAGCTGATTTCACACTGGACATTCAGACCGGTCACGAGCTGGTGGGGTACGTGACTCTGGGCTACACGGCAACAATCTTGACCCTCATGCTTCTAGGGTTGAGGGTTGCAGCATTGGAAAAGACATGTGATCAGGCCCAGGAAGCAAAGGAACTGAAACAATTTGAATCAATCGTTTCCCAGTTTGATCAGGCCATTGAACAAACCGAAGCTTTCTTCTCGGCTAACAAAAAAGACTTGTGTGATGCGACGCAGTTCTCCTCGATTGCCTATGGTCCGAGTGTCGGCTCAGTGAGTGAGATGCAGACAAAGTTTACCGAGGTGATTCGTCTTCCTTCCGACGGAAATGAACTTGAAGCTTTCATGCATGGTCCATATTTAGCCGTTAATGCTGAACATCGTATCTTCTTCGTCCTGACGCCAGGCCCAAAGGACGTGATTCAAAAAGCAATTGAGCTTTTCCAATATGAGTCCGAGTACACCAAGCATACATTTCTGGTTAATTACCTTCCTGACGTCAAACTCAAAGCGAACGAATTATCACTTCCGCCTATTTCGGATCCAGAAAAGCTTCCCCTCATTGGAGCAGTTCCATTCCAAGTTCTGGCCTGGGACATCACCACCGCTAGGGGGGTTGATTTAGGCGTTCAGATTTTTACTGACTTCTCGGCAAAGGTCCACAATAAGACGGTCGTTCAGCATTATCTGTGATTCATCGGCTGAAAAAGGAGGTATTTGAACTGTGAATATTCTTGTCAACGAGATTGCTTATCCTGCTAATGCTTCAAAGACTGCCGTAATTCAATCCTCGGCAGAAACGCCCGACGCAAACTTTGATGTCAAAAATTCAGAGGATCAAGTGATTTTATCCGGAAATTTGAAAGCGTTCCCTTCAATTGCCGAATGGCATACAGGGAAATGCTGGGCCGCTGATTTTTCGGACATTACGACTCCGGGCCGCTACCAGCTTAGCGTAAGTGCCAACGGTCAAACTTACACGTCATCCATTAAGGTGGATGACGGGTTTAGCCAGTTGCAACTGATTTCCGCCATGACATACTGGTTCAAAGGTCAGCGTGCCACAGGGGAATGGGCGGCAGCAGATAAAAATGCTCCTTTTGCTGGTCCTCGAGAAGGTACCTGGGACGTTCGCGGCGGCTGGTTTGACGCCACAGGAGACGTTGGGGTTCACACCTCCCATCAATCTCATACCAGCTACTACAATCCACAACAATTAGGTTTCTCGGTCTATGCCTTTTATAAGAGCTTGGAGCTATTACAAAAAAAGGAAAACGGGTACGTCATGCTACGCCGCCGTATGCTCGACGAAGCAACATACGGTGCTGACTCGCTGATGCGGCGTCATGTCCCCGGCCGTGCCTTCATCAAGTCAGTCGAGCGCCGAAACGCGTTTGATTTAACATCAACCACTCGAAAGATTAACTACGAGCTGCATGGATCAAGTGACCAGTTTGGAGACGCCAGCACCGCCGACAAAGAAGACGTAACTGATTTGTACTATGAAACCTCTCTACGTTCAGGCGGCGGTACATGTATTGCCGCGCTGGCCATTGCAGCTCGCCATCCATATCCAGGCAGTGAGTATAGTTCTAACGACTATTTATCAGCTGCTGAGCAGTCCCTGGCGTACCTCCAAGCGAACAATGATCAGCTCCTCAACGATGGCAAACGAAACTTAGTCGATGATTACTGTGAACTATTAGCAGTCCTAGAGCTCTACAAAACAACAGACTCATACTCCTATCTGCTCCGTTCACGCGAGCTGGTACAGGCAATCAGCGCTCGCATCGAGAAATTCAACGGTGTGAATTGGTTAGCAGTCGCCCCCAAGATGCCATTTTTCCACCCGTCAGATGAAGGGTTGCCACTCTTCACTTTAGCTGAATATCTGCAAGTTGAGCCAAACCAGGCCGATCGTCATCATACAGCAAACTTACTCAAAGAGCTTTTCTCGACTCAATTTAATTTACAACTTCACTCCTCTGATCCTTTCAACTACCCCCTGATGTTGACAAAAAATCTTCCTTCAGACATGACAACAAATGTCCAATATTTCTTCCCACACCACACCAAGGCAGCACCATGGTGGCAGGGAGAGAATGCTCGTATTGCCTCATGGGCAGCGGCAGCGGCAGACTTCATCCCCAGTCTAAGTAATGACGATTTGAAGATAAAGCTCGCTTCTTTGGCTCAGTCGCAGTACGACTGGATCGCCGGTAAAAATCCATTCTCCGTCTGCATGATTGAGGGTTTCGGGGAAAAGCATATCCAGTATCATTTTGGCGAGCGTGATGACTTTCTTAACGCCCCCGGCGGCATCGTCAACGGTGTGACGAGTGGGGTTAAGAATGAATCCGATATTGCGCTAATTATGAATCCTTCAGAAGGTGTCGATGATAATTGGCGCTGGGCAGAGCAATGGATTCCTCATGTCAGTTGGATGATTTTGACTCAGTCTCTTTTAGTCAGTCAGTCACCAGAGGAGCACAATCATGACTAAGTATATTGGCTTTGATTTTGGCGGTACGACTATCAAACCGGGGGTGGTAAACGAGAAGGGCGAGATTATTGAAAAAACCGCTTTCCCCACCCCTAAATCAAGGGATACCTTGCTAGATTCGCTTATGAAGACCATTGAGGATTATCAACAGAGGTATCAAATTTCTGCAATTGGTATCTCGAGTCCTGGAATTGTCCAGTCCGACGGCAGATTGATGACCGCAGGGGCAATCACTTGCCTTAATGGAGTGAACCTTAAGCCAATTCTAGAAAAACAAACGAATCTTCCTGTGTCGATCGAGAACGATGCAAACGCCGCAGCAATCGCTGAACACTGGATTGGCGCTGCACAAGGTGTCAACGATTATCTCTGCCTTGTGTTAGGAACAGGCGTTGGTGGCGGCATTGTCATCAATGGGCAAATCTATCGAGGCCGGCATGGGATGGCCGGAGAGTTTGGCTGGATGGTGACGAAAAACTTCTCGCTCACCGAAAATATGGAGAATAAGTCGTTGAATGCGACTAGCGCGGTGGTAGATGGCCTATGCCTACGCTATACGAAAGCCAAGCGCCAGATCAAACCTAGGTTTCGCAGGGTGAAAGATGCGCGCATCATCTTCAAAGCAGCTTCTGATGGAGACAAGCTAGCACAATCGATGCTTGAGGAGTTCTACCACGATCTGTCAGTTGGATTAATCGACCTGATGGCTTGTTTTGATCCAGAGCTGATACTTATTGGCGGTGGTATAAGTGCTAGTACCGAGTTTGCTGATGGTTTGACAACAGCTCTGAGTGACATGAAGACACGCCACAAGAGCCTGTATAGGATTCGGACAGAACTCGACATTCCTGTCATTCCAGCAAAATTATCAAACGATGCGGGTCTGATTGGTGCTGTTTACCAGAGCTTCCACAAATAGTGTTATGATTCACCATATTTCATGCAGGATTTAAAAGATCAACCTTGATGTATTGAAGCATCGGGAATATTGATGGAACAGAAATATCGTCGTGAAATTTTCAAGAAATACTGCTCTATTTTGGATGAACTGACGTTTGAGCGCACACCAAGGACACCATCCCTCTCGAAATGGTGTCCCCTGCCACCGGGATTTCCCCGGTGGCTTTTTATTGCGGGGTCTCCCCCGCCTGCTATCCCCGTTGCGTTGCCGCTTCGGGTCGCTTTATTAAGTTAGGAAAGTGATAGCAGCATCCTGCCATGCGTCCTGAAAGGACCCCATACGTTCAGGTATGGGCTTCTTAGCCAACCGATCGGCGGCTCGGCATGCCTGGTCAACCCTGTGGTACAGGTCGGATCGCCAGGTAGTTTCAGGGTGGTGCTGATGAGGTTGTTCCTTCCTCACCCACCCGTCATCCGAGTTTACAATAGCGCCTAGTTGGAAACGCTGTCAAATATTTTATTGTCAATTTTGTAAATGATTTTGTCTAAAATTTCACAGTATTCGTGAACAAAAATATAATATTTGAATTTAATCACCAATTCTCAACAGGTTCTATCCAAGATGCCATGATCAATAGTTTTCAAGCATATTATTTTATTTTCCCTCATTCCAGGATTACACTGACCCCAAACATTTGAGAGGGGGCACGCATCATGGTTCAGAAGCCAGTACTGCTGACAATCGAAGGCTGGGTCATGGATGGTCAAATCAACTATGTCATCAATCCCGGCGGCGAGCTTGAGCACATGCCGATGCTGGTTGTTTACGCGGACAGCTTTTGGGACAGGCGCGGAGAACGGCTAGCCATCCCCAGTCAGCCGATTCAAGTCGAATTCAATCAGGCGGTGGCGTGGCAGAAAACCGTGTGGATCTTAGGTGAGCGGCTGCGAGCAACGGGGCAAGTCGCCGCCGTGAATATCACCAAAACCAAACAGTACAAAGCCATTCAAAAAACGCGGCAGGAAATCTTAACAGTCGATCAAAACACCTTACACGCCTTTAACACCGGCCTTCTCCGCCGCGACAACCAGCTCGCTCGCGCCGCAAAATGGCGGGCCGAATACCTGGCCGGAAAGATCAGCCTGAACACGTTGCAGAACCAGGAGAACCGCATTTTTGCCAGAGAAGGCCGGGTCTGGCTGGAACTGCTGGCGCGGATGCATGACAAGCAGCTGACGATCCGCCGCAACGCACTGCCTGCGCTCTTGGCTGGGAGTCGAACGACTTATCTATTGCGGGCACCGTTTAATGTCGCGCGGACGGTCGGGGCTCAGCCGCGCCTCATCTATCCGCGTCATACAAAGGTCGGCCAACCGGGAAAACAAGTGATGATCAAGGCCAAGGCGCGTGAGCCGACTGTCGTCAAAAAACAGACGCTCGATTCGGTGCACCGTCGCGAATTGTTCAACTCACTGCGGCATTTTCGGCGGGCATGGCTGGCAGCAGGGCGGCCAGTTGACGTCTTGCCACCAGTGCCGCCTAGTTTGCAAAAACAACAACAAGCATGGCTCTCTTACGAGGAGGCAAACCATCATGACTAGGTACTTTTTTGAAGGCTTGATTGAAGGCGGCCAAACCGCCACGATCATGACCCAGGACGGTCGGTTCGGCGAGCTGGATCTGGTTCATTACGTGCTCAAGTATGCCGACATCGACCTGGATAATCCGACCGAGGCGCAGAGTGAGCGCGCGGCGCGCCTTGCAGACCCGCCCACTCGCACCCAGTTTTATTTTCCGTTCGGCCGCGACTTCGCCCAGTCAACGGCCCGCATCGGGGAAATTGTCAGTGTGGTCGGCGAACCGCAACCGTTCGTGATTCTGTCTCCTGCCAACCGGCACAAGGCCGAAAACGTGAGAAGGAAGATTTTTAACATGGCACAATGGTGGCGGGCTGCAGCTCCGGCGAATAGCCTACTGCACATCAGCGAGGGGCTCGACAAACGCTTTGCCGGGGGCGTGCTCACCTTTGCCGCTTACCAAAGTCAGTGGCGCGAGATCACCAAGGTCAACGGCAAAACGCCGCGCAATGTCAGTCATCAGCTTGCCGAGCAAAAACGGCTTTGGACGGACCTGCTCAACCAGATGCGCGCCGACGAGACCAATGAGCGGCGGTATCTGATTTTGCCTGACCCTGGTTCAGACATGCAGGTGATCAAAGCCATTCCCGGTCAGGATGTGCTTGAAAATGACCCAGCGCTTTACACCACCCCGCTCGTGCGCCATGAGCAGTATCTCAAGTGGCTGAAGCTGGGGCGACAGACTGAATAATTTTCCCCAAGGCTCCCGCCAACAATTGCCCCCTGGCAAACTCGTTGACGGGGCCTCATTTTTTTGCCCGATTGCATCACACTAGTTTCTTTATCAACATCGAGAACGCTTACGGTGTAAAATAAGCACTGAGAACCACGACAAAAAAGGTTATAAACGTGAATTGGGCAATCAACGCCCACTGCAGAACAGAAGATGATCCGCATGTACAAATACCAAGAAGTCACAGCAGAACTTAAAAAAATGTTCACCAGCGGCCACTACGCCCCAGGCGACCTGCTGCCGAGCCAGGAATGGCTGGCGGCCCATTTTCACACCACGCGCCTGACTGTGCGCAAGGCGATCCAGTCGCTGATCATGGACGGCGTCGTGTATTCTAAGCGCGGCGCTGGGACCTTTTTGCGCAAGGACTTTCGCAGCAGCCAGGCAGACTTCACGCCGCTGAATCGACCGGTCGGCACCACTGAAACCATGAAAGGCCGCAAAGTGACCAGCAAGATCCTCAGCTTCGCCGCGCGCCTCGCAAGCGAGGACGAGCAGCACCAGCTGATGATCGGCCCCGCCGAGCCGGTTTACGTCATCGAGCGCGTCCGCTACGTCGATGGCCGCACCTACTCGTTTGAGCACACCATCATGCCCGTCGCGATTATGCCCCTCACGGAAGAAATTCTGAAGGGCTCCATTTACGCGGCGCTTCGGGCTCACGGGATCACGATTGCCGGCTCGCACCGCAAAGTCTACGCACTCAAGGCGACCGCCAAGGACGTTGAAGCGCTCGGGGCCACGCTAAACGACCCAGTGCTGGCCATCAAGCAGGTCAACTACACCGAGGAGGGCAAGCCCTTCGACTATTCGGAGGTCCACTTCCCGTATGAAACAACGCGGGTCAGCGCTGAGATCAAAATCGCGCCATTCCCGACGAAAAAAGCGGCGCGTCATTCTCGCGCCGTCAAACAGTAACCCACGACAAAAACATCCCCCAACATTGAAGTTTGCGATAATCCCTTTGTGGTTGTCAGATGAAATATCATAATTCATCTGACAATCATGGAGGGATATTTGTATGCCTAGATCAAGATATACAGCAGAGGAAAAGCTTGCTTTTCTGGAGGAATTTGCACAGTCGGGCATTAGCTCGAAGACGTTTGAGCATCAGCATGGTCTTAGCGAGCACATTCTTGCACGGTGGCGGGAGCGATACGCGCGTGATGGGCTTGAAGGCCTCAGTGAAGCTAGGAAGAATAAGCACTATACATCATCGCTCAAACTGGCAGCGGTCTTAGCTTATCAAACTGGCGAAGGAACGCTTAGCGAATTGGCTATACGATTTGGTTTGCGGTCAGCGAGACAACTCCATGATTGGCTTTCCAAGTATAATGAGGACAAGACTTTGACAGCATCGCCGTTCAGAAAGCAGGTCCCTACTATGAGTCGGAAGACAACATTCGAAGAACGAATTGAAGTGGTCGAGTATGTGACCAAGGGCAGGCACTCCTACAGCGAAGCTGCGGAGCATTTTCAAGTCTCCTACCAACAGGCTCGTTCCTGGGTACTCAAGGCCAAAGATAGCGGTTATGAGGCCCTCGTTGATAACCGGGGCCATCACAAAGCTGAAGCTGATCTTACAGAGACCGAGAAGCTACGTTTGGAGGTGCGTCGCCTCAAGGCTGAGCTAGCCGACAAAGAGCTGGTGGAGGCATTCGTAAAAAAATTCAAGGAACTTCAGCACAGGGGGTGAACAAGCAACGTCGACTGGCCTACGTCGCAATCAGAGAGGTCAGTCAAGGCAATCACGGTGCCGTGTCAACGCTTTTAAGGCTTATCGGCGTGAGTCGGCAAGCCTACTATAAGGGGCTCAGACGCACCGAGACAGTCTGGGAACAACGCGATACCAAGCTCAAGGAAAGAGCGCAATGCTGGTACGACTTTCATCACCAGGGGATTGGCGCAGACAACCTCTTAATTGCCCTTCAGCATGACGCCGAGATTACCTTTCCGGTGACGGTCAAGATGGTTAAACGGGTGCAAAGAGAGTTGGGCATCCACTGCCAGATTCGTGTCAAGAAGCGCCATCGGCGCAAGGAAAGTGAACAGCACGTGCTCGACAATGTACTCAACCAGAACTTTGAAGTTGATGGCCCAAACCAGGTCTGGTTATCAGACTCAACAGAATTGAAGTATGGCATGAATGGTGAGTACACTATGCGTCTGAGTGGCGTGCTTGACCTGTATGGACGCCGTTTACTCTCGTCTAACCTCAGCAATACCGAGACTGCCTCCGCAGAGATTCAAGTGTTCCAGCGGGCGTTTGAGGCCTCTGGCGAAGTACACCCGCTGGTGCACACAGACCGCGGCTCAGCATATACATCAGGAACATTTAACCATTTTCTGGAGTTCCACAATGTGAAGCGCAGTATGTCACGACCAGGCACCCCTTACGACAACGCACCGATGGAGCGTTGGTGGAACGAATTCAAGTTGCGGTGGATGGAGCGACACCCGATGGCAAAGACCTATCAGGAACTCGTCAGGCTAGTTGAGGAAGGCATCCATTACTTCAATCATCACAATCGTTCAGCACAAAGAAATGGCCTCACCCCGGATGAATATTGGGATGAAGCCATTTAAAAACAGACAAAACTTTATACTATTTCATCTGTCAACTTGACAGGGCCAAGTGCAGTTGGAGGATGTTTTGCGCCCTAATTACTTGCTGCGCAGCACGCGCACGCTATACGCAGGCAGGGTCAGCGGCCCAGCCGCAATGCGCTTGCCGGACTCGGCATCGACCGTCGCCATGGTTGTCGTAACCGCCTGCTTATCGGCGCTCATGTTCATGACAAAATAGTAGGTCTGATCCGCGCCGGTGCGCGCCTGCACGGACACCTCCGGCCGGGTTTCTTCGAGCAGCGGCTCGCGCAACTCCCGGTCATGGCACAGCCGCTCGTAGAACACATCGAGAAAATCGCGCCCGGTGCGCGGCCCGATGTAGTAAGCGCGGCCCTGACCAACGGCATTACGCGTCACCGCCGGCGTCCCCTTGTAAAAATCAGCCTCGTAGGTCCCCAGCACCGTAGCGCTGGTGGCGACCATGAGTTGCGCGAACTCGCTGGTTTGGAAAACCTGCCCGGCATACGCCAGGCGGTTGTGCTCGCCTTCGTACACGGAGTCAAACTCGGTCGGCCGGATGCCAAAGAGCTGTTGCAGCGGCTTTGGCCAGCCGTTTAACAGCACCGTGTCGTGCGGATCGACGATGCCGGTGAAGTAACTGGACACCAACGTCCCACCACCGGCCACGTAATCGCTCAGCCGCGCCTCAAGCTTTGGCGTCATCACGTACAGCATCGGCGCAATGACAATGTCGTAGCCGGAAAAATCGCGGCTGGTCGGCACCAGCGCCACGGGAATGTCATGCTGCCAAAAGTAGGCGTAGTGGTCCTCCAGCGTCTGGAAGTAGCGCTTGCGGTCGCGCCCGAACGCGGCCTCGCGCTTTTGGGCCCAGAGGCTTTGCCAGTCGTACAAAATCGCGACGCGGGCCTGACGCTTGCTGCCGCGCACGCCGCCCAGCTTGTCCAGCCGCGCCCCGTACGCCGCGACTTCCTGGAACACGCGGTTGTGCGGGTCGTTGTCGTGGCCGACCACGGCGCTGTGGAATTTCTCCGAGTTAGCGCGGGCCTGCCGGAACTGAAAGTAGAGACTGCCTTCCGAGCCGTGCGCGATCTGCTGAAACGAGCTCAGCGCGTGCACGCCCGGCCGCTTGGCCTTGGCCACCGGCGAGTTGACGCGCGACGGCGTGGACTCCATCACCAGAAACGGCTGGTTTTTCAGGCCGTAGAAGGTGTCGTGAACGAACGCCGTCTTCATGGCCGTTTCGGCAAACGGTTCGAAGTTGTTGTTCCACTGCGGGTAAGCGTCCCAGGACACGACGTCGACGTGCTGCGCAAACTTGGCGTAGTCGATGCCTTCAAGCGGCACAAAGTCGCCGTTTGAGCCTTCCGCCATGAAGTTGGTGGTCACGGGCACCGCGGGGTTGGCCGCCTTGACCGTGGCTTTTTCCATGTCGAAAAAGTCGATGGTCATGTCCGTCACGAACCGCTTCCAGTCCAGCGCCATGCCGTGGGTCTTGGTCGTCGCCAACTGGCTGGGCACCTTGATTTGCTGCCAATCCGTGTACAGGCCGCTCCAAAAACTCATCAGCCAGGCGTCGTTCAGCGCCTTCAGACTGCCGTACTTATCCCGCAGCCACTGTTGCCAATTGGCCTCACACAAATCGCAGAAGCACTCGCCGGAAAATTCGTTGGAAATGTGCCACATGGAAAGCGCCGGATTGTTGCCATAGCGCTCGGCCAGCCGGCGGTCGATTTCCTGCACCTTTTGCCGGTACACCGGACTCGAGTAGCAGTGGTCGTGGCGGAAGCCGTGGTGGTGGCGCTGCAGGCGGTCATCGACGCGGTTGACCTCGGGGTACTTTTCCGACAGCCAGCGCGGCCGGGCGCCGCTTGGCGTGGCCAGCACCACGTTGCCGCCCAGTTTGTTGATCTCGTCAAACACCTGGTCCAGCCAGCCGAATTCAAACTGCCCTTCCGTGGGCTCCAGCGCGTCCCACGCAAACACCCCAAGCGTGACGGTGTTGATGTGGGCCTGCTTCATCAGCTCAATATCCTGCTTCAAAATCTCTGGGTAATCGAGCCACTGGTCGGGGTTGTAGTCGCCGCCGTGCAGCAGCCGCTGATCGACATCAAAGCGCATCGTTTGCCTCCTTGGTCAAAATCAAGACTTTCGACTGAAAATCGCCCTTGAGTTCGGCGACCGCCTCGTTGGGACCGTTGAACTCGTATGGCAGGCGCAGGCCGAGGTGCTTGAGCGCAGAGCCCGTGACCACGGCGTCGCGCCCACTGATCGCATACCGCGCGTGCGGGTCGGCAAACGGGATGGCCAGCCGGTCGACGGCATCGCCATCGGGATCGGCCAGCACGCGGTAGAACCCCAGCACAATCTGACTGTCATCGGCCGCCACCATCGCCCAGGCCAGCGTGTTGTGATCGCCTTCCGCAAGCGTCCGCAAAAATTCGAAGCGGCCGGTCAACACCAGCGGCTGCAGCTTTTTGTAAGTTTTGATCTGCTCGGCGATCGCCGCCAGCACGGCCGGTGATTCCTTGGTTAAGTCGAGCTCGTAGCCGAGCGACCCGAACAGCGCGACGTTGAACCGCGTGGCCAGCGGCGTAGTGCGGTTGAGCTGATCGTTCGGCACGGCGGTCACGTGGTTGCTCATCGCGGACAGCGGGTAGGCCAGCGCCGTGCCGGTTTGAATTTTCAGACGCTCCAGCGCATCGGTGTCATCGGACACCCAGATCATCGGCGAGTAGAACATGATGCCCAAATCGAACCGCCCGCCGCCGCCGGCACAGCCCTCGATCAAGAGATCCGGGTAGGCCTTGAGCAGCCGCGCGTACAGGTCGTACACGCCGCAGATGTAACGGTGGAAGAACTCGCCTTGCGGGCGCCCAGTTTTTGCCAGGTACTGCGAAAAGGCCTCGGTGATGTTGCGGTTCATGTCCCACTTGATGTAAGTCAGCTTCGTCGCGTCGATCACCTGCTTCATCTGGTCAAACAGGTTGTCGACAACGGTCGGGTTGGCAAAATCCAGCACGTACTGGTTGCGCGCAATCGCGCGGCGCTCATCCGGCGGGGCCACGACCCAGTCGGGGTGCGCGGCCAGCAGCTTGGCATCCGGCGACACCATTTCCGGCTCGAACCACAGGCCAAAGTCCAGCCCGAGATCGCGAATCGACTGGGCGAACTGGGTCAGCCCGTGCGGGAACTTGCGCTTGTTGGCCTGCCAATCGCCGAGGCTGGAGCGGTCGCTGTCGCGCTGGCCGAACCAGCCGTCATCGAGCACAAAGCAGTCGACGCCGACCTTTTTACCGGCCGCCGCCAGCTTCAGCAGCATGTCAGTATCAAAATCGAAGTAAGCCGCCTCCCAGGAGTTGAGCACCACCGGCCGCGGCTGGTCGCGCCACTTTGGCGCCATCACGTGGTCGCGGGCAAAGACAGCATTTTCCTGACTCAGCCCGTTCAGACCGGCACTGCTGTAGGTCAAAACGGCCTCGGGCGTGCTGAAGCTGGCGCTGGGGTCCAGCTGCCAGGCAAACTGGTCGGGATGGATTCCGATCATGAAGCGCGTCTGGTCCCACTCGTTGACTTCAGCCTGCGCCAAAAAGTTGCCGGAATAAATCAGGTTGAATCCGTACGCATCGCCGCTTCTCAAAGTGCCATTCTTGGCCTGCAGCGCCACGTAAGGGTTCTGCTGGTGGCTGGAGGCACCGCGCTGCGATTCGATTGACGTGGTCCCCTGAGCCAGTGGGCGCACCTTCACGTGGCGCTCCCTGACCCAGTTGCCCGACAGCTGCACGAACTGGTAGTCGGCCGTGGGCAGATCGAGCCCGCCGGACAGCATGCGGTCGATGGTGACCGGCGCAGTCCCGGTGTTGGTCAGCGTCTGCCAGCGCACCACCGCACCGCCTTGGGCAAAAATCGCGTAGTGCTGCTGCAGTTTCAGGTCATGTGCGGTATCAGTCAAGTCGATGGTCAGAACGTCGACTGCCCCAGCCTTGGCGAAGCTGCGCGGAAAACGCAGGTCCCGCTTTTTTTCGTGCGCGACCGAGTACCCCTGATACGTGAAGTTCAGGTAAAACGGGGTGGTGTTTTGAGATACCGCCACTGCGCCTTGGCGAAAGTCCGAAGTCCCGTACACCGGGTACTCCTGCAGCTGGTCGGCCAGCGTGAACAAGGTGTTGTCGGCCGAAAAATGCACCGTGCCGCCGGACTTGCTTTCCAGCTTCGTGTATTCGGTCAGCGTCGCCTCGTCCACGTCCAGCCGCGGCCCGTAGTACAAGTGGCCGAGCTGGCCATTGGGCAGCAGGTACAGGATGTAGCTCACAGCATCGTTGGCCAAATGAAAGATTCGGTTGTCATATATCTTGAGCAGTGGTCTCATCTACTTTCTTTTTTAACCGGGCGAAAAATGGTGCTCGCCCTTTAAAAAAGGCGGGCCAAGTGGGACCTTTCAGTCCGCACTGGCCCGCCAAAATTACTCACTGAGCAGCGTTTGCGATCTGCTCGATGGTTTTCATTCGTTTCTTCAAATTGTGCTTATACATGAAGGTGTAAAACCAGCTGACCAGCCAGAAGTTGGTCATCATGTTCGCCTTGTTGAAGCTGTTTTGCTCCGAGTAAAAGACCTTGGTCTGGTCGCCCGCCGGCTGCAAGGCGTAGCGCATGACGATATCGCCTTGGCTGTACGAGACCCGCGTTTCAAACGTGCGGTCCGGCTCCAGGTCGGTCACCTCAACGTTGGTCGGCACACCTTCTTTTTGCACCTTCGTCAGCATCTCCGCAGCGACTGCCACACCGGGGTGCAGCTCGTCGATTGTCGGGTCAAAATGCTGAAAATACTTGAGCTGCTCCTTATAAATTGTTTCGTAAAGCAGCGGTGTCTTGGTGTTCAGCGTGATGTTAAAAGTCATGGGTTTGAGCGCCATCGTCAGGGCCTCCTTTGGCAAAATTCAGATGAGTGAACAGTCAGGTTACTTAGCCGCCTGCGCTGCCGCTTCACCCTTTGCAGCTTCTTTTTCGAGCTTCTTTTCGCCGGCCGCTTCATCGTTCAGGAACTGCTTATCCAGCACTCTCAGGAATGGGATCCAAAGCAGTGTAGAAGCGACGACCTGAACGAGCTGCAAGGCCGCGCCGCGCCAGGAACCAACGGCGATCCAGCCAGACAGGAAGATTGGCGTGGACCAAACGACTGTGGCACCGATTGGCTTTGGTACCAGGCCAACAGCCATCGCGAAGTACCCGATCGTGACCATGACCATTGGGCCGAGGACCCAAGGAATGAAGATGGTTGGATTCAGGACCATTGGCAGGCCGAAGGTAACGGGTTCAGAAATGTTGAAGAACGCAGGAACGGCAACCATGCGCATGGTCTTCTTCATCCGGGCAGACTTGGCAAAGACCCAGCCCATGGCCAGGGCGAAGCCGAGGATCATGCCGGTGATTTCAAACACACCCATGAAGGTCGTGCAGATGATGTGGGGAATCGGCTGGCCGGCAGAGTATGCTTTGTAGTTCTGCAGGGCCAAGGCATCGTAAATTGGCTGAACGACTGAGTTAACAACCAATGTGCCGTGAATCCCGAACCACCAGAGGAACTGCGAGAAGAAGGCCACGACTAATGTTGCAGGCAGCGTGGAACCGATCCCTTGCAGCGGGGTCTGGAGAATTTCATAGATAAAGTCAAACGCATTGCCCCATTGGGTAAAGGTGAAAATGTAACGGATCGTGGTGAAGGTCAAGAGTGCCGCAGACCCTGGGAGAATCGCGATAAAGGACGTCGCAATGGCAGGCGGAACGGACTCTGGCATCTTAATTGTAATGTTGGCATTTTCCAGAGCGGCGAAGATTTCCGTCGAAATGATCGCGGTGATGATCGCCACGAACATGCCCCGTGAACCCAGGTAGTTGATGTCGATGTAGGAGCTGACCTTGTTGGTCATGATCGGCAGCAGCATCGCGAACGCGGCCAGCGAAATGCCGCCGGCGTACAGCTGGTTGGCGTGAAGCTTACCAGCCAAGTGATAGGCGATCCCAAACGCAACGAACAGTGACGTGATGTTCATCGTGGCGTTTGAAATCGGCCCGAGGAAGTTCGTCAGAAAATCCATGACCCCTTTTGGCACGTACTGTGCGAAACTAAAGGTGGTCGGTAAGTTTTGGACAATGATCATGATCGATGCGAACATGGTGGCTGGGAAAGCAACCATCATGCCGTCACGAACACTGATCAAGAATTTGTTAGCTGACAACTTGGTCGCAAGTGGTAAGACCTTGTTTGTCATCGTATCTTGCATACTCATGCGGTGTGCCTCCTAAGTAGAATTAGGGGTGTGGCGGCGTTTCGCCTTGGCCAAGGTGAAACGCTTACCCGCCCCGTACTGCAATAATGGCTAATCTCGCAAATCGATTTACAACTGTCATGTTAATCGCTTACATTGGAACTGGATATATTCAAATGTCGAGGAGAGATGTCCAAATGTCGACACACTACGAAAATCCACGCATTTATGATTTTTCTAATACCAATCGTACCTTCAACCTGGACGTGAACGTTTACACCTGCGGCAGTGAAGCCTGCGAGCCCGACCACGCCTATGGGCCAACTGTGCGCTCAGGGTACATGATCTATTTTGTGTTGGCAGGCAAAGGGACCTATACCGTGCACGACCACCAGTACGCACTTAAAAAAGGCCAGGGTTTTCTGATCGAGCCGCACACGCTGATTCACTTCGAGGCCGACCACGACGACCCGTGGACCTACCTGTGGGTCGGCTTCTCTGGCCGCAGCGCCGACAAGTACATCGCCGGCACTAGCCTGACCTCCGATGCACCCCTGTTTGATTTTACGCCTGAGTCTAAGACCCTGGCGGCAGCGCGCGGCGTGATCGCCGGCTCCAATCACAAGGAAAACCGCAACCTGATCATGACCGGCAAGCTGTTCGAGTTCCTGTACCAGCTGGCCACCGACTACCCGCAGCGCACCCGGACCGCCGCTGAGCTCACGCGCCGAGCTGGTCGAGTACGTGCTGTACTACATTTCCCAAAACTACAGCAACCCCATCACCGTCGCCAACCTTGCGGCGATCGTGCACATCGACCGCACCTACCTGCATCGCCTGTTCACCAAGCAGGTCGGCCGCTCGCCCCAGGCCTACCTCAAGCAGTACCGCATCGACCAGGCCGGCCAGCTCCTGCGCGAAACCGACTACCCCATCCAAGTCGTCGCCCGCGCGGTTGGGTATGAGAACCAGTTCTCATTTTCAAAGGCCTTCTCCAGCTTGATGGGGCTGGCGCCGAGCGCGTACCGGGAAAAGCACCGGGCCACCAAGTGATGTTTCTCGTGAAACAATTTCAGGTTGCGTGATGGTTAAGATGCCTAAGTATTCGCTAAAACCCGTCAGCTTGAGCATTTGCTGCGCGGGATTTCTGCTATGCTCAAGGCTCAAGAAACGGAGGCGTAGTTCAAAATGAGAAAAGTACAAGTTCATCGCTGGGCAATGCGTCTGGGCACCTTACTCCTGCTGGTTGGCCTCGGCTGCTTCGTCGCCAAAGCGTTCACGCCGACCTACGTGGACGCCAGCGGCATGCTGCATGAGTCGTTCTTCTTGCTGCCGCTCGGCTATGCCGGCCTATTCGCCAGTTTGGTCAGCTACCTGGTGGCTGGGTTCACGCACGGGCAACGCCAGCACGCTTAAGGCGAGCCACAAAAAGGCCCAGATTCGCGAATCTGGGCCTTTGCCACTTATGTCGCCATGCAACTTCTGCCACACTAAACTCTTGTTACTCAATTAAATGCTGTATCGTTGCTGCAATGAACCCATCGTGCTGCTTCAACGCAGTATCTGCAGTCTGCTCGTCTACCTTTCCGAGAATCATCACAATGGCAACCTTGGGGCGATGCTCAGCTGCTTCTAAGTAGTGCGTCGCAGTTTCATAATCCACGCCGGTTGCAGCCTGAATAATCCGTTTAGCACGATCAACAAGTTTGAGATTGGTAGGCTTTACGTCGACCATCAAATTACCATAAACCTTTCCTAGTTTGATCATCGCTGCCGTCGAAATCATATTGAGGACCAGCTTTTGTGCGGTGCCAGCTTTCATTCTTGTCGACCCGGTTACCACTTCAGGACCGACCACGACCTCAATCGCGATGTTAGCATGCTGACTGATTAAGGCACTACTATTGCAGCTGAGCGCTCCAGTGGCTGCACCAATAGACCTCGCGTAATCCAGTCCACCCACGACATACGGAGTGGTCCCACTCGCAGCAATACCAAGAACGACATCACTTTTGCTCAGGTTGTGCGCTCGTAAATCATCTTCTCCTCCCTCTTTGCTATCCTCGGCCCCCTCAACTGCGGTAATCATGGCACCTGGTCCGCCGGCAATCAAACCCTGAACCATCTCTGGATCAATTCCAAAAGTTGGTACACACTCGGCAGCATCCAAAATTCCAAGCCGCCCGCTGGTTCCGGCCCCAATATAGAATAATCTTCCTTGATGCTTTAATCGATCAACGACCACATCGACAAATGCTTTAATTGATGTCATAACCTCGGGCTGGCCAATCGCTATCGGCACCGATTGATCTTGCTGATTTATCGTATTCAACACATCCGCGGTGCTCATTGTGTCGATATGCATAGTCTGAGGGTTACGCGCCTCGGTTGTCCGTTCCATGACTTCACCTTTTTCATTAGTTTTTTTTCTGAATCTGAGCAAGCCAATCAAGCACGACAGGCAGCTGATCGCGCCAGAACTGCCAGCTATGATTCCCAGGTTCAACATGGTAAGCAATCGAAAGCCCATACTCCGTAGTCAACTGGTGAACGAGTGTGTCATTGTCTTTCTTGAATGGGTCGTCTTGACCCACACTCTGGTAAAAACGTAACTTCTGCACTGCTAACACATCTGCTTGACTGAGCACAGAGGTCAACTGGGCCGCTTCAATCCCGCAATCGTCCGGGCCAAATACTGCCTGATAATCCGGCATGATGGCCTTGATACTGTTGAGGTCAGCTACAGCCGACATCGTCGCTACCGCACTAAACCAATTCGGATGGCGAAAAGCAAGTCGCATTGCGCCATAACCGCCCATAGAATTGCCAACCACCCAATTTTGCTCTGAGAGCACACTCAATGGAAGCATGGAACGCATGGTGGGTATGAGTTCCTGCTCCAGATAATCTCCATAGCGACTGCCGTACGCCATGTTCATGTAAGAGCTTCGATTAAACCCTGGCATAACGATTGCCCAGTGATGGTCTATGGCATACTGCTCAACCGGAACTTTTCTCTGCCAGACAGAGCCATCATCTCCCAATCCATGAAGCAGCCAAACCGTTGGTAACTTTTCTTCTGCCGTTATCGCGTCTGGCATGGCTATTTTTACCATCGTCTGGTTCATCATCGTTGAACTGGTCCGATTAATTGTGATTAGAGCCATTTGTCTCAGTCCTTGTTGTCTTCGTGTTGTCGGCCAGTGCTTGATGGTATTCCGCGATAATCCCGTGAGTCCGATTGATATTGTCAGCAATCTCATCGTAGTACTGACTCAGGTAGAAATAATACACAATATCGATCACCAAGAATTGCGATAACAGCGAATTTGTTGCAGCGCTCCGAACTTCAGTTTCAAGCGGGCTGGCTGTATGCAATTGCCAGCGAGTCACGCGGGACAACTCGTTATCGCCTACCTTGGTCAAAGAAACACTTTTCAGACCTCGTTTTTTGACGGCTGAAGCGGCCCACACAATCTCCGGAGTCTTGCCAGAATTTGAAATGAACCAGAAAAGATCGTTCGGACCTGCAGTTTCAACAAGCGGAAGGAACACGTTCAGTTCCTGGTACATTTGCATTGTGACCCCAGCCCGCATCCACTTCTGGACAATATTTTCCGCTACCAGATAAGAGGCACCGATACCCAGTAAATAGATTCGTTTGGCATTATGTATTTGTTCAACCACGTCTAAAACGATGCCCTTAGCTAACGTGTCTCCCGTTTGATAAAGTGACTGTATAGAATTATCCAACAACTTCTGCTTCACAATTTCATAGTCATCGTGCGGATCAACATCCCGACTTCGTTGCCCACTTTGCTTAGCCAACTCAGAGGATAAATTAATTTTAAACTGGGCGAGATTACCAAAATTCGCCCGTTTGAAGAACCTCACAACAGAGGCCGGACTGGACCCTGAAGCTTGGGCCAGCTGACCGACATTTTGTTTCAGTACTAATTCTGGATAATCAATAATATAACTAGCAACGCGATGCTCCGCAGGCGTCAGCCGGCTCCCAATACTTGCTACTTGCTGGATGATATTCATCACGTCACCTTGCCTTTCCAAGCCTAAAGTTCTGCTGCCAATAGTGAGTGAAGCTCACGCCGAAGTTGTGGAAAGCGTTGATCAACTCCGAGACGAGTACGATCGGTCAAAAGGACAATTGACAACTTTCTCTGCGGAACAACCAAAATGCTAGTGCCCGTATAGCCAGTATGCCCATACGCACTGGAACCAAAATCATCAAAAAAGCTTTCCGGATTTCCAGGCAATACCCACCCGAGTCCTCTTGGCGGTTGCCCAGAAGGCGTTTGAACCTTGATGCTCGCCGCCAGCCAACTTGCGTCAACTACTGTTGAGCTTGGCGGATTCAGCCAATAATCTGCGAACTTGAGCAGGTCAGTAGCAGAACTGAACAACCCCGCATGTCCCACTGGAACGCCAAAATAGCTAGCGTTGTGATCATCTGGCCTCCCCTTTTCGCGTGTTGGTATCGCCGATTCTGGAGAAAAGCTAGTGTCATTCATCCCCAGTGGGCGGAACACCCGGCGAGTAAGAAATGTCGCAAGATTCTCACCGCTTACTGCTTCAACTACTAGGCCTAGCCACATAAAATTCAAATCCGAGTACACAACCGTGCCCTGAGCTCCTGGCAGTATTCTTGCCAGACCTTCAAAGAGCGTGGGCTTGTTAGTCAAATGGTAAAACTTAAACGAAGAAATTAAGCCACTGGTATGTGTCAACAGGTGCTTAATGGTCACTGGAGCCCACTCAGGGGCGGTCAGCTCCGGAAAAATGGACACTAGTTTAGTTTCAAGGGTTATCTGCGCTGCTGACAAAAGCTTCAAAACTCCCATCAGCGTTCCCACAATTTTCGTCAACGAGGCAAGGTCAAAGCGAGAGGCCTGTCCTAGTTGAGAATCTCCTACCGTTATTAATTTCAACTTGCCTTCACGTTTGATTGCCAGCACTGCCTGGGAGAATATCTTCTTTTGTTGCCCCATTCGTAGCATTTCTTCGACATTTTCTCTCATGGTAGCACCACTGGCAGCCGCCCACTCGGATTACCTTTCTTCGCCAATGCCGATGCTGCCCAATGCATCGCCTGTGGGGTAGGCTCATACGCCACGATATAACTGGCTAAGGCTGGAAACCACCGGCAGTCGTAAGGGTTTCGCATCGCGACGACATGTACGGGATGCCCTCGGTCGATCAACATCTTAACCGCTTGTGCTTGAATATCATTAAAACCCGTAACGTTACTGGTTCCGACGATCACAGGCCGCTGATCCTTCATTTCAGACAGTTCTGCCAACGGTGTCGCTGTAGTTAAATCTACCGACAATTTAGATGCCTCTGGATAGTATTCCAATATTGCTCGAAAGAGTGCGCTATCTCCCTTCTGGTGTTCTACCACAAGGGAATAACGCTGATGATCAAAAGTGACAACTAATGGCGCAGGACCAATGATTTGAGTAGGTGATTGAACAACCGTCACACTATGCTGGTAAAGTTCATTAGCTAATTGGTTATCATTGTTCACAAGTATTGAGAATTTCTCCGCATCAAAATGATTTTGCCAGCGGCCAACTCGCCGTCTTAAGGCCCTCAGCCGATTAATCTTCTCAGCCACATCGGCTTCAACCAATTCACCTTCATTTATGGCTGCCACAACCCGAGCAATCGACTCTTTCTGTGTTTCATAAACGTGGGAGACCATTGCCAAATCAGCACCACTCTTCAACGCTTGAACACAAGCTGCTGGGGTACCATAATGATCCGCGATTGCCTTCATTTCGAGGTCGTCGGTCACAATCACCCCGTTAAACGCTAGACGCTTTCTAAGCAAGGTCGATATCACAACGGGAGAAAGGCTCGCCGGCAGCAATCGATCGACGGCAGGAAACTGAATATGAGCAATCATCACAGAGTTGACACCATTCTTGATCCCGGCTTCAAAAGGGACCAACTCTGTCCCCTGCAAATCTTCTAGTGACTGCGTCAGCACTGGTAAGTCTTGATGAGAATCAACCGACGTGTTGCCATGACCAGGAAAATGTTTCAAGCATGCTGCAATGCCATTTTGTTGGAGCCCATTCATTGCCTGCACCACGTATTGGCTCACCAACTGAGCATTATCCCCAAAAGAGCGTACTCCGATGACGGGATTGTCTGGATTAGTGTTCACATCAGCATCTGGGGCAAGGCTCCAATTCACCCCAAGCTCAGACAATTCTTTAGCACTCGCAGCATAAGAACGTGCCGCATTTTCTGGGTCGCCGGTGGCTGCCAGAGCCATTGCTCCTGGCAATAGGCTTACTCCGGCCTCGATACGCCGAATCACGCCATTCTCTTGGTCAAGGGCGATAAGCAGCGGTTCAGTATATCCAGCCTGCCGAGCCTCCGTTTGAAGCGCATCAGTTAAAGCTGCCAACTGGCCAGCACTCTCAATATTTCGAGCAAACAAGATAATGCCGCTTACGTGATACTCACGGATCATCTCCCTGACTTCTGCGCTCGGCTTACTACCATGAAACCCGACGATAAACAGCTCACCTGCTTCTTGTGCAATCGTCTCGGTCATTTATTTCACCCCTCAACAAAGCACAATTTGGTCTCACCGTCGATGAACTTGAGCAGCCCAGTGTACTCCGGGTGAACATAGCCAATAATATTGGCATCACGAGTGAACGGCAAATCACTCTTACTGATCTGTATCTCCCCACTGTAACGGCCGGCAAGAAGATTATCTTGACTAATCGTCCCAAGTGGACGGTCGCCCGTTTTGCCGATTGGTATGTCTGACTTACGCTCAACTGAAACCCGAATCATCCGCTCTGGAATATCTTTGCGGACGTCGAGTACCCGGCCTAGCAACGCGCGCCCCTCAGGTTCAGGAATAATTGGCAATGTCATCGTTTTGTCCTGCTGGTACAGATGAATATTCTCCAGAGTAGTCAGCCGCGCCTCGCTATCCCCAATAGCAATATCTGTTACGCCAAACTCGTTTATCAGTTCAACCGCACTGACATATGGGTTCTGACCACGCTGCGTCTCCAGTGTAGGTAACCCTTGATAAAACGGAAATCGCTTAAGTTGATCACCTGGTACAAAAGCTAAGACATGCACCGGTGTGCCGATGTAGTTTTGATTAATTGCATTAAACCGGTCTTTCGAAAGACCCGTTTCTAGCTTGGGGTAAAAATTATGGGAAGCATGAACTTTTGCGAAATCAACGCCATGTGCCTTAGCATCATTCAAGTATTCCTTACTCAGCACACTAGCGTTGAGAAACAATGTAAAGTCTTTCTGAAGGCGACTCAGTAAGTCAAAATCATTAAACCCCCAGTCCAGGCGTAATGCACGGAACCCCATCTTTTTCAGAGCCTCAAAATCACCGGATTTAAGATTCAATTTTTCAAAGGTAACTGGTGAAACGTCAGGAACAAGCATGACCCCTTCTTGTTTGCAAAGGGCTAACAATTCCTCGACACGTCCAGTGATGTCGGTGAAATCCTCCTCAGGAATATGCAGTGACGTAAAGATAAATTTAATGCCATTTTTCGTCGCTTGTTTCACATAGTCAGGATCAAAAGTCTTAAAGTAAACTGAAATCCCCAGCATAATTTACCCCCAGATTGGTTGCTATGCTTCCGTTGCTGACTCGTCGCCTGTTGTTCCAAGACTATCTGTCTTCAGTGCACCAGTGCGCTCTGCCTTATCCAGAGAGGCCACGAAAGGATAATAGATCATGAATGTCACAACCCAGCCGGCAAGAACAAAGACAACTGCCCAGATATTCCCACCGGTTGCAAGATAAGCTTTGATCGGTGCCGGTGTGATCCAAGGTACTGACAACGCTGGGACTGGCAACCACTTCAGCATAACAAGAACAGTAGCGGCAATATCCATAACAACCGAACTCAGAACAAATGGAATCATCATCAATGGGTTCAGCATAATTGGCAAACCGAAGATAAGTGGTTCACCGATGTTAAACGCCGCTGGGACAATGCCCAGTGCCCCCATCCCACGATAGCGCTTGGATTTGGTGAGCAGTAAAGCAACAGACAACGGCACCATCCCAGTCATAATGTAGACATCTTGGAAGATACTTGTGAACGTGTAAGGCAGTGCAATACCTTTCGTAAAGGCGGCCTGGTTCGCGGCGACCATCTGCGTCCAGAAGGTGCCAAGGACACCGCCGACAATATTCCCACCGTGAATCCCGACTGACCACAGGCCACGGTTGAGCAACGTAGCAATCATCATCGCCCATGGTGTATCAGAAACTGAAATCAAGGGTTTAAAGATGTTTGCAATCGCATCTGGAATATTGATCTTCAGGACTGAACCAATCAACCACCAGAACACAATAACCACGAAACTTGGAATCAGTGCGACAAATGCGCTGGATACCATCGGTGGTACATTCGATGGCAGCTTAATTGTCAGATGACGATTGACAAAGAAACGGTAAATTTCAACCGTGACAATCCCAACGATGATCCCAGCAAATACCCCCATCGCACCCATGTATGCGGTCGAGACGCCGGTAAAGGTTCCGGGAGTCTTGCTGCCTTTGACAACAGTCGCAACTGTCTGAACTGGATTCAGCAGCAGATAGGACGCGATTGCCAAGATCATCGGCGGCATAATGTCCGTCTTTTCACCGCGATTCTTGTTGTACCATTCCACCAACGCATAGGACGTTGTGCAGACCGTGTACAGCGCGATAAAGCTAGTCCCAACTCCAGCGGCTTGAGCGATAGTCCAACGGAAATCACCGAGGAAGGTCAACCAGGCTGGGATAGGAAATGATGCAACCAGCGTGAACAGAGAGCCAATAACCAGCAGGCTCATGATACCAAGCCCGTTTCGCTGGATTACTTGAACATACTTCAGATTTGAAAATTTGATGAGTGGCGGCGCGATACGTTTTTCAATAAAGCCAGTAATCCTTTGCATGACAATAGCCGTCCTTTCGATTTAATTGTGAATGAGTGCCAAAAAGTCCGAACAAACACTATGTGCCCATCAGATTTCGCCCCCTAAATGTATGCGCTTTCTTTACGCCTTCAGTTTAGCGGTTAGAAATATATTTTCAATACCAATTTTTTTGAAATTTGATTTCACTGTGTTATTTTTAAGGGCCTCTTTGTTCGTTTAAATCCCACCATAATCACCATTAGGAAGATGTGTGAAATAATTCAATGGTGAACTACCGGTATCTATCAGGAAATTGGTACAGGTTGAAACGTGATTGTTTTCATTGCCCACCTGTACCATTGCGTTGCGAAAAAATAACAGAATCTTTTCGGCACTGGCATTAGAATATGGCAGGATGCAATGTACATATCGCCAGGTTGAATCGCTAAGTTTATTCTGTTGAAAAATCCGAGCCAAAGTGAAACGACCTTCTGCAAAACATTTGGATTATCATCCTAATATTGCCTAAAACTCATAACGGTCTTCCTCCGTACCTTGGCCCCCCGCTGAACTAGGCGTAGAAACAAAAGGAGACAAACGGATATAGCAAAAGCACAAGCTCCTCGCCGGGCACCTGGGCATCCTGCTTCCACTGGTTGGCCTCTTCGCCAGCTTAGCAGCTACCTGGTTGGCTGGGTTCACGCACCGGCGCCAGCAGCGCACTTAAGACGATGCATAAAAAGGCCCATGTTCGCAATTTGCGAATCTGGGCTTTGCTTGGGTATGAGCTTTACTTAGCGACTTCCGCCGTGTGGGTGCGGTGCGCCCACTTGCGGTAGGCCAGACGGATCATTTTGTCGCACTCGGTGACCGCCAGGGTGATGACGCCGGCGCCGACCGCCACGCCCCACTCCAGCCAGGACATGCCCGCGGTGCGGAAGACGTCCTGCATGAACGGAATGTAGGTGAACGACAGCTGCAGCACCATCATCGCCGCAATCACGGCGAACGCCATCGGGTTAGAGAAGAACTGCTTCGACAGCGCCAGCGCGTGGGTGCGAATGTTGAACAGGTAGAAAATCTTACCCAGGATGATGATGTTGACCATCATCGTCGAGGCCACCGCCGCGTTGACATAGCCGCCGTCCAGCAGCCAGTCGTGCGCGAGCAGGCCGACACCTGAGATCATGATCGACACGTAGGCCATTTGAAAAACGTCGTGCCAGTTCATCATTGAAGCGGTGTTGGAGCGCGGCGGGCGGGCCATGATGCCCGGCTCGGCCGGCTCCCAGATGAACGCGAACTGAATCGTGATGGCCGACACCATGTTGATCCACAGCATCTGGCTGGCGTTCAGTGGCATGTTGTCCTGCGTCAGAATAGTGATCGCGATGATCAGCCCTTCGGCAAACGACGTCGGCAGCAGGAACAGGATACTCTTTTTGATGTTATCGTAGATTCGGCGGCCCTGCGCGATGGCTTTTTCCATCGTCGTGAACTTGTCGTCGGTCAGGATCATGTCAGCGGCGTCCTTGGCCACGTCGGTCCCGGACTCACCCATCGCGACGCCAATATCGGCCTTTTTCAGCGCCGGCGCGTCGTTGACCCCATCGCCGACCATCGCGGTGACGTTGCCGGCTTCCTGGAGCGCGGTGACGATCGCCAGCTTGTCGGCCGGCGTGGTGCGGGCGAAGACGTCAGTCGAAATCATCGCCTGCGTGCGGTCCTTGTCGTTCATTTCCGCCAGCTCCGTGCCGGTGACGACCGTGGGGCTGTCCGCCAGGCCAAGCTTTTTGGCAATGGCCAGGGCGGTGTCAGGGTGATCGCCAGTGATCATGCGGACCTTGACGCCCGCCATGCGCATCTGTTTAATCGACGCGATGACTTCCTCGCGCGGCGGGTCGATGATGACCGCCAGGCCCAGGAAGGTCACCCCGTGCTCGCACAAGCCCTCGGTGATTTCGTCAACGCTGTCCGGCAGGTCCTCGGCGGCGACGGCGATGACGCGCATCCCCTGCTTGGAGTACGTGCGCGTCAACTCGAGGTAGTGCTCGGTGTCAAACGACGGGTCGGCCGCCTCCGCCATCGGCAGCACCTTGTCGGGCGAGCCTTTGACGAACAGGCGGTGCTGACCGTTTGGCAGCTGCATCAACTTGGCCATGTAACGGTAGTCCGAGTCGAACGGAAGCATGTCGAGCTCTTCGTAGTCCGGCTCGTCTTCAAACCCCTTGTGGTACGCCGTTAAAAAGGACCCGTCTGTCGGCTCGCCGTTGATTTCGTACTTGCCGTCGATCTCGGCCAGCGTCGTGTCGTTGGCTTCAAAGCCGGCAATCAGCAGGTCACGCAGATCCGCGCGGTCCTTGGCAGCTACCGGCTTGCCGCGCAGGCTGAACTCACCGGTCGGCGCGTACCCCGTGCCAGACACCGTGTATTCGTGGTGCGGCGTGATGATGTTGGTGATCGTCATTTCGTTTTTCGTCAGCGTGCCGGTTTTATCCGTCGCGATCACGTCAACTGAGCCCAGCGTCTCGACGGCCGGGAGCGTTTTGACAATCGTGTTTTCCTTTTTGACCAGCTGCTGCATGCCCATCGCAAGCACGACAGAGGTGGTCGCGGGCAGGCCTTCAGGCATCGAGCCGACAACCATGGTGACGACCGCCAGTGCGAGCGTGCCGACCGAATAATGGCCAGACCACATGCCCAGCGCAAAAAGAATCACCGCAGCGGCCAAAATAGCGTACGAAATGCCCTTGCCCAGGTTGTCGAGCTCGGTCATCATCGGCGTCTTGCCCTTGCGCACATCGGCGACCGCCTGGGAAATTTTCCCCAGCTCGGTGTTTTTCCCGGTCGCGACGACCAGGCCCATGCCCGAACCCGTCGCGACTGCGGTGGAGGCGAAGGCCATGTTGGTGCGCTCAGCCAGCGGCGTGTTGGCCGGCAGCGGGTCGACCGTTTTCTCGACCGAGTTGGATTCCCCGGTCAGCGCCGCCTCCTGCATCGATAAGTTGTCGATGTCAAACAGCCGCAGGTCGGCCGGCACGTTGTCGCCTGCCTCGAGGAACACGACGTCGCCCACGACCAGGTCGGCCGCATCGACATCGACGCGGTCGCCGTCGCGGTAGACCGTCGCCTCGTGCGACAGCATCTGCTTGATCCGCTCCAGGGCGTTTGAGGCGTTGTTCTCCTGCGAATACCCAATAATCGCGTTGATGATGATAACCAGGCCGATAATAATCGTATCGGTCATGTGCCCCATCACAGTTGTCAGTACGGCGGCGCCAATCAAAATATAAATGATCAGGCTGTTGAACTGGCGAATGAAGATGACCCACTTCGGGGTGGTGTGCGATTCCAGCGCGTTCGGCCCGTTTTCCGCCAAGCGTTTGGCGGCCTCCTGGCTGGATAACCCAGCCTCCAGATCCGGCACCTTTAACTCCTGCTGCAATGCAGACACCTCAGAATGGGTCATCGACCTCTGACCATCGGGACTGTCCATGTATCATCATCCTTTTTCCTTATAAATTTGGCAAAATGCCATGTCATATTAATTGTATTTTATCCGAACGGTAAGGCGCACGCAACTGGGCTTGGGGCGGATTACTATGGAAAGAAACAGAGTGTCTCACGTTAGGTTCCTACACCAAGTATTCCCACCACTAGATTGTTAACCCGCCAGACCCATGTTCATTTGAAAACACAAAATAATTAATACTGGCTGGAATTGCTCCAGTGGTATTCCTGGAACGTTCCAGCCAGTTCGTAAAGTAAACTTCACTCTATATTTTACGATCAAATTTAACAAGAAAATATTTGCTTGATATTTATAAAACCAAAACCTCCCTTAGCTTACTTTTTACACATCAAAAAATTTTTTAAAGCGCCAATCATTCCCGCGTGATTACCCATTTTTGCAAAGCGAATCTCCGTACGGTCAAAAATCTCCGAAACTAATTGTTGGCGAACCGATTGAATGATCCGTTTCTCAAGATAGTCTTTTTGTGCCATCACACCGCCGCCTAAAACAATGGCCTCAGGATTCAACAGGTAGATAATAGTCGTCAATCCCCGTGATAAATTCGACACTAGATCATCTACTGCCCTGATACAAAATTCATTGCCTAATCTCACACCTTCAAACACCTGAAGCCCATTCTCATACGTAAGAGACCCGGCCAGTTCATTGGCCCTCGCCACAAGGTACGTTGTCGATGCCATGTCTTGAAAATGTCTGTTGCCCACTGGTATGTAACCAATTTCGCCGGCTGTATGCCCCACCCCAGTTACTAGTTTCCTATCTATCATAATGGCCCCGCCAACGCCAGTTCCTACCGTTAAACAGACCAAACTACTTAGGTCTTGCCCAGCTCCTAACCAGGCCTCAGCAAGGCATGCAGCATTAACGTCATTCTCAACAGCACAGTCATAACCGAACTTTGACTCAATTGTATCCTTGATCTTGGTGCCAGAATATCCCGGCATCGTATATCCAGCAAACACAACATCCCCACTGACGTTATCGACAACACCAGCGGTCGATACTGCGACTCCATCAATGCGGTTATGAACAGCTCCATCGGCAACTATCCCAACAATTTGTTGTATTACAGGCTTGTGATCGCGGGCCGTAGCAGTATTTGGAAACTCCTTGAACAGTCTCCCATCCGAATGATATATAGCACTTTTGATATCTGTGCCACCGACATCAATACACAGAATCCTCATCTCACTCCCCCTAGGCAGTATGATTCTTTGCTTCTTCAACTGACTGGTAATAGTTCATTCTTTCTTTTAAAAGCCCACCATTGAGTCTATTAAGCGGTTTTCCCAACTGCTTCGCCAAAACAATTGCTTCTCCTACCGCTTGCCCCATATCAATACAGGTCGGCGTGATGCGAATACTAGCCTGCATTAAGAAATTTGCTGAGATACACCGACCTGCCACAATTATGTTCGCAATTTCATCCGTGACCATGCTACGATAAGGAATCTCGTAATAGTCACCCTCCTTATATGTATTTTGATGAAACAGCCCCTTTGTCACAGAATGAACGTCAATGTACCAATCCCCTCGTGCGATGCCGTCACTAAATCTACTCTGGTTGGTATAGTTATCTTCGGTTAACACTAATTGACCAACAAGGCGGTAGGACTCTCGTATACCCAGCATGGATGCTTCCTGAAGCAAAAATGAGTTCTCAAACCCAGGCATCATACGTTGAAGAAAGTTGACCAATCGATTAATCATCTGGTGCCCCTCAGAGACGGCGCATGAGCGTGCTAGCGCGGACGTATTGTCCTTGAGCTCAGCTAAATGGGGACAGTTGAAAGACATGCATCCCGGTTTCCCCGGCAAAGTGAAAGTTTGATAGTAACGCAAGTCCTTTGTTTGTAGTAGTCCCTGCTCTATGCCTCTCTTGAAGAGGGGCTCCAAGACGAAGTCTCCTCCACCGACCATAGCCGATTCATAAAAATCACCCCCAGCATTAAACTTGGAAAAACGATCATTTAGGCTTACCAGATAGGCCCGATACCTTTCCACATCTATACCGCCCATCTCAAATCTAAGACTGCTCATTTGATTGTTTCCTTGGTCATCGCCGTGTGTTGTTGCAACGTTTATAGAACGAGCCAAAACTAGGTCACCACTTGCATCGACAAAATATTTGGCTCTGATTGCGCCAATTCCTTCCACAGTCTTAACCAACACTGCCACAATCTTCGAATCCTCGACTACGGCGTCGATAACATCTGTATCATACAAAATATGCCCTTGTGCATTGAGATACAACGTTTCATACGCCGTGCTTAACGCCTCAGGGGAGAACCACAGATAAGCAGAATTCAGGTCATCTCTGGTCTTTACGCCAATCTCCTGTAACTTCTCCTCAACTGCAAAGAAGTTTTCACGATGACCTGTCCAAGAAGGCATCATTGGTGTAACTAAAGCATTTACTGCGGTTCCACCAAGTCGTATGCTTTTCTCCACGATTACCGTTCGTAATCCACTCTGGGCACTACTTAGCGCCGCGCTAAAACCTGCTGCACCTCCACCAATAACTACAGTATCCCAGTCTCCAAGCACAGAAACTTTTCTTCCAAACAGTGTGATTGTCTCAACCATGTTTCGTATCGTCCTTTCTCAACAAGATCTCACTATATTCTTTCAACCATTGGTCTGGCCAATAATCACTGGATGTTCCTGCTTGACCTGTCACTTTCATTAACTGGTCATAGATTAAAGGGTGTATAGTAAGCTGAAGTTGCTCTTTAGCAAACTGAAATGCAGCTATTTCGCTTGTCATACGTACCTTTCGGTCAGTATGAATAAAACCCAAGTATGTAACCTCGACCGAGTCGCATTTATTCTGGGTTAAAGAATGGCTGGAATACTCCACCCAGTGATAAAATTCGTGAGCGATAAACAACTGGGAGACTTGATCATAAGTTAGTTTCTCAACAATTGTCTGGCTAATCTGCATCATCTGCTCAATCACAGGTGAATAGAGTTCAATTTTCTTAATCTTTTCGTCGTACTGTATCTGGGCGTGTAATCCTGTTATTGGCGACGAAGGCTGGTATATAATTTTCACGCCGTCTTCATCTAAAAAACGCGTCAGATTGGCTCCCCTAAATTTTCGAGAGCAACGTTTACCAATCTCAATAGCCTGGCACACCAAAGCAGACTGCCTCTCCACTGGAATTCGAGAAAAAATTGCATCTTGTTTCAATAAATGAAAAGCACACGCCTCGTCTGAGACTGACTGATAGGTCAACATCTTCTATCCTCTGATTGCAACAGCAATAATTTTCTCAGCATCTTCAACATATTCTAGTTCCATATTGATTAATGGTAACAACTGCTCTTTATCAAGCACACCACTTAGATCAGCTGTCTTTTGACGAAAATATAAGTAACACTTAGGCAAGATTGCTCCGCCGTCATTATATACAGTCAAATCGTCTATTATCCCTAGAAAGTCTGATTCGATGTTCTTCTTATCAGTTGCGATGATTAGGGCATCATCGTTTTGCAACCTAATTACACCGTCAGCATCAATGATTCTAACCATGTTTGTCGTTTTCTTTAACAACCCAAACAGTGTCCTGCTGACTTTCTGCGCGCTAAACGCATACCAATTTCCTGAATGTGCCATCAGTGATACAGAGCTTTCGGGAACCGCTACGCTTTCGCTTACAATCTTAGTCAGTTCTGCTACACTTCTTGCCCGCTCGCCAACGTTTTTGGTACGGAGTTCGGTTGCACCAGTTGCAACTGCGCGGAGAATGTTCTTCTGATTGTCAATTTCTACCGCGATTTCTACCGTATCAGGATTCGCTCCAGCTTTTGTCACCATCTCCAAAATATCATGGCGAATCTTCTTAATGTCGTCTGGTGACGGGTTGGAAACGTTGCGCTCCAGACGCTCCATCACCATTGCTAAGGCAACACCTATAGTGGATATATATGGAGCATTCTTCGCAATTCTGTGTCGGATCTTCATCCGCTCGCCCAAGTATGGTGTAATAACCGCCGCAGAACCGCCACCACCAACTAAATATGTTAAATTCGTATTTAAGTGGTAATCGTCAATCAACTGTTGGACAACCTTCATCACTTTGTCAGTGGCGATATTCATAGCTTGACGACAGGTATCCTCTAGCGACTGTCCCAGATAATCTGCCAGGGCTTGCCAAGCAATTGTGGAGCTTTCAATGTTGCCATGAGCATAATCCGTTTCCGGGACATAGCCGAGGACATTAGCCGCTCCCGCTAGCGTAAGTGCGTATGACACTCCAGCCATGTTCTTTACAGCGACATAGTCGGGTCTATCTTCAGAGCATGGTGCAATCAATTCTATTGAGGCTCCTGCCATGTTCTCCGTTTCTGTAAATGATTCATACTCTAATTCTGCAATATGTGCACTTCTGGGACCAACATCCACAATTTTCTTATCACGGACGACGATCATACTACCCCCTGCGATTCCGAGAGTTCGAACATCAAGAGAGGTCAGATACAGTTTGTGGCCCCCGACTTCCGAATTCTTCACCATTACTTTGCCATTCTTAACCACAGAGATATCAACAGAAGTGCCACCAGCCTCGAGGAAAATTCCATCAGTTATTTTTTCGTACATCAAGACGCCAGCAACCCCCGCGGCCAAGCCGGATAGCATCGTTAAAATGGGGCGCTTTCTAACTTCATCAACATTCATTACTCCGCCATCGCAGCGCATTATCATCAATGGTTTGTTAATGTGTGCCTCTCTCACGCTTGACTCAGTCATATTAGCCGTTTCCATCATCTTAGGAATCAACGCCGCATTTACAGAAGCAGTACGGGTTCGAGCAAGCAGGCCATAGAGCTGCGAAATCTCATAACCTCCGGTAGCCAGCATCCCATGTTCATTTGCTACTCTTAGCACCTCTTTCTCGTTCTGCGGATTATCTACAGAGTAGGCCTCAGATGCGACAATAACCTCTGCGCCCTTTGCTTTCAAGTCCTCGACCGCATGACTAATCTGATCTGCATCAAGTTTTGTGGAATCTAGGAATACCTGTGAGGTATGGAGAAACTTTCCTGGGGCGAGCTCAATATCTCCTACCTGAGTCTCACCATTAGCGCGTTTCCCCTCGAAGCCCTTCCCCATCCCAATAATACCAACTGACGCGACGTCCCCCTCCAGCAGTGCATTAGTAGCTTGAGTGGTACCATGTGCTATAAAGACCACATCAGCGGGGTCGACTCCTGAAGCATCCAGGACTTTGTTAATCGCGATAATAATGCCTTCTGCAACACCGCGCGCAGCGTGATGCGTTGTCGGCACTTTTACTTTTGCCAATATCTCATGGGTTGTGTTATCAACAACCACCGCATCAGTAAATGTACCTCCGACATCGATTCCGACCCGGACCTTTGTGTTACTCATTGAATAGCTCTCCTTCCAAGATCAGTTTCAGCAAAACCAAGTTAATTTATAAATATCGTTCTCGTCTTCGTTCACGGCCAATGATTAATAGATAAACACAGCACTGTAAATCAGCGTAATGAAGCAAATAATCATCGTCCAGGGCAGCGTAGCTTTCAAAATATCGTTCACATCAACCTGTGCATAATCCGCACAGATTACATTCTGCGTGTTAGTCGGATCTGACGCAGTCTGAACAAAAGTCGTACTTCTAAGGGCCATCGTGACTGCAGCCGGATTCATCGTACCCGCTGCGAGCATAATAGTAGCCAGTCCGCTCCCTAAGCCAAACATGTTCATCGGCCCGCGATACAAGGCTAAAGGTGAAAGTAAAGTAAATACGATTACATATGCCAAAGGAGAGGACGGCATGATAGCCGTTACTAATGGCTTAATTAAGCCTGTTGTGGCCGCATTAGTAACACCATTCAGCAAGATACCAATACCAATCATTAATCCGATAACTGCTGCAACATCCTTTATTCCTTCCACTACTGCAGCCGCAAGAACTGTGGACATTTTCTTAGGGGTAGTTATTAATACTGTGAGAACAATCGAGAGGATTAAAGCCGTAGAAGCGTCCAATTTTGCAAAGAATACAAGAATGAACGGCAGCACTGGAGTAAACAGTGCGAACAGAGGCACGGGCTTCTTCTGTTTGGACTCCGCTTCCATTGCCCAAGAACTTCGAACAGCCGTCTTTCGAACTTTAAACAGAATGTATACCGCGGTAACAAAAATCCCAACAATCGCGATAATAATACTCATTGATTTTACTGCAGCCATAGTAACTCCAAGTGTATCGATATAGACCTGATATTGTGAAACATTTACACTCAATCCGATGGTCATTCCTAGTAATATCAGACTGGCCGCATCGACAGCACTAATGCCTGCCGTTAGCATCAACGGAACAGCAATTGTGCAAACCATAATAACAGGCCCCGCACCACTCATACCAACAAAAATCAGTGCAACTGCCGCCGTTAAAGCAAACGCCATAGCTACTGGTTTATCACCGGCAAGTTCCGCGGCCTTTCGAATAATACCGTCAGCGATTCCCTGTTTATCAATGACTTTTGCAAAAATAGCCCCAAAAATAGTGACAATAATTGTATCAGCCAACCTAGCGGATCCAGCAACAATAACGAATCCTGCTACGGTTTGACCATCCTTGGCGGCAGTGGTCAACAGTGGGACACCCGCAATAATCGGCACAAGAATACCAATTAGTGGCAACGCCAGAATGGCAGGTAACTTCTTACTCATCATCAAAGCAATTCCGCCAAAGAACACAAGTAGAATCAGAATTAACCGAACTGTATCCATGTTAGTCATTCCTCCTTTTATGCGAAAACAACATTTGAGCGTTGGGCTACTAACTGAATTAAATCTAGATCACTGGTATGACTATCCCAGAGTGATAAAGCATACAAGGCAACTGAGAACCAACAATCTGTCTCTAATGAGGCATCCTCAACTAAGTCATATATTGATGCTCCATCCAATTGTCGTAGAGTGTATCGATACAGGGATAGGTTCTTTAACCAATAAGATTGAACATCATGCCACTGGGTCCTGACTTTCTCCCTGCGCTTGGCAATCTGTTTTTCCGAACGTACACCAAGCAGGTATGGACCTTTCTGGTGCTCAAAATTGCTCCAATCAAGGCAAACTTGTCCCTTAAGAACTACACCCACCGTGTCACTTGGATCAGTTGTTGGTCTAAGATGCCGAATCCGATCAGTGAGTTGCCGCGTCTGCTCCAAGTCATGGGTGTCACGGGACATGTAAGCGAATGGGAAAGATCCTACATCTTCCCAAACAATATTTACTCGGGGATCTACCCGGGAAAGTACGTCAATTTTATTAATGACGCTGGTCGCGTGAAGTCCAAACTGAATCTTTAAATCCGGCCATTTGCTGAGCATTGCTCCAGCTATGCTATTCGTCCACTTAACAACCGCTTCTGCAATTGGAGTGCCGTGGATGGTTTCATTGGTTGTCTCCGTAAATGCTTGGAAATAGATTCCATCCCCCTTTGCATGTAAGTAATCATGTTCGTATTTTGTTATGGCTAAGGTCTGCCAGCGTTCAAGCTCTTGATCTGATAACGCATCTACGCCCTCATCCCAGCCCCATGAATATCCGAAAGTAACCTGTATTCCATATTCGTGGCAAAATGAAACCACTTCGCGAAGATTAATCGGAGCGTAATCATCCCAAATCGTTAGAGCATTTAGACCTAGCATCGCCATCTGTTTCACGAAACGGTGGTAATCGTATATTGCATGTCCCCATGTCCAAATCCCTCGTCGCTCGAATCCTGGTTTTTGAGAAAATATGTATTTCCTCAATTTTCAAGTCAAGTGCAACGATGATAACGAATTCTTGATAGTGGTCTAGGCTGTTACGCCATGCATCGGTA
>NZ_RHOL01000024.1 GCF_003946465.1 Lacticaseibacillus hegangensis | reverse complement strand
TCGCAACGCTCCAAACGTTGCTTTCAGACCGGCCAGATGCGATTTCATGTCCCAAATACCGAGGTGAATAATCCAGGAGAAGATAATTAGTATCGGCGCACATTGCTATGGCCTGCTCAGCATATCTGTTTTCGTAGTACAAAGTCCCTGTGAACAGGGTCGTGGCGACTGTTGTCGACTGCGTTTCTAATTCGCCAGCTATCCTAAAGTGACCGTAGTTAATCCCAGCCACGCCAAGCACGTTATAATCGCGGTCTGTAAAATAAAAATCCATTAGACAAATGCTTCCTTCCAATTTATTTTCACCTTAGGTAACGTTGCCCAGCTGCTAGTGCTAACATCAATTATATTTTCCCCAGGATTAATACAAAATTCATCCCAGTGGTTGCCGATTGTCTGTAAGGTTGGGTCTTCAACACCATTAACCAACACACGCTTGTTTATGCAGTCAACCATTACCACATCACCCGAGGTCCAACGATTTGGTAAGTCTTGCCAGTAATCAACGTTAACCCACTGAAAGAGACTGTCAGACCAATTGGCGGTCCAACCGTTCCAGTTGCTAAACCCTGCCATCCATCCTGTGATTGAGTCAACCGATGTATCTGCCAACCCCTCAATGGCAAATGGAAATAAAAGTTGTGCTGAGTTCTTAATTCCAGCGCTTGATATACTAGCAATCTTGCTGATGATAAAGGTCAGCTTGTCACCAGCTTTTTTTATTTCAAAATTGTATGCGCCGTTAGTAAACTTACGGCGGTCCAAGTTTTGAGCGAAAAGTATAGTCCCTTTTGCCCACCCCTCAACTACCAGCGTATCTGTTGTGCTTGAACTATCGCGAATCACAAAGCTGACTACTATGTCATTGCCAGACTGTAAGTTAATTTCCGCTCGGCCAACTGCCGTTTTATTCGTGGCAATATTCATTCGGTTTGCACAGTAAAAGTTGCCCGTGTTGACCCCCGCCGCATTTGCATGAATAGAGCCGTGTATAGTTGGCCCCGCCCAGTGCATGGATGAGGTACGATTTAAGACTGGCGTTGCCGCATCTGGAGCCTTAGCGTAGTCCCAACTACCAGCAATAGTATTAGGCCCCGGATTAGACCCATAGGGGTAAGTTACATAATTAATTTTGCCACTGTTGACTGTTGTTTGACTTGGTGCTGAGAGCATATCCCAGTGAAATGCAGTTTCGGTCGACGCAGCCTGAACACCATCAATTTCATTAGAATTTCCGAACTCCAAGTAGCCTCCGCTTGAGCTAGCCAGACCGATATAGCCATTATCGCCACCCATAGTGACTTCAACTATGGGGTATGATTTATAGCTCCCATTGTTGGTAAAGCTGACAGTATCCGTTCCATCGGTATTAGTGACCGTTTCAGTGGCTACCGAGTGGGCGATGCCATCGGGGACGATGAATGTAAGACTAATGGTGCCTGACCGCCAGTCCTCAGCAATAGTTGGCTGGCCATCATAAATCGCAAGATAGTACACGCCAATGTCATCACCAATGATTAGTCGCTTCGGTTCGTCAACGTCGAGTGCAGCCCCAAGGTCACGCCTCAAGTTAGCCAAGTTGGCATTTGTAACGATGCCAGAAATGGTGATGGTCTTCGTGTCACGGGACATATACTGCCAGAGCTGACCATCTGTTCGTCCTACCTTGGTCATCGAATTGACATGACTAGTGCCAATGTTTCTCTGGACGTCGGTCACGTCAAACCATTGGCTTAACTCAACGCCGTTATAATTAAGACTTATTCCAGCCATTTAAACTCCTCCCTATAAATTCTCCCAAACCGTGCGAATGCCATTCTGACGCTTGTTATAGCTATCAATTTTTGGTGCCACAGTCGGGTAGAACTGGTCATCGCCGATTTGCACGTTGAAGCTGAGCTTGGTCAGTAGCACGCCTAAAGCGTTAATGGCAGCGATAAGGTCGCTGTTATCACTCGTTGGTGCTACCTGTGTCTGTGCCGAGGATTGGCTGGCATTGATTTGCTGTACCGCCTGTCCCAGCAGTTGCCATGCGCGACTAGCTTTTGATGCTGACAGTGGCACAACCATCTCAGGGCCTGCTTCTCCCCCGATTGCCATACGGTTACCATTCATGCCTAGAAGCGTTGGCGTGTTGATCAAACCGCCATTGGCGTACCAATTTACAGAAATGTGCGGTATCTTGCCCTTCAGCGGGTTAAAGCTACCTTTAAGAGAAAAGTGCGGTAGCTTGAAATGTGGCAGAGACAACCTAAAGTGGAACAAAGATTTAATTCCGCTAATTATCCCAGCCAATAATGATTTGGCCGTTCTTACTGGGTGGACAATAGCGTTACCTATCGACCCAAAGATGCGACCAACGATGCTCCCTAGGTTGCCCCAAGACTTTACTCTTGTAGCAACGGCGGTTACTGCGCTACCAACTGTGGACTTTATACTGGACCACTTGGAGGTCGTGTTGCTCTTCACATTTGACCACGCCGAGGTCACCTTGGAGGTAACACCGCTCATGCCCGACTTAACCTTGCTTGACACACCATTCATGCCAGACGTTACAGACTTCTTCACGCTTGACCATGTGCTAGTTGTCTTGTCGCCGACTTTGCCCCAGAAGCTGTCCCATGACTTCTGGAACTTTTTGTTGGCTGCGGCTTGCTGCTTCTCCATCCTGGCGTTATCTTTGTTGTTCTGTTTCTGGATACCCTTCCACCACTTAGCAATGCCCGTGGCGCCCTTGTGAGCATCAAATCCAAGCTTACCAAGCCAATCCTTCGGCTTGGCTTTTGCATTCCAGCCATCTGTGAACTTCTTGGTTGCCGTGCCTGCCCATCCGCCGACCACTTTACCAATCGAGGCACCAACGGCCGCTCCCAACGGTCCGCCGAAGAAGAAACCAATGCCACCACCAATAGCAGTGCCTGCGGTTTCACCCACAGCCTTGAACTTCTGACCGACTGTGCCACTCTTGCCGAATGCCTTAGTTAAATCCTTTATGTCACTAATCGCGTCATATGCGATTGTGACTACTGCCGTGGCCGTGCCCAACTTTGACCCCGATAACTTCTTTAGGTTACCTGCAATGGACTGACCAAGCTTTGACTCGCCAAGTGACTTTAACCCGCTGTAAACATGGCCAACTGCACCGGCAAATTCAAACACCTTTTTTGTCGCCCACAATCCAGCCAGAACTTTGACCGTGGTCTTAATGCCGCTCTTATTCTTTACAATTTTGTCGAGAATGTCGTGAACAGTCCCTAGTGGGTCCTTCATGCTCTTAGCATTCTTGCCGCCAACGCCTAACCAGCCAGCAATGTCTTTGATAATTCCTTTGGCCGAATCCCAAACATAGCTACCGGCAATTTTGGCAATCTCCCAAGTATCACTAGCTACGCCTTTAATATCCTTAGCGTGTGCTGATAAGTAAGCAAACGTTTTACTAATGATACCGTTAAGCCTTTTCACACCGGCGTTAAGCTTGTCAGTCAATGATGAAGCATTGCCCCCACCACCAGCTGAAAACGCCTTAATGGTGTTGTTAAGCCCGTCTGCAAAGGTTTTACCTACCTTGGTAAACAGCGCCTTAGTCTTTGTTGAGCTTACCCAACCAGAGATAGTCCCAATAATGGGGTTAGCGGCAGTCGTTAGTGGTGTAGTGATTGCAGACAGCAAGACAGGCATTTGAGACTTAACGGTACGAATCATGCCGGGGATTGTCTTACCAAAGTTTTCAGTAGCAGAACCATATTCCTTGGCCGTCCCCTGCAAAACCTTAATCATGGTGGCAGAGCTGATTTTACCCGCACTCATGAGATCATTCATTTGCGCCATTGTGAGCTTGCTGTTATGAGTTACAGCCTGTTCAGCCTTCAAAAGGTTGGTACGCAAGACTGGGAAGACGTTGACAAAGGACATCATATCCTGTGCTGACACCTTACCGTTAGCCATCATCTGACTAAACTGGGTGCTAAAGTTCATGACCGCATCGTCTGACTGCCCGAATGCGTCCTGCAAGGTCAATACAGACTGGGTTAAGGACTTAGTAGTACCCACATTTTTACTAATGGAGTAAAACTTCTGGTTCATGCCATCAACCATGTCAGTTGCGTTGTTGGCGGCAATCGCCATCTGGTTAGTCATGTCTACCATAGCTTGGCCCTGCTTGGCGTTACCAGTTAAGGTAGTCCAAGTGGCATTCATCGTCTGTTGAGCTAAGCTATACTCTTTGGCCGAATCTGTAGCACTAGAAATCCAACCAGACAAGTGAGACCAAGCAGATGAAACCACATTGCTTAGGATATTGGCGGCAAATACAGACTTAAAGATTGAGTGCGTTTTCTCAGCCTTTTCATTCACTCCTAAAAGCGCTGTTTTGATACGATTAATCGGACTTGGGTTAGCCTTCTTCATGGCAGAATCTAATTCAGTCATACTGGTTTTAGTCTTGGCCAAGGCAGTAGCCGTCTCATCAACACGTACCTTTTGTGTACGCCATGCCGCGCTATCCTTACCGCTGGCAGTAGCGATCCGTGATAGCTCTTTTTCTTGTGCTGACAGCTGCTTGTTCAGGTTACTGATGCTGTCCTTGTAACCCGTCATCTGCGCTTTGTTGGCTTCTTGCTGCTTGCCTTCAGCCTTGAGCCGCTCAACATAGCTGCTAGAAACCGTGGTAATCTGCTTGTATTCAGTCTGCAAGCTAGCCAATCCTGACTTCTGATATTCAAGACTAGTTTTTGCCCGCGTCTGCTGTGCTTCCATCGATTTCAGCTGCGTGGTGGCACTGTCAATATCCTTCTGATACTTGAGATAGGACGCCGCGCCATCTTTAGTTGTAACGTCTAGGCCTTTTTGCTTCTCACGCAGGCTCTCAATTTTGGCCTCTTGTGCCTTAATGCTGTCACCTAGGCCCTTATACCGGACTTCGGCCGCCTTGAGATATTCACCAGTTGACTTGAGCGCCACCTCTTGAGATTTCCAAGCGTTCTTAGTGCTACTGATAACCGCGTTTAAACTTTTAAGCGATTGACTAGCCTTTAGTGTATTAAGCGCGATTTCAGCAGACATCTCTGCTTGAATTTTTTGTGCCATCTTTTCACTTCCTATCAAAAAAGGGATAGTTGGCAAACTAGCCTCCTACCCTTTACCTAAGTCCCAAGCTTTTCAACATCTTCATCGGATCCTGTTCACGGTCCTTTGGCTTCTTTGCTGTTTGAAGCTCAAGCAGATCATAGAAGCCGGCATCCAACCACATATCGGGCGTCCAATGCAAGTAAACCAGTGTGTCTTGGCCGTACAGGTTGAAGTCTTCAAGCTTGTTTTTCAGCTCAAATACGATCTCACGCTTATTCAGCTTCGGCTTCGCTTTTGTCGTCCGCCTGCTCGGCCTCAGCCTTCTTAATGTCTTCTTCGGACAAGCCTTGGACCCGCAGAATGATGTGGTTGGCGATCTCAACGGTCTCGCCAAACTCTAGGTCGTCAAGCTTTTCCTGCTCTTTCTGGTTTAACTTGAGCGTTTCCGTGATGTAATTCATCACGTCATCAATCAGCTTCTGCTGTTGCTTAAGCTGTTCCACCGGCGTTAGGTCCGCATCTTCAACGTCATCAATCCCTGCCATCATCACCTGCAATGCCAACGTGGCTTTCATGACCCTGTTGGTAACCTTGACGATATGCTCACGGTTGCTTAGCTTAGCTTCTTTAATTTTCATTATGAATTCTCCTTAAAAGATCAACGTCGACAGCACGGCTCGCACGTGCTTGCCGCTAGTGCCGGCTCACGCGTCTTCATTTCATGGGAACGTATGACTATCTATCTTTGTGTTATAACTTGCGTCAGAATTGCGTCTGACAGCACTGCTATGCGCCAGTAGTACCAGTAGTACCAGTTGCGGCTACATAACCACCCATGACGTCCTTCAGCATTGCCGCTTCGTCGAACTCGGTGTCTTTGCTGTAGTAAATCTTGAAAGGCTTATGATTGAAAGCAATTGTGTCGAGCGCGCTGATGGTCAGTGCATCATCAACAATCTGCTTGTTGTCGTCGTCAGTTTGAATGTTGGCTTCACTTTCAACCGCAGTGCAGTTACCAAAGCCGAAATAAACAGAACCGCCCGACAGGCTACCCGATTCAATCAGAACGGCAATGTGCGCGGGCTCATCAGCTGGAGTCCAACCGCCCTTACCGTCATTCACAAACCCCTTAATCTTTTGTTTAATGTCAAAATCGAGGTTGAGACCGTCCCAAGCAACCTGCGGAGCCGCTGCCCCATAGGTCACCTGTTGGGCTACGTTGTTCCCGTATCTCTTAGCGCTAGAGCCAACCAGACCAGTGATGTTGGCGGTTTTGCTCCCCATATCCTTAGCGTCAACTTTATAAAGCCCATCTGCGCTTAAACCTTCATCACCTTTTATAATCTGTTGGGTGATTGGATCAATCAGTGCAAACGACACCATGTTCAGTCCTACTAATGCCATAAATTTAGCCTCCTAAATATTCTTTTCACGTGAAAAATAAAATGTGTTCATCAGCTGCTGTGTGTCTGGATCTAATGTGCGCTGCCTAACCGTGGCTACCTGCCAATCACTGTGTACAAACAGCTTCATCAGTTTGACCTCTAGTGTTTCCGGGTCGTTATCAAAATCTTGTGAGTACCAAATTTGTACTTCGACCTCTTGATTTAATCGCCAGAAGTCGTTGTTGCCGAAACCTGACGGGGCATTTGCGACATCAGTCACCAACACCACTGTCTTGTCCAGACTATCCATAGCCTCTTTTGGTAAGTTGTTGCCATAAACTTCATCGATGCCAACTAAAGAAGCGGCGCTAATCAAAGCAACCGCATCATCTACTGCCGCCATTAGTCACCGCCTCCATTCAGTTTGCTAATTATCTTTTTATACTCCGCCGCCTCAGCTTCAAACACGGCGCCTTTAGCATCATCGCGGGCGTTATCAACAAAGTGGTCACCGCGAATGTATTTAGTGCCATCGTTCAAAAATCTGGCTACAAACTCCTTTTTGGTAAATCCTGCAACAGACTTGCCATCATGTCTGCCATCAACATCACCAGTGGCCGACGCTATATCATCGCTCAAATGCCCGTACTTACCGCCAGACCCTTTTGTATTCGGATGCTTCGCCTTGGTGACCTCTGTCAGCTTCTCGGCCAGCACATCTGCGCCTGCCTTAGTTATCTTTTCCTGTTGCTTAACCGTCAGCTTAGATGCTTTCTCAACCTGCTTCTGCCACTGGTCCAGTGCTTCGTCTAATTCCATAGCTATGCCCCCTTGGTCGTTTTGACTAGGGTCAGGTAGTCATAGCGAATAGCATCGTTACTGTCGTCTGGGCTAATGTCTGAAATGTCATACACAACACCATCAAGGCGTGCCTGTTTCTGACTAGCATTTCTAGTGTCATGACGGACTATGATGGTGATTGAATTATCCAAGCGCGTTCCCACAAGCGTGTACTGCTGTGTGAGCGTCCGCTTCTGTTGCTTGAAATGCAGGCTATAAGCCGGCACGAAGTTAGTGACGTTAACACCAGCACCAGTCTTATGTGACTGTGGAGAATCAAGCTCAACAGTTCGGCTGAAATCGGCTGCCTTAAATTTCGCCATCAGTATCACCAGCCTTTGCCGCTTGGTCACGCTGGATTTTCCAACGAATGCTGTTGATCATGTATGCGTAGCTGGGCGGATAGGCTTTGTTTTGATCGGATAGGGCACCGCGTGAGTAATACATGTAGTCAACAAGTACCCGCACCGCTTGATTAAACAACGGATATGCCCTATAAACATCAATCCCAATCGTGTCGTCAATGGCCCCAGTAACTGCATCCTCTGCGGTACTGATCATATCGGCAAGAATTGAAGCATCGCCATCGGTGTCAAGGTTAAGATATTTTTGCATGTCTTCCGGGGTAACCCCTTGACCATCTGCCATATTCAGCCCTCCCTTAATAGCCGCCCGTCATATCGACGAATTGTTTATTTCTTAGGCGACTAACGATCGTATTACACACCAGTACCAGAACCAGATGCAGAATCGGTGTTGGTTACAAAGTAACCGGCACTGGCATCGGCTTTTTGTACGCCGAAGCGGAATGCAGCACCGAGATAACGCCCATAAATCTTGCTTTCTTCCCATGCCAGAGTGACCTGCTGACGATCTGCAAACAGGACACCGCGCTTTAAGTCACCGACAAATGCCTTCTGATCCCCTGCGGCCGAGCCAAGCAGCGTGTCGCCAACAACATATACTGGGACGCCCAAGACAGAGCCCTTTGCGGTGCCGTCGGTGATAGAGTCAGAAGCATTATGAAGCAAGTAACGCCCGTTCTTGTCCTTTAAGGTATCCAGCGTATTGAACAGGGATTGAGTAACAACCAGTGCACGACTGTACGCTGGGTCCAAGTCAACATTCAGAATATGCTTGAGATCGTCTACCAAAGTGTCTGTAGTGGTAGCTTTAGCCGTGAATGACTGCAATACAGGCGCAATCATCGCGTTGTAGGTATTGACAGACTTCTCGTTAATGGACTGGCCAACAAGTGCGGTAAGATCAACTTTAGAATCAGCAATAGCTTCTTCGGACAGAGGAATTGCGCCACGATACGTGCTAACAGACCAATCCACCTGTTCAAATTCAGGCTCAGCAAGTGTGGGATTTTCGGCCAATTCTGCCACGCTAGAAAAGCGATCGGTTGCCCGTTTCAAAATCGGGTATGTGCCCTTAGGAGTAGTAACCGGCGTCTTGGTAACCAAGGTGGACAAATCCACAACTGAATTTACTTCTGCGGTAGGGTCATAGATGATTTCTTCCGGAATCAGCACGCCTGCTTCTGTCGAAGTGACGTGACCGGCTGCAGCATCAACCACCTTGCCATGACTATGGATGAAGTCGTTGATAGCCTTCTTCTTCGCATCGATTGGCTTCTTAGACAGGTCGGCTCCCTCCTTTTGTGCATTATCCACTGGCTTGTCAGGATCAGAATTGGCCTTATTTTCAGCTTCAAGTGCTTTAATCTGGTCGTTGATAGCGTCCCGCCGTGCCTTTGCAGCGGTAAGGTCGTCCTTGATCTTTTGAAAATCGTCAACGGAGGCATTCTCATCTTGCAACTTTGCGTTTAATTGAGCGTTCAAATCAGCACACTTGGCACTGACATCGTTAAAAAGTGTTTGTAACTTGTCCATTATTGGACCTCCTTTTTGTCATAAAAAATAGCCAGCTTCTTGTTTAGCAGATCGTTCTGCTTAGGAAGTTGACTACGTAGCTTTTCGTTTTCATCTTTCAGATTCTTAATTCGTTGAACTGCCTGATGTGGAATAATCGGACCCACCGCATTTACAATTGGCGTATCGAAGTCTAGCTTTTCGTCTGCCAATCCTAATTCGACAGCTTGATCAGCGTCCAGCCATGTTTCTTTGTCCATCAATGCCAAAAAGTCATTGGCAGGCTTGCCCGTCTTAGCAGCATAGATGTTTGCAATTGCACTGTCTGTAGTTTGCAGCATGTCAGATGCCGCATCCATCTCGTGAGAGTTCCCACTGGCGTCGCTTGACGCACGATGGATCATCATCTTTGCCCCTGGGGCCATCTGTACTTTGTTAGCACCCATGGCAACAATGGTGGCCGCAGAGTATGCGTTTGATACGATCTTTGCCGTTACATTGCCCTGATAGCTGCGCAAAGCATTGCAAATTTCTGTTGCTGGATCGACCTCGCCACCATCGGAGGCAATCTCAAGTGTGACATCAGAGCCATCGCCAGGTAGTACATCAGTAATATCTGAAGGTGATACTACCGTCATGCCGAACCAATCACGATAGATTGGTGCAAAGTCGTTGCTTGTAATGTAGCCTTTAACCGGAATAATCACTTGTCATCACCTCCCTTCGTTGAGCTGGTAAGCGGTTTGAAATCAGGCAAGTTATCAGGCAAAAATCCAGATCGCGTGAGTATGAATTGCGCTTGTTCTGCACCTAGCACCCCAGACTTAGCAAGATTTGATACCTGATTGATAAGTGTCGAGTCATCAACATCCAACATATCTTTGATATCCAATTCGAGGTCAGGTGCATTCATCTTCAAACGCAGCTCATCCACGATTGGATTTACATACGAGTTTAAGTTTGCCAGATATGTTGCCTTGATTTGGTCAATGTTTGAATGCTGACTTTCAGTTGAGGTGCCACCGCCCAAAATATCGCTAGGCACACCAAAGGCCTTTGAGATTTGATCAGCAGAGTATGCTGAATTGTCAGCCAAGGCCTTAAATACATCAGTCTTCATTTCAAGCTGGGTGTAATCGAACCCATCGGGTAAAACCATCAGGCGACCAGAGTTCTCACCAGTATTGGCTTTCTCAAACTCTTCACGGGCGGCTTCTAGGTCTTTACCATCGCTTAAATAGTTACTGATTTTGAGCTGTCCAGCAGGATTAATCTGATTTTCCATAGCGCTCATGTTGCTTTTTGAGGCTTTATCGTCCAAATTAAGGGCGTTTTGCAAGCTCTCTAAAGGCGATCGACCAATCAAATACCGATATTGTGGGTCTGGCATGAGCCTAAAATGAAGCATTTGGTCCTGTCTAAGCACCATTTGGGGACGATCATTACTCTCTAAAACCGTATATACGATGCCTGTATTGCCTGGCAAGTAGTTAATCTGGACATCAGAGTTAGGAATATGCTCCAAGTTTGGCCCAACTAACGGGATATAGTCGTTGCCCGACAAGCACAACTGCATCAACGCACCTTGCCAAAAAGAAAACCGGCCTATCAAGCCGCTAGGGCTCTCAAGTCGGTTCAATGTTGCAGTATTTTCAGTTTTGAAGTGTGCCGAGGCAACATCGCTCGCAATACGGTTTATCACACTATAAACATTAGTGTTCTGCAAAGCAGACAGCGCCGAAACATAAGAAAGCTGCATGCCGCCAACCGTGGTCGTGAAAAACGCAGGATTGCTTGGATAAACCATGTTTTTTGCTTTACGTTTGTTGAAATTTTTAGGGGTTAGAAGTCCCATTTAACTTCACCCCCTTTCTTTGTCTAGAATGTAAGCAGCTAAACACAGCTCAAAGCCTGCTACTAGATAACCAAAAACAACGTTAAAGGTGAATGCTGCTACTGCAATCAGTGCCAAGCCGGTGATGAATAGCATCACCGTGCCCCAATTGCTGAGCAAATTGCTAATAATCTTTGCCATTATTTACCACCTCCAAACATTGCCTTGAAAAAGTCACGTTTTCCCTGCGCGTCCAAATCATTCAGCGGGTTGTATCCCTCATCATGATAGTTTTCAAAATAGAACCTAGCCTGATCATGAGCATTAATTAGCGCGTCGGTTGTATCAATGTGATCACTAGTACGATTTTGTCGGTCGATTTTAACTGAACCACCGCGGTCTTCTACCAATACGGCGTTGTTAAGTCCATCAATCAGCAACGGATCATTCAGCATTGAAATATTGCCATTAATAAACAGATTCTGAAAGTCCTTAGTAGGCTCATTCAGCTTGAACGAGGTAGGAGGCAAAGGAAACCATTGCCACTGCGGTTGATAATTCTCAAGTTTCTTTTCTAGCCATTCACCGTGGTTTGGATCAGCAATAATGAACTTTACTTTGAGCCGATGTTGATTAACATAATCAACCAACCACTGATAGACCTGGTCATTGTTGATCACGCCAGAGGAAAGATTGGTGATGTCAACGAAGCCTTCGTCTTGCAATTTAAGGTAATCTAATCCGTCCTGTTTAGATTTGGCTTCAATGGTTTTTGCCTGTGCGAATGGAATGAAGCTGTGCTGCTGAACATGAAACATGTGTTTGTCGTGATCAGTGTACGGATAAATGAAACCAAAAGACGTATTATCATTGGTCTGTGATCCGTCAAATCCGATGAACACATCACGCCCATTCACATCGAAATGGTCAATAATGCTGCGCTGAATGTTATCTAGAGATAGATAACTGTTCTGGAAGCGGCGGCTCCACAGATTTAATGACTTATTAACAAATGTTTCCAGCGTTCCCTCGCGCTCATTGTCATTGCGATCCTGATTAAGAGCTTCTTGTAGGTTGTCTCGCTTGTCCTTTGGTAGTTCAAGCAGATTTGGATTAGATTTAGCCCATGTTTCCGGCTCAAAGACCTCATCCTCCGAGTCCTGAGCATAAATCACTTGGAATACGTTGTCAGCGTCTCTAACAGCGTCATGTTCAATGGCAGACCGGGTAACATCTTCGTCGTTCTTAAACTTAACCTTGATATCTGGATAAGCCGTTGAAATTTTGACAAACATTCTGTTCTTAATACCGTTTTGGCCTGATGTAATCTGTTTTAAGGTCTCATTCAGTGCCGGTCTCAAGTTACCAATTTCATCGTAAACAGCGATTGCATTGTGGAAACTATCAAAGCCACCGCCTTGTGAGGTACCCTTACGAATCGTATTCTTAGTGTTCTTTGCGATAACCTGCGTGGTTTGAGCTTCCACGCCTCGTTCTCTAGCGTCATCTGCAAAGTCCGGCAGAGATAAAATTGTCTTCGCCTGCAAAGATACGTCATTGAACAGCTTGGTTGCATGTTCACTATCGTAACTGGCCACCAGCAAGTCCTGTGATGTTGCATTCCAGCAGACTACAAAGTAATAAAAGTTGATTAGGATTGATGCTAACCAAGTTTTGCCTTGTTGCCTAGCAATAGAAATATTAGAGGTTGTGAATCGAGTGCCGTTGTCTAGGGTGCGCCAGCCAATCAAGCTATCAAGAATAAACGATTGCCATTTGAATGGCTGAATTGTTTTTGAGGTATCGTCTGGATTGGGCAGCAGTCGTGAAAAGTATTCAATTGCATTGACCATGTCTGAGTTGTATTGGTAGGGAAAATCACCATCGCCAATCCGCAATAAATCATTCAAGTGCCTAATACATGCCAGCTGAACATCTCTACCAGTCATATATTTATTGCTGAACATAACGTCATAAGCGTATCTTGTTCCTGGATCGTGATAGTTATCCAGCAGCCCTTGGTAGTCAGATTGGTGCGGCTTTACGTATTTGCGAATATCAGTTACACCAGTAAAATCAAACGTCTGCACCAAAACCAACCTCCTTCAATGGGCTGTCTTTCTTAGGCTTTTCCGGTTCTTCGACAGTTATCTGACGTAATCCAGAGTCAAACGTAAGTCCTAAATCATGCCCTAACGACTTCATATTCTTCACACAAGAGTCCATTTGAACCGCGCCGGGGGAACGCTTTACTGCAACGTTATCGTTGTCATAAATCCACAGTCCCTGTTTTTCAATCAACTGCTCAGACTTAATGTAAAGTGAGTAATAACGGCAATATAGTTCAAGGCTTGGCTGGTCAATCTTTTTCAGGTAACCAAGTTTCTTGACTTCAGGAATAAGTGACTTCCACAATCGGCTTGCTTCGTCGTCAAGGTGAACAGGAGGCGTGTTCTGGATGTCCTTCATATCGTCGCCACTGTTGGACTGATCATCAGAGGAACCAGCATGTAAAATTGTTAAATTTGGATGATTTTCTGGCAAAAAACGCGCCTCCTTTCTGTGATGAAATGCCATCGTTTAGGGATTTGGGCCTCAAAAGTCGAAATTTTTCAAAAATGGTCTCGCGACAAATGGACACTGGTGTGTGAGGTTCCCCTTAAACAACATAGGGCCCCCCTATTTTTTGTGAGCGAGTACCCATTCAGAGATTTTGCTGCGTGTCCACTTGGTTGAAACGTCAAGATTTTCAATTCTGGACTGTGACGTGTATATCTTTTCCTCAAGCTGTGTCTTCCAGTAGTGACAGCCCTTGCACAGCACCCATAGGTTGTCATGATCTAAGCACTTGCTTCTGTCAATCCTCAAAGGAACGATGTGATCAGTGACTAGATAGCCTGGCTTGTCATACGTTCTGCCACAGACTGCACACGTAAAGTAGGCATGAGCTTTAACATCGCGTGCGGTGTGTTCCCATATCTTAGACTTGTAGAATGCAGCAGACTCTTTGTCTCGCTTGTACTTGTCGTAGTACGATGTGTCACGTTTAACGTGCTTTGTGGAATCAGCATAGTTAGGCTTATACAGGGATGCGTGCACAGTGCAGTATGGGTTTGCTTGGCCATACGGGATTACATTGTTACAGCCATCCTTGCGGCACACCTTCACACGCATGTGCTAGTCCCTGTATGCTGCGTATTGCGCTTGAACAATGTTCATCGCAACTTGGTGTGAAAATAGTTCGTTCTTACCAATATCAATTAAGTGATTGTAGATAACAAGATACTGATCCGCCATAGCGATAAGCGCTTGTTTTTCCTCGTCGTTCATTACTAATCCCTTCATGTCAAGTAATGTCATCTTGACTACATCGTTCCCATCCATATCAATCACTCCTCATGTAATCCGATGACGACAACCAGCCCGATCCAGAATGCAAGCCAGATGATCCAAGCAATCAACGGTACGAATACCAGTAGCCAACTCCATGCAATCAAGCCGAACAGCTTGGCCAGCACGAAGATCAGTGTCAGCAGTAGTACGAAGTAGTACATTTTAGTCAGCCTCCTTGTACTGGTTGATCTTGTCAACCTGCAAGTCGCACCATTGATCGTGTGTGCCATCTGGCTTGTACACGGTGACTACCGGCATGGACTTGTAGCCTTGCTTGCGGAAGCGCGTATAGTCTCGCTCGTCAGCCATGATTGTTTGGACTGGCATGGCACGAGACAGCAGGTTGGCTGTCATACGACACTTGGGGCAATTTGGCTTCATGTAGATAATTGCTTGCATGTGTTTCTCTTCCTTTGACAACTTCTCAATGATTACTTGTTCCATGTTGCTCACATATCCATATCCGACTCGCTTCATCGCATTAGACATAGTAGATCGCCCTCGTATCATGATCGCTGTATTCGACCAGCTCAAACGTTTTGTGGGCAACCACGCCAATATCATCAGTCCATTTGTCGGTTGGCTTGCGTGTCGATACTTGACGCTGAACGAATCCGCCTAGGTCTTTGCTCATCTCTGAATGTAGATGCCCCGTAAACAGCTCGCGGTTCTGTGCTGTGCCTAACATGAAACCAAACTCGTCTAGGTATTTTGCAAGGTAGTTGTTCTTACCCTTGTCTCCGTGAGTGGCACCGATGAAGTTGTGGCCGAGCATTGCACCTTTGTAGTGCTTCAACGATATGTCCCAAGTGATATTAGGCTGGTTGCTGTATGCGCGTTTCAATAGCCGAGCAAACATATATCCAACTGACGGATCATGGTTACCGGCACAATACATGACCTCACAATCATTGGCGTTCTTGATAATTGATTCAATCAACGTCTCGAAGTATTGTTCCATTTCGTTCACAGTCTCGCCTAAGTCGGTTGTTTCTAGCTGTGTGCCCTTGGCGGTGGTCGAGTTGATATTATCCACATGGGCTAAGTCACCACCCAGAATAAGCAAAATTTTAGCGTAGTGGCCGCGTTGAATGATCTCTAGTTGCCGTTTAAGAGATTCAGCATAGATGTCGAATGTGTGACCGTTGAAATGTGTATCAAAAGCAGGAATGACCAGATAGCGTTCTGACGGCACAAAAATAGGAGCCTTGGCTTTATACGGCTCCTTGTGTGTGATGATGTCATTCATCAGCGATTCATATTGCTCCGCTTCAACCAGCGGCCTAATTTGAATTTTGCTTTGATACAAAGTTGCTTCGGGTGTTTGCTTCCAGAAATTACTTGTGGCGCGTACAAGTTCCCATTTTGTGTAATCATACCCGTGAGCTTCCAAAACCTCCTTAGGCGTCATTTTATGGCCTCTGACGACCTTTAGGATAGTTTCGCTTGATTGCGTTCCGTCTGAATCGTATTCATTCTTCATTGGCTTTTGAAACTCGATACCAAGCCGTCTTGCTTTACCTTGCAATGCATCATAGCTAATCCCGAGTTTGTCGGCTGTCTCGCGTCTGGTAAAGCCTTCAGAGGCGAGCTTCCTAATGTCACCGATCTGTTCATCTGTCCATTGCATCTACTCGCCTCCTGAAAATTTAAATTAGATGTCCATTGGGTCGTCATAACACGGCCCTTCTTCCCACCACGATGCAAGACACTTAGATGATTTTTCCCCTTCAGGGTATTCCTTGTCTAGTTCCATTGTTATCACACCGTCATAGCTAAACATTCTATTTTTCAAATAATCGTTTAGCTTGGTTTTATCAGTTGTAGCGAATACAGCATCAACCTCGGCAGTTCCGCCTTCCCATTGGTCGGCGTCCCCAGTCTCGCATGTAACCAAGTACAGTTTCATGTTCTTACCTCCAAAATATGTATAAAAATAGCACCTCACCGTTTGGCGGAGTGCTTGGTCAAACAAAAGACGCTGAAGCGTCCTTGAGCAATAAAACTTATTGGTTATTTTGAACGGCCTGATCAGCTTTAGCGTGTGTCGCCTGAACATCGCTCAATGCTTGGTTCAGATCAGCATTGTTTTGATTTTGTGCATCGGACAGCTTTTGCTGTGCGTCGGCTAGTTGTTGCTGAAGATCGGAAACTTTCTTGTTGGCCGCATCAACCTCTTTTTGCTTATCGGCAACCTTCTGATTACCTTCCGCAATTTTCTGATTGATTTCGTTGATCTTCTGTTGAATTTCAGTTTGCTTGTCAGCGTTAGCCTGAGCAAGTTGATCCTGTAATGACTTGATCTGGTCTTGGTAACCGTTAACTGAGGACTTAGTACTATTCAGGTCAGAACTCAATTGCGTTAATTGAGCGTTTTTCGATTGAACTCGGGTGGAAAGCGTATCGATATCATTATTGATGGCTTCAACATCACTGTGACCTATCCAGTAACTATCAGCCAGTGTCTTAGCGCCGAACCCAGTAGCCATAAGTACAACAGCAGCAATTAAAACCAAAAATCGTTTCTTAACAGTCATCTCTAAACCCTTCCTAAAAATTTATTTAATAAAATCACAACGCTAAAATGCTAACACTTGTCTTCGTTGCGTGCAATACTTTATTAAAAATTTCTTTCCGTGGCGTATAGTTCGAATTCACAGTCAATACCAAGAGTCTTCCAGACTTGATCCAAAGCGAGCGGGCGGAGTTGCACCGTCCCGTTTCAGCATTGAGTAACCGGTATCAATGCCTTCCCTAAACTGTTGCTCGCATGATGCGCACGGCTTCGATCGTTAACCGTACGGCTTCTGGCTGTTCACCCTTGTCAACCAGCGACCAACTTTGAGTGGCTGGCAGGACTTTCACCCGCTGTATCTTCCATCAGCCACGCTCGCTCGCCCGGTTTAGTATGAGGTCATCGCAAGCTATTCCCCGTGCCGGAATCGGACCGGCAGCCGTGCGTGGCTTCCATATCGGGGTGACCTGTCCATGGCTTTATCATCACCACAGACCGCCATAAACCAAGAAAGAAGGCGTGCCTCAGGTTCTCACCTTTGGCACAATACAATAATAACATGCAATTTCATGGTAGATGTCCGCTCTTTGTCCGCTCTTTGTCCGGTGTTTGTCCGCTGTTTTTCCGGACCAGCAATCCATGGTCACCGACCGGCCATAGTCCGGCAAAGGTATACAACGCGTCTTTAAGAGCATCGTAGTACCCGCTTTTCTCATATCCAGAATCCTCAATCAACAGCTCTACAGCAATGGGTCGCTTGATGTAGTAGTCCTTCAGTATGTTTCGCCGAGCATCATCTTCTATACACTCGATTGTCTTTTCACAGACTTCTACGTACGTTTCATCATCCAAATGGTTGGTAATCTTTATTTCCATAACGTTGCCGATTGATGATGATCTTGGCATACCGTCAAGTGATGGTGACTGGATAGAAGCCTTGACCCGTGACCTTTGTTTTCGTCTGCGATAGTCTTCTAGCACATTGTCAGCTTCGGCCACAGACGCTTCATAATCCCACGGGCTCACAGCACTAGCTGTTGTCTTTCTCACTTGCGCATCACTCCTTTCCCAATTAGCCCAGAACCACACGCCCACCAAGTTTATGAACAGCATGACGGCAATCAACGATCATGCCACCAGTTGTAAATTAGCCAGACAGCAAACGCAGTGAGGCCGATAATTGTAGTGATGGCCTCCCACCAGAACTTGATTCCGAGATAATCATATAAGCTCATTTCTTCGCCTCCAATTTCACAATTTCGCCGGTTTCCTCAACACACCAAACACCTAGCACCCATGCACGCGAAACAGCATCCTGGTTGTCAACCATCCAGCGTTCCCAATCGTACAGACCATTGAAGCCCATAGCTGATATATGGTCGCCAAGGTGCCAAAATACGTCTAGCAATCCCCACTGTCTCGGTTTCTTTGCTTTGCTGATATAATCACTCACCGCTTGGGGAATCACCGGCAGATTATCTGGCAAGGCGGCGTCATAATGGCAGCGTAATTCGGCGTCTAACGCACCATCGTCCTTTGATAGCAAAAGCTCATCAAGCGCATTCTCGAACACGTCCCGCTTCGTCTCATTGCTCATCGTCTGTCACCTCCACGGGCTTGATCGCTACAAAACATGGATAAACGGTTCCACCATACATTTGAGACCACGCAAGTGCCCGTTGTTCAGATGTCTCGAAATGGCCCACATCTTTGTCCCAGACCGAGTCGCCTTCGTCGCTAAAACTGAGGTACTCATCAGCCTCATTTTTAATCACGTAAATCATCAGTCCTTCACCTCCACAGGTGTGATCGCCTTAACCCAGTCAGGTGCCGCGTCGATGTCGGACTGGGTGACAGAGTAGTGCTCCCGTGCTTTCTTAAATGAAACACAAGGCCCCTGATACCACGCGGGCCCCCAAAGATATTCTCTATTTACCGCCGCGTAAGGGCTGTTATCTGGGTCATCGTCGTTCGCTCCGTATGGCATCGGCAGGACGTAACGCTTCGGCTTCTCGACCGTCCAGCCGTTGACGTAGGCGCGCATGAGGCGGTCTTCCGTCTTGCCATCACCGTCATACTGGTCATGAGAGTTGACGAACCCGACAATTGACTCGGCGGGGTCATCATCACACTTCGCCTGCTCAAGCATCTCAGCTTCCTCTTCGCTCACTACGACCTTCGCCGGGGCCTCGACTAGCTCGACTACGTGGCCACCGAAGACGCTTGCTCTTTCATTTGCGGAAAACCAACCAGAATAAATATCGCCATGGATTGCTTGCCAATGATCTGACCCGTTTCGGTCAACTCCCAGCCACTCGCCTTCGTCGTTTTTCACTGCATATAGACTCATTTCCTCGCCTCCTTCATATCGTCCACCACGATCGACCCCCACAGTGCTAAGACTGCCGCCAGCATCATGACGCTTGGTACCAGCAGCGACGTGTACATCGCCAGCCACCAGATTGCCGCCGTGATAAGCAGCATCGCCAGCCATACCAGTGCACGACTTAATCCTTTGTTCATTACACGCCGCCCTCTTTCAGTAGTTGCCACGGCGCAACATCGAATGCAGCCGCGTATTGCTCCAGCACATTGATGCCGATATTCTGCCCGGATAGGATGCGCTCTAGCGTATTGATTGCCAGGCCATGCACGCGGCAAAACTCAGCTTTCGTTAGCCCGTTCTTGCCGAGCATCGTCATCGTGTTATAGCTCAGCGTGCGTAACGCTGATTCCTTCATGCGCTCGCCCCCTGATAATCTTCCTCGCTCAGCGGGATAATCAGCTTGCGGTACGTGATGCCCATCACCCGCGCGCATCCGTGCAACGCAGGCGAGCCGAGCTTGTCCAGGTCACCGTTCATAAACGCCTTGAGCGTCGCTTCCGAGCGACCAATCGCGTAGGCAAACCGCTCCCGGTCTGTGTCGTGGTCTTCGATATAGTTGCTGATGCGTGCTATTGCGTACTCCTTATAACGGTCATCCATCTGCATTCCCCTCCAATAATCTGATCGCGTCCTCGGCCGATCGGCAGACGCCGTAAATAATCGGCGTGTCTGCGATTGCCTGCGCGAATCTAATCTGGTCAGGCCTTAAACGGCCTCGTTCGTTCTTAACTTCGATCAACACCGCGCGACCATCACTGCGTCTAATCGCGGTCACGTCAGGCCACCCAGGAGGCGGCCCGGCATTGAACAGCCTTCCGTCTGCCGTGCGCACTGTGCCGACATTGGTACGGGCAACGATGCACCCGTGCGCCGACAATGCGAGCATGATTTCTGACTGGATTGCATGCTCTGACTTCAATATTTCGTTCCCCCAAACGGTGACGGATGCGGTGACGGATGGCCATAACGCTTTATGCTTACGCGCTCAATGCTTCCATCCACTTTGTGACGGATGTGACGGATGAATCGAGAAACCTTTTCTCCTATACGTTTTTACTTTTTACGTATATTACTTTTTGACTAATCATCCGTCACAGAAAGAAAATATAGGCTGTACCCTTACGGCTGTAATGGTTTGCCAGAAAATTCATCCGTCACACCATCCGTCACACTTTTGCCCAATTTAGCCTTGGATCAGACTTAATTCGGACACCAACGTAAAATCTGCCATCGCGTTTTCTCGCGTAGTTAAACTTCTTTTGCATCTCGCCACTGAATTTCTGCTTGCGCATCTTGTATTCGCCGGTCTTATCGCACCACTGAACGTACAATTGGTATAGCTGTCCAGCCGGCGCTTCATACCCTGGTCCTTTCTCACACGCGTCACTGACGAACAACTCAAGCACATCCATCTCATTCCGGTATTCCAGGCTCGCGTCCTTCACACTCTGCGGCGGCTGCAGTCCTTCCTGCTGCCACTTCAGAGCGCCATCCACGGCCCAGTTCAGGATGCCGACCGACTCGCGTTCGAGCTTGTACGTCAGTTTCTTGTCGACCTTGTTTTCCGGTACTTGCACGGTGAATGGAATCAACATCAAGCGCCGCCAGATACCGTCATCAGTTCCCCGAATGATCGGCTTGTGGTTGGTCGACAGCCAGAGTTTGAATTCAGGCTTGAACTCGAATTCTGACCCGTACAGGAACCGCGCTGTGACTGACTCACCGCCGGTCAGCTCCTTAATCAGGCCTTCATCGAGCCGCACGCCTTCGTTCGGTTCGCTAGCTGATACCAGCCGCGCGCCTTTCAGCCTGGCGATGTCGCTGTTCGCGCTGCTACTGCTCTGCTGCACCATGATCGACTTGGCCTGCATCGTGCGGGAATAGCTCCCAGCGATGTGCTTCAGCGTGTCCATAAAGACTGACTTGCCATTGCGCCCTGTGCCGTACAGGATGAACATCACTTGCTCTTCTACAGAGCCAGTCAGACTGTACCCGACGGCCTTTTGAATGTAGTCGATCAGGTCTTTGTCGCCTGCGAACGTCTGCTCCAGGAACGCCTGCCACTCCGGTGCGTCCACGGTGTCGCTATATTCGACTTCGGACTGCTTGGAGAACATCTTCTTGATGTCGTGGTCGTGCAACGTGCCGTCGGATAAATCGACGTACCCGTTATCCACGTTCAGCAGCGTCTGATCGGCGTCGAATTCGTCGGCGGTGATCGGCAGGCGGTGTTGGAGTTCTTCCTCCATGCCGCGCTTCGCTCGATTGCTGCGTGATTGCTTGCAGAACTTCGCCCACTCTTTCTCTGCCTTGTCAGGGTCTACTTCCGGCGGTGTTTTCGGTTTCTCATTCTTCAGGTCAGCGACGACTGCATCGATCATCGACCGCAGTAGACCGCGTTGGTCTAACTCCCAGAAACTACCGTTATAGATGTACCAAGCGTGGTCAACGTAGCTGTACCGCGCCAGATTGCCATAACGGTCAACGAAGCGGTCAGCGTTACCGGTATCGTCCCACGAGCGTGGAGGGAATTTCTTCGGTCCACCGTCGTTCGTGATAAAACCCAGGTGGTACTTCGGCTTCGTGCGCTCTGGGTGATACGTTTCGCGTGTGTCGTTGATTGCCCGGTTCAATGTGGCGACGCCGTACGTCGTCTTACCGTGCTTCTCGTCCCACTTTCCGCGCATCAGTGACGACTGGCGAAAGATGCTATCCATCCGGGCGAAGTCGCGACCTGTCCAGAATGCCAGGTCGTTCGCGAATGCCAGGTCAGCTTCGGATTGCGAGGTATACTGGCTCTCCCATCCGCCATTGAGCAGTAGCTTGATGCGCGGGCCAGACTTTGACGCAAGCATTTTGCCGATGATCTCATCTTCAGATAGGTTGTTCGGTGTCGTCTCCCGTTCGCTCGGCAGACTGATGACCGTTTTCGGCTCTAGATACTTCGAGTAGATGCGTTTGAAGTCGTCCTGACTTGGCACGTTGATGTCGTGGTATGGCCCGATCGCGTCACCTGTCATGGCGAAGAACCGGCCAGAGTCGTACATTTCAACATTGCCCTTACGTCTCCGCGTGCCGGGCACTTCGCCCTTAATGATGATGTGGATACCTTCACCGGACATGGAGCGCTCGGTGTACGACTTGAATGCGGTCATAAACTCCCACGCCGTGTTATCGTCCGTATTCCCGGCGGCCAGCCGGTCAAGGTCACCGCCAATGTGATCCACATCGATGCCCGCATAACCGTTGGCGAAGAAGAAGCCTAAGCCGTCCAAGTCATACGCCTGCAGTGCTGTGAGTGCTTCGTCGAACGTCACCCACTGCGACGGGTCAGTCGAGCTGGTCTTCGTGCCAGTCAGTGCAGAGTACGGAATCTTCGTGTACTTCTTCTTGGCCGGCTGCCAGATTCGGCGGAAAAGTCCCCATTGCTTTAGGGACCGGAGTTCTGCTGGAATTTTTTCATACATCCGCATTCCTCCTAATTAGAACGGCAGGTCGTTTTCAATTTCTTCATTGGTCAGTGGCGTTGAGCCGGTGGTCAGGTCGTTCGAATCATTGTACTTGTGCGCGACCTGCGGGTACTTACTCTTGTGGACGTTCCACGGTGCGACCGTGTTGCGATCGCCATATTGGTCGTCGTGCTCGACCTTGACGTACACCCGCACTGGCTTGTGAATGAGCGCCTGGCAGAACTCGTCGATGCTGTTAAGCGGAGTACCTTCGGGAATCTGCGCAGCTTCCAAAACGTACTGCAGGCCGTCCATGTCGTACTGGTTGGTTGCTTTGCGCTTCCAATTGTCGAAGAACACGATGCGGTTGTGATACTTGCCATTGGTGTTCGGCTCTGCCTGGTCGAGATCGTTGCGCACGGTCAGCCGCAACTGCAGCGATTCCGAGCCAGACTTAGTGGCGCGTTCGCCGGCCTGCGTGATGACCATTTCGTATTCACCCTGTGGCAGTGGTGCGAAGTCGTTGTCCTGATTCTTGCTGTAATCGGTTGTGATGAATGACATGTTAGTTTCCTCCTAATTTTTGACTGGGATAAATCCGCGTGACTTCGCCTGAAAATAAACTCACCCGTTCTTGTACCCACGGGCGTGGGCGATCAGTTTCAGGTCTTCGATTGACTTTGCATCCTTCGGCTGCATCCGCACTGGATAATCAACCGTCATGTGAAACTCTGGTGTGAGTTTCGTTAGTTCTGCGTTCGGGTCCACTTCCAAGTCCGACCCGTCAGCCTTGAACGCGTACCCGCACAACGGGCACTGCCTTGCTTGTGCTGGCACCATGCCATAACACTGCGGGCAGGATTTAATCGGTGGCCCGTCCGACTTGCCTTGTTTCGACTTTTTCGGCCTATCAGCCAGGCTCCATTCACGCTCAGCGTCCGGCAGTCCGAACCGGTAGACATTCGCCACGTGGTCGATAATCACGGCGCGTTTGCCTGATTCATAGCGCATACCGCGCATGGACTGCTGAATATCGAGCACTAGGGATGCCGTTGGCCGCAGCATGATAATCACGCCGCAGTCGGGCACATCGAACCCTTCCGAGATGAGGTCCACATTGCTGATGATCTTGATAGCCCCAGCTTTGAATGCAGCCATTGTTTTAGCTCTATCGCCAGCCGGCGTCTTGCTGTCAACGTGCCGAGCTGTGATGCCTGCCGCGTTGAACGTTTCGGCCACCCGTTGGCTTTCTTCCACGCTGTGGGCGTAGACGATTGCTTGGCGGCCACTCGCCAGCTTTTTGTAGTGCTTCACTACATCGCCAAAAATGACTTTGTTGTTCGCATCATCAATCGACTTGCTGCTGTAATCACCTGTGGATGATTTTTTCAACTTCTGCACATCAATCAGTGTTGGCGCGTAGTACTCGTATGGTGCCAGGTAGTGGTTATCAATCAACCAACGCACCGACGGGCCTTCGACCATCGTGTCGTAAACGTCCCCCAAACCTTGTCCACTCAGCCGCCACGGGCTGGCTGAAAAGCCCAACCGTGGCACATCGGAATAAAAGTCATAGATTTTACGATATGTTTTGGCCAGACTGTGGTGCGTTTCATCCGTGATAATCAGCGTCGGCTGTGGCAACTTGCCCAACCGGTGAGCAATACGTCCGACCGTCATGATCGTGCAGCGTGATAGGTCCACGCCGTCCTTGATGAACGTGTTGGTGATCTGCTCAATTAGCTCTTTGCGGTGAACGGTGAACATCACGTGCCCGCCCTTTTCAGTTGCTAGTCGTGCGATTTCTGCGATCACAATGGATTTACCCGAACCGGCAGGACTGACCAGCAGGACAGACTTACTTCCCTGCGCCAGCTTTTGGCGCGCTTGGCTTACCAGCTTCTGCTGATACGGATGCAGTGTGTACGTCATCGCCACCTCCAAACTCGAACAGTGTTTCGATTGACGCGGACTTCCGACCGTCGATGCGGTTCTTCGCGAAGATCGTGTCGTTGCCTTCGAGAATCACGCCGCGCCCACCCGTCTTCGGGTTGACCATCACCCGGCCAACAACGTCCGTCAGGCCCAGCAGGCCATCTCGTACGCTGTCGCGAATCGCTGGCGCATACTGGCTGAATGACTGACCGGTTTCGCTGGTGACTTCGCGCGTGTTCTCCCACGCTGTGACCAGTACGTCCACTGGCGCGTCCATGAAGATCATGGTCATGATACGGGAAAAATAATTCGCCCATTGCCCATAATCCTGAATCTCGTTTCCAATGCCGTTCTTGCTAGCACGGCCACGTTCGACAAACCAGTCTTTTTCGAACGCTGATACGTTGTCGATCACCAGATTGTCATATCCGGAAACACGTTCAGCCAGATTTTTCAGGAACTCTTTCCATTCTTCGCTTGGTTTGCTTCGGTCAAATGGTTGCACATCGATGTTCGGTGCACCGGATAGCACTTTGGAACTGTCATCCAGATCTAGCACGAGTGTTTTGCCATCAAGATTGCGAATGGCTGATGTCTTGCCGACACCAGGCTTTCCGTAAATCAAAACTCGCCAGTTCTTTGTTCGATCAATTGAAGATGCATGTTTAATTGGCTGCATCTACCGCACCCCCATTAATGCCCGAAACGGGTCGTAAATATTTTCGATTGAAACCCCATAGTATTCAGCCAACTGTCCCGCTAGTTCTGCACTAACTTTGTGAATTCCGTGTTCCCACATACTTACTGCTTGGCGTGTTACACCGAAGTGCTTGCCAACATCGCCCTGGGAAAGCCCGGCTTCAATGCGTGAAAGGCGAAGATTGGCTGCAATCCCTTTTTCATCAATGGACATCTACCGAACCCCCAGTCCGATGTTTTCAACCAGTCGCGCTTTTGGCACCTCACGGCCAGCTTGCAATGCTTTCTTCAAGTCGGATTTGTTGACCATCAATGTGGTCTTAATGAACTCTGGTGGCAACTTATTCGGGTCTTCTGGTGCTTGCACGCTGACTGTCCGCCGTGTGTAGATGGTGAACAGGGGCGTCTTGATGTGTTCGTGCCCGGTTTCAACCATTGCCTGCACTAGCCGTTGCTTAATCGTATTAGCATTGTTCTTGAAGCTAGATCTGCGTTCTTGCAGACGCTTGATTTCGGCGTCAATCTCTTTGACGTCCGCGTCAATTGATTTGTAAACCTGGACATAGCCGACTGCCTTGTCTTCAAAGTCACCCTCAACCATTTCCATCGTGTCAGCAATCGCTTGTGGATCAGCGTTGCCGCTTTCTGCTTGTCGTTGTAGGCTGGTCAATTTATCTGTTAGGTCGTATAATATGTTCATACCCCTTGGTTTCCTTTCTAGTCGTTGGCCTGAATGCCGGCGGCTTTTTTGTCTTCTAATGCTTCGATAAACTCAACCATGTGACTGAACGCGTCGTACTCGTTCGCGGCGCGCTGCATGTCATCAATTGCTTCGCCGTCTCCAATAAGGCTAGCCATACGGTCGGCTGCATCAATTTTCTGTTTAAGGGCTTCTGCATAGATTTCATTAGCAGACGCCATGTAAATGTGTTCTTTCATTTCGTTTCACCTTCCTTCATGGTTTCCTGCATCTTCATCCACGCTAGTTTCTCCAGCCATTCGTATCCGTTGCCGCGAATAATCGCTAGGTTTCTGATGCGGCGCAGGCGTTCATATGTGCTAAGGTTCATAGTCTGTCGCCCCCAGTTCGTCGCGTACGTAGTCTTCCAGTTCGTCTAGCATAACCAGTTCGCCGTTGAAGTAGAGATAGTCGCGGCTTTCATCGATCGGGTTGCCCTTCCAGTCTTCAAACTGTTGCGGCTCCCATTAGGCTTCGTGCTGGCGTGATAGTTCAGCCTCGCGGAATTGATCGCGCATCATTCGAAGTACCCCCTTGGATCACGCATGATGTACCCGATCATGAGCGCCATGATAACCACCGGAATGGCCCGTGGGTGTGATAATACAAACTCGATAACTTGCTGCATCATGACTTAGCCTCCTTTGCTATGTTCCTGAACTCTTTCCGCATGAACTCGCTGAATGCCAGCGGTTCAAACCGCCAGCCAATCTGACCGCGGTAGTTGAATGCGAACCCGTCAAGTTGCCGCTGAAACATCGGCTTGTTGAGCACGTGTTCACTCAGCCACGTAGGTGTGACACCGTAGCGGTCTTGAACGTCCTTTGCTGACCACCAGCGGCGATAGTCGGGTTCGTGCTTGAACTGGTCTGCAACGGCTAGATCCACGGATGCTTTGATTGCCTCCTGAATTAATGGCATCAGGTCTAATGTGGGTGGCATATCTGATGCCTCCTTTTTGTGAGATAATTCACCTCGGAAAGGAGGTGATAAATAATGAGATTCAGTGCTGCCGTGGTGAAGGAACAAGGCGTCACTTTTACTGTTCTGAAAGTCAAAAGCGGTTATTTGACACAAGACAATCTTTCTGCGAGTCAGACATCTGCGCCGCAGAACTTGCCACGACCGATTATTTTGATGGAAGATTCTTCCCAAGGGCCTCGGTATTTGGGGCGCCACGATATTGTGAATTTTCTTTCAGGGGTTTACGTCGAACAGCTCCCTTGGCAAAAGTTTGAGGTTTAGCCGCTTGGCCTTTGGCTAGTTTTACTGTTGGGACTTCACCCGACTGTACAACCATTCGAGTGAAGTTCTTTTTTTGTTGTCGCTTATTCATTTTGATACCTCCTTTAATTGACTATTTCCACTCCTGCACAAGCTTCGCAGCTCGATCGTCATATAGGGCTCTGTCATTTTTTCTTTTTCTCCTTCGAAAATGGTTACGCTTACTTCATAAGTGGGATAATGATCCTATCTCAAATAAAGGAGGCGAATCTCATGTATCATACAGGCGATAAACCTGGTGCTGGCAATTACAAGTGCACCAACTGTGGCGAGGTCATTACTCTCGACCAGTCTTCGGACACGCTTCCACCATGTCCGTCGTGCAACGGCACTAATTGGGTAAAGCTTTAATCAGTAATGAGGTGGCCTAAGCCACCTTTTTGTGTTGGACGAATAAGCACTTACCAAAAATCATGATCCACCGGCAGGTATACTTGCCTTTGCGATTGGAATAGTTAGTCTTGAAAAATCCTGTTTTCATATTGATTGCCTCCTTAGGCTGTCTGTGGTTCGTTAGTCCGCAGAAACTTGTTGATAAAATACTGCTGGCCTTTGCCGGTTACCTTGGTCGTCTTGGTGATTCGCACGCTGCCATCTGGGTTCTGGAATGTGCGTTCCTTGATGTCGAACAGCTCCAAGTCCATCGCACGTTGCGTTGGCATGTTTCGACGGTCACCCTTGCCAATCAGATAGCCGTGATCTCTCAGCCAACCGAACAGCCTATTTTGGCCAATATCCACACCGTTCTGGCGCATAAGCTTGGCTAAGTCACCAATGAGGATACTCGTATGGCTGGTTGCCACGGCATCCGCGAACAACGCCTTAGGTGCTTGAAGCGCAATCGTCTTCTTTTGTTGTTCGATTTGTTCAGCTTGATCAGCCGCCAAGCGCAACGCCTCAGGCAACGTCTGTGGAATTCCTAAGCGAACCTCTTGCTCCATCTGATTGAATGCTTGGATGTAAGCTAATTTGAATTCCATCGCTTTGCTACCAGTGAAACCCATCGCCAACAGTGTGAATCCGTCGCGGTTCATGTAGTACATCGGGTAAGACTGACCGTTTTGTTCGTTGGTGTAGTTGCCTTCAACAAACATCTGTGGGGTCTGCCCACTTTTCGGCATACCCCCTAACAAGTCACGAATCGCTTCAAGTACATGCCGGTGGCTCTTTTTAAATACTTCTGCGACTTTCAAGCTGGTGGTGACTGCTTGTTGATCGTGCATGATTACTAATTCATTCATCGCGTTGTTTCCTCCATTCCTAAAATATTGACAATCTTCTGCCGGACGGCGTTGGCCTTAGGCGTAACCATACCGGAAAGCGCGCGACTGACTTCTGGTTGAGATTCACCGATGTGTTCACCAAGTTCTTTCTGGCTCCACCCCTTTGCACGCCGGGCACGATAAACGGCATCAGCAAAGTCGTTCACAGCCTTTTCAATCTTGTCTGGCATTACGCTTTTCTCCTTTCTATGATTAGTTATCAAGTAGTTGCTAAGTTTAACTCGATGAAGTAAAATACAGGCATAGTAAATAACCAATACACAGTGCACTTTACAAGCCATTCTCGCCAAAGACCGAACTTGTAAAGGCTTGTTAAGTTGTTGCTAACTACTTGATGAGTAAACTATAACTCGATGGAGTAAAAACGTCAACTAGTTTTTAAAACTTTCGAGTAATATAACTTGTCGAGGTCTAAGGAGCCTTGATATGACTTTATTTGAAAGAGTAAAAGAAACATCCAACAATAGAGGTTGGTCACTTCAGCAAACTGCTCAAAAGGCTGGTCTTGGGATTAACAGCCTCTATTCTTGGAAGAAAAAGCGACCATCCGTCGAGCGAATTCAAGCTGTCGCCGACGTATTGAATGTAAGCGTGGATTATCTAATCGGTAATACTGACAATCCAATCCCTGCTCCAAAAACCGGCTCTCATAAGCCAACTGATCTTGCCGACGAAGACATTATCCTGAGCTTTGAGGGAAAACAAATTCCGCCAGAGGATTTGGAGACGATCAGGCGCTTCCTGCGGGGTGGCAAAGATGAACACAAGCGCTGAGTGCTTCTGGGCGCTGTACAACTTTGCCATGGACAACAAAATCATTGTCCAGGTTGAAGACTCACTGTCACCGTTGACACCCAGTGCGTCTGATTCAGCAACCAGACGTGTGATGATCAACGCCAATTGGCATATTCGGGCACAGTTGCCATTCCATTTGGCTCATGAGATTAGCCATGTGTTGAACGGTGACAGCAACGTTTTATACTTTACCCCGTCCAAGGACGGCATCGAGGGACAGGCTAACCGTGACGCCGTGGCGCTCCTGGTACCGCTATACTTCGCCGAAACAGATCAGGAGGATGCTAACGTACAGAGATTCGTTGATGCATTCCATATTCCAGAATCAATGTATGAATGGGCACTCGAATCTATAAATCAATACTATTCATAGATACTCGTGGAGGAATGAAAATGAAAAGCAAATCGGGCTTAGGCTGCGTTGGATCTCTGATACTGGTTGTTGTGATTATGCTAGTTATTAAATACTGGGCATTTTTGGTTTTGGGATCGTCTGTCATTTTAATTTATCTGCTTTTATACAAGCACGCGGTTTCATCCAAGAAAAAAATATATACGCCAAACTCCCCCACAGCTGTTCCCAAAGATCCCGATGAATCGCATAACTCAGAAAATCAGCTTCAGGAGGTTAGTATCTCCCAAACAACAGCAAAAGCTGACGCTGCTCCGATAGTCCACAAACTACGAAGGAAGCTGTATGACTACATAGTATTTGATATTGAAACAACAGGTCTTCGGCCAGCAGATGACGAAATCATTCAGTTGTCTGCGTTAAAAGTTAAAAATGACAAAATTACTGACACTTTCGATTGCTATATTCATCCGAATGCTCCCATCCCCGAAAAAATCGTTTATTTAACTGGTATTTCCAATGATACCGTTGCAAATGCTCCAGGAATTGAGACTGCCATGCAACAGTTTTCGGCCTTCGCAGCTAATCTACCGTTGGTCGGCCACAATATAATCAGGTTCGATGTCCCCTTCATAATAAGTAACGGCTTCTACCGCACCGACATAGAAGCTCTTGACACTTGGAGACTAGCTCGAACAAAAACATTTCCAGAAGAATTGCCTAATCTAAAACTACCAACGCTGAAAGATTATTTTGGAATTGAATCTGTGTCTCACAACGCTATTGCAGATTGCAAAACAAATATGATCGTATATCAACACCTTAGAGATGATAGTCTCGCTCGTGTTGATCGGCCCAAGCTGGAGACATCACATGAATTAGACGGATTGAGATTCGCAATTACTGGACAATTTATCCAAGCAAGCAGGGACGACATAGCGGCATTTATAGTCCAACATGGTGGACGTGTAACCAGCAGCGTATCAAGAAAAACTGACTACCTAGTTGATGGCCAACAAATATCAGATAGCTTAACTGATGGATTGCATAGTGCAAAGGAACTGTCCGCAATAAGTCTGCAATCAACAGGCGAAAAAATAAAAACAATAGGGTACGATGACCTTATTGCTCTGGCAAAATCAGCTTAACCTGTTCGTGCTGAACTAACCCGTAGCATTATCTGGCCCGTGCAACTCGGGCCGTGGGCGTTAATCTGAAAGGAGAATCAGCATGAAGATCAAGAACTTATATATGTATGCAGCATGCTTGGTTTGTCTTGTAGTTGCTTTGATTTCGCTATACACCGTTGTATCTGGTATTTCATCGCTGATCTGGTTCGACAAGTCCGCACAGCCCGGTATCTACCTCTACCAGCAGCTATTCAACGGGGCAATCATGCTAATAGTGTCTTCGTTGCTATTCATATTCCACTGGCGCCACACAGATAAGTAGCACCTGCGCAACAAAACCCGTCTAGCGGCATGGTCGTGCGAGCCGACCAACGGGTGTTGAACTACTTATCCAATCAATGCCTAAAACGATTTATTGGAGGAACGCTTATGGAAAACTCTGTAATAGTTAGCATTTATAAGTTTGAGGATAAGAAGTGGACTAATTTCGAAGCCGTGCCAGTAAAAAAGTACGAGTGTTCCGTCTTGCTCGATATTTCAAATTCACAAGAGTTTACTGCCAAAGAAAAAGTTGAGCTTAACAATTGTATTGTTGTATCAATAAAGAAAATCAAGAATAAAAGTAAGCTTTCTGAAACGCCACAATTCATTAAGCATGTGTATGGTCCAAAATCAAACAAATAATTTGCCATAAAGGAGGACCATATTATGAAACTCATAAAAGCTAGCATTACATCATAGCCAATGAAATTGCTGTTCCAATATAGTATAGAAAAAGCGCCTACCCCATAACCTTGGCCGGTCGGGTAGACGCTAGGACAAACAGCACCACGAGTGCGCTCTTTGCGTACTCCAGTATATCACATGGAGGTAGATATCATGGCATCATTTCGGAAACGCGGTAAGACATGGGAATACAGAGTCGCCTACACCGACAATCACGGCGTAAAACAAGTGATCTCCAATAGTGGATACCGCACCAAAGCACTGGCAGCTACGGAAGCTGCAGAAATTGAGCGGAAATATCGACGCGGCGCCCAGATGGATAGGATGGACATTTCCCTGTTAGAATACTGGGACACTTGGATTGGGGCATACAAACAGGGCAAGCACGCCATGATCACTGAGAGTCGTTACAAGACGCTACGGAAGGCACTGGAAGGCTACTGGGGTGATCAGAAACTCCGCGAGATAACCAAGAGCGATTGGCAGACCTTTCTTAACGACTATGCAGCCGGTCCGACTGACCCCAAGACACACGAGCGCAAACCACGATCAAAAGATTTAGTTGGCCGACTAAATGGCTATGTGCGCACGATGGTCAACAATGCCATTGACGATCAAATTATTTACTCTAATTTCACCCGCGGAGCTGTTAATCCGGGACACAAGGGAAAATCCGCAAGTCTCAAATACTTAGAGGTGGAGGATTTCGCCAGGGTCAAGTCCTACGCCTTCAACCATGCTTCACTATCTGCAATTACCTACTACGTGATTGCGACCGGAATCCTGACTGGCGCGCGCATTTCTGAAATTCTCGCCCTGCAATGGACGGACTTGGATTTCAAAAATAAAACCGTCTCTATAAGTAAATCATGGGACTATGTCCATAATACGGGATTTAAGCCCACTAAGACGCCATCAAGCGTGCGTACCATCTCTGTACCGGATGACCTTCTAAAACTACTGAAACAGCTAAAATATGAGCAATACGCGTACAATTTAAAGATGGGCCGGCGAGATGACAAAAATCTCATCTTCCGTAATCCACTGGGCCAGGTCCCCGGTGAGTACGGATGTAATAAGACATTGCATGCTGTTGAAGACCGTTTGGACATCCATCCCCGTATTACTTTTCACGGACTGCGTCATACTCACGTGTCCTACCTCATCAGTAAAGGCTGCACGATCACATACATCTCCCACCGACTGGGTCACTCAAATATACAAATCACTTTGACGACATATGCCCACTTGCTGAAAGACTTTGAAAACGAACAGGCCTCAAAAGCCGTGCTGGCGCTGGCTGAGCTCTGAACCGTTTGTCCCACTTTTGTCCCACTCGGCTCAAAAAGCGACGAAAATCAACGAAAAGAAAAAAGCAGGAATGCCTTTATATAGGCGTTCCTGCTACTCAACGAAGACCAACAAAGTACAAAAAAAGCCGTTTACCGGATTTGAACCGGTGACCTCATCCTTACCATGGATGCGCTCTACCTGCTGAGCTAAAACGGCATGAGGTTGTTTACCTAAAAACAACTGCCTAAACAATATACTATATATCCCCAGTGCCTTGCAACCCTACACGCCTAAAAAGTGTCTCATTTTTCGCCGCGCCACTCCGCGCCAAACTCGGCCAAGTAATCTGTCATCACCTGCTGGCGATGCGCGGCGAGCTGCCGGGCGGCTGGCGTGTTCATCTGAGCGGCTAAGTGCAGGAGCTTTTCGTGAAAATGATTGATGATGGTGCTCTCACCTTGCCGGTAGCTGGCCGCGTCCAGCTGCGTGCGCGGCGGCATAGCCGGGTCGTACAGGCGGGTGGCATGCGCGCCGCCGTACATCATGGCGCGGGCAATGCCGATGGCGCCGATCGCGTCGAGCCGGTCGGCGTCTTGCACCAACTGACCTTCCAGACTTAGCGGCTGTTTGCCCGCCAGACTGGCCTTAAAACTCATGTGATCGATGATGGCGAGCACGGCAGTTTGCTGAACCGCCGTCAATCCGGCTGCGGTCATCGCCGCCACGGTCCGCTTTTTGGCCGCTTCCACATCAGCCACCAGCTTATCGTCGTATGTGTCATGCAGGGTCGCCGCCGCCAGCGCGATAGTCGGATCAGCGGTCGGCGTGCCCTTGAGCAGCGTCTTGGTGGTCGCCACCACCCGGCGAATGTGGTCCATGTTGTGGCCGCTCGCGTCTTTGCCAAGCACCTTTTGCGCGTAGGCCATCAATTGTTCTTCTTGGGTCATCAGCCGCTCCTTTTCCTTTGCGTTTCACGCCTTCATCTCGGTATGCTTAAGGTAGTGACCGAAAGCCCGCCGCGAAAGGACGTGGTACTGTGAAATTGCGCCACTTACAAATCAATCAGACCCTGAATCAGTTTAGCCGCCTGACGCCCAGCGACGGCGCCGAGGGCCGCCCCGTTGCCCAGCAGAACCTGCTGTTTTGGGTTGCCGCGGAACCGGTGCCGCCAACGCCCACTGAGCTCGCCGAGGCGATGGGCTTGTCCAAGGCGGCAATCACGAAAATGATGGGGCCGCTCCTCGATGATCAGCTGCTCATGAAGACCATCGACCCCGAAGATAACCGCAGCTTCACCCTGACCCTCACTGAGGCCGGCAAGCAGGCGGTACGCGACATGAGCGATGACTACTTCAAGCCGATGAACGCGCTGCGCGATGGTCTCGGCAAGAAAAAGTTCAACAAGCTGATCAATCTGCTCGACCAGGCCAATGAGGTCCTGGTCGGCGCCGATGAGTGATCACTGCGGCAGGTGAAAACCCTGCTCGCGCAAAATCTGACCGATCTCCAGACGATGATGGAGGTCGGTTTTTGTATACGCCAAAAGGCTATCGGTGAACGTCTCCTCGCGGGCGTTCCACGCCCGGGTCCGGTAATAATTGTTCAGGGTGGTATCATAATCCTTAAGGTCCTGGGCGGCCGGATAGGTATTCTCACCCACCACGGCGGAGTGCGGCAGCCGCGGCTTTTGCTGCGGCGCTTCCGCCGGCACGCCAACCATCAGGCCAAGCACCGGAAACGTGAAGCGCGGCAAGGCCAGCAAGGCGATCATCTGCCGCGGGTCATTCAAGACGCTGCCCAGAAAGCACCCACCAAGCCCGCTTCGCTCGGCTTCGGCCAGCACATTCTGCGCGGCCAGTTCAGCGTCGGCCACCCCGCCGAAAAAGCCGGCCCAACCGGTAAAATGAGCCGCCTGGTCTTCAGTCAGGTGAGCAGTTTCGATATTGCGGTGCTGGTCCAGCACAAACACGTAAAGCAGGCCATCGCCCGCCACAAACGGGCAGTTCGTGAGGTCCGCAATCTGCTGACGCTTTTGCGGATCGGTCACCTTAATCAGCGTGACCTGCTGCAAGAAGTTACTGGAGGCCGTCGCCTGGGCCACGTCCTCCAGCGCTCGCTGCTGCGCAAGGCTCGGGGCCGCACTGAATTTGCGAATACTGCGGTGATGCAACCCGCTATGATCATTGGTCATAAAATTCACTCTTTTCTCAAAGAAGGTTTTCTAATGTCTAAGTCTACCACGATTCCAGAAGCAATTAAGGTGCGCGGGGCAGCCGTGCACAATCTCAAACGCCTCGACGTCGACATCCCCTTGCACCAGCTGGTCGCCATCACCGGCCGCTCTGGCTCCGGCAAGTCCTCACTGGCAATGGGCGTCCTTTACGCGGAAGGCATGCGCCGTTACGTGTCTGCCCTTTCGACCTACACCCGGCGCCGCCTGGGCCAGGTCGGCCACGCGCAGGTCGAGTCGATCGAGCACATTCCCAGTGCCATTGCACTGCGTCAGCGCCCGGTTGTGCCTGGCATTCGCTCTACCGTCGGCACGACAACCGAGGCGCTAAATGTGCTGCGTCTGGCCTTTTCCCGGCTGGGGTCGGTGCGCTGCCCCAACGGCCACCAGCTGCCGCCAACGCTGACAATCGCCCGGCTCATGGACCTGCCAAATCAGCCAGGCAGCGGCATGGGCATGCTGACCTGTCCCGTTTGTGGGGCCCAGTTTAAGGCGTTTGGCGCTGAGGACTTCGCCTTCAATTCGGCGGGTGCCTGTCCCACCTGCAATGGCACAGGAGTTGCGCGCACCCTTGCGCCAGAGCGGCTGATCCCCGATCAATCGCTGACCATCCGCCAAGGGGCCGTGGCCTCATGGCGCCTGCCTGGCCGCAATTTTATGATGAATGTGGCCCAGCAGATCGGCATCGACATCGACACCCCGTTCAAGGATCTGCCTGCGGCTCAGCAAGAAATGGTCTGGCACGGTAAAAAGCAGACCTACGCCATCAACATTCCGTCCAAGACCGGCAAAATTTTCCACATGAACAATGCGATGTACGAAAATGCCTTTAACGCCGTTGAAGACTCGATGGCCACCACCACTAACGAGCGGGCCATCACCCGCCTGAACCGGTTCTATCGCTTCGACGTCTGCCCGACCTGCCACGGCTCCCGCTTTCGTCCAGAGCTCCTGCACCAGCTGATCAACGGCAAAAACATCGCCGAGGTCTCAGACATGACCCTCAGCGAGCTGGAAGCCTTCATTCCGACCATTTACACCTGGCTGCCGGATGACATGCAAGCGCTGGCGCACGATGTGCTGCGCGAGCTGACCACGGTACTCAAGCCGCTGATCGACCTCGGCCTGTCCTACCTGCAGCTCAGCCGCGCCGGCGCCACGCTGTCCACCGGCGAGCTTCAGCGCATCCAGCTGGCTCGCACGCTGCGCACCCAAACCACCGGGGTCCTTTACGTGCTTGATGAGCCTTCGATCGGCCTGCACCCGGCAAATGTTGCCGGCCTGATCGACGTCATGCGCAGTTTGGTCAACCAAGGCAACTCAGTCGTCGTGGTCGACCACGACACGGCAATCATTGACGCCGCCGACGAGGTGCTGGAAATCGGCCCTGGGGCCGGTGAGGCGGGCGGGCGCTTGCTGAATCAAGGCACGCCGGCCGCAGTCGCCAAACAGTCGAACTCGCTGATTGGGCCGTACCTGACCGGCCGTGCCAAGATGATCGTGCGCCCGACTGCTGAGGCAAAGACAACCACCGTCAAAAAGTGGTACGGCCTGACCGTCACGGACCGGTTCAACCTGCACAATTTAACCGTTCAGTTTCCGGTCAACCAGCTCAGCGTGGTTTCCGGCTTTTCCGGCGCCGGCAAGTCGACCTTGGTCTTCGACGCGCTGGTGCCAGCGCTGACAGCCACTAAAACCAACCCGGCCCCGAGTTTTGTCAAGGACCTGCACCGCGGCGGACTGCGGCGAGTCGTGGCCATCGACGCCAGCCCAGTCGGCAAGAATGTGCGCTCCACCGTTGCCACCTACACCAATATTTTGGACCGCCTGCGCGACCTGTTTGCCGGCCTGCCGGAAAGTCAGCAGCGCGGCTACACCGCCAGCAATTTTTCCTACAACGTCACTGCCGGCGCGTGCCCAACCTGCGGGGGGACTGGGCAGATCAGCTTGGACATTCAGTACCTGCCGGATATGCAGCAAGTCTGCCCGACCTGTGGCGGCCGCCGTTACAACCCAGAAGTCCTGGACGTGAAGTGGCACGGTCAATCCATCGCGGACCTGCTCGACTTATCGGTCGACGCCGCGCTGCCTGTCTTTAAAGGCGAGGCCGCCATCGAAGCGACTTTGCAGACGCTGCACGACATGGGGCTCGGGTACCTGCACCTGGGTGAAAGCACCCCGTCCCTATCGGGTGGCGAAGCCCAGCGGTTAAAGCTGACCGCCCACATGGGCCGAACCCAGAAAGGCACCTTGTTTGTGTTCGATGAGCCTTCCGTCGGCCTGCATCCCCTGGACGTGGCGACCCTGCTGCAAGTATTCCAGCGTCTGATTGATGCCGGCGGGACCGTTTTGACCATTGAGCATGACCTGGATGTGCTCGCCAACGCGGATTACCTGCTCGATCTTGGGCCGGAAGGTGGGCGGTTCGGCGGCCAAATTGTCGCCTGCGGCACACCAAAAGAAGTGGCACAAAGCACTGACGGTCACACCGGTGCCTTCCTCAAGGCGCACTTGGCCAAGTTTAAAGCCTGATCATGCAAAAAGAAGAGCGTTGAAGTCTGCCAGTTTCTGGCAAGGCTTCAGCGCTCTTTTTGCTCTAGTCGCTCAGCGAACGACGCGATGTTTTTTCACGGCGCGGACGATCAGCGTGATCAGTGCGCCGAGACCAACCACGGCAGCCGCGATGATGCCGAGGTTCTGCCACCAGGCGCGGCGGTCGCCTTCACGCGCCGCCTTGGCCGTCGCCTCTGTGTAAGGCACGCGGTAACCGGTGACCAGCAGCCGGTGGGAGTTGATGCCTACCGGCGTGCACGTCATCAGCGTCGCAAGGTCTTTTCCGGCTTCAATCTTGAGGCTGGAGGTATCGTCCGGTTCAATCACCTCAATTTTGTTGACCTTGTAGGCTAGGTGCTTGTCATTCACGGTGATGATGAACTGTTGGCCTTTTTTCAGGTCCTCCAGGTCGTCAAACATTGTCTTGCTTGGGACCCCGCTGTGCGCGGAAACGACCGTGTGGGTGCTTTTTCCCCCAGTCGGGTAACTTGTCCCTGGCAGCACAGCCGCGCCGGATTCCAAAATGGTGTCATTCACGGTGTCGTACAGCGGCAGATTGACATTCAACTTGGGAATCGTCACCGCGCCGATCAGGTGCTTTTTCAGCGCGCTGACATCCTGGATCCCCTGGCCCGGTTGATGGAACACGTCTGCATTGGGTCGCATCCCCACTCTTGCCAGTTCCTCGTTGAATTCTTTCTGCTCTTTTTCTCGCTTCGCGGCATTCTCCTTGGCCGTCTCGGCGTCGCGTTTAAGGCGATAATCCGTGACCACAAAGTTGACCGCTCGCGCCACGAACGGATAGGCAAACACGGCCAAGCCGGTGAAAAAGACGATGATCACAAATAAATCAGCCTGGATTATTCATAGAATTTCAAAAAAGCAGCGCAATCCCACGATTCACACGGGACTGCGCTGCTTTGGTGTTTCA
>NZ_RHOL01000023.1 GCF_003946465.1 Lacticaseibacillus hegangensis | reverse complement strand
AGCTGAACCTTTCTCATAGATGATCTCCTCCTAAAGCATCTATGATGCCAGAGAGGAGACTGAAGTGCGACATAATGGCTTACCACTTACCTACGACATTATCGCTGGCGAACTACAGCCGAAAAATAAAATTTCACTATGGGCTTGACATTGTTTTCTAATTTTTGTATTCTATTGTCATACCAGTTCAACTGGTGCGAAGGAGTGTTGATCATGACAATGAATAAACCAACACAACTAAATCGCTCGTATTACTACGGCTATTACGGATAGCGGCTGCATCGCCAATCGGATGCAGACCGCGCAGTAGGTTTGCATCCATGATAGGCGCAGCGTTTAAGCATGACTTTTAAGCGGCCACATGGATGAGAGGATCTCTTCCATGTGGCTTTTTCTTTCCGGAAAGAAACTGGCCGGCCACAGGGGAAAATCCTGCGGCCGGCTTTTCTGTTTCGCGGCAAACGAGCGAACGCAATAAATTCTGGAGGAAAATTATGATGAAAATGAACAAAGTTTTGTTATCAGTTGCAGCAGTTGGGATGGTTGGGGCGCTTGCCGCATGCGGCAACAGCGCCAGCAGCAATCAAACCGTGAAGGTCGGGGTCTTGCAGCTGATCGATCAGCAAGCCCTCAACGCCGCCAACAAGGGCTTTAAGGAGCAGCTGGCCAAGGATGGTTTCAAGGGCAGCAAGGTCAAGTTTGATAACCTTAACGCGCAAGGCGATCAGGGCAACCTGAGCTCTATGTCCGCCCGCCTGAAAAGCGATAAGAACACCGTCAAATTGGCCATTGCAACGCCGGCCGCGCAGGCTTTGCTGAAGGCGGACAACAAGACGCCGATGGTGTTCACCGCCGTCACTGATCCTAAGTCTGCCGGCTTGATGAGCGACCCGAAGAAGCCGGATAAAAATGCCACGGGCGTCACCGATATGGTCGACGTAAAGGGCCAAATCGACTTCACGCATCAGCTGTTCCCAAAGGCCAAGACAATCGGCTTGCTGTACAACGCCGCTGAGGAAAATTCCGTCGTTCAGATCAAGATCGCGCGCCAGGAAATTGCCAAGCTGGGGCTGAAGGCGGTTGTGAAGACCGCGGCTACCACAAACGACGTCCAGCAGGCCGCAGAGACCTTGGCCAGCCAGGCTGACGCCATTTACATCCCGACCGATAACACGGCCGCGGCGGCAATGCCGACCATCGGCAAAGTCTCTGCCGCAAAAAAGGTCCCAGTGGTCACCGCTGACGCGACAATGGTCAAGCTGGCCGGGGTCGCCACAGTTGGCATCAACTACGAAGACCTGGGCAAGCAAACCGCTAAGCTGGCGGTGAAGATCATCAAGGGCAAGAAAGTTTCCGACCTGGCCGTTCAGGCGCCAGCTAAGGCCACGTTGGTCACCAACAGCAAGCGCATGGCGCAGTTTGGCGTCACTAAGGCGCAGGCAGAAAAGGCGGCGAAGGCCGTCGAATAACTCTTCTGCGTGGTGAGCCGGAACCAAGTTTGTGATTAATTTCCAAAAGGTCCTTGACAGTGGGGATGAGATGAGTGTATTCTCATTTACATAGCAAAGGTTAATCTTTGCCAGTAAAGGACGTGTTGACAATGAATCAAGTAATCTCAACACAGCTTAATCGCAACTTTTTCGCCGGCTTTTTCGGATAGCGGTTTGCATCGTGGATGCAAGCCGCGGGCTTACATCCATGATGACCGGCACCTTTAAACGTGCAATTTACCGCCACATGGAGCAACTTCATTCCATGTGGCTTTTGTTTTTCCTAGGACAAAAACAAGCGCCAGCCACTGGAATGAATTTGAGTGGCTGGCGTTTTCTGTTTCGCGGACAGAGCGTCGGCCCAGGCTTAGTCCGAATCCGGCACCACATACTAGGAGGAATTTATGATGAAGTTGAAACACATCGCATTGGGCATGGCCGCCGTGGCTGTTTTGGCACTGGCTGGCTGCAGCAGCAGCACCAAAGCCAGCACCGATAAACAAACCGTCAAGGTCGGCATCTTGCAGCTGATCAACCAAACCGGGTTGGACGACGCGCGCAAGGGGTTTGAGCAGGAGCTTGCTAAGGCCGGTTACAAGGGCAACAAGGTCAAGATCGATTACGTCAACGCGCAAGGGGATCAAAGTAACCTGCAGAGCATGAGCCAACGCTTGAAGCAGGATAAAAATGACGTCAACTTGGCAATCGCCACGCCGGCCGCTCAGGCTTTGATGAAGGCGGACAAGGAAACGCCAATGGTGTTCACCGCCGTCACCGATCCGAAGACTGCAGGGTTGGTCTCAGATCCTCAGCACCCTAGCGCCAATGTGACTGGGGTCACCGACATGACTGACATTAAGGGACAACTCGAGTACCTCAAGCAGCTGTTTCCAAAGACCAAGACCGTCGGCATGCTGTACAACGCGGCCGAGCAAAACTCGGTGACTCAGATCAAAATCGCCACCAAGGCGGCCAAACAGCTGGGTCTGAAGGTTGCAGTGGCAACTGTCGCCTCCACCAATGACGTGCAGTCGGCAACCGAAACGCTGGCAGGCAAGGCCGACGCGATGTACCTGGTCACCGACAACACCGTCGCTGCGGCGATGCCGACGGTCGGCAAGGTGTCGCTGAAGAAGCACGTGCCAGTCGTCTGTGCGGCCTCAACCATGGTCGAAGACGGCGGGGTCGTGACCAAGGGGATCTCGTACAAGGAACTCGGGCGGCAAACGGCGCGCCTGGCAATCAAAATCCTGAAAGGGAAGAAAGTAGCCAACTTGCCGGTAGAAAAGCCGGCCAAGACGACCGTTGTCAAGAACGAGAAAATGATGAAAGTGTTCGGCTTGACCGACGCAGACGTCGAGAAGTAAATCAGTCACTCAGTTTTTGGAGGTTAACATGGACATCCTGACATCGAATATTTCTACCGGTTTTTTGTGGGCAATCATGGCGATCGGCGTCTACCTGACGTTTCGGATCCTAGACATCGCCGATATGACCGCTGAAGGGAGTTTTCCCTTGGGGGCGGCGATCACTGCGCACACCTTGGTTTCCGGCGTCGGCCCAATTCCGGCCACACTGCTGGGCTTTTGCGGCGGCGCGCTGGCGGGGCTGGTTTCCGGCTTGCTCCACACCAAGTTGAAAATTCCTGACCTGCTGACTGGTATTTTAACGATGACGGGACTATATTCTGTGAACCTCTTCATCATGAAGGCGGCCAACGTGTCGCTGCTGGCCAACATCAAAACAGTGTTCACCATGGTCAATCTGGGGGATGCCACGATGACCACGATTGTCATCGGGCTGGTCATTCTGCTGATCGTCATCGGCCTGCTGGTGGTCTTTTTCAACACTGAAATGGGCCTGGCGGCGCGCGCTGTCGGCAATAACCAGGCAATGGCCGCGGCCAATGGGATCAACAACGATAACATGAAGATCATTGTCTACATGCTCTCCAATGGTTTGATCGCGCTGTCTGGCTCTTTGATGGCGCAAACTAACGGGTACGCCGACGTTTCAATGGGGATCGGCACTTTGGTCATCGCGCTGTCGGCCATCATCATCGCCGAGATCCTGGTGCGCAATGTCAGCTTCGGGCAGCGCCTCTTGATGATCATTGTCGGCGCGGTGATTTATCGCCTGATTATCGCCGGGGTGTTGCAGCTCGGGGTCGATCCCAACTACCTGCGCTTGTTCTACGCGCTGATGCTGGTGGTTTTCTTAGCGCTACCGCTGGTCGAAAAAGAAATCAAAAAGGCACGCGAGCGTGCTGCCAACAAACGGGAGATGAATAACTGATGACAACGCCAGCTTTAGAAGTACACAAGTTGAATCAGTGGTTCGAAAAGGGCACGCCCAACGAGAACCACGCGCTGAAAAACGTCGAGCTGACGCTGCAACCTGGTGAATTCGTTACCATCATCGGCGGCAATGGAGCGGGCAAGTCTACGCTGCTGAATAGTGTGGCGGGGTCGCTTCAGGTCACACAAGGCCAGATCAAAATCGCGGGCAAAGATGTGACTTACCAATCAGTGGCTAAGCGGGCTGACCTGATCTCGCGTGTCTTCCAGGACCCACGCTCCGGTACCGCGCCGCTTTTGACGGTGAAGGAGAACCTGGCCTTAGCCCTTAAGCGCGGCTCATGGCGCAACTTTTGGCGCCGCGGCGTAAAGCGCGAGGACTTGGCATTGATGAAGGAAAAGTTGGCCAGCCTTAACCTCGGCTTGGAAGATCGGCTGGATACTGATATCGGGCTGCTTTCCGGTGGCCAGCGGCAGGCCATCACCCTGCTCATGGCGACGATTAACCTGCCGGAGCTGCTGCTGCTTGATGAGCACACGGCTGCGCTGGATCCGGCCACTTCGGCGACAGTGATGGCGCTGACTCAGCAGATCGTTTCGGCGCAGCACATCACCACGCTGATGATCACGCATAACATGCAGGACGCGTTGAAGTACGGGACGCGTTTGATCATGCTGGACCATGGCCGTATTGTGGTCGACTTGCCGCAGGAAAAGAAACAGGGTCTGACCATTCCAGACTTGCTCGCTTTGTTCAAGGAACAAAGTGGCGAAGAAATGAACGACGATGCCGTGCTGCTTAGTTGATTAGTTCGGCCTCGAAAAATGGCGCCGGTACAGGCGCCATTTTTTTACAGGAAAGTTAGCACTCTTGTTGCAAGAGTGCTAAAATCGTGGTATTATACATTATGTAAACAAGAAGGCGTGCGAAGCGGTGCGACTGACCATAGCTCAAACTCAGACATCGCCAGCCCGGCGGTGTTTTTTTGAAAGGGCGCAGGGTTCGCGCACTGAGGAGGCTAGCTCAGCTTAACGCATGACCGCGGGTTTAGCGGCGAGGCCTTGAGCGTGGCTAGAGTTCTTCGTTGCGGACCTGGCGTCCAATTACCGTGCATGACCCGCTTGCGAACACTAACTGACAAATGAACCTGGCTTGCGTTGCCAGACGCAGGGCCAAAGGAGGAATTTTTATGGCACAATTTAATGATCCATTCTTTAACGATGGTATGGATGACTTTCTGAATCAGGTCCTGAATCAAATGGGCAGCAATGGCCAACCGCGTTATGTGGTCAATGGTCATGAGCTGACGCCGGAAGAGGTCGCGCAGCTGCAGCAAAGCGGCCGCATGCCGGTACAAAACGCGCAGGAGATCCCAGTCCAGGAAAACAAGCAGCAGAAGAAAGGTATTCTGGAAAAACTGGGTCGCAATCTGACTAAAGAGGCCGAAGCTGGCACACTTGATCCGGTGATCGGGCGTGACAAGGAGATTCAGGAAACCGCCGAAATCCTGAGTCGGCGCACTAAGAATAACCCCATCCTGGTTGGCGATGCTGGGGTCGGCAAGACGGCGGTGGTGGAAGGGCTCGCCCAAGCAATTGTCAAAGGCAATGTCCCCGAGGCCATCAAGGACAAGCAGATCATTTCGATCGACCTGTCGAGTCTTGAGGCTGGGACCCAGTACCGCGGCAGTTTTGAACAAAACATCCAGGACCTGATCAAGGAAACCAAGAAGGCCGGCAACGTCATCCTGTTCTTCGACGAGATCCACCAGATTCTTGGCGCCGGCACGACCGGCGGCGAGGATGGCAGCAAGGGTCTGGCCGACATCATCAAGCCGGCGCTGTCTCGCGGCGAGATCACGGTGATCGGGGCGACAACGCAGGACGAGTATCGCAACACCATCATGAAGGATGCCGCACTGGCGCGGCGGTTCAACGATGTCACCATCAATGAGCCGAGTCCGCAGACCACGCTCGCCATTTTGAAGGGAGTCAAAGGGCTGTACGAGAAGCACCACAACGTTAAGCTGCCTGATGACGTGCTGAAGGCCGCGGTCGACTACTCGATGCAGTACATTCCGCAGCGCTCGCTGCCTGACAAGGCGATCGACCTGATCGACATGACTGCTGCGCACTTGGCGGCCAAGCATCCGGTGGTCGACAAGGTCACCTTGGAAAAGCAGATCGACCAGAAGACCAAGGAAAAGGATGCTGCGGCCAAGGCGGAAGACTTTGAAAAAGCGGCCAAACTCAAGGCGGAGCTTGAAGCACTGGAGAAGCCAAAGAACAGCACCAGTGCCGAGGCGGAGCTGGTGGTCGCCACGCCGGATGACGTGGCCCAGTCTGTTGAGCGCCTGACCGGCATTCCGGTTGCGCAAATGGGCGCCAATGATATTGAACGTCTCAAGAACATCGGCAAACGGCTCAAGGGCAAGGTCATTGGGCAAAACGAGGCCGTCGACATGGTGGCCCGGGCGATTCGCCGCAACCGCGCAGGCTTTGACGAAGGCAACCGGCCAATCGGCTCCTTCCTGTTCGTCGGTCCCACTGGGGTCGGTAAAACCGAGCTGGCCAAGCAGCTGGCTTTGGATCTGTTCGGCTCCAAGGATGCGATCATCCGCCTCGATATGTCCGAGTACAGCGATCGCACCGCCGTGTCCAAGCTGATCGGTACCAGCGCCGGCTACGTGGGCTATGAGGACAACGGCAACACGCTGACGGAGCAGGTTCGCCGCAATCCATACGCGATCGTGCTGCTGGACGAAATTGAAAAAGCCGACCCGCAAGTTCTGACGCTGCTGCTGCAGGTCATGGACGACGGTCGGCTGACCGATGGCCAAGGCAATGTGGTCGACTTCAAGAACACGGTCATCATTGCGACCTCAAACGCCGGCTTTGGTGAGGAGGCGTTGACTGGTGAAAAGACTAAGGACGAGCCGCTGATGCAGCGCCTGGCGCCATACTTCCGCCCAGAGTTCCTGAACCGCTTCAACGGGATTGTCGAATTCAGTCATCTCACCAAGGCTGATCTGGCCAAGATCGTTGACCTGATGCTGGCGGACGTCGACAAGACCCTGGCCAAGAAGGGCCTAACCCTGACGGTCACACCTGAGGCTAAGTCCTGGCTGATCGCACAAGGCTACGATGAAGCGATGGGCGCACGGCCGCTGCGCCGGGTCATCGAGCAGCAGATCCGCGACAAGGTTACAGATTACTACCTGGATCACCAAGACGTTCAGCACTTGCAGGCCGACGTCGTGGCCGGCACGATCGCCATCAGTGCGGCCAAGGAAGCTGAGCCAGTCGCATAAGGTTACGCTTTAGCTGGGCCAATTGAACGGTCATGAAAAATGGACATCACCATCAAAAGAGGGTGATGTCCATTTTGTTATGGCCACAGAAAGTGATCGACGGCCTTGATCACGGCCGGGTTGGTCCGCAGCAGACGATGCTGGGCCAAAGGGCCGGTGAACTCTAGCGTTTCGTAACTTTTCAGCCGCGGTCCAAGCAGATACCGAAGTGAGCGGGAGGAAACGTTGTTGATCTTGCCGTCCCAGTGCTGACCGTCACCCAGGTCGCCGTAGATATTCAGAACTGAGACCTGATGCGCGGGGAAATGCCGGCGCAGCCCCAGCGCTCGGCGGTAGTCGGGCACGACCCAAGGCGGCTTACCGCCAGGCCCCAGCCGGTGTTTGCGCCGCGGCCGGTGGACGCCGGGGATGCCATCGAAATTGCCGGCAATGGCGACGTATTTTTGCAGCTGTGGGAGCTGCTGGTACTGGCCGTAACGCAGCTCGTAAAACAGGACCGCAGCGTTACCCAGCGAGTGAGCGACGACGTTGTAGCGGCTGATGCCGTACTGCTGCTGCAGCGCCACTAAGACGTCGCGAAACCAGTCCGAGATGCGATTGTAGCGCAATGTCCGGTTATTGACGAACACGACCTTGACCAGCGGCCGGTGGCTGTCTGCAGGCCAGTCGCCGCTGAATGTGACTGCGCCGTCGTTATTAACGGTGGCAGTCAGGACGCTGGTGGCGTGGTCCTCTTGTTCGGCAGTTTGAATCAGCGCGTTCATGGCGTTGGGGCCGGCGCGGTGGCCGTGCAGGTACAAGGTCGGGACCTGGCGCACCGTCGCCGCGTGAAGCGGTTGCAGCGGGATCCAGGCCAGGGCGGCGAACATGATCGCGATGAGGATCATCAGTCGTTTCCGCATGTGCGACGCCCCCTTATTGTCCTCACTTTACGGGTAATTTTTGCCCGATGCAAGAGGCGGTTTGCCAACTTAAAAAAAGTGCAACCTGGGGCTGGCACGCTCCGAAAAGAAACAGCTGCGCAAGTGACCGAACACAAGCTGTAGCGTATTAAAATAACCGACCGCACTTGGCGGCCGGCAAACTTTCGGCAAAAGTTTATTAGGAGGTAAGGGGCAATGCAGTTAGAGCTGAACGCCTTCCTGATCGAGGAAGTACTGCAGCGGTTTTAGTTCTTCGCCATCGTAATAGGCAAACAGGTCCTCAAGCGAGTCGACCGACTGTTCCGCATCGTTGGCGTTAAACTCTGGGGCTACGGTTTCGACGACCCTGCCGTCAACGATTTTGACCTTGAGCGCTTCGACTGGGAAGCCGCGCTTCAAGGTGATCTTCGCGTTCAGGACAAACGGGCGCCCGGCGCTGGTGACTGCCATGGCCTTCGCAAAGGCCGCGGGCAGGTCGGCGGACTTGGTGACGGTCGCGCCTTCGATGCCCATGCCTTCGGCGATCTTCTCGAAGTCCTGATCTTCCAGGTCGATGCCGGAGTAGTCATGCATCCCCGGGATGTCGGCCTGCTCGTCGCGAATGAAGCCCAGCGTGGTGTTGGATGTCACGATGTTCAGAATCGGCAGGTGATACTTCTTCTGAGTGATCAAGTCTTGCATCACCATCGAAAAGGCGCCGTCACCAGAGATCGATACTACCTGGCGGTCTGGGTATGACAGTGCACCGGCGATCGCGCCGGGGATGCCGGCACCCATGGAAGCGAACAGGGCGGAGACTGTCCATTTGTTGGTCGGGGTGACTTTCATGTAGCGCAGCAGGTTGATGGTGTTGTCGCCCACGTCCAAGGCCACGACGGTCTTCTCGTTGGTCACCTGGTTGAGTGCGTGGTACAGCGGCTCAAATTCCAGCGGATCGGTGGTGCGGGTGGCGAGCTTTTGCAGGTAGGCCTGCCAGTTGCGATTGTCTGCCACTGCCGCCTTGAAAAAGGCGGTCGGTGCGACGGCGGTGGACCGGTCGAGCATTTTTTCAACGAACTGGGTCGCGTCGCTCCAGATGCCCAGGTCGATGTAGTGGTGCCGGCCGAATTCGGATTCGTCGTTGTCGACCTGAATGAACTTAAAATCGTGGCGCGTGTAGACGTTGTTGGCAAACGGAAAGTCCGCGCCGATGGCAATCACTAAATCAGCGATATCGATGATCTCGTTGGCTGACTTGGCGCCGGCCCGGTTGACAAAGCCGATGTTGCCCTCGTAGTCCTCAGAAATCATGCCCTTGGTCAGCCCGGTTTGAATGATTGGAATCTGCAACTTCTTGGACAGTGCAATCAGCTTGTCGCCGCCGCCCTGGATTCCGCGGCCAACGTGGAACACTGGGCGTTTGGCGGCCTTGATCATCGCCAGCGCCTGGTCGATTTCCTCATCTGTGGCCACTGGCTGGGGCTGTGGCTTGTTGTCCGACGGGCTGGTGGACTTGTATGGTACGTCAGGGATCTGAGCGTAGCCAAAATCGTTGGGGATGATGACGACAGCCACGCCGCGGTTCTTGTAGGCCTCGCGAATGGCCTTATCGACCACGTATGGCAGACTTTCCGGGGTCATCACAGTGCGGCAGTAAGCGGCCACGTCGGCGAACATCGGGCCCTCATCAAACTCCTGGAAGAAGTTGTAGTTCATGTTGTAATGCGGCACCTGCCCAACCAGGGCCAGCACTGGCGCGTGATCCTCACGGGCGTCGTACAGGCCGGTCAGCAGGTTGGTCGCACCGGGGCCGGCGGAGCCGAACGTGACCGCAACTTTGCCGGTCAACTTGGCATCGGCACTGGCAGCCAGTGCGCCCACCTGTTCATGGCGGACCTGGATGTACTTGATGTTGGCCTTTTCTTGCTCCAGGGCCGACATAGTGGAGTTGAAGGAGCCGCCGGGATACCCGTAGACGTGCTTGACGCCCCACGCCTCTAAGACCTTAAGCATCGCGACACTGGCGGGAACTGTGTTTGTCATGATTGCACTTCCTTGTATTGGTTTGATAACAGTTGTAGACAATTACTACGCCTACAATGTAACATCTTGAGAAAGCGGTTGCAACAGTTTTGGCCAATTTTATGTCACAATAGAGAAAAATTGGTCGCCAGCTTGCGGGACCAACCGGGGGCAGGTGACTGCCGCCGCAATTTCCTGTTAAACTATTGGTAACAGTGATGACAAAACGAAAGAGGTGACCCATGCGCAATAAGCTAACTACTCCGGCCGGCCGCGGGCTGCTCCTGCTGATCGCCCTGAGTCTGATTGCCGGCAGTATCAACTTGTTCTACGCGCCCCACGGTGTGGCCGCGGGAGGCGCGACCGGACTGGCCATCATCGTTCAGGAAAGTATTGGTGTGCCGCTGTGGCTGACTACGCTTGCCTTTAACTGCCTGATGCTGATACTGGCCTGGTTCATGCTCGGCCGCGGGACGTTTCGGCGTATCCTCGCCGGCAGCGTCGGCCTGCCGGTCATGCTGGCCCTGATCCCGCAGAGAATGATCGTGGCAGATCGGCTGCTGGCGGTCATCATAGGGTCGGTGATTTTCGCGGTGGGCGTCGGGTTGATCTATCGCATCGACGCGTCGAGCGGCGGGACCACCGTGCCGCCGTTGATCTTGCAAAAATATCTGCGGCTCAAGCCGGCCATTGGGCTGTTTGCAGTGGACTTTCTGATCTGTCTGCTGAACATTCCGGTCGCGGGCATTGAGGCTTTCGTGCTGGCGGTCTTTGCCATCGGCCTCAGCAGCTTAGTGATGAACGCTGTGGAAACTGGTTTGGACCGTAAGAAGGTCGTTTACGTGATGAGCGAGCGGCACGCGGCCATCACCGCCGCCGTCCAGGCGCGCACCGATCACGGGCTGACGCTGCAGTCAGTGGTGGGCGGCTTTTCTAAAACGCCGGGGACGATGCTGATGATCGTGGTTGAGCAGCCGGACTTTCGCGCGTTGATCGATGGCATCCGGGCAATTGACCCCGACGCTTTTATTTTGGCCGTTGAGGCCACTGAGGTGCACGGCGGATCACTGGGATGACGCGCCGGGCCCCTTTTTTTCGCAAAATTTCGAGTCTTTTCATTAGGTAAGCGCTTTATTTCGTGCTACGCTTCAATTGAATCCGCGAGGCGCGCTGCGTCACTGGGAGGCAGGCCCTCGCCGCCAAGGAGGGAGCAATATGCGGACTGAAATGTTGGGGATGATTCTGGCAGGCGGCCAGGGCACGCGCTTAGGCAAACTGACGCGCACGACGGCCAAGCCATCGGTGCCATTTGGCGGCCGCTATCGGATCATCGATTTTACGTTGAGCAACTTGGCCAACTCCGGGGTCGATACCGTCGGCGTGATCACGCAGTATCAGCCGCTTGAGTTGAACCGCCACATCCAAAACGGCGCGGCGTGGGGCTTGAATGTTGCCGGCGCCGGCGTGACGATTTTGCAGCCGTACGCCTCTAGCGAAGGGGAAAAGTTCTTCGAAGGGACCGCGCATGCGATTTACCAAAATATCGCCTACATCGACTCCTACGATCCCGACTACATCCTGGTGCTGTCCGGTGACCACATTTACAAGATGGATTACGGGCGGATGCTGCGAGCCCACAAGCTGAAGAAGGCGGCGCTGACAGTGGCAGTGATGCCAGTTCCTAAGGCCGACGCGCCGCGTTTTGGCATCATGAATACCGATGACACGGACCGCATCATCGAATTTCAGGAAAAGCCTAAGGAACCCAAGTCCAACCTGGCTTCAATGGGGATCTACATTTTTGACTGGCCGACCTTGCGCCGCTACCTGACCGAAAGTTACGCCACAGACGGTAAAATGGAAGACTTCGGCAACGACGTGATCCCCGCTTATCTGGCGCACAACGAGCCAACTTACGCGTACTCGTTTCACGGGTACTGGAAAGACGTCGGGACAATCCAGTCGCTGTGGGAAGCCAACATGGAGTTCCTGTCACCGACCAATTCGCTGAACATTGCCAACCGCAGCTGGCGGATTTTTTCGCAAACCGAGCCGCTGCCGCCGATGTTCTTGACGAAGACAGCCAAGGTCTCCCGCTCGATGCTGACGGATGGCTCCTACATCGCCGGCACGGTGGATCACAGCGTGCTGTCGCAAAGTGTGCGCGTCGGTGAGGGCAGTACGGTCAAGGACTCGATGATCATGCCCAACGCCACAATTGGAAAAAATGTCACCATCGACCACGCCATCATCGGCGAGAATGCCATTGTCGGCGATAACGGCGAAGTGATCGGCAAAGCCGATGACATTGCGGTGGTCGGGTACGGAGAAGCCGTGGGCAGAAAGGAGAAAGCATGACACTTGGAGAATTGAGCGCCGTCATCGACCTCAACGAAGATGGCGAGGCGCTGCTGCCGTTGACTGAAAACCGGCCGGTGGGGACCCTGCCGTTTGCCGGCCGCTACCGCCTGATCGATTTTCCGCTCAGTGCGGTCACTCACGCCGGGGTCCACAGTGTGGGTCTGTTCATGCCGCAGTCGGAGCGATCGGTGCAAGACCACATCCGCGACGGCGCGTCCTGGAACCTGGATCTGATCCAGGGCGGCGTCTTCATGTTTCCGTACATTGCGACGCGTGACTACAGTGATCCGGTCTTGCGCCAGCGGTACTATGACGACTACATCACGTTTTTGCGGCGCAGCGGGTCGACTTACACCGTAATCATCGGCAGCTCCAACATCGCCTCAGTCGACCTGACCGCGGTGCTGGCCTATCATGAGGCCGGCGAGGCGCCGATCACGCTGGTGTACAAGAAGATCCCCCAAGCCGCCAGTGCGCCAGACGATTGGACCCTGACTTTGTCCGAGCAGGGGACCGCCAGTGCGATTCTGCGCCAAAAAGACCGGCGCGAACGGCCAAGCGATACTGTGCCCGCCTTTATGGACACCTATCTCCTCGCAACGGCGGATCTGATCGATCTGCTGGACGTGGCGGCCGGCTCGCAGACCTTGGTGACCTTGCCAGAGCTGCTGCGCGATTACGTGCTGGCGAACAACGCCAATGCGTTCGAGTACACTGGCTATCTGGCCCGGGTCACCACCATGCAGCGCTTCTTTGAGGCGAGCTTGGGGATGCTGGATGACGCCAACTACCAGTCGCTGATGTTTTCCGCGGTGCCGGTGCTCACCAAGAGCAAAAACGAGGTGCCGACCTTCTTTGCGCGCGGCGCCGAGGTCAACGATGCGCTGCTTGGCACCGGGGCCTATGTGGAAGGTAAGATCACCCACAGCGTCATTTCGCGCAGTGTGGTGGTCCACCAAGGTGCTTCGGTAGAAAACAGTGTGATCATGCAGGGCGCCAAGATCTCGACCGGCTCGACGGTGAAATATGCGATCTTGGACAAAGGAGTCGTGATCGGCCCGAACCTGCAGCTGGAAGGCAAGCCCGAGGCGCCACTGGTGATCGGCAAGAACCGGACCATTCTAAAAAAAGCTGATCTGACGCCGCAGCCTGCCTGAGGGCCCGTAAGCCTCGCGCGACGCAGCAAGCCATGACCTGGTCGCCGCGATCAAAATAGCGCCTCTGGCCCGCGATTCAACTGAATCGGGGATCAGGGGCGCTTGTCATTTCAAACTGATTATTTGGCCGGCTGGCGCGGGTCGAGCTCAATGTCCGCGGTGACGCTGGCGTTTTCGTACGGGAAGTGGCTTTCCGAGAACTCGAATGGTTCGCCTTCGACGGAGTAGCTGACCTGCCGGATCACCAGGACCGGATCGTTGAGTGCGGCGCCGATGGCCTTGACGTCCTCTTCGGTGGCCTTGATCGCGTATACCGTGCGGTGCGAGCCGGCAATGGCGATGCCGTGAGCCTTTAAGGCGGCATAAATCGAGCCTTTCAGCATGTCCTCCGTGATGGTCATGATCGCCGTGGGCATAATCGTGTGTTCGTAGGAAAAAAGCTGTTGATCGACATAGCGGACGCGGTCAATGACGTAAACCGGGTCGGTGGGGCAAATGACGAGCGCCTCTTGCTCGCTTTCGTTGGGCATCCGCGCCGCAAAGCCGAGAATTTTGCTGGTGACCTTGTGGCCAGGCTGCGTCGCGGTCGTCCCCAGCGGCTGGTCGATTGGCGAAATGCCGCCAGTGGTGGCCCGGTAATCCTTGCGCAAAAAGGTGCCGGCACCGCGCTTGGAATACACCACGCCTTCGACAATCAGCAGCTGGATTGCCTTGCGAATCGTGATGCGTGTGGTGTGAAACTGCTTGGCCAGCTGTTCCTGATCTGGCAGAAGGGCCCCAGGGGCATAGGTGCCATCAGTGAACATCTGGTGCAGCGATTGGGCGATCTGCTGATACTTGTACATGCGGGCTGGCTCCTTTCCAGATAGTGGTTGCTTATTTCATTATACGACAGCCCTTTCATAACTTCAGCTGCTTTCTCTTTTAAAAATAAAAGTATACACAAATAGAAAAAAAGTGTTTACACGCCCGCATGAAAGCGCCATAATGTAACCGGATCCAAGAAATGATTAGGAGGCTGCGCAGCATGAGTCAAGCTTTACCGAAAGGATTTTTATGGGGCAATTCCACTTCCAGCATGCAGACAGAAGGCGGCTGGAACGAAGGCGGCAAAGGGAAGTCGGTGTACGACGACCGCCCAGCTTCGAAGGACGCTTCGGACTGGCACGTTGCCATTGACGATTACCACCGCTACGACGAGGACATTAAGCTCATGGCCGATCAGGGCATGAATGCTTACCGGTTCCAGATTTCTTGGAGCCGGGTCTGCCCGACCGGCGATGGCGACTTCAACGAGGAAGGGATCAAATTCTATTCCGACTTGATCGACAAGCTCATTAAAGCCGGGATCACCCCGATGATTTGCCTGTACCACTTTGACATGCCACTGGCCTTAGCCGAAAAGTACAACGGCTTTGCCAGTCGCCACGTCGTTGAGGCGTTCGTCCGCTACGGCAAGAAGATGGTCGATGAGTTCGCAGATCGGGTTCCGTACTGGATCACGTTCAACGAGCAAAACCTCTACTTCATGCCGGATGCGTACCGCATCGCTGGTGACCTAGATGGTGAACGGAGCGATGCCGCTTTGTACACCATTTCCCACCACGTGATGGTCGCCCACGCCGAGGTCGCCAATTACCTGCACGAGCATTCCAACGCCAAAATCGGTGGCATGCTCGCCTACAGTGAGGTTTACCCGGCCAGCTCCAAGCCGCGCGATATTCTCTACGCGCGCCAGATCGACGAGTTTTTCAACAAGAACCTGCTGGACGTGTTCGTTAACGGCCAGTACTCCACGGAAGTTATGACCTTCGTCAAGAACCACGCTATCGACATGGACTTCACCGATGCCGACAAGGCCGCATTCAAGCAGCTGAAGAGCGACTTCATCGCCTTTTCCTACTACCGGTCCGGCCAGATCAACTCCGACAAGGTGCCGATCAACACGATCGTCAACCACTATCTCGACTACGGCTCCGAGCAAGTGCCCGGGCTGCAGGTCAACGAGTGGGGCTGGAATGTTGATCCGCTCGGCTTCCGCGACATTCTCACCAAAGTTTACGATCAGTACCACGTGCCGATGTTCCCGATTGAAAACGGGATTGGCATCCGCGAACACTACACCGGCCAGGAGATCCAGGATGACTACCGGATCGATTACCACCGTGTGCACATTCAAGCGCTCAAGGATGCGGTATTCGAAGATGGCGTTGACGTCATCGGTTACCTCGGCTGGGGGCTGATCGATATTCCTAGCTCCAGCGGCAACATGGACAAGCGTTACGGCATGGTCTATGTCAACCGCACCAATTCAGATCTGAAGGACCTTAAGCGGGTTCCGAAGAAGTCGTACGCGTGGTTTAAGCACGTGATTGAAACCAATGGGGCAGATCTGAGCTAAAGATTCTAGCTATTTTTTCACTGTTTTGATGTATCTAAAAGGGGGATTATTTATGGCCAAAGAGACCTCGTCCGAGAAGTTGCAGAACAATGCCTTCTTGAACAAGTTTACGGAGATCGCGGTCAAGTTTGGCAACCTACTGTATCTGCGCTCATTGCGTGATGCGTTCGCTGTCATCCTGCCGGTCTTCATTATCGCCGGCCTTGGCACGATGCTGAACAACACCGTGTTCATGTGGCTGTTTAAAGGCGCAACACTTGCCAAGTGGCAGGTGTTCGGCAACGCCATTACCAATGGGACCTTGAACGTCGCCGGCATCCTGGTTGCACCTATGATCGGGTACTGCCTGGCCCGTAACATGAACTTCGACAACCCAATCGCTGCCGCGGCGATGTCACTAGCTTCCACGTTTATCGTGATGCCGCAGTCCATTCCAGCCACTACACTGGCTGGCAAGGCTGTGACTGTCAGCGGCGCTTACTCCACACTGTGGACAGGCACGCAGGGCATGTTTGGTGGGATCATCGTTGGCTTGGTTGCCACGACGATTTTCGTCAAGCTCGCCAGCATCAAGAAGTTGCAGATCAACCTGGGCGAAAACGTGCCGCCGGCTGTTTCGGCGTCATTTAGTGTTTTGCTTCCAGCCCTGATCCTGATGTCCATCTTCGCGATCATCACCGCCCTTCTTTCCGGGATCTTCAACTCCGACCTGATCGGCCTGATCAAGACCTGGATCCAGGAGCCGCTGCGTGGGTTCAACACCAGCCTGGTTGGTTACTGCATCATTTACTTCTTTGCGAACTTGCTGTTTACCTTCGGGATTCACCAGACTGTCCTTTCCGGCTCTCTGCTCGATCCGCTGGTTCTGATCAACATGAACCAGAACATGGCGGCTTATGCTGCTCACAAGGCAATTCCTAACATTATCAACACCAGTTTTGTTTCCAGTTTCACCCTGGTCGGCGGCTCTGGTTCTACGATTTCGCTGATCATCGCGATCCTGCTGTTCAGTAAAGTGAAGTCTTCCCGTCAGGTCGCGGCTTTGTCTCTCGGCCCTGGGATCTTCAACATCAACGAACCAATGATCTTTGGTTATCCAATTGTCTTTAACCTGCCAATGATGATTCCATTCGTTCTGTTCCCAATTGTTGGGACTTTGATTGGTTACTATGCAACGGCTGCCGGTCTGATTTCCAGAATGGTCGTGCTGGTTCCTTGGACCACGCCGCCGGTTATCGGTCCATGGCTTGCCACTGCTGGTGACTGGCGTGCGGTCGTGGTTCAGATCATCGTCATCGCTGTCGGCGTTCTGCTTTACCTGCCATTCATGAAGATTTCCGAACGCGTTGCCGCTCAGGAAGCCAAGATGGACGAAGCAGGTTCAACCGAAGCTTAGTTTTCAGTGCGAAGGAGGGTAGACATGGAGAAAAGGAAACCTGCCGCTGGCAATCCGCGGCGTATCTGGATCAGTATCGCTGGTGCGGTATTGATGCTGATGCTGGCAATCAATGACATCAGCCGCTTCGGCTGGGGCATTGTGACCCTTTCGACGTTTGCCATCTGTGCGTACTTCATTTACGAAATTGTTCAGACCATTCGCAATCCTCAGCGGGTCGCGGATCGCCTCGATAAACATCACCGGTGGCACTAAGCCGGCGGGCAGCTCGTTGCACAAGCAGCGGGCTGTTTTTTTTGTCGTAAGGCTGGCATTGAGGGCGCAAACGCGGACGAGAAAAAATAGCAAAAATTAGTTGACAGCGGTTTCATTGTGTGCAATACTATGTCTGGATGACGAGTGGGTGGGGAAGGAACAACCCCATCAGCACCACTCGCCGACTACCGGGCAATCCGACCTCAGTGTGAGGTTGACCCGGCGTGCTGAGCCGCCAGCTGGTTGGCTATGAAGACCACGTTAATCGCGTGGGGTCCTTTCAGGACGCATGGCAGGATGCTGCTATCACTTTCCTAACTTAATAAAGAGACTCGAAGCGGCAACGCGACGGGGATAGCAGGCAGGGGCGACTCTGCAATAAAAAGCCACCGGGGCAACCACGGTGGCGCGGGACACCATGTCGAAAGGGATGGTGTCTTTGTCGTGCCTTCATTTAGTTTCTGAGACCATACATAAGTCCTTATTTCTCTATTGATGGCGCTTACATGATATACTCGCGGTGACAAGGGGGCGACAGTCATGGATGAGACGCTAGCCAAGTGGCTGTATTTGTTTAATCGCGGCGATGATAATCAGAGCTTCAGGCGCTTTGGCGCGCACCGTGTGGGCCCGGGTCGCTGGCAGTTTTTGGTCTGGGCCCCAAACGCCAAGGCCGTCGCAATTGTTGGCGAGTTTTCTGATTGGCAGCCGACAGCGTTAAAGCCGGTTGGTGAAACTGGGTGCTGGCTTGGCGAGCACGCAGGCGACGTCGGTCAGCTCTACAAGGTGCAGGTGACGACCCGCACGGGTGAGATTGTCGAAAAAATCGATCCGTTTGCCTTTGCGTTCGAGAAAAAGCCAGGCACTGCCGCCAAGCTGACTGATCTGCCCCAGCACGCCTGGCAGGATACTGCCTGGCTGACCCAGCGCAAGGACCACCTGTCGTATGACCGCCCGCTGAACATTTACGAGTTGCATTTGGGGTCGTTCAAACGGCACGAGGACGGCAGTTACATCACCTACCGCGAGGCCATCAACGAAGTGCTGCCTTACGTCAAAAAGCTTGGGTACACGCACCTGGAGCTGATGCCGCTGATGGAGCACTTGCTGGATGCGAGCTGGGGATATCAACTGATGGGCTATTTTGCCCCGACCAGCCGCTTTGGCCCACCCGAGGATTTTCTGGCCTTCATCGACGCAGCGCACCAGCTGGGGCTGGGCGTGATCATGGACTGGGTGCCCGGGCACTTCATTCGCAACACCGACACCCTGGCGCAGTTCGACGGCACGCCGACCTTCGAGTACGCCGATCCGCACCGCGCCGACAATGTCCGCTGGGGCACTTGGAACTTTGACTTGGGCAAGGCACAGGTGCAAAGCTTCCTGCTGTCTTCGGCGATGTTCTGGCTGGACTGGTGCCACCTGGACGGCCTGCGCGTCGACGCTGTGTCGAACATGCTGTACATGGATTACGATGCCGGCAAAGAACACGATCGCAATCGCTTTGGCGGTCGGGAGAATCTGGAAGGCACCGCCTTTTTGAAGCGGCTGAACACGCAGGTGTTCGCCGCGCACCCAGATGTACTCATGATCGCTGAGGAAAGTTCGGATTACCCCAAGGTTTCGGCCCCAATTGACACCGGGGGCCTGGGGTTCAATTACAAGTGGAACATGGGCTGGATGAACGACACGCTCAAGTACTTCAGCACGGACCCGTATGCACGCCAGGCGCACATTGACCAACTGACGTTTTCTTGGGTCTACATGCAAAACGAGCAATTCATTCTGCCGTTTTCACATGACGAGGTGGTGCACGGCAAAAAGTCGCTGATGCACAAGATGCCTGGCGACCGTTACAACCAGTTTGCCAACCTGCGGACCATGGCGGTTTGGCACATGACCTTCCCGGGCAAAAAACTGCTGTTTATGGGCAGCGAGTGGGGCCAGTTTCTTGAATGGCGCGACTGGAGTCAGCTTGAGTGGGTGGACCTAAACGATCCGTTGAATGAGAAGATGCAGACCTTCACGACGGTCTTGAACCACCTGTACCAGGCGACACCGGCGCTATGGCAGGAAGATTTTCAGGCGCATGGCATTAACATCACGATTGGCGACCGCAGTGATGTGATCGCCTACGAGCGGCGCGGCAGAGCAGACAAGGACCGCTTGATCGTGGTGTTGAACCTGTTGCCAGAGCAGCGAGATCAATTCATTGTGCCGGTCCCGCATGCCGGTCTTTACGAGATTGGGCTAAACACAGAAAGCGCGCGGTTTGGCGGCACGTGGACGCACCTGCAGCGGCGCCTGCGCACCCGCGGCAAGCCAGAGCGTGGCCAGCCAGACAGCGTGGCGGTGGTGCTGCCGGCGATGGGGGCGCTGTTGATCAAGCCGCTGACAGAGAAGACGCAAGGAGCAGGTTCCATGGAGGTGAAACGCGATGACTAAAGTGTTATTTGCGGCGGCGGAAGGCGCGCCGTTTTACAAAACCGGTGGGCTGGGTGATGTGGCCTACGCCTTGCCGCAGGCGCTGCACCAGGCCGGCGTTGATGTGCGGGTGGTGCTGCCGTACTACGGCAAGAAAATGCCAACGCAGTACGCGGCCAAGCTCAAGGATCGCGCCCAGTTCACGGTGCAAGTCGGCAATCAGGCCAAGTACGTTGGGATTAAAACGCTGAGCCTGAACGGCGTGCCCTACTATCTGATCGACAACGAGGAATTTTTCGGGCGCGATGGCTTATACGGCTACTGGGACGACGGCGGCCGGTTTGGCTTTTTCCAGATGGCGATCATTGAAATGCTTCAGGTGCTGGACTTCTTCCCGGACGTCCTGCATGTCAACGACTGGCACACCGCGTTTATCCCGGTGCTGCTGCGCGACAAGTACGCCTGGATTGAAGCGTACCAGGGCATCAAAACCGAGCTGACGATCCACAACCTGCAATTTCAGGGGTGGTTTCCGGCCAGTATCCTGGATACGGTCTTTGGCATTGGCCGCCAGTTCTTCAACGATGACGGGTTCGCGCAGGACGGGCAGGTCAACTGGCTCAAGGGCGGCATTAACTTTGCTGACCTGGTCACCACGGTCAGTCCGACTTATGCATAGGAGATCCAGACCCCTGAATTTGGCCAGCACCTTGACGGCACCTTGCGCCGGCAGGCCTGGAAGCTGCGCGGGATCTTGAACGGTATCGACACCAAGCTGTACGACCCAGCCAAGGATCAAAATCTCAAGGTCCCATATTCGGCCAAAACGGTGAAGGACAAAGCCAAGGACAAGCGCGACCTACAGAAAACGGTCGGCCTGCCGCAGCGCAGCGTGCCGCTGTTTGGCATTGTGTCACGGCTGACCCGGCAAAAAGGGATGGACCAATTACTTGACGCACTGGCTATGCTGCTGCCGGGCGAAGACATTCAGGTGGTCATGCTGGGCACTGGTGACAGCGACCTGGAAGAGGGCTTCAATCACTTACATGACCGCTTTGCCGGCAAGGTGGCGAGTCTGGTGCGCTTTGACGAAGGGCTGGCGCAGAAAATCTATGGCGGGGCAGACTTTTTCGTCATGCCGAGCGCCTTTGAGCCCAGTGGGCTGGCGCAAATGATGGCGATGCGGTATGGCACGCTGCCAATTGTCCATGAAACCGGCGGCCTGCACGATTCCGTTCAGGCGTACGATGCCACCACTGGGGGTGGGACCGGTTTTTCATATTACGATTTCACCCCGCAGGTGCTGGCCGAGACGCTGGTGCGTGCGTCAACAATTTGGCGGGATCAGCCCAAAGTTTACTTACAGTTGCAGCAGCAGGCAATGGCCCAGGACTTTGACTGGGTCCACGCGGCGAAGGACTATTTGGCAACTTACCAGCAGCTGTAGCAAAGTGGAGGGACACACACGGCACTGACGACAGCACAATTTATCCGCGAATTTGAAGATAATGCCTTGGCCTTGTTTGCCGACGATTTGCCCAAGCTGTCACCGCAGCAGCAGTACCAAGCGCTGGCGGTGACAGTCAAGCGCTATTACGCCCATGACTGGGCCAAGACCAAGGACCACTACGACCGCACGCAGCAAAAGCAGGTCTATTATTTTTCCATCGAGTTTCTGCCGGGGCGGCTGCTCGCCTCAAATTTGTTGAATCTTGGGATCAAGGACACGGTGGAAGCCGGCCTGCGCAAGCTGGGACTTGATCCGGCGGTCATTTACGCGCAAGAGGCCGACCCCGGGCTGGGCAACGGGGGCCTGGGCCGGCTGGCCGCCGCCTTTCTGGACAGCATGGCCAGTATCGGCATGGCCGGCAACGGCAACGGGATTCGCTACCAGTACGGCTTGTTTCAACAGCGCTTTGTGGACGGCTACCAGGTCGAGTTGCCGGACGACTGGCTGCGCGATCCGGACATGTGGGAGACGCGGAAGGAAAACCGTGCGGTTATCGTGAAGTACGGCGGGCAAGTCGAGCTGCGGCCGCGCCCCAACGGTACGCTGCAGGCCATCACCCACAACACCGACGACGTGCTGGCGGTGCCCTACGACACGCCGATGGTCGGCTACCACACCGGCGTGGTTAACACGCTGCGGCTGTGGGCCGCCGAGACAGTGCCAGGCCGGGTTCACAATCTGGCGGAAAAGGCGCGGGTCAACCAGATTACGCAGATCTTGTACCCGGATGACTCCGATTCGGCCGGCCGCGAGCTGCGGCTGCGGCAGGAGTATTTTTTCGTCTCGGCGGGGATTCAAAGTATCATCACGCACTTCAAACGGTTCCATAGCGACCTGGCGGTGCTGCCGCACTTTGTCGCCATCCATATCAACGACACGCATCCGGCGATGGCGGTGCTGGAGCTGATGCGCATCTTGCTGGACGAAGAGGAAATGAGCTGGGACCAGGCTTGGACCGTGACGGTCAAGACGATGAGTTACACGAATCACACGCTGATGGCCGAGGCGCTCGAAAGTTGGCCTCAGGCGGTGTTCCAGGGGCTGTTACCACGACTGTTTCAGATCGCGCAGGAAATCGACCGGCGGTTTCGGCTGACTTACGCCAGACGCTACGGCGAGCTGGTCGTGAACAACGCGGCGCCGCTTGCTGACGGTCAGCTGCGCATGGCGTTTCTGGCGGTGATCGGCAGCCATCAGGTCAACGGAGTGGCCAAGCTGCATTCCGAGCTGCTGAAGCAAAGCGTGCTGAAGGACCTTTACCAGATTTTTCCAGAGCGCTTCACCAACGAGACCAACGGCATCACGCAGCGGCGCTGGGTACAGATTGCGGATCCCGCGCTGGCAGCGCTGATCGATTGCAAAATTGGGCCAGCGTGGCGCCGCAACCCGCTGCAGTTGACGCAGCTGCGCCGGTTTGAAACTGATGAAGACTTTTTGAAAGCGCTGATGGCCGCCAAGCAGGCCAATAAGCAGCGGCTGGCCGATTTGATTCAGCGCCAGTTAGGGCTGACTGTGGCCCCGGCTGCGCTGTTTGACGTGCAGATCAAGCGGCTGCACGCGTACAAGCGTCAACTGCTCCACGTTTTCGGCATTTTGGAGGCTTACCTCGCTTTGAAAAACGGTGAGGAGCGGCCGCCGCGGGTCCATGTCTTCGGCGCCAAGGCAGCGCCAAGCTACCAATACGCCAAGGCGGTCATTAAGCTGATCAACGCGGTGGCCGACCTAGTCAACCGCGATCCGGCGGTCAACGCCAAACTCAGGGTCGCCTTTTTGCCCAATTACGGTGTCAGTTTGGGCGAGCAGATCATTCCGGCGGCGGACATCTCAGAGCAGATCTCGCTCGCCGGCACCGAGGCGTCGGGCACGTCCAACATGAAGCTGATGGCGACCGGGGCACTGACGCTGGCCACGCTGGATGGCGCGAATATTGAAATCCGCGATGCGGCGGGCAAGGACACGATGGCCGTGTTTGGATTGACGGCCCAGCAGGTCGAAGCGGCGCAGCGCGAACACAGCTATCACGCGCGGACGCTTTATGAGCAAGATCCGTTGCTTCACCGCATTGTGGACATGCTGACAGACGGCTCCATTCCCGGGATCGCCAGTGAGGGCCGCGAGATTCAAGACGAGCTGCTGGAGTATAACGACAATTACTTCGTGCTGGCCGATTTTGAAAGCTATGTCGCGGCGTCCCGCCGGCTGGACGTGCTGTATCAGACACCACTGGCGTGGGCCAAGGTCGCCTTGGCGAACATCGCCGCTAGCGGGCAGTTCGCGGCGGATTTCACGGTTGCTCGCTACGGCCGCGAGATCTGGCAGGTGCTGCCAAGCCAGCCGGCAGACGAGTAGGAGGCACTGATGGAATACGATTCGTTTTTAGACCGTACGCCAAGCGGTGCAGTGGTGGCCGGGACCGCGATTCACTTCATGGTGCAAGGGCGTGACGCCGACACGGTGTCGCTGGTGCTCCGAAAAGACGGGGAAGCGGCGGCCAGTTATCGTTTGGCGCACACTGCCGAGGCCTTTCAAGGCAGCACGCCGGCATTGACTGTGGGGCTGTGGTGGTACCAGTTTGCCGTGGCCGGCCCGACCGGCGATGGCGTGCTCGCCCCCAGCCGCGGCGGCGTCGGCGGTCCGGCAAGCTGGTACCAGGCAGTGGATGCGGCGCCGTGGTACCAGTTGACTGTGGTGGCACGCCAAGAGACGGTGCCGGCATGGTATCAAAACGCACGAATCTACCACATTTTTGTTGACCGCTTTAACAACGGCAATGCAGATGGCCACGTGAACGCCCCAAAGGCCAACACTTTTTTGTACGGTCAGCTGAGTGATGACCCCTACTACATCAAGGATGCGGCCGGTGAGGTGGTGCGCTGGGACTTTTACGGCGGCAACCTGCAAGGCATCATTCAAAAGCTGGACGTGATCGCGGCACGTGGTTTTACGGCACTGTACCTCAGTCCAATTTTTGAGGCGGCCAGCAATCACCGCTACGACACAGGCGATTACTTCAAAATCGACCCGGTGCTGGGGACGCTTGCGGACTTTAAGGCGCTGGTGGCGGCCGTGCACGCCCGGGGGATGCATCTGATCTTGGACGGCGTCTTCAATCATGTCGGCCGCGATTCACGTTACTTCAACGCGTTTGGCCATTACCCGACGGTCGGCGCGGCGCAGGATCCGGGGAGCCTCTACGCAGACTGGTTCACCTTCAAGCATTTTCCCGATGATTATGCGAGCTGGTGGGGCGTTTTGGACCTGCCGGCGATCAATAAGCAGAGTCAGTCCTTTCACGACTTCATTGCCAAAGGCCCTGACTCGGTGATTGGCTACTGGACGGGGCTGGGGGTTGACGGCTGGCGGCTGGACGTCGCCGACGAGCTCGATCTGGGCTTTCTGCGTCAGATTCGCCGGTTGCTGGACCAGTATCCTGACCGGGTCTTGATCGGTGAGGTCTGGGAGGATGCCTCAAGCAAGGTCGCGTACGGCGCGCGGCGGCCGTACCTGATGGGTGATATGCTGCAAAGCGTGATGAATTATCCCCAGCGCGCCTTGATCCTAGATTTTGTGTTGGGCAAGCAGCCGGCTGCAGCTGTCTTGAAGCAGCTACTGACCTTGCAGGAAAACTATCCGCCCGCTGTCTTCCAGTCCAATTTCACAAGTTTAAGCACGCACGACACGCCGCGGGTGCTGACCGTTTTCGGCGAGGACCTGGCGGCCTTAACGCAGGCGGTGACGCTGTGGACGATGCTGCCTGGCGATCAGGTCGGTTATTATGGCGACGAGGCTGGGCTGACCGGCGGGGCCGACCCGCAGAATCGCAAGTTCTACCCTTGGGGTCGAGAAAACCAAGCGGTGTTGGCCATTTATCAGCAGGCCGCCGCGTGGCGCCGGCGTCCGGTGCTGCAAAATGTCGCTGCGTTCACTGGTTTCACTTTTGGTGCCGGGCTTGGTGTGGTGCGTGAGTCCGCCGGCCATTCGCTGGTGGCGCTGTTCAACCCGACCAATCAGCCGCTGACCTTCACCCCGGCGCAGGCGGATCTGCGGTATTTGACGACTGATCAGCAGGCGCTGTTGCGGGCGGCAACGCTCTCGCCTCATGGTCAGGTAATTCAATCTAGCGACTAAAAAAGCCGTGGTTCTCTTGGTTGAAGAGACTCACGGCTGATTGAGTTAATGGCCCATCTCCGGCATGAGGGTTTCGCGCAGTCCACCGGTTTGGCTGATGCGCGTATCCTTGGTGATGAAGACCGCCTCGGCGCCTTCGTTTTCCATCAGGGTCAGGCCTTCTGGCAGGCCGGCGTAGAAGCCAATAGAGGATAGCACGTCGGCCTTTTCGGCGGAATCGGCGACTACCGTGATGCTGGCCATGTCGGATTCGACCGGGCTGCCCGTTTGCGGATCGAGCAGATGGTGATAGATGTGGCCGCGGCGATCGAAGTGTCGGAAGTAAATACCGGTCGTGACCAGCGCCTTGGGGGCCGTGGTCAAGGTGGCAATCGGCGGATTCTTCGGGTCGCGCGGATCCGGTAGGCCAACCTGCCACAGTGGCACGCCGCCTTCACTGTTGCCAATCAGCACCTGGTTGCCGGCCAGGTCGATGCGGCCACCGGTAACGCCGCGGCGCGCCCACAAGTGAGCCAGCTCGTCGAGGATGAAGCCTTTGGCGATGCCGCCAAGGTCCAGGGCCATGCCGGGCTGGCTGAGGAACACGGTTTGCGCCTCAGAGTCCAGGATGACCTGGTCGGGATCCGTCAGTGCCAGTTTTGCCTTGATTTGATCGGACGAGGGGACGCTGGCGTCGTCAAAACCGATCCGCCACAACCCGACCAGCGGGCCAATCAAGGCGTTGTATCCCAGTCCACGCTTGCTCCACGCCACGGCGCGCGCAATGAGGTTGAACACCGGCCGCACCGGAATCTGCACCGGCGATAGGCCAGCCTGTTGATTGATTTGCGCGAGCAGCGAGCTTGAGTCGTAGAAGGACAGGAGCTTGGCGTACGCAGAGACGAGGGCGACACTTCTGTCAAACGTGCCAGGCTCACCGCCGCTGTAGATGGTCAAAGTGTTCTTGGCGCCGAGGCCGTCGAATTGAAAGGTAGATGTCATGGGGAAACCTCTTTTCTGAGTGCCAGATGCCGGCACGCTATTCGCTCTTATTATCCTGCCATTGGGAAACGTTTTCAAGCGACAGGGACTAAAGTTATTGTTGGCAAAAAATATTTTCAAAAAATGTCAAGACAGGGCAAATAAAAGTAGTATTATATAAATCAATAAATACTTTGGAGGTGTTGGTGATGATCAATTACACGGCGGCCCACGAGGCGGCCTTGACTGAGTTTAAGGCGGATATCGGGCACTTGAACGCACTGGCCAATGCAAATCGGCAGAAATTACTCATGATTTTGGGGCAGAGTTCAGACGGTCAAGGAGTCAAGGTCAACGATTTGGCGAAAGAGATAGGACTTTCGCAGCCGGCCACCTCGCACCACCTGAAGACGCTGCACGATATTGGCATGGTGGGGTCACGCCAAGAAGGCAACGTTGTGTACTACTATCTGACACTTGATGACACGATTCACCGGCTGGAGCGGATCACCGCGGCGTTGCGGGCGCGGGCAGCCGAAACGGCAGACGAGGATTGACAGTAGGCCGCTCTGGTGGGACACTAAGGACAATATTTCGACCGGAAGTTCAGTAGTTGAACAGCGGATGCCTCAGAAAGTCGGCGGGGGATGAAAGCCGACCTTCGCTGTCTGACGAATTACACCTTCGCAGCATGGCCCACGGGTGATGGCGTTATTCATCGAGAGTGATGGCTGGTTAGCCATAACGTGGGTGGTACCGCGGAATTTTCCGTCCCTGTTTGCAGATGCAAACAGGGCTTTTTTTCGGTCGTAACTTTAATAGGAGGAACATAATGGCAGAGAATATTTTAGACGAGCTGGCGTGGCGTGGCGCCTTGAATCAACTCACCGATGAGGACGGCCTGCGCAAATTAACGACTGAAAAGCACGTCGGCATTTACGTAGGGACTGATCCGACCGGCGACTCGCTGCACGTGGGGCACCTGATCCCGTTCATGATGCTGAAGCGTTTCCAGCTGATGGGGCACAAGCCCGTGATCGTAATTGGCGGCGGCACCGGCTCGATTGGCGACCCCTCCGGCCGTAATTCCGAGCGCGTGCTGCAGACGATGGCCACCATTGACGAGAACAAGAAAAAGCTGACTGCGCAGATGGAGCGCCTGTTTGGCACGGACAATTTCCGCATCGTTGACAACTACAGCTGGCTCAGCAAGCTCAGCCTGCTTGATTTTCTGCGCGATTACGGCAAGCTGTTCCCGGTCAACCAGATGCTGAACAAGGAAGTGGTGGCCAGCCGGCTGGAAAACGGGATTTCATACACCGAATTCACCTACCAGATCCTGCAGTCGATCGACTTTTTGAAGCTGTACCAAACCGAGGACGTGCAGGTGCAACTGGGCGGCGCCGATCAGTGGGGTAATATCACCGCCGGCATCGACCTAATTCACAAGGTGGAAGGTCCGGACGCCAAGGTGTACGGGCTGACCAACCCGCTGATGCTCAAGTCGGATGGCACCAAGTTTGGCAAGTCGGCCGGCGGCGCGGTTTGGCTCGATCCCGAAAAGACCTCGCCCTACGAGTTCTACCAGTTCTGGTTCAACCAGGATGATCAGGACGTTGAAAAGTTCCTGAAGTTCTTCACCTTCTTATCTAAAGAAGAGATTCAGGACCTGGTCGAGGCAACTGAGACGCATCCGGAAAAACGGGAAGCGCAGCGCCGGTTGGCCCAGGAAGTCACCAAGTTCGTGCATGGCCAGAAAGCCGTCGACCAGGCCGAAGCCATCTCCGCCGCACTGTTCTCTGGCGATGTGCAGGACCTGACGGCTGAGGAAATCGAGCAGGGCTTCAAGCAGTTTCCAAGCAAAACGGCGCCGGCCGCCCCTGAAAACATTGTGACTTGGCTGGTGGACATCACCGGCATCGAATCTTCACGGCGGCAGGCGCGCGAAGACGTCCAAAATGGTGCCATCACCATTAATGGTGAGAAGCAGCGCGACCTTGACTTCACCGTGGACCCGAGCGCGCATTTTGACGGCGCGTTCACGATCGTGCGCCGCGGCAAGAAGAAGTACTTCCTGGTCCGGATCCAAAAGTAAGCGTCCGGCCCAGAAGAGGTCAAAAAGCGGCGGCAGCGTCGCTTTTTTCGTGGCCGCAACCGGCGTGGCCTCGGGTCAGGATGCTATACTAATAAAAAAGGGGGAATTCGGCATGGCCTATTCGGTGATTGGTGCGACTTATCAAAATCAGTCGCTGACCGTCTTTTATTCTGGGCTGGACGGCCAGCGGCTGCTCAGTTTTGAGGCGGCGGGCCACGAGGCCCTGCGGCTGCTCAACGCGGAGCTTTCGGCCTGCCCGCTGCCGGATATCCATGAGCTGGCCGAGCAGGTGCTGACGTTTGCCATCAAGCGGCCGGTCGACCTGCATCGGCTGGAGGAAGCCACCGGCGATGCACTTTCGGTCAGCTGGTTTGCCGATGATCACTTCATCATCGCGGTGATGGATCGAACCGAGGCCTTTCAGCTGCACCTGGAGGTCGTCCCGGTTCGCGCTGAATAAGTGAGTTTAATCAGCTTGAGCGCAAGCCAAAATTGCTTTGTCGCGTTTCACAAAACGACGCCCAACTGACAGGCGCTCCTGCACCACGATTCGATAAATGAATCGTGGTGCAGGAGTGCTTTTGCTCTGGGCTAAAACCATTTTTGCCCGCCGGGAATTGACTCGGTTTATTAACTACTCTGTAACGCCGATGTAACTTCTAACTGATATGTTGATGGCAGTCAAAACAGAGGAGTGTGTCAATATGAGGTTAGGGAAGATTGCGGCCGCTTTGGGGGCTGCCGCGCTGATCGGAATTGCCGGCGGATCCCAAACGATGGTTTCGGCGGCCCCGACGGCAAGCACGAGTCAGCCAACTGACGTGATCGAACAGTTGCGAGCAGCTCAGGACCAGGTCCTAAAGTCCAGTAATGAGGCCTCAAACCTGGTCACCAAAATTGCTCAAACCCAAGCGGCAATTGATGATACGCAAGGTAAAATTGGCAAATATCAGGTGCAAATCGATAACGCCACCACTGAGGTGAAAAGTCGCAAGGCGGTGCTGAAAAACCAGCTGGTTGCGCTGCAAAAGCAGATCGGCGATTCGGCCACAGGTAACGTCTACGTCGATTTTTTGCTCAATGCCAAGAACTTCTCAGACTTGGTGGCCCGAGGATTTACGGTTAACAAGCTTAACCAGGCCTCACAGGAGGCGCTTCAGTCCATTCAAGACGCCAAGGCGAAGGCGGAGACGTTGAAGCAGGCGGAAATAGCGAAAAAGGCCGAGTTAGTGGCTAATCAGGCTAAGCTGGAAGCGGCTAAAATTCAATTGGATAAGGCGACCGCACAGGCCAAAGCGGACGCCACTGCGTTGCAAGAAAAAGTGGCCGCCAGCAAGCCGCAGCTCGTTGCGCTGACGAGCGCCAAGAGTAAGCGTACTGCTTCGGCAGCCAAGGCGCTGGTTCAGGAGACCGCAACACCAGCCACACAGGCTGCGCCGTCCCGGCCGACCCTCAATGGCGGCTCGCTGGTGGCAAATGCCCTGGCGATGCAAGGGGTGCCATACGTTTCCGGTGGTAAGACCACTGCTGGGGTTGACTGTTCCGGCTTAGTGTACGTGGCTGGACGAGCAGCTGGCATCCCGGCGCTGAGCACTTACCACACTTCCCAGGCCCTCAGCTCGATGGGGCAAAACGTTTCAATGGGCAGTCTGCAGCCGGGAGACTTGCTTTTCTGGGGCCGCGTTGGCGCGGCCTACCACGTCGCCATTTACGTTGGCGGTGGCACATACGTGCACGCGCCTAAGCCTGGCGATCGCGTACACACGGCCAGTATCAACGGCTACCGACCAAATTTTGCGCGGCGGCTTTAATCGGTTTCGCAATGTAAGCTCGCATCTCGGTGTGAGCTTTTTTCTGTGCCAATTTTGGCTTGTTTTCTTCTCTGGTTTGTGCGTGTACACCTCTCGAAAGTGGGGGAAATGTTGCATTTGCCATATTGCAACAAATGGCGACCTGACAGTCTTTGATTGTTAACCTCGCTGTAACACCTCTGTAACGTTCGCTTGTTACACTCGTCTACAGTTGATTCATTGAGGAGTGAATGTTTAATGAAAATTTCCAAAGCCTTATCAGTTATCGCGGTGGCTGCACTGCTGAGTGCCGGCACCTTAAGTACCGGGACAATCGTTTCCGCTGATTCTGTCAGCGACGCGAAGAGTGCCGTTTCGAAGAACCAGTCGGCCACAGCGGCACTTGTGACCAAGTTGCAGGATGCGCAGGCTAATGTCAGCAAGATCAACAACCAAATCTCTGACAAAGTCGTTTCGATTCAAAACACCCAGGACAGTATCGATGCCGCTGAGACTAAGATCGCCGATTACGATGGCCAGATTCAGAAGGCCACCGCTGAGGTCAACAGTCGTAAAGCGGTTTTGAAGCGCCAACTGGTTTCGCTGCAAAAACAGGTGGGCGATTCCGTTACTGGTAACGTCTACATGGACTTCATGCTGAACGCCAAGAACTTGTCCGATTTGGTTTCTCGCGGCTTCACCGTCAACAAGCTGAACCAAGCTAGCCAGGAAGCCCTGTCTGCGGTTCAGGAAGCAAAGGCGAAGGTCGCATCACTGAAATCCGAGCAGGAAGCCAAGCGGCAGCAGCTGGTTACCAGTAAAGCCACACTGGTTGCCGATAAGGCCAAACTTGAGACAATGAAGGCTAGCGCCACCAAACAGGCCAGCGACCTTTCTGCTCAGGTCGAAGCAAACAAAGCGCAGTTGACCAATTTGCAGAGTTCGGTGTCCAAGGCAACTGCTGCTGCTGCTGCCGCACTGGTTGCCCAGGCCAACGCGGCTAAGGCCCAGCCACAAGCTGCAGTGGTGGCAACGAGTCATCACACGGCCGCTTCCGCTGCGACGACGATTGCGTCGGCGACGCCGGCTGCTCATTACGGCAGTAACATGTCCGGCTTTGTGGCCGCGGCACTCGCTCAGCGCGGGAAACCTTACGTCTGGGGCGCTGCTGGTCCTTCATCCTTTGACTGCTCCGGGTTAGTGGTTTACGCCGCTAAGCTCGCCGGGCTTGGCAGCCTGCCTCACCAGGCTTCACAACTGCAGCAGATCGGGTCGCCGGTATCACTTTCCAATCTGCAGCCGGGTGACTTGCTGTTCTGGGGTGCGCCAGCTTACCATGTTGCGATTTACATCGGCGGTGGCACTTTTGTTCACGCGCCAAATCCTGGCCAGACCGTGACGACTCAGAGCGTCGGTTCATGGACGCCAACCAATGCCCGCCGGATCTAACCAACTAAACATTCACTCAACGAGGTCGGCGATTTGCCGGCTTTTTTGATTGCTGGTTTTAAGGTAAAATGGGCCTAACAACCAAGGAGGGGCACTCATGCAGCGCAAATTGATCGTGATCACTGGCGCGACCGGCACTGGTAAGACCACCGTTTCTTCCTACCTAAAAAAGCACTACGGCGTTGACCGGGTGATGACCCACACCACCCGGCCGCGGCGGCCGGGCGAGGTGGATGGTGTGGATTACTTTTTTGAAACGCCAGAAAGCTTTGCCGCGAATCATTACATCGAGCACGTCACCTATGCGGGGTACGAGTACGGCAGTTCCTATGAGTCCCTGAATCGCGCCTGGGCGCATGCAGATTTTGTCTCGATCGTGCTGGACACCAAGGGGGCCTTGACCTATGCGCGACAGTTGGGCGATCAGCTGGCCGTGCTTTATCTCACGATTGAGGATCCGTCGATTCTGAGGCGGCGTTTATTGAGCCGCGGGGATCCCGAGGAAATGGTGGCCAAGCGGCTGGCCTCGCCAGAGTATAAGCGCGACTTGCAGTTGCCAGCAGGGCTTACTGACGTCGCGACGGTCATCAAAAATGACGATTGGCCGCAGGCGTGCCGCCAGATCGATGCGTTCATGCAGCAGCTGACCCAGACGGCGGCCAAGGCGTAATTGCGACCGCGCGCCTGATATGATAGACTGAATTAAATCGTAATCAGTCCGATTAAAACGGAGGCCACTATGTCACAGGCAAGAATCGCAATTGAAAAAATGAAACAAAGCGGGATGCGGGTCACCAAGCAGCGCCGGGCGTTGGTCGCTTATCTGGACAAAAGTGGGCGTTTCGTGCCGGTGACGCAGCTCGATCGATACATGCGCAGCCAGTACCCGGGCCTGTCTCATGACACCATTTACCGCAATGTGAAAGCCTTTGAGCAGCTGGGGATCTTGGAAAGCGACGTGGAAAACGAGCAGGCTATTGTGAAGCTGCAGTGCGACTTCCAGCACCCGCATCACCACCACTTCATCTGTACCAACTGCCATCGGGTGCAGGAAGTCAAAATGTGCCCGTTAGAATATTTTGAAGACCAGCTGCCTGGCGCCAAAATCGCCAGCCACAACTTTGAGCTTTATGGCTTGTGCGCAGAATGTGCGCAGAAGCTGGGCCGATAATCGATCCCGCGGTGGCGGGATTTTTTAGTGGCCAAAATGCGATGATTGTGTGCTTTTCGGCTTTCTTAAGCGCACACCTCGGTCGTTTAAGTTAGAATCAAGGTAGCAAGTTTTCAAAGGAGGACCAGTAATGGCCTATCGTACTCCGCCGCTGCTGTCACCGGCAGCAATCGTGTCGCTGATCATTTTGATCAGCGGCTATAACTGGATCAATAACACAGTCAACCCGACCAGCACGCCGAAGTCCCCGGCGGCACAGAGCTCCCTGGTGTCCAGCATGAAGGCTAAAGATAGCAGCTCGTCGTCGTCCAGCAGTCCGGCCTCATCGTCGAGCAGCAAGCCGGCCGAGTCTTCCAGCGCGCCGGCGGCCTCGAGTGCCTCGACTTCATCAAGCCAGCCTGAAACCACCACCGGCGAAGGGGCAACTTCCTCGAGCAGCAGCGAAAGCAGCGCCACGTCCAGCAGCAAGCCAGCCTCGAGCAGCAGCTCCAGCGCTCAGACCGGCACCGCGACCGAGGGCGGCACTGACGCAACCAGCACCAATCAATAGGAGGTGAGTACATGCTGACGGCTTTAGACGTCCTCAACCGACTGCTCAGTTATTTCAACATTCAAGATAAGGCCAAAGGCAAGGCGTTCACGGTGGTGGCGGGTGCCGCTAACTTTTACATTCTGTATCTAGCCATCACTTGCCTCCGCTACCCCGGTTACCGCATCAAAGGGGTCCTGTTTCTGCTGCTGTTTTTGGTCCTGCTGTATTTCGTTGTGCTGAATGTGATTTATTACTACACGGACAAAACGGTGCCATTTGACATCTCGCCCAAGGTGGAAAAACTCCTTGGTGGGAATCCGGAACGCATGAAAGAGGCCGAATCCGCCCTGACGCGGCAGAATCAGTCCGGCGCGGCCAGCGGGCTGTTCGCTGATCAGCAGCTGCTGCCGACGACCGTGATCAGCTCAGACGCGCAGCAGCAGGCGCTGGCCGCCCTGGTTGACCAGCTGGTGAAAACCGGCGCGCTCACATTAAATTATCAAGGCCTTGACGAGCGCGCCGTCCTGCGGGTGGCGCAGCACTCACACAAGCCGGTGTCCGCGATGGGCGGTCCGTTTGACCTGCCATACTTCCGCTTGAGCCAAGAAAATGGCCACCTGCTCGTGTATGGCGGGCTGAATGCCCTGCAGCCGCTGGTGCTGGGCGAAATCACGCAAGTCGGCCTCATGCCGGTCAAGCAGGCAGAAAAGGATTATCAGCTGGCCGCCGCCCACGTTTTTCTGCAAGGCGGCGAATCGAAGCGGCCCGGCCGCGCCGGGTTGCTGACCGAACACGCGCCTTATACGATCAGCGTCCAAGTGGCGTACACGCCGCGGCCAAAAGTGACAACGCCGCAATAAAACTTGCACCGCGCCTGAATATTGGTAGAATTATTTAATAGATATGATAATTCGACCAATGTTTCAGGCGTTTTTTTGTCCGCTAGATTGTTCTCAAATGGCTGACAAGCGTCTTGAAACCGTGGCCGGATGCGGCACGCTGAAACGGCTTCCAGGCTAGCAGAGCGTGCGGGTGGGTATCAAACCGTGACTTGACACCGATTTTGCAGGTCATTATTCTTGCAAACAGTTGTCCTGACGCGGTATTCTAGACGCAAGCACTGCGCACTATATTTTACTTGCGTAAAGGGGGAATCACGATGTCAATGATCGAATTTCACGACGTCGAGAAATACTATGGAAAGTTTCACGCGTTAAAGAACATCAATCTGACCATCGACCGTGGTGAGGTCGTGACGATCATCGGGCCCTCTGGCTCGGGCAAAAGTACGCTGTTGCGCACAATTAACGGCCTGGAGCGGATCACTTCCGGTCAACTGATCGTCAACGATTTCGATCTGGCGGACAAAAAAACGGACATGAACCGCATCCGCAAGAACGTCGGCATGGTTTTTCAGCACTTCAATCTTTACGCAAATAAGACGGTGCTCGAAAATATCACCCTGGGGCCGACCCTGGTGCTGAAAGAGAACCAGGAAAAAGCCAAGAAGGAGGCCATGGATCTGCTGGACATGGTCGGGCTCGCCGACCAGGCGCCCAAGTTGCCAGCCGCCCTGTCCGGGGGCCAGAAGCAGCGGGTCGCCATCGCACGGTCGCTCGCAATGAATCCGCGCGCCATTTTATTTGATGAACCGACGTCGGCGCTTGATCCGGAAATGATTGGCGACGTGTTGGACGTCATGCAAAAAATTGCCAAGCAGGGCATGACGATGGTCGTGGTCACCCACGAAATGGGTTTTGCCAAGCGCGTGGGCGACCGCATCGTCTTTATGGCGGACGGCCAGATCCTCGAGGACTCTTCCGACGTGGCCGGCTTCTTCGATCACCCGAAGGAACCGCGGGCGCAGGAATTCATCAGTAAGATCTTGAACCACTAGGAGGGGAGACTATGGCTAAAAGAATTCGCCGCCTCGGCGTGCTTTTTGCCGCTCTTGCCATGCTCCTAGTGGTGAGCGGCTGCGGCAAGTCCGTGGCAGACAGCGATGCGCTGGCCCGCGCCAAGCGGACCGATAAGATCGTTTGGGGCGTCAAGGCCGACACCCGCCTGTTCGGGCTGATGAATACTAAGACCGGCCAGATCCAAGGGTTTGAAGTAGACATGGCGAAGGCCTTGACCAAACAGATCCTGGGCAAAAATGGCAAGGCAGAGCTGACCCAAATCACCTCGGACACCCGCGTGCCAATGCTAAAGGCGGGTAACGTCGACGCCGTGATCGGCACCATGACGATCACGCCGGAGCGGCTCAAGCAGCTCAACTTTTCCAAGAGCTACTTTTCTGCCGGCCAGTCGCTGCTGGTTGCCAAGGACAGTAAAATCAAGTCAGTCAAGGACCTGAAGAAGGGCACCTCAGTTATCGGGGTTCAGGGCTCAAACTCGGTGGACAACATTAAAAAGGCGGCGCCAGATACCCGGGTGCTGCAGCTGTCCGATTACTCGCAGGCGTTCACGGCACTGAAGTCCCATCAAGGCGACGCGTTGACGACTGATAACGGCATCCTTTACGGGATGTCACAGCAGGATCCGCGTTACGTGGTGGTCGGCGGCACCTTCACCAAGGAGCCGTATGGCATCGCGATGAACAAAGGCCAGACCAATTTGACCAACGCGATGAACCAGGCGCTGGACACGCTGCAAAAAAACGGAACTTACGAACGCTTGCTTAAGAAATGGTTCAGCGACGTGCCGGGCTTTGACGTTCAGGAGGTGCAGCCATGATCAACATCTTGACGAACAATTTTGGCACCCTGATCTCCGGGCTGGGTTACACGCTGCTATCCTCGATTATCGCCTTGGTCGCCAGCTTGATCATCGGCACGGTGTTTGCGCTGCTTGAGATTTCGCACAAGAAATGGGTCCGTGTCATCGGCAAGGCTTACGTTGAGTTCATTCGCAACATTCCGCTGCTGGTTATCACAATGGCCTTTTACGTCATCGTGCCCCAGTTTGTCATGCAGATGGACGGCTTCACTGCCGGGACTATTGGCCTGACGATCTACACCTCGGCCTTCATCGCCGAAACTGTGCGTGCTGGGATCCAGGCCGTGCCCGCCGGCCAGATGGAAGGCGCCCGCAGCAACGGCCTCAGCTACACCCAGGCCATGGTGCACATCGTGTTTCCGCAGGCCATCAAGATTGTGGTGCCGTCGCTTGGCAACCAGTTCATCAACCTGGTCAAGAATTCGAGTATTCTGGCCTTCGTTGCGGGCTTTGACCTGATGTATCAAGGCAAGATCATTGCAGCCACCACCTTTAACACCTTTGACACCTACCTGGTGGTCGGGGTCTTGTACCTGGTGGTCACGATGCCGATGTCGTACGCGATGCGGTACCTTGAAAAACACTGGTCACGGGCCTAGGAAGGGGGAGCGAGAATATGCAAAACTTTATTAATGCTTACTCTGCTGTCAACCTGTCCTACCTGATGCGCGGCTTGTGGGTCACCGTCGAAGTTTCGGTGGTGTCCATCTTCTTCAGCTTCATCATCGGCACGCTTCTGGGGGTCGCTCGGTACGTCAAAATCAAGTACTTCAGCGCCATCGTTGGGTTCATCATCGACCTGATCCGCAACCTGCCGCTGCTTCTGATTTTGTTCTTCACTTACTTCGCGCTGCCGAACATCGGCATCCGGCTGTCGGTCATCCCGGCGTCGATCATCGCGATGACGGTGTTTGAATCCGCGATGCTGGCCGAGATCATTCGGTCTGGGATCGGCGCAGTGCCGATCGGTCAAATGGAGGCCGCGCGCAGTAACGGCATGACCTACTCGCAGGCGATGATTCAGATCATCTTGCCCCAGGCCTTTAAGAAAATGATCCCGCCGCTGGTTTCTCAGTTCATTTCCCTGGTTAAGGATACCAGCTTGGCCACCATCATCCTGCTGCCCGAGCTGACGCAGCACGCGCAGATTATCTACGGCCAGAACGTCAATTACACGATTCCGATGTTCGCCGCGCTGGCGCTGCTCTACTTTATCGTCAATTACGCGTTGTCGGTCGCGTCGCATGTGATCGACCGGCGCCTCAACTAGTTCCACAACGTCATCTCCGCTTAGAGGATGGCGTTTTTTGGTGGAACAAATTAAAATAAAATGTCAATGTTTTCACTTAAATTTGTATGCGCTATACTTGCCCCAATGTGAGCAAGGAGGCAAACAATGACAGAGGAATTTAATCAGCGCAAAGCGAACCAGCAGGTGCGTCTGCTGCACCAAGCCATCTACGCCGGCTTCAGCGATCTTCAGGACATGCAGATCTGGCATGAGACCCGCGAAGACCATCGGGACGTGCCACCGGCAGACGCCGACTGGCAGCCCGTCAAGGTGGGCGATACTTGGTCCGGCCGCGACGATTACTACTGGCTGCGCTTCAAGGTGCAGGTGCACGCCAGCAAGGCCAGTGAGACCGTGCTGCGCCTGGACCTGGGACGGACTGGGGAAGGCAACAACTCCGGGTTTGAAGCACTGCTGTTTTTGAACGGCAAGCCGCGTCAGGCCGTGGACTCGAATCACGAAGAAGTATTCCTGGGGCCTGAGTATGATGGCCAAACCGTCGATATTCAGATCATGATGTGGACCGGGCTGGAAGGCGGCGGGCCCAAAAAGATTCAGCATTACGTCTTCACGACCGCGCAGCGCGGGCCGGAGCGGCGGACTGTGCGCCGAGCATACCGGTACCTGAGCAACATCGTCAACCTCATTCCGGAACTCAGCGAAGATAATCCGCTGCGCTACGATTACATTCGCTTGGTCAAGCACGCGTTTAAGGGCTTTTTCTGGGCGACGGCGACCCCTGCGGAAACTGAACAGGACGCCGAGCAGGCGCTGAGTCTGATCGATGCTTTCATTGCCAAGCACCAAAACGAAAAGTTGGACTTTGCTGTCGATGCCATTGGTCAAACGCACATCGATGTGGCCTGGCTCTGGCGGTACCGCCACACGCGTGAAAAGGCGCGCCGGTCGTTTGCGACGGCGCTGCGCCTGATGGACCGCTATCCCGACTTCAAGTTCTTCTACTCCACCCCGCAAGTGCATAAATTCGTTGAAGAAGACGATCCGGAGATGTTCAAGCAGATCCAGGCGCGGGCAGCAGAAGGCCGCTGGGAGCCGGACGGCGGCACTTGGCTGGAGCCGGACACGAACCTGCCAAGCGGCGAGGCCCTGGTGCGCCAGTTCCTGTACGGGACGCGCTACTTTGAGCAAAAATTCCACCACAAGCAAACCGTGATGTGGCTGCCGGATGTTTTCGGGTACTCTTATGCGCTGCCGCAGATCATGCAAGGCTTTGGCATCAAGCGGTTTGTGACCATCAAAATTTCTTGGAATGACACCAACCGGATGCCGCATGACTTGTTCATGTGGACCGGGCTCGACGGCAGCCGCGTGCTGACACAATTTTTGACGACGGTTGAACGCACTGAGGATTACTCGCAGTCCAAGGTCTGGAACTACACCTACAACGGTGAGATCTCGCCGCATGTCGTGATGGGCTCTTACCACGAGTACAAGGATAAGGACAAGTCCAACGTGCTGCTGATGCCTTATGGCTTCGGCGACGGGGGCGGCGGTCCGACCAAGGAAATGATCGAAAACCTGCACGTGATCGATGCGCTGCCAGGCCTGCCGCACGCCAAGAACAAGACGGTCGCCGACTTCTTCAATGACTTGGAGCAGTCAGTCAAAGGCAACGAGGAGACCTATCCGGAGTGGAACGGTGAGCTCTACCTGGAGTTCCACCGCGGCACTTACACCTCGCAGGCGAAGACGAAGCGTCACAACCGCAAACTAGAGCTCGCCCTGCGCCGCGCTGAAATCTTGGCCACCACTGCACTGGTGGAAAAGGGGACGCCATACCCGAAGGCCGAATTCGACCGGGCCTGGGAGATTTTACTGCGCAACCAGTTCCACGACGTGCTGCCGGGTTCCGCCATTGGCGAGGCCTACGAGGATGTTGATAAGCTTTACGCCGAGGCTTTTGACCTGCTGGCCAAAATCACGGCTGCGCGCACTGCTGAAACTAGCGGCATTGAGCTGAGCAATCCCCTGCTTGGCGAAAAAACGGCGGCATTTGTGCCTGAGAAACAAGCAGGTGAGTTTAAGACCACGGCGGGGACGACGGTTCAGGCGAAGCGCTTAGGCACTGGCTATGTGCTGCCTGATGTCACCGTGCCGGCCTTTGGGACAACCGCGTTGACCTTTACCCCAACTGGGGAAGCGGCCGCACCGACCCCTAGCCAGACGAACCAGATCGAAACCCCGCATTATCTTATCAAGTGGAATGCGGACGGGCAGTTGACCTCCGTGTACGACAAGGATAACGACCGGGAAGCCATTAAAACAGGCGGCCTGGGCAATGTTCTGACCATTTATGAAGACCGGCCGACCTCATTTTCCAACTGGAACATTGATGCCGATTATCCAGATAAGTCGCGCACGCTTTCTGCTGAGTCGATCACGACGTATCAGGAAGCGGCCGGCTGCCGCGTGGTCTTCAAGTACCGGTTTGACAAGTCGACGGTCACGCAAACGTTGATTGCCGAAAATGACTCACGCCGGCTTGACTTCAAGACGACGGCTGATTGGCATCAGCACGAACTGCTGCTGCGGACCAGCTTTGACCTGAACGTCCTGACCGATCAGGCGACGTACGACATCCAGTTCGGCAACATTCAGCGCTCGGTTGCCCGCAACACCTCCTGGGAACAAGCCAAGTTCGAGGTCGTCGGCCACCAGTGGGCCGACTTCTCCCAGCGCAACTTTGGGGTGGCGCTGCTTAACGACAGCAAGTACGGTTATGCGGCGACTGACCGCGGGCTGTCGTTGTCTCTGATCAAATGTGGGGTCTACCCGGATACTGATGCGGATCAGGGACTGCACGAGTTCACCTACAGTTTGTTGCCGCACCGTGGCGACTTCATCGAAGGACGCGTGGCGGAAGCAGCCGCGGACTTGAACGACCCCGTGATCGTGCGGCAAAATGCGGCGAGCGGCTTGACGCCGCTGTTCACGTTTGAAAAGGCGGACGCAGTTCAGGTCGATGCCATCAAGGCGAGCGAGGACGGTGATGCGGTCATCTTGCGGTTGCACAACAACACGCCTGGCGACACACAGCTGCGCGTTTCGCCGACCTTCGCTTTTGCCAGTGCCGAGCGGGTGGAGCTGGATGAATCGCCAGTGGCTGAGCTGACCGCTGGGGATGATGGCGCGTTTGACCTGGTGCTGAAGCCGTACCAGATCTTGACCGTGGCCTTCAAGCGGAATTAATCTCGGCAACTCTCATACTTTTCTCACATAAGTGCTTGACACTTATCAGATTTTCATTTAGTATGACTGTCAATAAAGACGAAGAGTAGCAGAGTAGCTGAGTCAGCCATGTCAGTGAACCGCGGTGAGTGGAAAGCGGTGATGGTCAATCAGCGAAAGTAGGCTATGAGTTGGTGCGGCGACTACGGAAGTTGCACCTGGGATTGCGCCCATTACAGCAATGGCATATCGCCGAATTAATCGGCCGTACGCTCAGAGGTCTAGTTGGCGACGACTAGGCGAATTAAGGTGGTAACACGCGCAAGCGCCCTTAGCAAATCATTTGCTAGGGGCGCTTTTCTTGGTGCGCCCGGCATGGGCGCCAACTTGGTGGTGAAAGTCCACTGCGGGCCGTAGTAGTCGGAACCGCTAGCCAAGGGCAAGGGTGTCCATCGCGAGGTGGAATCT
>NZ_RHOL01000022.1 GCF_003946465.1 Lacticaseibacillus hegangensis | reverse complement strand
TCGCAACGCTCCAAACGTTGCTTTCAGACCGGCCAGATGCGATTTCATGTCCCAAATACCGAGGTGAATAATCCAGGTTGATCGTCGTCTGAACTGTCGCCGCTGTCGTCACTGTCGCTGTCCAACTGATCATCTTGATCATCTTCAGCGCGCTTCAGCAGCTCGTTGACTTGCGAATCAGCATCCCCGGCGTAAGAACTCGAACTTGCCTCGGTGGCTGCCGACTGGTCGGCGGCCGCTGCGGCACTGCCGTCAGCACTTGCCGCGCTATCGGTTGGTTCCGGCTCATCTGGCTCTGGGGCCAGCTTTGCCATGGTGGCAACCTTGGCGCCGTCATCGACCTTTATGAGCCGCACACCAAGCGTGGAACGCCCAGTTTGCGAAACCGTGGCGATATTGAAGCGGATCATGACCCCGGCATCGGTGATCACCATGATGTCTTCGGTCCCATCAACGGTGGTGACGCCGGCCAGCGGTCCGTTCTTTTCGGTGATGTTAGCGGTCTTGATGCCTTTACCACCGCGACCCTTAATTGGGTACTCGGCAGCGGCAGTCCGCTTCCCGTAGCCTTTTTCGGAAATGACAAACACTTCCGAATCCGGATTAAGGATGTCAGAGCCGACCACGTAGTCCCCGTCACGCAGACGGACACCGCGCACCCCGGTGGCAGATCGGCCCATGCTGCGGACGTCCTGCTCCTTAAAGGTGACGGAGTAGCCCAGGTGCGTGCCGATGAAGATGGTGTTTTCGCCGGTGGTCGAGATGACGTTGCTCAGCTCGTCGCCGTCTTTCATATTCAAGGCGATCAGGCCATTCTTGCGGATGTTGTAGAACTCCCGTGTCGGCGTGCGCTTAACGACCCCGTTGCGGGTGACGAAGAACAGGAAGTCGCTGGCCTCGGTCTCAGGTGCCTCGTCTGCTTCGGCGTCATGGCGCTTGACGTTCAGCACCGTTTGGATCTTTTCATTGTTGTCGATGCCCAGCAGGTTAATGATCGGGATGCCTTTGGCCGTGCGGCTGTATTCAGGCACCTCGTAACCCTTCATCCGGTAAACCTTACCGGTGTTGGTGAAGAACAGCAGCATGTCGTGGGTCGAAGTCGTGACCAGGTGCTCGACAAAGTCATCGTCGTGCACGCCGGTCCCTTGGACCCCGCGGCCGCCGCGGTTTTGCGCCTTGAACTCATCGCTTGGCAGGCGCTTGATGTAGCCGTTGTGCGTGAGGGTGATCACGACGTTTTCCTCTTCGATGAGGTCTTCGTCTTCGATGGTCAGATCCTCGCCGACCAACAGCTCAGTGCGGCGCTTGTCGCCGAACTTCTTTTGGATGTCGAGCAGTTCGTCGTAAATGATCTGGTGGATGCGTTCAGGCTTGGCCAAAATGTCCTTGTAATCAGCAATGGCAGCCAGCACGTCCTTGTACTCGTTTTCGACCTTTTCGCGTTCCAGACCGGTCAGGCGAACCAGACGCATGTCGAGGATGGCCTGACTTTGCTTATCAGACAGGCCGAACTTATCCATCAGGATGACCTTAGCCTTATCCCCGGTTTCACTGCCGCGGATGATGCTGATGATCTCGTCGATGTGATCCAGCGCGATCTTCAACCCGGCCAGGATGTGCTCCCGCGCCTGAGCCTTTTTCAGATCGAACTCAGTGCGCCGGCGAATGACCTCTTCCTGATGCTGCAGGTAGTACTGCAGGATTTCTTTCAGGCTGAGGGTCTTCGGGGCCCCATTGACAATGGCGACCATGTTGAAGGAAAAACCGGTCTGCATCGGCGTCAGCTTGAACAGGTTGTTCAGTACGACGGAGGCGCTCATGTCGCGGCGCACATCAATGACGATGCGCATCCCGTCACGGTCGGATTCATCGTTCAGGTCGGTGATGCCATCGATCTTCTTTTCGCGCGCCAGCTCGGCGATGCGTTCAACCATTTTCGCCTTGTTGACCATGTATGGAATTTCGGTGACGATGATGCGTTCCTTACCGGTTTTCGAGGTTTGAATCTCGGTCTTGGCGCGCACGATGATTGTACCCTTGCCGGTTTCGTAAGCCCGGCGAATGCCAGACTTGCCGATGACCAGGCCGCCAGTCGGGAAATCAGGCCCAGGCAGCGCAGACATCAGGTCCGCCGTCGTCGCATCCGGATTATCCATCAGGATGTGCAGCGCGGAAATGACCTCCGCCAGGTTGTGCGGCGGAATGTTGGTGGTCATCCCAACGGCGATCCCAGTCGCGCCGTTGACCAGCAGGTTCGGGAAGCGCGCCGGCAGCACGGTCGGCTCTTTTTCAGTGCCATCGTAGTTGTCCTGGTAGTCGATGGTGTCCTTGTTGATGTCGCGGAGCATTTCCATCGTGATCTTGCTCATGCGGGCTTCGGTGTACCGCATCGCGGCGGCGCCATCGCCATCGACGGAGCCGAAGTTCCCGTGCCCATCGACCAGCATGTAGCGGTAGGAAAAGTCCTGCGCCATGCGGACCATGCCTTCGTAAATCGATGAGTCACCATGCGGGTGATATTTCCCCATGACATCCCCAACAATACGCGCGGACTTCTTGTATGGCTTATCCGGGGTGACCCCGAGTTCATTCATGCCGTACAAGATCCGGCGCTGGACCGGCTTGAGGCCGTCTCTGACATCGGGCAAGGCCCGCGCCACGATGACACTCATTGCGTACTCCAGGAATGAGGTCTTCATGGTTTTTGCCAGATTAACGGTGGTGATCCGGCTTTCTTGACGATCATCCATGTGAATTCTTAGCTCCTCTCAGTGGTGCTGTTTAGTGGTGCTTTTAGTTAATCTAAAAATGCTGCCTTAAGTCCGGAAAATGTAGTCTCCGCCGGGAACGGCTGGAACGTAGCGGACACCGCTTCGAGCCTCGCAAGCGAGGCTCTCAGTCGGGTCTTCTGCTAGGCGGTAAACCGCCAAGCAGAATTTCGCTACTGAGCCGTTCCCCGCTCCGACCACATTTTCCTCCTACCCAGTCATAACAACTGAGTAGAACAGATTCCGATTACGCGTCGATGTTCTTGCTGTCGACGTAAACCGCGTTGTCCTCGATGAACTGGCGGCGTGGGCCGACCGAATCGCCCATCAGCATTTCGAAAATGCCATCGGCGTTTTCGGCGTCCTCTGGGGAGACCCGCAGGAGCCGGCGCTTGTCCGGATCCATAGTGGTTTCCCAGAGCTGGCTGGCATCCATTTCACCAAGCCCTTTGTAACGCTGAATCTCTGGCTTTGGTGATGGTGGCAGCTGACCCAGTACTTCTTCCAGCTCTTCATCGGAGTCGATGTACTTCATCATTTTGCCTTGGCGCACCCGATACAGCGGCGGCTGGGCGATGTAGACGTAGCCTGCATCCAGCAGCGGCCGCATGTACCGATAAATCAGCGTCAAAAGCAGCGTGCGAATGTGCGCACCATCGACATCGGCATCGGTCATGATGATCAGCTTGTGGTACCGCGCCTTGGAAACGTCGAAGTCATCGCCGAACCCGGTGCCCATGGCGGTGAACAAGGTCCGAATTTCTTCGTTAGCCAAAATGCGCTCCATACTGGCTTTTTCAACGTTCAGGATCTTCCCGCGAATGGGCAGGATGGCTTGGGTCAGACGACTGCGGCCGGACTTCGCGGAACCGCCCGCGGAATCCCCTTCGACGATGAACAGCTCGGAGATTTCCGGGTCCTTGCTGGAGTTATCCGCCAGTTTGCCTGGCAGGTTGGAAATTTCCAGCCCAGACTTCTTGCGGGTCACTTCACGCGCGCGCTTGGCAGCGGCACGGGCCTTATTGGCCAGCATTGCCTTATCGACGAGCTGCTTACCTTCTGCCGGGTGCTCCATCAAGAACTTGGAGAAGTGCTCGGAGAACATGCGGTCCACGGCCGTCCGCGCATCGGCATTGCCGAGCTTGGTCTTGGTCTGGCCCTCAAACTGCGGATCCGGGTGCTTGACGGAAACCACGGCGGTCATGCCTTCACGCACGTCTTCGCCAGACAGCGGCTCGTCATTTTCCTTCAAGGCGCCGGACTTGTGGGCGTAGTCATTAATCACGCGCGTCAGGGCAGCCTTGAACCCAGTTTCGTGGGTCCCGCCTTCGATGGTGTGAATGTTGTTGGCAAACGTCAGGAGGTTGGTGGCATAACCGTTGGTCGCGTACTGCAGCGCGACTTCAACCGTGATGCCCTTGTACTGGCCTTCGACGTAAATCGGCTCTTCCAGCAGGTTGTCCTTCCCCTTATCGAGGAATTCGACGTACTCGCGAATGCCGCCTTCCGCCTTGAACGACAGCTTTTCGGCGGTGTCCTTGCGCTTATCGGTAAAGTTCAGCTGCAGACCCTTGTTCAGGAAGGCCAACTCACGAATACGCTGCACCAGAATTTTGTCGTCGTAGGTCGTGGTCTCGGTGAAAATATCTGGATCCGGCACAAAATGAACCTTGGTGCCGTGCTCATGCTCCGGTGCATCCCCAATAATTTTCATCGGGGTCTTCACCTTGCCGCGCGTGAAATCGATGTAGTAGCGCTTGCCGCCGCGAGTGACTACAACGTCCAGCTCGGTCGACAGGGCATTGACGACAGACGCACCAACCCCGTGCAGACCGCCAGACACCTTGTATCCGCCGCCGCCAAACTTACCGCCGGCGTGCAGGATGGTGTAGACCGTTTCCAGTGCAGGCCGCCCGGTTTTCTTTTGGATATCAACTGGGATCCCACGGCCGTCATCGGTGACGGTAATGGAGTTATCGGGTTCGACCACGACATCGATCTCGCTGGCAAAACCGGCGAGGGCTTCGTCGATCCCGTTGTCGATGATTTCCCACACGAGGTGGTGCAGGCCTTGGCTCGAGGTCGTGCCGATATACATCCCTGGCCGCTTGCGGACCGCTTCAAGGCCTTCAAGGACTTGGATCTGGCTGGCGTCGTACTCGGCGGCCTTTTCCTCTTTCTCCTTGACGAGCTCTTCTTTGGTTTCTTTATCTTCTGCCATTCATGCTCCTCCTTACGCTTCCGCAGAGTCTGCGGTCAGGACCCCATTTTTCACGTGATACACGGCCGGGGTCTCAATTATTTCCTGGGCAATACCATCCAAGCTGGTGGTGGTGAGAAAAGTCTGCACCTTGTTTTGGATGGCCTTCAGTAAATGGGTCTGGCGCGTGTCATCCAGTTCGGACAGCACATCGTCGAGCAGCAGCACCGGGTACTCCCCGGTTTGGGCCTTCATCAGGTCGATTTCGGCAAGTTTGACGGCCAGCGCGGTGGTGCGCTGCTGGCCCTGACTGCCAAAATTGGCGACGTCCTTGCCATTGACAATGAACGCAACGTCATCGCGGTGGGCACCGACCAGTGAAGTGCCTTGGTCAATTTCCCGGCTTTGGTGCTCGCTATAAAGGTCCTGAAGCGCCTTGTACGCCGTTTTAACCTCGCCTCGGGCACTTGGCGGCACCTGGCTCCGGTATTCGAACGTCAGCTTCTCCTGGCCTTTGGTGATGCCGCTGTGGATCACTGCAGCAAAGTCAGCCATCTGGTGCAGCAGCTGCTCGCGCGCGGCGGTCAGCTCAGCACCATACGCCGCCAGCTGATCCGACAAAACGGACAGGTACACGAGGTCTTTGGCCTGGTGATACTTCAGCTGCTTGAGGTAGGCGTTGCGCTGCTTCAACATGGTGCGGTACTGGGTGAGGTTGTACAGGTACTTGGGACTCATCTGCCCGAATTCCATGTTGATGAACCGCCGGCGGTTTGCCGGGCTCCCTTTAACGATGGCGAGGTCTTCCGGCGCGAACAGCACGACGTTGAACTTACCAAGGTACTGGGAAAGCTTCGGCTGCTCGATCTGGTTGACCCGCGCGCGCTTACCCTGCGTCGAGATCACCAGCTCCAGCTGCATCGGCCCACTACTGCGGCCGATGCGCCCGTTCACACGAGCGAAGTCTTCACCGAAGCGGATCAGTTCGCGGTCATTGTTAGTGCGGTGGCTCCGTGCTAACGCCAACACGTACACCGCCTCGAGCAGGTTCGTCTTGCCTTGCGCGTTTTCGCCAATCAGCACGTTGATCTGCGGCGAAAAATCGGTATCGACATCCGCATAATTGCGATAATTATGCAGCGTCAGGTGTTCGAGCTTCACGCGCGCGCCACGGTGAAGCTAGTTTGATCCGGTAAAGTCACGGTGTCGCCGGCTTCAAGCTTGCGCCCGCGCCGGTCTTCAGGTTGGTCATTGACCAGCACCGCATTTTCTTTCAGAAAATACTTTGCCGCACCGCCGCTATCCACGACACCGGCATCTTTTAAAAGCTGCCCCAGTGTGATGAAGGCGGTTGTGATCGTCACAGTCGTCATGCTGCCACTCCTTTGACGTTAGGATTATCGCAATAAGCGAATTTACTACCTATATATTATACCGTAATAATGTATTGGCTTCAATCCAATTTGGCGTTTTAAGCGGTTCTGCGGCGGATTTAATCAGTGCTGGTCAAGGGGTCGCAAATATGGCCAAAACGGTTAAAACGCAAAAAATGGCCATTCTCGCGTTTTACGGCGAAAATGGCCACCTTTTTAAGGCGTCGGTCCTCTAATTAGTTTAAAGGTAATATCTGCCGTATATTCACCAGGCGAAAGCAGCGGCATTTTCGGAATGATCAACCGGCTTTCAGCAAGTGACACGGTCTGATTATCTGCTCCTATAATCTGAATCGCAGCCTCCCCTGTCCCTGTTTCCTGATTACCTAAGCGAAGGCGCATCGGGAGCGCTGGTGGCGACTTGATGCTCATTTGCAGTGCCCATGGCCCACTTGCCGTGATGTCCAACTGCTGCCAGGTCGGGGCAACGGAAATTGGCCCGTTGGAGATTTGGGACAGGGTGTAGGTGCCGGCAAACAACGGCGAAAGCGGAATGGTCGGCAAGTCCAGGCTCTGCGAGGATATAAAACTACCCTGGATATTTGAGTAAGTATACGAATCAACACCCTTAGTTTCAGCTCCAGTACTACTGAAAGGTGACCCTTTATACTCAATTCGCCACATCATAGGAAAATTACCAGGCTTGAGGTCCTTGAATTGAACCACCCCTCCTTCAATGGGTAATGCTCCTTCCTCACCATCTGCACCCCTCCAAAATAGACGAACGTATACATTTTGGGCTGGCGGGATGATAACTGGTAATTTAACAATCGCTTGGCCATGCTGGTCCACTTTTATCGGCCCAGGTTTATGGACAATTGTATATCTCCCAATCAATGGCCAAAGGTGCCCCGTCGTAAGATAATCTAACCCGGAACCATAATCAATATGTACCGCCTGCAGAGTATTGGGACCAGGAGATTGAGTAGCTTTTATAGCAACAGATCTTCCGTTATCACTGATTGACTTCCAATACTCATTGCTCATAAAAAGTTGCGTTAGATATTTGCGCCCCATATCATCCATTGCAAAAAGCTGAAATGGTACAAAATCAAACAACTCAAGTCCGTCTACATTGACATGCAAATTATCTGGTAACCTGTCAATCACATGAAGCCTCAGCTCCATACTGAAAGGCGGGTTGTTACTCAAACCGTTGGGTGTCGTAATCCTATATTTCTGAGTACCCAGCGTAGTTGCACTCACTAAAAGAGACCCATCGGCATACCCTTTGATTTCACGGTCCATAACCTGACCATTTTCATCTGTATCAACACGCTCGACTGTTACATTTGAGGTACCAAATTTGGAAAAGTCGCTCGTCGATGTTCGATAAAAGTAAACCGGCAATTTTGTTCCAGCAACTACCCAAAGATCAGAAGGAGGGGCGTAAATAATTCCACCCGATTGGCCCACTACGGGCGACCACGTCACATTCTCAAACAACAAATCCTGATACGGCAGCGCCGCCTCAACTTGCTGGCCCCCGCGCCACCACAAACCGGTAACTACCGCTAACGCCAACCACCACTTGCGCATCCTGCGGCCCCCTTTCTAGCCGTAGATTACGCAAACGAAAAGCCCCTGCAACCGAAGCTGCAGGGGCAAATAGGTGATCTCAGTTAGAACGTCCGCACTGGCGTAATCAGCTGGACAAAGTGTTCTTTGTCTTCAGTCGGCACCAGGGTGAATGGGCGCAGCGGTGCGGTGAAGGCCAGTACGATCGAGGTCGCCCCGACGCCTTGCAGCGCATCCTTCATGTAGTCTGGGTTGAAGGAAATCTCCAGGTCGTCGCCTTCCAGCTTCTGGAACTGGAGCGCTTCTTCGACATTCCCGACGTCAGGCGAGTTGCCATAGATGGTCGCGGTCTGCTTGGCGGTGTTTAGGTCCAGGCGCACGACGTTGTTGGAGCTTTCGTGCGACAGCAGACTGGCACGGCCGATGGCTGACAGCAAGGTCGGCGCGTCGAACTCGATCGTCGTAGTGCTGGTCGTGGGGATCAGGCGGCTGGTGTCCGGATAGTTGCCTTCCAGCAGCCGGGAGTAGAACAGCGTGTTGCCGGCGATGAACAGGACCTGGTTTGAGGCAAAACGGATCTCCACGTTGTCGATGTCGTCAGTCAGTGTCCGGCCAAGTTCGGTCAGGCTCTTGCCTGGGATAATGATGTCGTAGCTGGCATCCCCGGCACTCGGCAGGTCCAAGGTGCGCTGAGCCAGGCGGTGAGAATCAGTCGCCACGGCGATCAGCTTGCCTTTTTCAATTTGAATGTGGACGCCGGTGAGAATCGGCCGGCTTTCCTGCGTGGACACCGCGATGACGGTTTGTGCGATCAGCTGCCGCAGCACGTCGGCTGGCACAGTCAAGGCGTCTTCGCTGGACACTTCCGGCAGGCGTGGGTAGTTGTTCGCGTCCAAGCCGTTGATCTTAAATTCAGACTTGCCGCTGGTGATGACGGTTTGGTAGTTGTCCTGAACGTCCACGGTCATCGTTTTTTCCGGCAGGCGCTTGACGATTTCGGTGAAAAAGCGCGCAGGCACGGTGATGCTGCCAGGGTCTTCAATTTGTAAGTCGTTTTGCTCACTAGTGGCGTCGATTTTACTTTCGATAGAGATGTCGGCATCACTGCCGGTCAGGACTAAGGCGTTGTCAGTCAAGTCCATCTTCAGGTTCGTCAGGATCGGAATGGTGGTCTTGCTGGTGATAGCCCTGGACACATCATTCAGCGATTTGATGAACGTGGCACGTGTGATCGTGAATTTCATTTTTCTGTCCTCCCAAGCGTAGCGTTATCTATATAATACGCTTTTTAAGTAATAGTAGTAGAGCCTGTGGACCTTGGGGAAAATGCTGAGAAACCCGAATAGATCACTTTTCCACCTGTGGATAACTCAGCGTAAAAGTTGGTGCAATTTCCGAGAGTTTTCCACAAGCCCTAACCGCGGTTGCGCAGCCGGTTCTTTAATTCAATGACCTGATCCTTCAGCGTGGAATCATCGTTGATCGCTTGCTCGATTTTCTCATGGGCGTGAATGACGGTGGTGTGATCTTTACCACCAAATTCCTGCCCGATTTTCGGCAAACTACTGTCGGTCATTTCGCGGGCCAGATACATGGCAATCTGGCGCGGCATGACGATCTGCTTCACGCGTTTTTTGCCCTTCAGGTCGCTGACGGAGACTTGGTAGTACTTCGCCACGCTGTCCTGAATTTTGGCGATCGACAGCTCGGAATCCTTACCCGACAACTTCAGGCTCTTGAGCGCCTCGGCCGCCATGCTGGTGGTGATGTCCTCGTGCGCCATAGTCGCGTAGGCCTGGACCCGCACCAGCGCGCCTTCCAGCTCGCGGACGTTGGAATCGATCTGCCCGGCGATGTAAGACAACGTATCATCAGGGATGACGAGGTGCTCGGCATTGGCCTTGTTGCGCAAAATGGCGATCCGGGTCTCTAGATCCGGCGGCGTTACGTCAACGGACAGGCCCCACTTGAAGCGGGACACCAGGCGCTCTTGCAGCTTGGGGATCTCGTTGGGCAGGCGGTCGGAAGTCAGGACGATTTGCTTTTTGTTTTCATATAAGGCGTTGAACGTATGGAAGAACTCTTCTTGGGTGGCTTCCTTGTCGCCGAAGAACTGAATATCATCGACGAGCAGCAGGTCGACGTTGCGGTACTCCTGCCGAAACTCCTCCTGTTTTTTGGTCTGGATGGAGTTGATGAAGTCGTTGGCGAAGGCCTCGGACGTCACGTACTTCACGTTGGCCTGCGGATTGTATTCCAGCAGCTGATGGCCGATCGCCTGCATCAGGTGCGTCTTGCCCAGGCCCACCCCGCCGTACAAAAATAGCGGATTGTAGAGCACGCCAGGTTCTTCAGACACGACCAGCGCCGCGGCGTGGGCCATCTGATTGCCCTTGCCGGTGACAAAAGTCTCGAAGGTGTACTTACTATTAAGGTGAGACGTCTCCTTGTAGGTCGGGATCGGGGCGTCGGGCTGCGCTTTGGCAGGCTGCGGCCCGGCTGCTTGGGTGCTCGAGGCGCTCGCGTCGTCGCCCATGATCTTGACGACTGGGGAAATCTCAAGGTTGCCGAACTCGTAGCACCACTCGACGACCTTCGTCACCAGGTTCTGTTCCCAATAGGTTTTGTGCAGCTGCGACGGCACCCCCACGGTGATCGTCGTCTGGGTCAACGTCAGCGGTTTGACCGCCCCGACCCAGGTATTAAAGCTGACCGGGGTCATTTCTGCCCGGAATTTCTCTTCTAAATATGCCCATAACTCATCGATATTTGGCACGTATTGCCCCTCCGCAACCGAAAAAATGTAGTCGAAATCAAGCCGCCAACCGATTACCCCGGGGATGATCGATTCGCGACATCGCACTTTTCAGTTTAGCATTGCCTCAGAGAGTTTTCCACAGAATCAGAAGTTTTCCACATGTTGACCGTCCACGTAAATCAATTTTCCCCAGCGCCGGGAAAACCTTGTCCCCACAGCGTGAATAAACCGCGAAAAATCAGCGTTTGAGCGAGTTATGCACACGGAAATGTGAAACGTGGGGGCTGATGTGATGCGTGTTTCACAAGTTTTAAACAGGTTGCGGACCGCCTGTGGATAACTTTCTCGACAGGGTGTGATTTTGCAGATAAGCCGGTCATTAGCCTGGGGATAATCGCGTTTAGGCAAAAAATGGCCGACAGGTTGTCCACAGTTTTGTGCGCAAAGTGGCCAATTTGTGGACAATTCGCGCGGCGATTTTTTTCATGGAATCCTTGACGTGATGCGGGGCAGTCCGTATAATGAAAAGTTGTTTACTGACAATCAGTTAATCGGCGTAGCAATACGCATAAAATAGCAAACTATAACAGGAGGTGTTCCTATGACCACCAAACGGACTTTCCAACCGAAGAAGCGTCACCGCGAACGCGTACACGGCTTCATGAAGCGGATGAGCACAAAGAACGGCCGCAAAGTGTTAGCACGTCGCCGCGCTAAGGGACGTAAAGTATTATCTGCCTAACCAACCACTGACCGCTGTCGGTGGTTTTTTTTGTAAGGTGCTCCGGTTTCGCGGTTTTAGCGGGATGGGTAGCCTAGCCCAGGGCATTGCCGCTGGGCTTTGGCGGCGAGGCCCTGGGCGTAGCTAGCCACTCCCGCGTTGCGAAGCCGGAGCCCGATTAGGCGCGGACCTCCTTTTTATAGGTAGATTCCGCCCCACCCCCAGAAAAACCCGTGCGTGGCGCGGCCTGGTCTTGTATACTAGTAAGCAGATTGTGAGGGAGCGCTTTGCGAAAGTCATACCGCATTAAAAAGGAATCAGAATTTCAAGACGTGTTTGAAAACGGCGCATCAGTCGCAAACCGCAATTTTGTGATCTACACCCTTAAGCGTGACCAGAAGCATTTTCGTGTCGGCATCAGTGTCGGCAAGAAAGTCGGCCACACCGCGGTGATGCGTAACCAGATCAAGCGTTACATCCGCCAGAGCCTGCTTGAGCTCAAGCCCGACATCGATCCACAGGCGGATTTTCTCGTGATCGCGCGACGCAGCGCCAACCAGCTCGACATGGCCGGGACTAAGAAGAACCTGGTCCACGTCATGAAGCTGGCCGGCCTGCTCGCTGAGTCTGACGTTACAACAATCTAGAATACGGTTTTATGTTGGAGGACTTATTCGTGAAAAAATCGACCAAACGGCTCTTACTGAGTCTTGGCATTATTACGCTGGTATTAGTTTTAAGCGCTTGCGGAACGTCGACCGTCACTAAAGCATCGACGAACCCGTGGGACCGCTACGTCATTTACAACGCGGCGCAGTTTGTTTTGTGGCTGGCGAAGATCTCCGGCGGCAACGTCGGGGTCGGCATTATCCTCTTCACCCTGATCATCAGGGTGCTGATCTTCCCGCTGAGTTACTACCAGATCAAGAGCATGAGCAAGACGCAAGCCATCGCGCCGCAGCTCAAGGAACTGCAGAAGAAATACAGCTCCAAGGACACTGAGACCCAGCAGAAGCTCCGCGAAGAAACGCAGAAGCTGCAAGCCGAAGCCGGCGTTAACCCAGTCATGGGCTGCCTGCCGCTGCTGGTTCAAATGCCGTTCCTGCTGGCTCTGTATCAGGCGATTTACCGCACCCCGGCCCTGAAAGTCGGCCAGTTCCTGTGGATGAATCTGGGCAAGCCTGATCCGTACTTCATCATGCCGATTCTGGCTGCGCTGTTCACCCTGGCCACATCGGTCGTTTCCACGCTGGCTCAGCCGACGCGGACGTCGACGAACTGGATCATGGCCGCGGTCTCGCCGCTGATGATTTTGGTCGTGGCGTTCAGCTTCCCAAGTGCCCTGTCGATTTACTGGGTTGTCACCAACGCCTTTTCACTGGCTCAGACCTTCCTGCTTCAAAATCCCTTCAAGATGAAGAAGGAGCGGGAAGAAAAAGCCCGGGCCGAGAAGGAACACGAAAGAGCCGTTCGCAAGGCATACAAGCGCGCACTGAAGAAGTAATCGGGAGGTAATCATGCCCACTTTCCAAGGAGCCACGATCCAAAAAGCGATCGACGCCGGTCTGAAAGCAATGAAGCAGGAGCGCGCCGCCGTGTCTGTTGAGGTCGTGCAAGAAGGCAAAAAGGGCGTCTTAGGCATTGGCAAAAAGCCGGCGATCGTGAACCTGCAGATCAACCCGGAGCCCAGCCCCACGCCTAAACCGGAACCAAAACCAAAAACGCACCACCGGCCGCCGCTACCAAAGCCCAAGCTGCCTGAGGTCCTGCGCCGCGATCAGCCGGTGCGCGACGACCAGACGGCCATTGCGCTGGTGCAGAGCTATTTGGAAGACATCACCACCCAGCTGCAGATCCCCACAACGATCGACAGCGAGCGCCGCGGCGACACCGTCTGGTATGCCATGACGACGCCGAAAGACGCGCTGCTCATCGGCAAGCACGGCAAGATCATCAACGCCATTCAGTACTTGGCCCAAACCGAGTTTAACCACTACGGTAAAAGTAAATGGACCATCATGCTGAATGTGGGCGACTACCGTGAGCGCCGCGACGCTGCAGTACGCCGGCTGGCCGAAAAATCCGCGCGCGAAGTGATCGCGCGCGGCACCGCGATTTACCTCGACCCGATGCCGTCGTTTGAGCGCAAGGCGATTCATCAGACCTTGGCGGACAACGAATACGTTGAGACGCATTCCGAGGGTCTTGACCCGCGGCGCTACGTCGTAATCACGCCAAAACGCCCAACGTTTTGACAGATGACCCGCAATTTTGTATGATACAGGCAATTCAATAAGCGATAAAGTAGTCAAAGTGCTTTGTCCATACTGATCCCCAGACCGGGGACCAGTGTGGCGACGCACTTTTTTTATGTTCAAGGTGGGCAGAGTTCGCGCACTTAGCTCGACAGCTAGCCTAGCCTGACGCATTGCCGCTGGTTTTTGGCGGCGAGGCGTTAGGCGTAGCTAGATGCTCGGGCGTTGCGAACTCGGAGCCCGATTTAGGCAAGGTGCGCAGGTTCGACGATTTTAGCCCGACGATCAGCCTAGCTTGCAGTTTTGCCGCTGGGCTTTGGCGGCGAGACTGCAAGCGTAGCTGAGCGCTCGGGCGTTGTCGAACCGGAGCCCGATTAAGGCGAAGGTGCGAAGCGTAGCCCAGTCAAGGAAAGGACGATAACCCGTGGCACAAACAGTGACTGAATACGATACAATCGCGGCCATTTCAACACCGCCTGGCGAAGGGGCGATTTCCATCGTGCGCCTGTCTGGCGAAACGGCGGTCCAGACCGCCAACAAGCTCTTCAAGGGCAAGGACCTGACGAAGGTCGCGACCAACACCATCAATTACGGCCACATCATCGACCCGGATTCCGGCGAAGTGGTCGACGAGGTGATGGCATCAGTGATGCGCGCCCCGCATACATACACCTGCGAGGACATCGTCGAGATCAACTGCCACGGCGGCATCGTCGGCACCAACCGCGTGCTGCAGCTGGTGCTCGGCGCCGGCGCGCGCATGGCCGAGCCCGGCGAGTTCACCAAACGCGCCTTTTTGAACGGTCGCGTTGACCTGACCGAGGCCGAATCCGTTATGGATCTGATCCGTGCCAAAACGGATCGCGCCATGCAGGTGGCGGTCGATCAGCTGGATGGTGACCTGCGCAAATTGATTACCAACTTGCGCCAGGAGATCCTTGAGGTGCTCGCCCAAGTCGAGGTCAACATCGATTATCCGGAGTACGACACCGACGAGATGACCACCAAAATGCTGCGCGAAAAGGCGGAGCTGGTGCTCGGCCGCGTCGATGAACTGTTGCAGACGGCCAATCAGGGCAAGGTGCTGCGCGACGGCCTGGCGACGGCCATCGTTGGCCGGCCTAACGTCGGCAAATCCTCGCTTTTGAACCACATGTTGCAAGAGGACAAGGCTATCGTTACCGACGTGCCAGGGACCACGCGCGACGTGCTGGAAGAGTACGTCAACGTGCGCGGCGTGCCGCTGAAGCTGGTCGACACCGCCGGCATTCGCAAAACCGAGGATAAGGTCGAAAAAATTGGCGTTGAACGTTCGCGCAAGGCGATCACCCAGGCCGACCTGGTACTGCTGGTGCTCGACGCCAGCCAGCCGCTGACCGCCGAGGACCGCGAGCTGATCACCCTGACCAAGGATAAAAAGCGCATCGTCGTGCTCAACAAGCAGGACCTGCCGCAACAGCTCGACATGGCGGAGCTGGCCGACCTGGTGCCGGAAACGCAGCTCATCCGCACCAGCATGCTGGAAGTGTCCGGAATGGACGCGCTGGACAAGCAGATCAAGAACCTGTTCTTCGGCGGCATTGAAAACAGCCAAAGCACGGTGATGGTCACCAACGCTCGGCAGAGCGGGATGCTGCGCCAGGCCAAGGCCAGCCTCAAAAGTGTGCTGAGCGGGATCGATGCGGGGATGCCGATCGATCTGGTTCAGATCGACATGACTGCCGCCTGGGACAAACTCGGTGAGATCACTGGAGATGCCGCTCCGGACGAGCTGATCACCCAGCTGTTTTCGCAGTTCTGCTTGGGCAAGTAACCGAGGAACACAATTTTTAAATAAAAAAGGGGCACAACTATGACTGCAGATCCAAAAGTACGTGAATACGAGGCCGGCACCTACGACGTCGTGGTCGTCGGCGCAGGGCATGCCGGCTGTGAGGCCGCGCTGGCCGCCGCCCGGATGGGGCAGAAGACGCTGCTGATCACCATCAGCTTGGAAATGCTCGCCTTCATGCCTTGCAATCCGTCCGTCGGCGGCCCGGCCAAGGGTGTCGTGGTGCGCGAAATCGACGCCCTGGGCGGCGAAATGGGCCGCAATATCGACAAGACCTACGTCCAGATGCGGATGCTGAACACGGGTAAGGGCCCGGCTGTCCGGGCACTGCGGGCGCAGGCGGACAAGGCCGCCTACCACCGCTCAATGAAGGACACGATTGAAAAAGAGGACAATCTCGACCTGCGCCAGGGGCTGGTTGAGCGCCTGCTGGTCGAAGACGGCACCTGTGTCGGGGTCGTTGCCGCCACTGGTGCGCGTTATCGCGCCAAGAGCGTGGTGCTGACGGCTGGGACATCTTCCCGCGGCAAGATCATCATCGGCGAGCTGATGTACTCGTCCGGGCCGAACAACTCACTGCCTTCCATCAAGTTATCCGAGGACCTGGAGCGCCAAGGCTTCAAGCTTCGCCGCTTCAAAACCGGCACGCCGCCGCGCGTGGATGGCAACTCGATTGACTTTTCCCAAACCGAGGAGCAGCCGGGCGACACCACGCCGCACGCTTTTTCCTACGAGACGCCGGATTCCGTGTATCTGAAGGATCAGATGTCTTGCTGGATGACCTACACCAATGAGACGACGCACACGATCATTCGCGCGAACCTCGACCGCGCGCCGATGTTCTCCGGTGTGATCAAGGGCGTCGGGCCGCGCTACTGTCCGTCCATCGAGGACAAGGTCGTGCGCTTTGCCGACAAGCCGCGCCACCAGCTGTTCCTGGAGCCTGAGGGCCGCGACACCGAGGAATACTACGTCGGCGACTTTTCGACGTCCATGCCTGAAGAGATCCAGCTGAAAATGCTGCATTCCGTTGCCGGACTGCAGCACGCCGAGCTGATGCGCCCCGGTTACGCCATCGAGTACGACGTGATCGAGCCGTGGCAGCTGACCGCAACTATGGAGACCAAGATCGTCAAGAACCTGTTCACCGCGGGCCAGATGAACGGCACCAGCGGCTACGAAGAGGCGGCCGGCCAAGGCATCATGGCGGGCATTAACGCCGCCTTGCGCGCCCAGAATAAGCCTGGTTTCACTCTGAAGCGCTCCGACGCCTACATCGGGGTGATGATCGACGACCTGGTCACCAAGGGCACCAACGAGCCGTATCGGCTGCTGACGAGCCGCGCCGAATACCGCCTGATCCTGCGCCACGATAACGCGGATCTGCGTCTGACCGAAATGGGCCACGAGCTCGGCCTCATCTCTGACGCCCGCTACGCCAAGTTCCAGGCCAAGAAGGCGGCCATCGAGGACGAGATTAAGCGGCTTGAGACCACCCGTCTTAAGCCGAGCCAGGTCAACGACTGGCTGGCCAGCATCAATGCCGCTCCTTTGAAGGACGGTGTGCTGGCGAGCGACTTCCTGCGGCGGCCGGAAGTGTCCTATCAGGACTTGATGCAATTTATTCCCCGGGAAATGCCGCTGGATCATTACGTGAATGAGGAAGTTGAGATTTCCCTCAAGTACGCCGGCTACATTGAAAAGGAAAAGCAAAGCATCGCCAAGCTGGAGCGGATGGAAGCTAAGAAGATCCCGGACCGGATCGACTACAGCGCCATCAACGGCCTGGCCACCGAGGCTCGGCAGAAGCTGACCAAGATCCAGCCGCAGACGCTGGCGCAGGCCAGTCGCATCAGCGGGGTCAACCCCGCCGATGTGGCGATCCTGTCCGTTTACGTCGAGCAGGGTCGCATCGCGAAAGTGGCGCCTGGCGCCTAACGAAAAACCGGCACTGACCATTGCGGTCAGTGCCGGTTTGCGTTTCGGGCAGCGCACGTCAGGCGCGCTTTTGCTGAATCTTTTGGTATTCGGCCGGGGGAAGCTTGCCCAGTTCGACCAGCTTGCTTTCGATTTGGTCCAGCACGGCGTTGCGATCGTCGTGGTCGTTGACAAAATCGTACTTGTCGCGATCGATGGTCAGCAGCGTGGAGCGGGTGTAACCCTTGGACCAATCACGGTAAGCCTGGTTGACGCGGTGGTAATAGTCAATCAGCTCTGGCTTTTGGCGGATGTCTTCCATTTCACGGCCGCGGCCCTGAATTTCGTCGATTTCGTGCTCCGGGTCAATCTTCAGGTAAACCGCCAGGTCAGGCATGCCGTTCCAGGGACTGCCGTTGACGTTGGCCTGCATCTCCTGGGACAGGGTGACATAAACGTTGAAGTCGATGTCATCGATCTCGCCGTGTTTGTGCAGCTGGCTGGCCATGACAAAGTCCGATTCCAGCGAGGAGTCCATCACGGCGTTTTCCTGCAGGATGGCTTTCTTGAGCTGCTGGTACCGGAATGTCAGAAAAGCGATTTGCAGGATCGTGCCGGTCGTTTTGCGGCTGTCTTCGCCGGCGGAGTAGAATTTCTGCAACATGTTGGCGATCATGCCGTTGCCTTCGACGTCCTCATAAAAGGCTGAGGAATTGAGATCCTGTGACAGGATTTTTGTGAGGGAGGTTTTACCCGCACCGATACTTCCGAGGATATAGATCATGCGTCTGCTTCTTTCTGTGACCAGTAGTGTCAGAACAATAACGTTTTACATTATACGCGAAATTAGCCGGCTTAACAGCTCAAAATGGGCTAGATGTGGGTGGTTGGTGTGCAGACCATACAAGATAGGCGTCAGGCCAGGTGATTAGCCAAAAAGAAAACCCAGCACCGCGGCAATCCGCATCACCCGGCACTGGGTCTAGTCATTTTTAAGCACGCGTGAGACGGCCTCTAACGCACCGTCAGCAGGCTGATGATGACGCCGGTAACAATGACTGCGACGATGCCTTTCGGGCCAGTCGCGCGCCAGGAGAGCTGTTTCGTCCGCCATTCTGCGAAGATCAGGCCGAGCGTTGCCGCCAACGCCACGATCCCCATGATCAGTAATTTGGTGACCAATGTATCCATGAGCTGCCTCCGCGAGTTAAACTTCTAAATCAAAGTAGGGATTGATCTGCTTTTGCAGGTCGTGGATCTGGACCAAGTTAACCGACGGCATCAGCCGATAAATGAACCCGGCAAACGTGTCGCGGTGAAATTTGTAGTCCATCCGGCCCATCCGGTGCGACCGGCCGTTCTTTTTTTCCCAGACCTCGAGATTGTATTCGGCGTCCGGGATGATTGCGATGTACCTGTGATCGTCAAGTGCGACGATCGGTTTAACAACAGATTGATCCAACATTGCCATTTCCTCCAAATTCCAGATCGAGCTGATAGCCTGCCTTCCGGAATGTGCTAACAGGTAATCGCTGTGACATCAATTATAGCAGAGTAAGGGCCGCCGACCAGGTAAAATTAGTTCGTGAAATTTCGTGAACCAACTTTCACAAGCGTCCAAGTTGGCGTGGCCGTAAGGGGCAGGCTGTCAAGTCCCAAAAACGGCGAACCGGCATTGAAACAGGGATGAAAGCATGTCATAGTACGCCTTGACCGGCCACGAAAAAAATATTTTGACTTGGCCACTCACAGACTTAAATTTCACAAAGTCGAGGTCGCCGCTCTCACTGACACTCAGTATACGAACACACGTTTGCTAAGTCAACTGCGAATCGGCGGCAGCAGAAAATAAGTTTCCCAATGACGGTCAAAGTGCGACTTTATGATTGAATCGTCTCGGATTTTGGCTAACGGGTTGCGGGTATCGCCTGGGCAGTGGAGACTAACCGATTTTTCGAAATCGGTCTGCACCGATTCTGTCGACCGTGTTATTTTACGGGCACCGTTCAAAATTAGACAAAAAAAGTCCGCGCCAGACGCGGACAGCTAACTTCTATATTTCCCGGGTGATGTCAGATCAGGTTGAAGTGGGTCAACGCATCGACGATTCCGCCTTCTTGATAGTCGGTGGTTTGGTAATCGGCAATGGCGGCCACTTGTGGCAGGGCGTTGCCCATTGCCACGCCCACGGTGGCGCGCTTGAGCATCGGGATGTCGTTGTTGCCATCGCCGAACGCGTAGGTGGGAATGCGTGCAAATTCCGGCCGGTCCGTCAGAATATCGATGCCTGTGGCCTTGTTAATGCCGGCCCTGACCACGTCAAGCGCGAAGGGACCATTGCGGAAGAAGGCCAGCTCAGGGAAGGATGCAACATACTGGGCGCCCACTTCGCGGCCCGCGTCCGTGTTCGGCGTGAACAGCAGCATCATCACCGTCGGTTCGCGCAGGTAGAAGTCATGATCGACCGGCGGCTTGGCCTGATGTACCAGCTTGTAATTGCCTTCGATGTTGTCATCGTGGCGGGTGGCCGCGACGTGCCGGTCGTTGTAAAAGCTGATCGCCACGTTGTCTTTGTCGGCTTGGGCGACAAACCGTGCAAGCTGCGGGGCGCCGATTGGGCTTTGAAACAGGTGCTGGCCCTTGTAAAAGACATCCGCGCCGTTGCCGCAGATCAGTGTGTCAACGCCGGTTTGGGCCACCAAGTTGGCGAGTTCCCAGCGGTTGCGGCCGGTGCAGATCACCGGCAGGACATCATTGGCCTGCATGCGTTTGATCGCGTCCAGGTTTTCCTTAGGGACCTGCTTTTCCTTGTTCAACAACGTGCCATCGAGATCAAAAAAACAAACTGCTTTGGTCATGCGATCCTCCAATAAGCTTAATAGGGCTATTCTACCATAGCTGCAAATAAAAACAGCCGCGAGCACGTGCTCACGGCCGTCAAACGGGAATTACTTGCTGAGCTTGGAAGCGGCGGCTTCATCAATGATGATGATGGCGTCCTTGTGATTTTGCAGCACCGAAGCGGGCACGTGGTCGGTGACCGGGCCTTCGATCGTGGCCTTGATGGCGTCGGCCTTGTTTTCGCCGTAAGCCATCAGGATGATCTGCTTGCCCTTCATGATCGAGCCGATACCCATGGAGATGGCGTACCGCGGCACGTCCTTTTCATCGTCGAAGAAGCGCTTGTTGGCCTCGATCGTGGATTCGGTCAGCTGCACCTTGTGCGTGGTGGAGTCGAAGCTGGAGCCTGGCTCGTTGAAGCCGATGTGACCGTTGCGGCCGATGCCCAGGATCTGAATGTCGATCGGGTTGTCCGCGATGATCTGGTCGTAGTCCTTGGCGGCTTGCTCAATGTCAGCCGCGTTACCGTTTGGCACGTAGGAGTGCTTGAACGGCTTCTTGTTGAACAGGTTGTCCTTCATGAACTGGTGGTAGCTTTGCGGGTTGTCTTCCGGCAGGCCCACATACTCGTCGAGGTTGACAGAGGTCATGTTCGAAAAGTCGAGGTCGCTGGCGATCATTTCTTGGTACAGCGGGATCGGCGTGGAGCCGGTCGCCAGCCCCAGCACCTTGGCACCATTATCGATGCCTTGCTTGATCAGCTCGAAGGCCTTCTTGCCGCCCTCGTTTTTATCTTTAACAGTAATGACTTTCATGTCTGTTCCTCCTTGTTTTGGTCTAGTCCATTATCGAACGTTCAGGAGAAAATGTCAACCGGTCTATACAGATTTTCCAAGAAAAAAGCGGTGCCGGCACAGATGCCAGAGAACCGCTTTCATTATACGTAGATAGGGGTGTTTTGCCTACTGCTGCGAATCGGTCAGATACAGCTGGCGCAGATCCCTGAGGTCCGCCGCCGAAAAGCCGAGCTGCTGCATGACGTAATGCGGCCAGTCGCCGTAATCGTTGTCAATCAGGTCCTTCACGGCCACATAGCAGGACGCCTCGGCGGCATTTTGATTCATCCGGTCGACTAGGGCGCTTGCGCCGGTTTTCAGCGCTGCCTGGACCTCTTCCGTCGGCGCAAAGAACACGGCGTTGGTCAGCAGGTAGTCCTCGCGAATGGTGGCCTCGGGCACGCCCAGCGCGCCTTCGATCATCATCGCGCCGATGCCTGTGCGGTCCTTGCCCGCCGCGCAGTGAAACAGGACTGAGCGGCCGGGCTCCGGATTGCCCAGCAGCAGGCTGAACAGTTCACGGTAAACGTTGTTGGCGTGCGGGTCGGTGAGCATTTTCAGATACACTTCCGCCATCGGATCCATGCGGTGATCAAAATGCGCGCGCAGGTGCCGGCCAATTTTTTGGACCAGACCATTGTTGTCGAGCGGATAAACGGACAGGTGCTTGTACGTGACCCCCGGTGCCAGCACGTCCGGGCTCATGGCGACCTCGCTGTCCGAACGCAGGTCAACCACGACATTGAGCCCGTAGTTGCGCAGCCAGACAGCCTCTTCCGGCGTCAGCTCCGACAGACTGCCGGAGCGCAGCAGTTTGTGCGGGGCAATGACCTTGCCGTCAGCCGCCGGGTAAACGCCGAGCTCGCGCAAGTTGACACTATTTTTCAAAGACAGTAACCGCTCGACCATGATAAAGCCTCCGTTCAACACGTTACCTTCATTATAGACCAGTGACGCCGGCACCGGGCGGAAGGGGCGGGTAAACGCCGGAGTTGAGGCGTTTTCATCATTACTCGGATGATTTTCTGAAACCCCATGGCCTAAGAATAGCCAGAACCGCGGATTTCGCGTATAATCGAAGGCGACAAGCACGCAAATAAAGGAGCGAATCATGGCAGGAATCAAACTGTTCACGCTCAACGGCAATGTGCCGCTGGCGCAAAAAATCTCTCAAGAACTCGGGGTGCCGCTGGCGCCTGCGTCTGTGAAGCACTTTGCCGATGGCGAAATCGCGATCGACCTCGACGATTCTGTCCGCGGGGCCGATGTTTACGTGATTCAGCCGATTTCCGATCCGGTCAACGAGAACCTGATGGAACTGCTCATCATGGTTGATGCACTGCGCCGGGCTTCGGCACACGCGATTAACGTTGTCGTGCCATATTACGGCTATGCACGCGCGGATCGCAAGGCGCGGTCGCGCGAGCCGATCACGGCCAAGCTGGTGGCAAACCTCTTGACGATGGACGGCATTGACCGGTTCGTTGCCATCGACCTGCACGCCGACCAGTTGCAGGGATTCTTCGATTTGCCAGTTGACCACCTGCGCGCCATGACGCTTTTTGCCAAGTACTTCAAGGGTTTGAACCTTGGTGCGGAAAATGTCGTCGTGGTCGCGCCTGACCACAGCGGCACCAAGCACGCCCGGGCGCTGGCGGAACTGCTCAACACGCCGATTGCCATCGTCGACAAGCGGACGGATAACGGTGAAGTCGGGGTCATCGGCCACGTGCGCGGTCAGCATACCATCATCATCGATGACATGATCGACACCGGCGAGCGCGTGATCGACGCGACTGAGGCGCTGCGTAAAGCAGGGGCCCTCGACGTCTACGCGGCCGCAACGCACGCGGTGCTCTCGCGCGGCGCGGCCACCAAGCTCAGCAAGCTGGACCTCAAGCAGATCGTGTTGACCGACACCATTAATCTGCCGGCCGAAAAGCACCTGCCGAACATGAAGATCCTGTCCGTGGGCCCGATGTTGGCCGAGGCCATCAAGCTGATCTCGACGAACCAGTCGATCCACCCGCTCTTTGAAGTTCACAATGACTAAATGAATGTGAAACGTCAGGCAGGGATGCCTGGCGTTTTTATGTGGGTGCGGGCATTTATCGCCGTCTTTCGCGCATTATTTGGACTTTTTTGGCAAAAGGTGTTGCGCCAGTAAGGCTTGCATGATAATATATTTAAGTCGTCAAGTGATGACGACAGCGATTCATGGGTGGTTAGCTCAGCTGGCAGAGCAACGGACTCTTAATCCGTGGGTCCAGGGTTCGATCCCCTGACCACCCAGAATAGCGTTATCAACCAGTAGCAAACGTTGTCAAAACAGCGTCGTTACTGGTTTTTATTTTTACCAGATTGCCATTGGTTGTCATTGATTATCAATAAAAGAAAACCACGAGAAAACCACGGAGTTCATTTCTGCTAGGCAGGCGGTGGCCGTCCATTACGGGCGGCTATTTTATTATCTATTGTTGCTACTGCATGTTATACTGTGTTCGTCTATAGAGACAATATAACCAAAAAGGAGGAATTATCATGCATTTTCTTTGGGCTTTAATTGTTGGTGCTATTATTGGTGCAATTGCTGGTGCTATCACTAGCAAGGGCAAATCGATGGGCTGGATTGCAAATATCGTTGCTGGCCTTGTCGGTTCCTCTTTAGGGGAAGCACTCCTTGGGCACTGGGGTCCTCAGTTGGCTGGAATGGCCATAATTCCATCGATAGTCGGAGCAGTTATTATTGTCGCTGTTGTATCTTTCTTTGTTGGCAGATCTAAAGACTGACGGGAGGTCGGACTATGGACGCATTAAAATCGGTTTTTAAGTTCATGGTAGCAAGCACTTTTCTTGTTGGTGGTGTCTTGGTAGCTGGTACAATTTGGGCAGCTAAGGGGATCGACAAGGCTGGAGATAAATTGCAAGATTCGATTCACGATTGATAGGTGTTCTGGCCGTCCATCATGGACGGCTATTTTTGTGCCAGTAACTGGTTCTGATATTCGTTGTCTAGTGCAGCCACGACCGTACCTCAAGGAACAGTCGTTGAAATTGTGTCAGAACGCGTCTGTCAGCGCCGTATTCAAAGTGGATTTGAGCCACTTAGGACTTTTCTAGAACTCCATTGTTCCAGGTCAATTAGATTGACCTTAAATCCTGATGGCTCTTGCCCATAACGGATTATCAGCACACAAAAAAACGGGCATTTCTGCCCGCTAGATGAAAACGGCAAGTCACGTAGTCAGCTTCCAAAGCAGAACGATCTGCCGGTGAAGTTGTCTATTTTTGTGGCTACGGAGTACAAACGCTTCGCGATGATGAGCCACGGTCTGTAAAATGCGCCACCGGTTAGCTATGCCGTGCGTCGGTTAAAACGGATCTACCCGCTTATCGCCTAGGACTGTCTTAATTATATCATAATCTATTGGTTATTGATACTATACGTCTGCTGCGAACAAGCCACGTAGCTGCTGGATCATGCTGACCACTGAATACGGTGGTTCTTGACTCGCCGTGCTGACCTCACCCCGGTTTTGATACCAGAATTCGGTCATCATCGCCACGGCGACGTTGAACTGTGAGTATTCTTCCATCTTGGCAATGTCTGCGGTGCTGTCTACCGCACTGTGGACGTAGTCTTGAGCGGCTGTAATGTAGTTTTGAATGAGTGTGTCGTCAGTATCAGTCTGCACACGCAGGCTATTTTTAATGTCATCAGTAGTGACAGTCATGTGCTCATCTCCTATATAAAAATAGGGCGTACCCCAAGGTACACCCCAGACTGTTTCATTAAGCTGCTGGCTTGGTTACCGGTGTGATGTCAACAATTCGAGCAGCGTCTGGATCAACAACTTCATAGTCGTTGCGGATCACGACTGCCAAGCCTTGACTATAACTGTCGAACCGTTCCCACTGGGTGTTGACTTCGTTCTTCTGGGCTAAGAAAATTGCTTGAGAAAAGTCTCCGATGATGATCCGATAGGTGCCCGCCTTATCAGTCGGCAATACTTTGTTAGCAATCACGATCACCGGTGCACCGAACAGCTGCTTGCCTGATGGTGCCGTGATTGAAGGTTGTAACAAGTATCGGCCTTCGCTGTCTTTCAGGGTATCAAGGTAGTTAAATGCGTCCTGATTGACGATGACGGACAGAGACAGTGCTGGATCTAACTCAACATTGAATGTTTGCTTGATGTCATCGAGACCAGTACCCGTGATGTGCTTGAAGTTATCGTTGGTGCCCGTCTTGCCAGTCAGAACGCTGATAATGTTGCTATTGTCCGTGTTTTGTACCAGCTTCTTGAGTTGATTCTTAACCTCGGCAACAATATCAACTTCGCTGTCTTCTACCAATTCGTTAGACAGATAGATTTTGCCGGCCCGGGTCGCGACTTTGTAATCGACACCACGGAATAGGGTTGCACCGATCTCTGGCACGTCGGCGAGTTCTTCCTTGGTGGCCAGTACGCCGTTGTTGGTGAGGGCAATCGGGTAGGTGCCGACTGGGGTACCAACTTGCTTTACCGTCACGTATTTAGCCAAGTCATAGTCGGATTCCTTGAGGTTCCAGACGTCTTCGATGACTTCTTTAGGAACGACAGCCCCGGCAGTGGTCGTGGTCAGGCCGTCACGTTGTTCGCCCATGCTACGAATGTAATCTTCATACGCGCGGGACTCGGTGTGTTCTTTGTTGTCGATAATTGTTTTTTCAGTCATGGTTTTATCTCCCTTTTCTGGTTGTTCAGTGTTATTTTTCAGCCACTCAGTGTAGCTGCGTTTGTCCACTTGGACGTTGGTATCGTCATACGCTGGAATAGCTACCAGTGAGACGTCAAACAGGCTCTTGACTTGCTTGATGGTACGGATCACTTGGCCACTGTCGTCCTTAGTGAACGTGTCACCGTCTGGCGCAGCATTGAAAGTAAAACTCATAGCTGACAGGTTACCAGCTTGGACGTTGTTATAAGCATCATTGGCTGTGGTCGTATCGGGTAAGGTTGCTTCAAACTGCAAGCCTTTATCGTCCACGTTTAAGGTCAAGGTGCCGGCTTTAGTGCTGGCGAGGACCTTGCTAAAATCGTGATCAGATACCATATAGACGTCTGATAGATCCACATTGTCGAATGCGTGCGGATCAACGACTTCTTTAAAACCACCGAGATCCTTGCTTGGACTATTGAAGACTACGGCATAGCCGGTGAGCTTCTTGGGTGTATCATTGGGTGCGGTGCTTGGATCCTTTTGGTCTTGACTGTCGTCTGCTGTGGTAGGTTCGGCGGCGGTCAGATCAGCGTCAGGGTTCAGGCGCTTTTCTACGTCATCATTGTTCATTTGACGCACTTCCTTTCTGTTTATCTTGATAAGTGACAAGGTTGCTTAGCGGCGTATAGTTCAGGCTGGCCATGATCTCATCACCACCGGGAATTGGGGGTAAGTTTAACTTAGCGCGTGCTTCATTGGTGGTCAGCAGTCCGCCTTGCAGCCCCTTAATGGCTAGGTCTTGCATCGTCGTGGGGTCAGCACTGAACAGCTTGTCTGTGTTAAAACTAAACCGGTTGTCACCCGTTGACAGCTTGGCGTCCATCTCACTAGTGAAGCAGGTGAAGTATTGCACCAGCGTGTTTTGCAGATAGATCAAATTTGACTGTACGGCATTAGAGTGCTCGCTTTCGATACCCAGCCGATCCAGTGGTAACCCGAACGCTTTGGCAATCTGTTTCGTTGTCCAGTCGCTGGAATTGACTAGATTCAGCACGTCAGTATTAACTTCGAGTTGCTTGTAGTCCATATCATTGTCGAGAATGATGGTCTTGAGGGCATTGTCACCGCTGTTAGCAGCCTCAAACTTTGATCGGATATTCTCCTTGGCCTTGGCATCGAGCTGGGACTTGTTCACCTTGAGTAGGCCAGTCCCTTGGACACCGGTATCGAAGAAGCCTTTGAGTAGCTTGTGTCCCGCATGTTGCACCCGAACTTCATCATGCAAGCTGTAAAGAGGCGATAGGCCCTTGTATCCGTCTTGTGTGAAGCACTTGAAGTGCAATACATCGCTGGCGCTTAAACGCCGTGAGCGACCATTCTGGGGCGTATACGTGTAGCTGATAGTGCTGGTCGTATCGTCTTGCTTGACCACCATTTGGCTGTTTGGAACAAACTCGAATCCGGTGACTTGCCCGCTAGGGTTCTTAGTAACGCGTGCGAAGCTATTACCATTCAGCAGCATGTTGGCCACTAGGGCAAACTTGAACGACCATGCTGTCATGTGGTCATTGGGTGCTTTGTTAAGTAGCACGCTGATACGCTTGTCATTGTATTCAATCGGGTTAGTCGCGAGGTCGCTGGCAATCACGCGCACCGCCGTAAATACGTCCGAGTTTCGCAAAGCATGAACGCCCACATAAACGCCGCTGTCGTTGCTCGTCATGCTGACAAGGGCATCTAGGAACGGTTCGCTGTTGTCATCGCGAGGTTGTGTTGTGTCATTCGTGAAAAAGCTCATTGTTTCACCTCCCTTTGTTGAAGTTGATGATGACTGCGATGGAGATCAGGGCTGCGCCGATTGCTACCATGCCAACGCCACACCCGAACAGCCACCAGATACCAGTGACGATACAGATCATGCCTAGCAGTAATAGCACGGTCTGTGCGTTAAAAGCTGAAGTCATCGCCCGAATAAAAGTCATTGTCCGCTACCTCGCTTTCTTTGTTTTGATCCATGGCAATGGTGTAAGCATTCATCAAAGCCGCTATGGGATCGATCCGTGTCGCATTGTGCGCCTTGTCGATGATCGGGTTGTTGTTGGCGTCATACTTTAGAATGGCGTTGTTCACCGCATAGGCTAGTAGTTGGTTGTCGGCATGCTTGAGTAGGCCGTTAAAGAGATCATCACGGAACCGCACAGTCGGTATTGACAGCGTGCGCTGGCCTTGGCGTACCTCAACCATTGGCAAGTCTCGTTTCTCAAACTCTGGAAGTAGGTAGCCGAACGACCACGGATCGTAACAGATGGCACGCACATTCCAGTGGTTCCGCTCGATCATGTCGAGAATGAAGCGTAGCACCTCGTCATAGTCGATCATGCCGCTGTCGAGTTTGGTAATGCTGCACTCGCCACGGCTGGCGCCGCTGATGTAATCGAACCCGTCACGTTTGATTTTCTCTTCCAGTCCGTACTTCGTCCCCACGAATGAATGGCTGTCAGCATACAGGTAGCCATCTTCTGGAACTAGCCATGAGATGCTGGTCAGGTCACTAGACTTAGAAAGGTCCAGCCCGATATACACGTCTTTTCCTTTGGTGTCTGGCGGCTCGATAGTAGCTTTCTCCCAGTCGTCCAGACTGATGTAACTGTCTGCTCTAGCTGATTGCCACATGTTGAAATTCTTGACGAGGATCGGTCGCAATGTTCCTTGCTTGGCTGACAGGTCCACGTCTGCTTGCAGGCTAGGCCGCATTGTCCTCGCTCTTTCAGCGTTAGCCAGTAGGGGATTAGACTTCTCCCAAGTCTCTGGTGAAAAGGCTTCGTCCTTGCTATCCTGCTCAAAAATGGCAATAAAATACCGATCAGCTTGTTCGCGACCGGTTAGGACTTTGGAAACGAATTTGTATTCCTTATACATTGGGCCGTTCATGTCTGGCCCCGTCGTTGAGATGACGGCTAGTAAACTGTTATCACTGTTGATCTGTCCAGATTTGAGTGTTCGTAGAATCTCATCGGTACGAGCTAAGGCGAACTCATCAATAATAGCCAAGTCACTTTGATAGCCATCTAGGCTGTGCAGATCAGACGCAAGCGGCACGGCTCGGCTGTTGCTCGGCAAGTCAATGATCTCGTTGCGGTTAATCTTCAAACGTTCTCGCACAGAGGTAGAAACTTTCCAAACTTGACGTAAGCCGCTAGACAACATATCGAATGCTAAGTGTGCTTGAGCGTTGCTGTTGGCTGTATAGACGATCTCTCGGTTCATGGCTGGCTTGTTCTCCATGAGGAGATACAACGCACCTAGATCAGCCATCAGGAAGCTCTTACCATTCTTGCGTGCCATGCTGATGTAGGCTCGATCATACCGGCGGTTGCCGGTTTCCTTATCACGCCAGCCGAACAGCTCTGAAATCAACCACTTCTGAAACAGCTCTAACTTGAGTGGTGACCCATCACGTGCCGGCATCAGTTCGATGAATTCAATGGCTTTGTTGGCAAAGTCCTCATCGAAGTAATACGGCCATGGGTTCTTCTTGCGCTTGCTGGCTTTCAGGTCCCGCCGATAACGTCTTGCAGCTTGCTTGATTTTCTTGCCGGCCACGATGTCGCCGCTTATTACCTTGTCGGTATATTCAGTTGCATAGTTCATTGGGCTATCAACTCCGCGAACGGGTCGTCAGGCTTCTTCTTAGTCTCGCTCTTCACCGCTAACTTAGCCCGGCTGTAGACTGACAAGCCAAGCAAGTCATCAATACGGATCATCTGATTAGTGGCATCTAGCTTCATCTTCACGGCCGGATTGGCTTTCACGCTATCAGTGGTTTCAACCATCATGCCTTGCTCTTTTACAAGCTCGGCCGCTTTCTGAATGTCAGAATAGGCTTGGCAGTGACTGGCAATCAGGGCAGCGTCCAGTTCGCTCACTGGAATGTCCTTCTTGAGTAACGGCACAATACGTTGCCACTCGGTCACGGCATAGTCATCAAGCCATGCAGGGGGCTGCTCAACTAATTCTTGATAGGTGAACAGCGATTCTTCCATGTCACGCCGGTCTGCGAGCTTCTTCTTGCTCATCGTGCCACGCATTTGGGTAATAGATTTCAGTGGTGCGCCCATTGCTATCGCGTCCTTTCTTTATAATTTGGATTAGACTTATCTAATATAATTATAACACGAATTTTCTAGTTTACATAATTAATTACGGTAATCACTGATTTTCAATGGTTAATCTGGGATGCTTGGTCCCCGTGATTACATGACCTAGCCCCCATAACTAGATGGGGATAGTGTGCGGCGTCTTCGACTTTCGTCTTCACGCCATGGCAAGCATTACACAGACTTTGTAAGTTGCTCTCGTCGAAGCGTCGGCTCCAGTCCACACGTATCGGTACAATATGATCTACGACGTCAGCTTGCACGTATAAGCCGTTGGCCTTGCATCGTTCACACAGCGGATGTGCTAGGCGATAGGAATACGACAGCTTGCGCCATGACTTGGACTTGTAGAATTGGAAGTAGCGACCACCAATCTCTTTGCGGTGTGCATAGCGTTCGTTGTCGGACGCTCGCGGTTCTGGCTGGTGCTTGTCACAGTACCGTTGATTGAACGGCACCATGGTGTTGCACCCAGCGTGGTTACATAGCTTCATGATCATGCCAATACGCCTGCCATTTCAGGTTCAGGCTTATCGTCGCGATAGTAAAGCTGAACGGTTATCATATTATCTGGTGCAGAGAATACCCGAATGAATCCGACTTGCCACCTGTGTAACATCATGAACTTGTCGATGATACCGTTTAGTTCTCCTTGATACGCAGTATATTCAAATAGTTTCATAGTTCTAAGCTCCTTTGGTTGTCTTCTTGAGCGTCACAATATCAAACGCGTTCGGATCATCGTCATAGGCAATAGACTTAATTGTGTACAGTGTGCTGTTCAGCTTTATCATCATGCTGTCGTCTAGTGCGTCAGTGTGACGTACCACGATGGCAATGGTGTCCTCTAAGTCTGTGCCAGTGATCTGGTAGGTCTGTGTAACGGTGCGGTTATATGATCCATAGAACAGGGTGCCAGTCGGCTCAAATGTAGAGATGTTAATACCTGCGCCAGTCCTGTGATTAACTGTCTTACCGATTTCAGCCACCTTGTTCAGACGGGCAATTGAATAGTTCTTCATGCTATTCCTCCTTGTCGAGTTCGCCCAATACCGTAACCACCCATTCATTGTTGAGGTACTGAACACTAACATGTGTTGCGTGATATGGCGTTGGCATGTCCTGATGTGCCTGATCAACGATTTCTTTTAAACTCTGTCCATGAAATACTTCCCATACTGTGTCCATAATTTTTCTTCCTTTCGTGTTCCGACTGTCTCTAACAGACGGGCAAAATAATTTGGTAAAATCGCAGAATTTTCGGTACTTCGGTGACAAGCACTTATAAACGCCTATATATCAACGTTATACTGTCACCGAACTTCAAATGTTTTCGGTAACGTGTCACCGAAGTTTTGGTGACACAGGATTGATAGTAACTGTCACCGAACTTGTTTTTCTGTATTCGTTGAGCGCGTAAGGATTGAACGATTGTCACCGAAGTTCGGTGACGCCCGTCACCAAAAATATTCGTGCTAATCCCTTGAGCGAGTAAGGCTGTCACCAAAGTGCAGAAAATATCGGCATTCATTTTGTTTTCAGTTGAATCTTGGATTTAGCAGTGATCCCGTTAGACGCAAACCGATGTATCGCCGTGTACTACCGGTGTCATTGTCAAACCCTCTGCGGCTGCTTACCTTTTTCACTCCGTAGGCATCGAGCTTCTTGGTTATGGCTTGTGTCGTCGTTCTGTCCATATAGTTGTTGTCTTGGCAAAAGCGCTTGTATTCGGCAGTAACCACTGTAGAGGCCTCGCCACGATCATCTTCTAGGTTGATCTCGGCATACTGGTCTAGGAACTCTTTGAAGTGGTCGTTTGCGTCCAGCCACTCTTGGCTTGCGTTTACTACCGAATCAGGTTTTGTCAGGCCACCGCTTTTAAGCGCCTTGGCAAACATGTGCATGCACTTCATGGCAAAACGTGGTGTTTCTTCGTCCATTTTGGTGTCGTCGAACTGATCCCACCAGTGTGTGTGCCGGGTGTCGCCGTTGATCATCTTGATAACGATGACACGATCAGCGAACCCGGTGCTGTGGTCGCTGAATGCTGGCATCTCGTTAGCGCTGAATAGTAGCTTGGCATAGTTCATAAACTTAAAGTTCTGAATGCCTTTGAACTCGGCCGGTATATAGTCGCCACCAGTTAGGGACTTGATCGCGGCTGTACTCTTGAGGTAGTCTGTGCCAACGTCGGCCACGATGTTTGCTTCTTTGCCGTATAGATTGGCCGTTTCAAAACGACGTTCTCCATTGGCTAGGTCTGCCGGCTTTGATGCTGATACGTTGTCTTTCCCGATAAGGTTGGTAATACGACGAATGAGAGTGCTTTTACCTTCGCCACCAGTCCCATATAGCCATAAGAACTCTTGGAATGGGTGATATGACCGGTAGAACATATAACCGATGAATTCCTCGAATGTGATCGCGGCATCGCCCATCATAGCTGCAAGCAGTCGTTCAGTCTCTGGACAATCGTCCCTATCTGGATCGACCGCGTACTCATGGGCGTTCAGCATGTAATTGTCAGCGCTACTTTCCTGCATCTTATTGGTCAGTATGCTGTATGTTCCGTTGGTGAATGCAACTAGTTCTGGATGTGGGTTCTCATCAAATGGTGATCGCTTACCATAGTCCTCGTTGTAGCTGATGCGCTGTAGGAACCGTCTGGCACCCGTAATATCACTCTCACGATACAGCCCCCATTTGAGCATCTCTTTGGTGGTTCTGCTCTCGGTGGTCTTAGTGAACTCACCCTTGCCAAATGTGCGCCACGTCCCTTTACTGGGCTCATATATCGCGCCTTCACTCAACCCGGGAAAACTCTCTACTCGTGTTTTATCCATGAAGTGGTAGCCGTAGGTGAGAAAGTCCACCTTGATATTCCGATGAATGGTTACGTTTTGGGGATCGTCTTCATCGCGCTGCTCGGCTTGAAACCAAACTCTTAACCAGTTCGGTAACTTGGCAGCAAGCTGTTTGTTATATGCCCGAATACCTTTCTCGGTCTTATCTTGAGGCTCTGGATACTTGTTCACGTCAAATGGTTCTAATGAGCTTTTAGAGATCGCCTTGAGCCGGGTAAACTCTGGCGACTTGTTTAGTTCTTCCTTTAAGCTGTCCGTATGCTTCACCCCCTAACTGCGGCGCGCAATTTCGCGCTTGCTGATTGACTTGATGATCTTAACTAGCTCGCCATTAGGCAAGGGAGGGCGAACATAGCGCTGGTTGATAGTTTGAATTAGATCCGCACAGTTATCTGGATCAGCACCCGACCGAAAGACTGAACCGGCAATGCTGGCCAACCACTGATTTCGGTTTCCTTCGTCTGAACCATCTACAAGTCGATTGATGAAGTTGCCAAACCATGAATCCGGATCAGTGCGGTATGATCCGACAACGGGTCCTCTATATCGGTTAATCTCGTCTAGCAGCCACTGCGGAGCAGGGGCAACCGTGGTCAGCTTGTGGCCTTTTAGTGGTTTATACATGCCGCTGTCTCGCATGCTGGGATAGACGGGCACGCCCAGCGCCGTGTAATCGAGACCAGTTTTCTCTCCAGACTTGGAGAACAGATCGGCCCGACTAGTTAGCTTGATATTCTTGGGGTAGGTGAAGAACATATGAAGTCCACCGTTTGGGGTAGTTTCAATATAGGTAGACGGTATCTGGCCAGCGCGCCCATCAGCGCTTAGTTTTGCAAGCGATTCATTGCCATCAGCGGCACTCTTGTGGCCCATGTCAATGTCGAATACCAGCATGCCGTCAAGTCCTAAGCCGATATTGCAGTCAGGGTGTTCACCCCACCATGCCTCGGCTTGCTTAGGGTCCGTGGTAGCGTCCTTATACCCGTGTGAGCCTTTGAGCGGCGTTCTGGTGCCTGGTGCTAGGGGATAGACTGCAAAGCCGTGTTGCTGGTACGAGAGGGCCATCTCAAGCATTGTCGGCATCGGGGTCACCGCCTTCCAGAAGTAGACGGCGAGCGTCGATGATCATGTCTGCGATTGTGTCGGCCAGTGATGACTGGTCTTCATCGTCAATTCTGTGGCGTAAAATATTCATCATAGCGCTGGTGTCGCTTAAAAGTGCCTGTGCGGTTGTATAGTAATCTTTCTTCATCATTTTTCCCCCTCATCAGCTTCTGGAGGGTCAATAGCGGTAATCTGGTCGGTGATAATATCCCGAGCACAAAAGATTAGACATTTCCACGTATCAAAGTCACGTGAAGCCTCTAAAGCTATCCATACTGCATTGTCGTGCGAGTGATCGTCATCGAACCGGCAAACCAAGCTGCCGAACTCATCTAGCTCATCGCAAAGGGCGAGCAAGGATCCTTTTGCCTTGCGCAATTCATACAACGTATCGCTCAAATCTAACGGCTTCTTAACAGCAGTTGAAACTTTTTCCATCATAATTGCCTCCATTTTGTTGACATAATCGACTTATAAAGGCAAGCTAGAAAGGAATATAGATCTTTTCGCTTGTCTTTTTCTCGCCTTGAGTTGCCGCTCTTGGCGATTTTTTTGTGGCCTCATTTAGTGAGCGTTTCTCGGCTTTTTGCGCTTGCCAGTACCGATCACACTCGGCATCGGCTTGCACGTAGTCTCGCCATTGCCAGCCATATTTTGTGCTAACCATTTTTGGCATGACGATCGTCCTCCGAGAATTGAACGTAAGCACCGCAGACGGCCCCGATCAGGAACGCCATGCAGAGTGCCGGGACGGTGATTGGGTGGCTTAGTAGCCACGTAATGATGTTAATCATCAGCGTCCTCCTCGTTTTCATACAGCTTTAGGATCTCCGATACCCGCAGCAGCTCTTTTGCAGTCGTAACGGCCAACTCGCTATTTAAAATATCCTTGCCATCAACCGTGACAGTACTGCCTTCTGTAATAGCCAGAATGTTGAGGTTAATGTCGTCCATCAAGTCTCCGAGTTCGCGGTCTAGTGCCATCTCTTCTTTACTGAATAGTTTCATGATGTTGTGCCTTTCTGACGCTCCTGCGCCTGTCATAAGTTGCTTACATGCCCGCCTGCCCAGCTGGTTACTTGCCGTTGTTCTTCATGTATTCGTCGATGTCTACGGTATTGATCCGCTTAACGCCACCAACCACTTGCATCGGCAAACCTTTCCTAGTCCAAGACAAAAGTGTGTTACGAGCCACACCGGCATAAACCGCTGCTTGACCGATGTTCAGCTTTTTAGGCTCATCATATTGTGGTGCAAGTTTACTAACCGCTTGGATCACTTCCTGATGAATACGATCTTGTAGCTGCTTGTCAAAGTCTTCTGACAATACTAGTTCTGCTTTCATTGAAGCCATATCATTTCACCTCCACGGCAACAAGTTGTTGCTTTGATATCTATAGCTTATTGCAACATTATGTTGCTGTCAACAATTAGTTGCAACTTCGTGCAGAAAATTTTATGATAACGAGAAAGAGAGGTGGTAATTAGATGCAAAATAACATTTTGAAAGCCAGAAAAGACAAAGGCTTATCTCAAGCTGATCTCGCTAAAAGGATCGGGGTTACACGTCAATCAATAAGCCTTTATGAGAACAATAGCCGAGAGCCCAAAATCGACACTTGGCAAAAATTGTCGAATGTTTTAGGAGTTTCAATTCCGTATCTCCAAGGGATATCGAGTGATCCAATCGCAATTGATGAAACCATCGCACATACGATGACTAATCGAGAACTAAAAAAAATTATTGATGACTATAAACATGGAAATAAAACTCCAGAAGATGCAGAAAAAGTATTATCTGCTATCAAAAAGTCCATGAGCACCACTGAATCCCTGAATCAAATGCGCCTGCGCGCCATGAATCAGTTAGTTAATAGTATTGAAAACCTCGATTTAGAAAATATGGATACTTTTGAGATGCTGACCATCAATGATGCAATTCAGCTCTGTACTGCTTTCTACAATGGTTTTCATTCGGATAGGGGTCTGTCGGCATCATTTGGTGCTTTGTTAAGTGGATTACGTTCAATCGTTAAGAACGATGGGCAAGTCGACTACGTCAAGTCTGAATTCATGAGTTCTTTTGAACAGCTTCTAGATGCAGTAACGGCAAAACACGCTTAATTTCTATATCTAATATCATGGCCTAATTTTAGGCCGCCACCTTTTACTCGAATTTGAGTAAAACTCTCCAATCTAACACCGCCTGCCCAGCGTGACGGATAGGAGAAAGCAAATGGCATCAATTAAAAAGTACGCAACGAAAGACGGCAAAGAGTTCTGGCGCGTTCAGGTCTTTGCTGGTAATGATCCACAGACTGGCCACAAGAAGTACAAGGTGCGGCGAGGGTTTAAGACAAAAAAAGAAGCCACTGTTGCAGCAGCTAGACTTGAACTAGCAATCAGCAACGGTGACTTAGAAGAAGAAAAGCCAACACCCGTGTTCTTTCGGGATGTATATGAGGAGTGGTATGGAAACTATATTAATACGGTAAGAGAATCTACGTGGGCCCGAACGGCTGGCATGTTTGACAACCATATTCTACCGGCATTTGGTGATAAGCGGATCGCCACTATAACCACTAAGGACGTTCAGAAGGCTGTCAAACAGTGGTTCGAGTTCACGTCAGCGAACTATAAGCGTTGGTATAACTATGTTTCATCGGTTATGGACTATGCAGTTCGGCAAGGGTATATGGACAAGAATCCAGCCAAAGCCGTTGTGCTACCGCACCATGACGATCTGGCGGGTGATGAGCCTGAGAACTTCTGGACTAAGGAACAGATGAATCATTTCTTTTCTTGCATTGACCAAGCAGCTCACTTCGACATTTTCGTCATGTTTAGGGTATTAGCCTATACCGGTGTTCGACGTGGTGAGTTACTAGCGTTGACTTGGAACGATGTCAGTTTCAAAGACAACAGCGTGAAGGTCAACAAGACACTGACGCAAGGCGATAAGGGACGGCAAATAGTTCAGGCGCCAAAGACGCGAGCGGGGCGGCGTACAATTCCGGTAGACAACCAAACGATTGCGTACTTGAAGCGATGGCGCAGAATTCAGCAGAAATCGTTCTTAAGACTGGGCATCAATACTATTGGGCCTGACCAGTTGTTGTTCACCAATACTAAAAACGGTTATCAGTCATTGAACACGCCCTCAAAGCGTCTACATAAAATTCAAGATGATAATGACCTCACCCCAAGGATCACTATCCACGGGTTTCGGCACAGTTTTATATCAAACTTGTTGATTGCCGGCGTTCCTGTCACTTCGGTACAGAAGTTGGTCGGGCACACTGATCCGACTATTACGCTTGGCGTGTATGCTCATGTCAGCGCGAAACAAGAATCGGAGGCCACTGCTGCACTTGCCAAATATATGCAAAATTGAATTAGAAAACCACAGAGAAAACCACGGGAGTTTTAAGGCTGGTTGGTAACAGCTCTAGGCCGCATGGCTAAGGCGTTTCATGTGAAACAGTTACGTTTCCCCTGACCACCCAGAAGGCAACAACTCGTACCTCATCGGCTTCGGCTGATGAGGCATTTTTTTGTTCTGAATTTCACGTGATGGAATTCCAGTATGATACAGGCGATGGCCCTGAACTGTTATACTTACTGCAATCATACAGAGTTTTCTTCGCTTAAGTATCTCCGGGATTTTTGAGTGAGTCTTAAATACGAATAGGAACGGTTAGACTTAATAATTCAGGGTAGTGCGGCTGTTGCTTGGCTGTAAAGCTATAAATATGAGACATTACAACGGCTGGGCTGGGGGATGAACAGCCGCTTCTCAGTGTTATCCGCTTATATGGGACCACAGCGAAGGTCCTCACGGGGTAGTGCTTTGACCAAGTCAGAATTTGTTGACGTGCCACCTGAAGGGAGTTATTGATGGAAAAATTATCTTACAGACCAGTTAACGCCAATGACTATCCCGTGATGGCTTCCTGGTACAGGGATCCTCGGGTGATGGCGCCGGTTGGTTTTCCAAATGGAATCATTAAAACTACTGACCGGATCGCGGCTACGGTGGCCCGAGATATGTTGCGTCCGGGCGCGGGCTGGGACATTATTCTGCTCGATGATCAGCCAATCGGCGAATTTATCTACAGCCTCAAAACGCCAGACACACTGACGTTTGATATCACGATTGGGGACTTCGATTGCCAGCGAAAAGGCTTTGGGACCCAAGTTTTGCGTGAGCATTTACCTGCGGTGGCCCGCGCACGGGGCGCGAAACATGTCGTCATCGAGGTTGATGCTGCAAATGAGGTGGCCCTGCATGTATATGCCAAGGTGGGATTCAAGGAAAGTGCTGAGCAGGCAACGACCTGGCGCGATGATAACGGGCAAAGCCATGCCGCAGTGGTTTTAGTATTAGATTTGTGAACGGTGACGATGTTTCACATGGAACTTATTTCGGCAACTCTTTAAAAAGGCTAAAATATCCTCAATGGACAGGGTAAGTTATCTCGCCCCGCTTTGCGTTCCGTTTGTCTTCAAGCTTCACACGAACTTGAGTCGTTATCTGGAACCATAGCTAAACTGGCGACGATTGATTGTTTACTCAGGGACGCCTTTCAAGTCGACATCACTTCTTGTTTAATCTACTTTTCCGCAACTGGATAAAAATAGCCTTTAAGTGGGTAAAAGCACCCCCACAAACGCATATAACTGCGCTTGTGGGGGTGCTGTGAGTAACATGTTGATCTGTAGAGAATTATGCTTGCGTCATGTCCGCTTCGGTGGCTTGCGGTTTTGCCATCGGCGGAGACGAGATGCTGGTCACACAAAAACGCCTGCTATTTTTAGCAGGTGCTTTGTGTGACCAAATTTAGTTAGCTGTTAATCTTGTGAATTTTCGTCAGAGAAAACCGTGTCCTGATACTGAGTTGCCAATTCTTGAGTCGGGTAATAATTACTATTAAGCCAGAGACCTGCACCACCGGCGGTTTCCAAAACGGGCACATTTTGACCGCCTAAGTTTTGGCTCACGATTCGATAGGATTGACCGTCACCAGCGCTCTGGTACCAACCGCGTATATCGACCCAAGCGCCTTGTGGATCGGCGACTCCCCAACCCTCTTTGGATTGATCCTCGACAGTGCTGGTACCTTCATCCCAAGCTTTGTCCGTGCCAGTCCGCTCTGAGCGCCAGTAGACAGGCATCACGGATCCAGCTTCAGTGATGGAATTTGCTCCGAATGAAATCGTATCGGCGCTGTCGTTGTCGTTAGTGTACCAAGTGTTGGCTTGAAAACTGGCATTGAATACGGCGGCGTGGGTGGCCTTTTGCGGGGAGGCCTTGCTGCTTGTCGCAGCACTTGAGCTAGACGAGGCAATCGCTTTGCTGGTTAAGGCTGCAGGCCGGCCAGCGGCAATATCAGCGAAGCCCTTTTTGACGTTCTCGTTTGTGGTCTCAGTGGTGGAGATGGTCTTGCCCTTTGGCGCGGACTGACTGATCAGCACCTGGGTTTGCCCCTTCGCGGTTAACATGAAAAGGAATAAGACAGTCGCCTGATCATCTGCGTAAACTGCGACGACGTTCTGCCGAATTTTGCTGGCCTGGCCTTTTTTGGGCAACCAAGTGACGGCCGTCTTTGTATCGTCAATCGTGATTGACCGCTTGGCCTTGTAAATCTGAGTCAAATCCAGACCCTGCCACTTGGTGTGTGCGCTGCGGTCAGCTCTAGTAAAGGTCTGGCTTTTGGTTGAGCCGAAGTCCTTCATGAATGCGTCTAGTTTCTGCGCTTTGTCAGCATTCCAGGCAAGTTTCACGCCAGTCTTCGCTTTTTTGCTGATGGAAGACGAGACAGCCGAACTTGAACTGGCTGCTTTCTTGGGCTGCTGGTTGCCGCAAGCAGCTAGTGCCAGGCCCAAAGTTAATAGTATTGTTGTGCGCCATAATTTCATTGTTATCCACCCTCATAGTTGTTCGATGTTTAACTTTTCCCACTGCAACAAAATTAGTAGGCAGTCGGCGGCTCACCAGGGAAGATCTGATTTTGATACTGATTAGCTAGATCTTGGGTGAGGAAGTAGTTGGCGACGTGCCAACCGGCGCCCTCGCTGGTTTCAAGGACCTTTGTTGACTGACCGCCGAGGTTCATGGTGTAGATTTTATAGCCGGCAGGGCCACCGTTTGCCTGATACCAACCTCTTACAGCAACACTGGTGCCGTCTGCACTTTCCGAGGCTGAGCCCCAGCTACCTCTAACTGGGTCGGGATTATCACCGGCGTTTTGGGCGATATCTAAGTCGCTCTGACTCTCTTCGGACGAATCGTAGACCGGTTGGCTCACACCATCCTCAGTGATTGAATTAGCAGTGAACGAAAGCGTGGGTGACTGATCCTGATCAGCTGTGTACCAGGTGTGAAAAAATTGGCTGCCAAAGACTGGCTTGTGACCTGATTTCGCAGGTGCAGCGCTGCTTGAGGAAGCGGTACTGCTCGAGGTTGCTGAAGCTGATGCAGCGACCGCTTTGCTTGTCATTGTTGCAGGGCGACCGGCCGCGATGTCTGCAAAACCTTTTTTAACGTTATCGTTTGTTGTGTCAACCGTGCTGATGACGTTGCCTTTGGGCACTTCTTGACTGATCAGGACGCGCGTGTGCTTCTTTGCGGTCAGCGTGAACAGGAAAAGCACTTTGGCCTCATCGTCAGCATAAACGGCCACGACATTCTGGTGGGTTTTGCTGCCATGATTGTCTTTAGGCAGCCAGGTGACCGACGTTTTCTTGTCGTTAATGCTGATTGGCCGCTTGGCAGCGTAGACTTTGCTTAGATCCAGCCCTTGCCATTTAGTATGAGATTTACGCCCAGCTCTGGTGAAGCTCTGATTTTTCGTTGGGCCGAAGTCGTTCATAAAGGCGTCGAGCTTCTGCGCTTTATCGCTATTCCACGCCAATTTCACGCCGGTGGGCGCTTTCTTTTTACTTGATGATGAGACGGCTGAGCTGGAACTTGCTGCCTTTTTAGGCTGCTGGGTGCCGCAAGCGGCCAGTGCCAGTCCCAGTGTTAATAAAATTGTTGTACGCCAAAGCTTCATTTTCTTACCCCTTAATAGTAATCACAAATGCCCCAACCAAGCGGTTAAACCGCACAAAAAAAGCTAATCATGGCGAAATCAGTTCAAGCACTCTACCTCTTACGAATATGCAAGTTGAGATTATTTTGATTGATTTCGAATGATTAGCTAATCTTTTTTCTTGTATACGTTGCTATAATACTTTTCATGAACGGAAAAATCAATTGGGAGTCTGATCGCCAAGGCCGCTTTATTCCGTCTGGAGCGCATCAGCAGGTTTGGTTAATCCGCTTAACGATTATTAGCTAAATCGGCGACCTTTGTATCTTGGTCGTTAAAATTACTTCCATAGTCTTGATAGGATCCGGTAGGGCTCGTAGCCATTGAATCCAACTTTTTCACTTCTCTGACCAGCTCTTTTGATTTGGCATAGTCGTCTTTTGTGTTCTTAGTCTGATACTTTTTCATCTGCGAAAGTGCAGTGTCCATCTCGTCTTCTGCGTCAGTAATTTTTGTGATCGTGTCGGATTCGCTCACTAGCAGAGCCGGAATAGCATCATTAAAATTCGTGTACTGCTTTCCAGCCACCGTTGCACCGCCATCATCGAAAATAGCGTCGCCCCAAGTACTTTGGACCTTGTCAGCTAGGTCTTCTGCTGACCCGGCTGCGGTATACGCAGCAACGCCCATGTCATGGTAAGTGCTGTGAAATTCTTTGTCGAGTTTCTTACGCTCAGCTCTAGCAACTCGAGCTTTTTCCGCCGCGACCTGATCTTCATGGGCCTGGTAAATGCCAAGACCTGCAAATGATAGGAGTAGAACTGCGAGGCTGCTCCCCAATACAATTAGTGCGCGTTTCATCGGCCGCTTTTGAACAAAGGCCACTAACACTAAGACAAACCCTGCTACACTGGCAATCAGTGCAATTACCAGCAATACAAATAAAAGTATATCCAACCTAATCATCTTCTTTCCCCAAACTTTTGAAGTGCTTTTGGCATGATACCATATGTTCTGATTCGGGCGTGTGGATTCAGGCGCGCTTTACGCGAGTCTATGCGCCGTACTTGTCCATATAGTTGACGCTCATGCCCTGATCGTCATACTTCATGAGATCGCTGTTTGGCATGAATTTCTTTGTTTGCTTGGCTTGTTTAACGAATTCCGTCATTAAATAGTAGCCTGTGGCGCTGTTGTAGAATTGAGTTGGATTCCGGTAAACAACGTGCCCCCAATTTGCAAAATCGAGCTTCTCCAAATCAGCCGGAGCGAAGAAGAAGCTAAATTCAAGCATGTTGTCTTTCTTGCCGTTACCGTCCATGTATTCATTAGTCTGAACGATACCGAGACCGTTTTTGGCCAATGGCGTTTTCTTGGCGCGGCCTAAGATATTGGCTAAATACTCGAAATACACAGGTTTTAAGTCTGCCACATCTTTGACTTTGATGGTTGTCACGCCTTTAACGATGGCGACTCCTTTAACGATGGAACCAGCATTCTTAGTCTTTTTCAGGTACTTAGTCAGCTTTTTCTTCGTTGTTACCTTCACTGGTTTCGTCTTCTTGGCTTTTGCCTGCACAGTTTGTGCTGGCGCCAAAGCCAAGTTAGTTTTTAGCATTGTCACAGCGCCCAGTACTGTGATGGCAGCGATGATTCCATAGACCCACTTTTTCATTATTTAAACCTCCGTCGCAGCTTTTATCGTCGATCAGGCTTGGACGTTTATTATTAGACCTGGATTATTCATAGAATTTCAAAAAAGCAGCGCAATCCCACGATTCACACGGGACTGCGCTGCTTTGGTGTTTCA
>NZ_RHOL01000021.1 GCF_003946465.1 Lacticaseibacillus hegangensis | reverse complement strand
TACCGATGCATGGCGTAACAGCCTAGACCACTATCAAGAATTCGTTATCATCGTTGCACTTGACTTGAAAATTGAGGTCCCCGAAAGAGCCTGCTAGACTGGAAGGATAGAAAGAAGGATGGATATGCAACAGCCACTCGCGTACCGCATGCGGCCGCGCAACTTGGATGAGGTCGTCGGCCAGCAACATCTAGTCGGGGAAGGTCAGATCATCCGCCGCATGGTCGTGGCCAAACGCCTGAGCTCGATGATTTTGTATGGTCCGCCCGGCACGGGCAAGACCAGCATCGCCAGCGCCATCGCCGGCGCGACCAAGTACGCCTTCCGCATGCTGAACGCCGCCACCGACACTAAGAAGGACCTGCAAATCGTCGCAGAGGAAGCGAAGATGAGTGGGACGGTCATCCTCTTGCTCGACGAGATCCATCGTCTCGATAAGACCAAGCAGGACTTTCTCCTGCCGCTGCTTGAATCGGGCCGAATCGTCATGATCGGCGCCACGACTGAAAATCCCTATATGAGTATCCAGCCCGCCATTCGCAGCCGCACCCAGATTTTTCAGGTGCATCCGCTGACCCCGGAAGACATTGGCACCGCCGTCGACCGGGCGTTGGCAGACGACGAACGCGGCTTAGGCAAGTATCCGGTCGTACTTGATGACAAGGCCCGCGACTACCTGACCACGGCAACCAACGGCGACCTGCGCTCGGCCCTCAATGCGCTGGAGCTCGCCACGCTGTCCACCCCTGAAAAAGCAGGCAAGATTCACCTCACCGCTGAAGTCATGCACCAGTCCCTTCAGCAGCGAGCGCTTGACGGTGACGCTGACGGTGATGCGCACTACGACCTGATCTCCGCCTTTCAAAAATCGATCCGCGGCTCGGACGTCGATGCCGCCCTGCACTACCTGGCCCGACTCATCGTCATTGGTGATTTGCCCAGCATTTTAAGGCGGCTGCTGGTGATTGCCTATGAAGATATCGGGCTTGCCAACCCGCAGACGGCCAGCCGCACGCTGACGGCGATTCAGGCCGCCGAGCGCCTCGGGCTACCCGAAGGCCGGATTCCATTGGCCAACGCGGTGATCGACCTGTGTCTGGCGCCCAAATCCAACTCCGCAATCAGCGCCATCGATGCGGCGATCGCGGATGTCACCGCAGGCAAGGCCGGCACGATTCCCGACGATCTGCGCGACGCCCACTACCAGGGCGCCAAAGCACTCGGCCACGGCGTCGGCTACAAGCTGCCCCACAACTACCCAGGCGGCTGGGTGAAACAGACCTACATGCCGGCTAACCTCAAAAACACCCATTACTACCAGCCGAAAACCACCGGCAAGTACGAGCAGGCCTTAAGTCAGCAACTCGCACGACTGCAGGCGCTGGCGCGTGGCAAAAAGGCGTGAGCGCAAGCGCTCACAACCGTGCTGCAGTGCATTTTACAGCGCTTTCTCTAGGCTGAATTCTTGCAAGTTTTGGCCGTCAGTGATAGAGTAAAAGCATGGAAGTACCTAAGGTGTTCGCGGTCCCCATCTATTAGTTGACCGAACAGTCTCAATACCTTGGGACCAGAAGTGGCAGGTGCCGTGCTGTTCTCTCACTGAATGGCTAACGCATTTGTCGTCCGGGCCCACTTGCCTAATCGCGGGTTTCAACAATTCGGGTACTCGACGGCACCATTTAGCCTTTCACAAAAGTCTTTGGACTTTGGCCGACGCAAATGTCGGTCTTTTTTTTCGTACCAAGGGGCGATGAACTGGCGGTTTGAGCGGAATCAGTGGCCTTGCTTCGGCCATTGCCGGGACATCACTGGCGCGACTCTAAGCGTGGATCGGCTGGTTCAAGCATCGAAAGCGACAAGTTGGCACGCGTGCAGCTAGCCGCCCTGCAGTGTCAGCCCGGCGCCCTGTGAGGCCAGGCTGTGAAAAATCCCCGCGCGGCCCCCGGCCAGATATGCTAGGATAGTACCATCAACAAGCAGAGGAGTGCCGTCATGTTCAGAATCATCTTCATCATCTTTGCCGTGATCTTATTCACCCTCGCCTATTACATCCGGACCCATCAGCGCCGAGGTTTTCTAGGCATCCCCAAGCTGGCTGAAGCCGCCCAGCGCGAACTGGGCCGGTTTGCGGTGCTGTTTGTCATCGCCGGGGTGTTGGCCGTGGCGGCGGCAATTTTCCTCACCGGCTGGCTGGAAGCGCTGGCCCTGATCATCGGCGCGCTGGCGGCAGGAATTTTGGGCTTGCGCGTACCACATTATTTGGCCGACTAGCCAAGCGCTTTGCCGGCGTGTGAAATCGTTTCACTTTGCCCCAGCATTCGGCTACAATGAAGTTAGAGGTGATGGGCATGTTACAACAATACAAGCACGTTCTAGTGGCGATCGATGGCTCCTATGAATCTGAGCTCGCCTTTCAAAAGGCGGTCGCTGTGACCAAACGCAATGGTGGCGAATTGTTCCTGATCCATATCGTGGATACCAGAGCCTTCAACAACGTCTCAAGCTTTGATTCTGCCATGGTCCAGCAAGTCGCAGACACGGCCAAGGAAACCATGGAGGGCTACATTGAGCAGGCGCACAAAGCGGGCCTCGACAAAGTCTCCTACTCCATCGAGTACGGCGCCCCGAAAACAATCATTGCGCGGGATATTCCAAAGCAGAAAAATATCGATTTGATCATGATTGGCGCCACCGGGCTGAATGCGGTGGAGCGCCTGCTGATCGGCAGTGTCACTGAGTACGTGACAAGAAACGCAAAGTGCGACGTACTCGTCGTGCGGACGGATCTGAACAATCAACCGGCGCTGTCTTCCACGAAGCGGCCAAAGGATAAATCAGCAAATTAGATAAAGGAACAGCGCCCAGCGATTCAATCGCCGGGCGCTGTTTTCGCCTGTCTTTGGTCGGACTTAAGCTGAAACCGCCGGATCAAGGTCACCCAAACTGGCAATGAGTTCGCTTTGATGGGTCACCCGCGCCAAGGCCAGCGCGATTGACTGCGACTGGGCGGCCTGCGCATCGGCCAGCCTAGTTTGGACGCGCGCCTGCAGCATGTAAAACTCCGCCAGCAAGAACAAACTGTCGTTGCGAACGGCCAGTCCGATTCCCAGCTGGGTGTTTTTCAGGGCGGCCGCGTCTTCGCCCAGCTCATAATAAATGCGACTGATGTGCCAATACACAGTGAGTTCCACATCTAAATACCGCTTTTCATTCAGCGGCCCGTCCTTCAGACGCGCGACGGCTTGATCCAGGTAAACTCGCGCCCGCTCGGCGCTGCCCTGTTCGGCATAGGCCAGGGCCAGCCCCAAAGTCGCCATGATTCCTGGCACGTCGCCGGCTGCCGCCCCGGTCCCATTAAGGACGCGACCAAAGTAATACACCGCTTCGTCCAGATTATGACTGACGAACAATTCGATCATGCCCGCAAAGTAAAAATAGTTACGCTGATCCTCGGCGCGGGTCACCCGTTTCTCATTGACCTTCTTCAATAGCGCCGCTGCCCCCTGGTAATCCCCGCGGCGAATTGTTTTCGAAACGGCACTGAGGGCCTGCTGAATGCGATCTTGATTTTCTACCACGACGTCGTCAAGCGTGATGCCCAGCCGGTTGACCAACCGGATCAGGATGTTCATGCTGGGTACCTTGTTGCGTTTCTCAATCAGGCTAATGGTGGCCTGCGTGCAAATACCTTCCGCTAGCTCGGCCTGACTCAGTCCGCGCAACTTGCGGATATGCCGGACGTTCTCCCCTTTGATACGTAATGCCGGCTGCAGCTTACTCATGTTTCCACTCCTTTGCTTGTTCCAGCGAGCAGCCCGTGCCGCTCCCCTGCAATGCCTTGATTATACTTGAAATTATGTTTTTTGACTACTTTTTACTGTTAGTGACCATTCAATTTATCTAATGTAACGAATGTAATGATTATAACAGTGTGAACATCTTCTCAAACGCTTAAATATATTTATTAAAAACGCCTGTCGGGAATCCCGACAGGCCAGAGTTTTGCTTACGTTCAGATGAATGAGAAAATCGTAACTATCATTAAATTTATCAATAAGCGTCAATGATTTTTTGCAGATAATCGACCACCACTTTGGGCAGATCAGCCCGCATCAGAAGGGCTTCAAGCAGCCGGGACCGATTGTACCAGCGCGTCCAAAAGGCCAAATCCTCCTGCGGTTTCAAGTTGCGCAGGCGCTGCTGCCAGGCGGTGAGGCACATAACCAAGGCATCCGCATAAAACTGGTTTTTGGTGGCCAAGTTCACCAGATAGGACGACACCCGCTGATCCTCGCCAAACACCAGCGAGTCGGCCACGGTTTGCCAGCCCTCAACCACCGTTGCCATCAACAGGAGTTTGTCGCCGCGGGTGAGGCTGGGCACCTGGCTAAGCTCATCTGCCAAGTTGCCGATATGCGTATACGCATGAGCCCAGCCCTTCTCTGCAACGTACCCGCGACCATCTTTTTCCAGGGTAATGTAGGCGCAGAGGTTGACCAACAAGTTTTCAAACTGCCGCGGCGTCAGCAGGTGATACCGGTTCAGATCGGCGTACACCAGACCTGACAGCAGCATGACTGCGAAACTGCGCAGGAACACGGCATCATTTTGCGGTTCGGTGATGTGAGCAAACAGGATGTCCTTGCGCTGCAATGTCGTGAACAGCCAGGCCACCTGCTTTTCCGTGAACGCGTCGGCTTGAAATAAGTCGGACAACAGAAAAAACACGCCTTTGTCGCGCACTGCTGGCGAAGTCGAGGCGAGGTGGCCGATCAGGTACCGCAGCTCGCTATCGCTGACCTGCATGGCCTTTTCGGCTTTCAGCCGCTCCTCGATCTCACCTATTTTGGCCAAGGCGGCCGCGTCGTCGTCGGGCAGCGTCACCGGTGTTGGGGCGGCAGGTTCAACGGCGGTGATGATTTGCCGCAGATCATTCGGCAAACTGCGAAACACCTTACCTTGATGCAACTGCCTGCGCAGGTCTCTAATTTTCTTAATGGTTGTTTCTACTTGCGAATCCACGAATCGCCCTCCTTAAAGTAGGATCGGCCGGTCAATTTTGTTTTTCGGGTCGGCCAGCACCCAGCCGAAATCATCGGCACTCGGGTCTTTTTTTACGCGCATGCCCGGCTGCGCCATGATCGTGAACGGGATGTCATGGGCCAGGGCCTGCTTCATGTAAAATGCCACCATTTCCTGCGGCATGCGGCCGTTGAGATACACCCGATACTGCGGGTATCGGCTCAGCACCTCGTCCAACAGGTTCGCAATGCGTTCATCGTGCAGCTGGCGAATGGTCACTGCCATGGCGACGCGCTCGCGAAAATTACCCAAAAACGCCCGCTTTTCGTCCGGCTTGATGGTCGAAAGGCCCAGTGCTTTGGCTTTGATGAAGTCGTTTAAGTCTTCGCTCATGACCCCACCTCCTGCGGTCATTATACCATTGCGACCTGCTTGCGAAACCCTTCGCCAGCCGATGACGCACCGCGCGGCCAAGAAAAAAGGCCGACCGCAGTCAGCCTGAATGCTGCGCGAGCCGGTCAGAATCACCCGACTGACCCGTCCATTTCCATCGAGATCAACCGGTTCAGCTCCACGGCGTACTCCATTGGCAGCTCCTTGGTGAACGGCTCCACAAAGCCCATGATGATCATTTCAGTGGCCTTGGCCTCGGGAATGCCTCGACTTTCTAGATAATACAGTTGCTCCTCAGAGACTTTGGACACTTTTGCCTCGTGCTCCATCGCGACATTGGCATTTTTGATCTCTGTGAACGGAATTGTGTCTGATGTCGACTTTTCGTCCATCAGGATTGTGTCACACTCCACATGGCAAAACGAGTTGTCTGCCTTTTTGGTGAAGCGCACGGTCCCCCGATAATCCACCGCGCCGCCGTCCTTGGCGATGGACTTAGACACGATGTTTGAGGACGTGTTTGGCGCGTTGTGAATCATGCGCGCCCCGTTATCCTGGTCGACCCCGGCGCCGGCCACGGCGATGGACAGCATCGTCCCCCGCGCGCCTTCCCCGTCCAGGTACACCGATGGATACTTCATCGTGGTCTTGCTGCCGAGGTTGCCATCGACCCACTCCATGGTCGCATTTTTCATCGCCTGCGCCCGCTTGGTTTCAAGCGAGAAGACGTTCTTGGACCAGTTCTGAATCGTCGTGTAGCGGCAGTACGCGTCATCTTGGACAAACACCTCGACCACCGCCGCGTGCAGCGAATCGCTGGAATAGTTCGGGGCCGTGCACCCTTCCACGTAGTTGATGTGCGCGCCGGGTTCCACAATGATCAGCGTGCGTTCGAACTGGCCGGAGTTTTCCGCGTTGATTCGGAAGTACGCCTGAATCGGCACGTCGGTTTGAACCCCTCTTGGCACGTAGATAAACGAGCCGCCTGACCACACCGCCCCGTTCAGCGCGGCAAACTTGTTGTCCGACGGGTGAACCAGCGTTCCGAAGTATTGGTGCACCAAGTCAGGATACTGCTTCAACGCCGAGTCCATGTCCATGAAAATAATGCCGAGTTTATCGAACTCTTTCTTGATGTTGTGGTAAACGACTTCAGACTCGTACTGCGCCGAGGCGCCGGCGAGGTACTTGCGCTCGGCCTGCGGCACGCCCAGGCGATCGAAGGTGCGCTTGATGTCGTCAGGCACGTCGGCCCAATCGCGGTAGGTCTTGTCGGTCGCCTTCTGGAAGTACAGCATTTTGTCCAAATTAAGATCCGACAGATCAGGACCGTAATCGGGGAATGGCAGCTTCTTGTAGGTCTTATACGCCGCCAGCCGATAGTCCAGCATCCACTGCGGCTCACCTTTTTCCGCGGAGATCTCCCGCACTTTCTGCTCGGTCAGCCCGCGGCCGGTCGAGTAAACCAGCTTGATGTCGTCCTTGAAGTCACCGGGGTTCTCATCATCGAGAAAATCGACCTGTGATGCCACGGCTTCATTATTTTTGGTGTTCTTGGTTTCAGTCATGTTGTTCACCTTCCGTTAATGCTTGAGCGGCCGCCTTCCACGCCAGCGTCGCACACTTGATGCGCGCCGGGAACTGGTGGACGCCCTTGAGGATCGAGGCCGACCCCAGCACTTTTTCATCCGGCACGCTGCCGTTGATCACCAAATCGGAAAACGTCTCGACCATCGTTGCCACTTCCGCCGGCGTTTTGCCGATGATCTGATCGGTCATGAGGCTGCCAGAGGCCTGCGAAATGGTGCAGCCAGAACCGGAAAACGCCGCGTCTGCGACCTTGCCATCCTTGAGCTGCAGCTGCAGCTTGAGCACATCCCCGCAGCTCGGATTACGCAGGGTCACTTGGCTGGTCGGGTCAGCCAACACGCCATGATGCCGCGGGTGGTTGGCTTCATCCAAAATCACCTGGCGGTATAGTTGATCCAGCTTAGTCAGACTCATGGAAAAACTGCCTCCCCTCGTCAACTGCGGCAATCAGCGCCTCGACGTCTTGAGGCGTATTATACACCCCAAAACTGGCCCGCACCGTTGCCGGCACCCCCAGCCGCGCCATCAGCGGCTGGGCGCAGTGATGGCCCGCCCGCACCGCGATATTGGCTTCATCGAGCACGGTTGCCAGGTCATGCGGGTGCACCCCGGCCAAGTTGAAGGACACGATGCCGATACTCTGGTCATCCCCGTACAGGGTAATGCCGGGAATCTTGGCCAGGCCGGCTCGCAGCTGCTGGACCAGCGCGTGGTCATGGGCTGACACGTTTGCCATGTTCAGGTGCGAGACGTAATCCAGCGCAGCTTTCAGGCCGAAGACGCCGGCGATGTTCGGCGTGCCGGCCTCAAACTTGAGCGGCACTGCCGCCCAAGTCGAAACCGCATCCTGCACCTCGTCGATCATCTCACCGCCAAACTGCACCGGCGGCATGGCCGCCAGCAGGTCCGCGCGCCCATACAGCACGCCGATCCCGGTTGGGCCGTACATCTTGTGCCCGGAAAACGCGTAAAAATCCGCCCCGAGCGCCTGCACGTCCACCTTCATATGAGCGACCGCCTGCGCGCCGTCGACGACCATGTAACCGCCTCGAGCGTGCACGAGGTCCGCCAGCGGACGAATGGCGACTGCCCCACCGGCCACATTGGTCACCTGCGCCAGCGCCAAGATTTTGGTGCGCGGCGTCAGCAGCCGTTCGATTGCGGCGGGATTCGTGTTGCCCGCTTTGGTCACTGGGGCCACCACAAATTTGGCCCCGGTGCGCTTGGCCAGCTGCTGCCAAGGAATAAAGTTGCTGTGGTGCTCGGCGCCGGACACCAGAATCTCGTCACCTTCGTGCACCGCCAGCGGGCCAAAACTTGAAGCGACCAGGTTCAACCCGTCCGTCGTGCTGCGGGTGAAAACAATTTGGTCAGCCGCGGGCGCGTTGATGAAGTGCGCCGCCTGCGCCCGCACCGCTTCGTAGGTTTCCGTGGTGTTGTAGGCCAGCTTGTACAAACCGCGGTGCACGTTCGCGTTTTCATCGGTGTAATACGCAGTTAACGCGTCGATTACGGCTTGCGGCTTTTGCGAAGTCGCCGCCGAGTCTAAATAGGTTAACTCCGGATGCTGCTTGAAAAAAGGAAATTCATCACTCATCTGTGGTCACCAAGGTTTCATCGATCTGCCTGAACAGATCAGCTTTCAGATCCTTATCCGTGATTTCCAGCAGTCCGGCCTCCAGAAAGCCGCGGATCACCAGCCGCTGGGCCAGCGCCTCCGGCAAGCCGCGACTCATCAGGTAATACATCTGCGCCTTGTCCACGCGCGTCACGGACGCGGCGTGGCCAGCGGTCACGTCGTTTTCATCGATCAACAAGATCGGATCGGCGTCGCCGCGTGAATCCTTACCCAGCATCAGCACCCGATTTTCCTGCTGATTATCGCTGCCGCGCGCGCCTTTGATGATGTGCCCGATGCCGTTAAAAATCAGGTGGGCCTTGCCGACAATCACGCCGCGCTGGTTGATGTGCCCCTTACTTTTACGGCCATAATTGGTCATAGCCGTGGTGTAGCCGACGTGCTGCCGCCCGCTGGCCAGAACCCCGACGTTGACAGTGGCCGAAGCACCAGTCCCGCGCAGGTTGACGTTGATCAAAGTCGCCCCCGAATTTTGGGCAAATCCGGCCAACGTCCAATTCAGCGTTGCGCGGTCGGCAAGCTCCGCCGTCCGCGACGCCAGCACCATGTTGGCCTGAAACCCGTCATAGGTGAGCCAGTCGACCTGCGCGTCCTCGCCGATGTCCACGAGGACGCCGACGCCAAGGTTGGTCCCGGTGCTCGCCCAGCGCTCTTGAAACGCCACATGGGCGCCAGCACCGACGTGAATCAATAGCAGCCCGCCGCCGTCTGTCGGCCCGGTCACCCGAAACGGCTCAGCGCTTGCATAGCCGGCAGGCACGGTAATCTCGGTGATTTGCTGCGGGCTGGCAGTTAGCCATTCGTCTAGCGAAATGCGACGCGGAAAACCGCTGGCCTCGGCCGGATGAGACACGGTAATCGCACTGGGGGCGGTCACGGTCATCGCGGCCACTGGCTGGCTGTCCTTTACTTCCTTCATGTAACGCGCAAGCGGGATCTTCGGGGTGTTCGCCAAAGGCAGCCGTTTAATCATTCCCGTCACCCGCCTTGAGGTGCTCGTAGCCGGTTTTCTCGAGCGTGTGGGCCAGCTCTGGACCGCCGGATTCGATAATGCGGCCATCCTTCATGACGTGCACCACGTCCGGCGTGATGTAATCCAGCAGGCGCTCGTAATGAGTGATGATCAAAGACGAAAAGTCATTACCGCGCATTGAGTTCACGCCATCGGCGACAATGCGCAGCGCATCAATGTCAAGACCTGAGTCAATTTCGTCCAGCAGCGCCCAGTGGGGGTGGATCATCATCAGCTGCAGGATCTCGTTGCGCTTTTTTTCACCCCCGGAAAAGCCCTGGTTCAAGTAACGATCCGCCATGTCCTCGGGCATTTTCAGCTGCGCCATGGTGTCATCGAGCTGATGCAGGAAATCCATGATTGGGATCTGGTCGTCATCGGGCCGGCGGGCATTGATCGCCGCCCGAATGAACTCCGCGTTCGTCACCCCGTTGATCTCAGCGGGATACTGCATGCCCAAAAACAGGCCCAAGCGCGCACGCTCATCGACGGCCATGCCGATGATGCTTTGCCCGTCGATCAAAATGTCGCCCTGGCTGACCACATAGCGCGGATTGCCCATGATGGTTTCAGCCAGCGTCGACTTGCCGTTGCCGTTAGGTCCCATCAGCGCGTGGATCTCCCCGGCATTAATGGTCAGATTGACCCCTTTTAAAATCTCGGGATGTTCGGGTTCGGCCTTCACTTTAACGTGCAGATCTTTGATTTCTAGTGTGCTCAAGATAGCGCCTCCTGGACTTTGTTTACTTTCATTGTACGGCAGGAATTGACCCCCTGCAAACCGCTTTCATGCGAGATAATTGTGGTCGGCCGACTGCCTTGTCCCAAGGACTTCACCCAGAAGCAGCCTTCGAGAGCCAGCAAAACCGGCGTCTCAAGAGATGAGGCACCGGTTTAGGTGAACCACTTGTGATTAATGTTGAAGGCGCCGCGCCAGCCAGTCGCCGACGAACTGAACGATGAAGACCAGAATCAAGATGAAAATCATCGCGACCCAGATCACATCGTTTTCGAAGCGCTGGTAGCCCACGGCGATGGCCAAATTCCCCAGGCCGCCGCCGCCGACCGCACCGGCCATCGCCGTCAGACCGATGATCGAGATGATGGTCAAAACACCGACGCGCACCAGCTCACCCAGGCCTTCACGCAGATAGACGCGAAAGACAATTTGAAGCGGCGACAGACCCATGGCCTCGGCTGCCTCGATGACCCCGGGGTCAACGGTGAGCAGCGCATTTTGCACCTGCCGGGCGAAAAATGGCGTCGTGCCCAGGACCAGCGGCACCAGTGCGGCGCGCGGCCCAATGCCGGTGCCAACAATGGCCCGAGTCACCGGATTCAGGACGGCCAGCAAAATGATGAACGGGATCGCCCGGAAGATATTAACCAGCTTGTCGACGACCCAGTACACCGGGTGATTCTCGGTCAGCCCGTGTTCGTCTGTCAGCACCAAGATGATGCCGATGATGATGCCTAATGTGAAGGCAATGATCGTCGTCCACCAGGTCATGTACAGTGTCTGGCCGATGGCCTCGGTCACGCCGCCGTCACCGCTCCAGATCGGCACAACGTTCGGGAAGAATTTTTCAATCAAATTCATGCGGTGTCGCTCCTTTCTCAGCGGTGGCAGACAAATGCTGCACGGTCACGTCGCTTTGCTTCAGGTAGTCAAACGCCCGGTTCAAGTCATCCTCAGTCCCGGACAGGACCACCAGCAGATTGCCGAACGGCGTGCCCTGTAAGATTTGAATGTCGCCAAACAAAATGTTGGCGGTGACGTTGTATTCCTTGAACAGCGTGGCCACCAGGGGCTGGTCAGTAGACGCGCCGACGTAGGTCAGGCGCACCAACTGGTCCGGCGCCTGGAGGTTGCGCACGGCAGGTTGATCGCGGACCGCCTCGATGGCCTCATCGATTTGAATCGTCGTGTCGATGAAGTCCTTGGTCAGCTGCTGCTGCGGCGCGGCGAAAATGTGGAGCAAATCGCCCCGTTCGATGATGCGGCCGTCGTCCATCACGGCGACCTTGTTGCAGACCTGCTTGACGGCTTCCATTTCATGGGTGATCAAAACGATGGTCAACCCCAGCCGCTGGTTCAAGCTGGCTAGCAGCTGCAAAATCGAGCTGGTGGTTTTGGGATCCAAGGCGGAGGTCGCTTCATCAGAGATCAGGATCTCCGGATCAGAGGCCAGTGCCCGGGCGATGCCAACCCGCTGCTTTTGGCCACCGGATAACTCGGTGGGATAAGCGGTGGCGCGCTCACTCAGGCCGACCAGCGCAAGCAAATCAGTCACCTTCTTGCTGATCTCCTGCTTGGTGATTTTACGCAAAATCTCGTTGCCGTCTTTGTCCTTGTCCTTCACCAACGTGCCCTTGAGCGGAAAGGCGACGTTACCGGCAATGGTCAGCGAGTTCATCAGGTTAAAATGCTGGAAAATCATTCCAATGCGCCGCCGCTCGCTGCGCAGGTCTGAAGCATTCAGGCTCAGCATGTCCTGGCCCAGCACGGTGACCTGACCGCTAGTCGGCCGCTGAAGCAGGTTAATCGTCCGCACCAGCGTCGATTTACCGGCGCCGGAATAGCCGACAATCCCGTAAATGTCGCCGCGCTCCACCGTCAGATCGACGTGATCGACCGCATGGACACTTTTGTTCTTCTCGCTGAAATTGACATCGACCTGCTTTAATGTGATCACCGGTTCTGCCATGACCAACCGCCTTTCTTTCTTAACGACTAATACTTACCAGTCCAGGCCGGTAGCACCGCACCCTTATAAACCTTCTTAAGCTGTTTTTCGGTTTCCTTGCTCTGGTAAGCCTTCACGATCTTCTTGTAAGTCTTGTTGCTCTTATCCGCTTTGGACTTAGCAGCAATGATGTTGATCCAAGGATGCGACTTCTTGCCGATTTTTTCAACTGCGATCGCGTCTTTTGGCTTCAGATTGGCCGCGGCCGCAATGTCGTTGTTGACGACCGCCGCGTCGACGTCGTTCAACGAACGGGCCGTTTGGGCGGCGTCCAGTTCCGTGAACTTCAGGTCCAGCTCGTTTTCGGTGATGTCGCGAATCGTCGGCGTGGCCACGTTCTTGACCTTGATAATGCCGTTAGCCGCGAGCAGGTCGAGGGCCCGACCTTCGTTAGACGCATCGTTTGGCAAGGAGACACTGTCGCCCTTCTTTAGGTCCTTCAGCGACTTGATCTTGTTGGAGTACGCGCGCATCGGGCCAATGTAGGTGTCACCGACCGAAACAATGTGGTTGTTGTGCTTCTCGTTCCAGGTTCCCAAAAATTCATAGTGCTGGAAGGAATTGAGCTGAATGTCGCCGTCTTCAAGCGCCTTGTTCGGCGTGTTGTAGTCGGTGAACTGCACCAGCTTGATGTTGACGTCCTGTTTCTTCAGCCGCTTTTGAATGTCCTTCCAGATGTCGACATCGGTGCTCATGATGCCAACCTTGACCGGCTTGCTGGCCGAACCCGTGCTAGCGTTGCTACTGCTGTTTCCACACGCCGCCAAAGCCAATACAGGCAGGGCCAATGCGGCCGTCAATGCCAATTGCTTAAACCACTTCATAACTATTCCCTCCAATTTTTGTCCTTGAACAAACAAAAACCGCTTCTAACCAAAGTTAGAAGCGGTTATCCCGCGGTACCATTCTAATTCACCAACGCCAAAAAGCGTCGGCCTCACTAACGGGCAATCACCCGCGTGCAAGATAATGGATGCCAGCCATTGACCCCTTGCCGAAGCTCAGCGTCACCGATCCGTGAGCCATTCTCGATCATCGCTGCTACCCCGCTCTCATCTACCCGGGTTTTCTGTGCAGTCCGCGACGGTCTCTCTCTCACATCGTTCGTTTGCTCAATTAAATTATCTCGAGTTTACCGAGTCTGCCAGACCCTGTCAAGTCCAATAGTTAAAAAAAGATGAGACCAGACCGCAAAACACGTCTGAGTCTCTCCAGCGTATTGGCTACTGCCGATTGAACTCCTCGCCTTCCTGACTGAACATGTAAGACTGGTGGTGATACCGCATGGACAGCAGCATCCCCACCGACAACATGTCGGCAAGCAGGAATGACCCCCCTTGGGAAATAAAGGGTAGCGGGATCCCGGTAATCGGCAGTAAGCCGACGTTCATGCCGATGTTTTCAAAGATATGAAACACGATCATCATGATGACCCCGGTGGCGATATAGGCGTAGAACTCATTTTGCGTGTCGAACACCACCCGCAGCATCTGCCAGATCAGCAGGAAGTACAGCAGGATCACCAGCGCACAGCCGATGAAGCCAAACGCCTCCCCAATGGTGGAAAACGCCATGTCGGATTCGCGCACCGGCACCGTGACGTGCAGGTTGTTGAACCCGCGGCCCGTCATTTCACCGGAGCCAATGGCCTTCATCGACTGCCACAACTGATAGGAGTCGGTGGTCGCGGCGCCGCTCGGGTTCAGCCACGAGTCGATTCGCTTGAACTGATACGCAGCAAACCCCAGCTTGCCCAGCAGATCACGCCCCCAGGTCTGTGTGACCAGCAAAATGGCCGCACTGCCCAGCGCCGCGGCCGCCGCGCCAATCGGCACAATGATCTTCCAAGTGATGCCTGAAACTAGTACTACCCCGGCAAAAATGGCCAGGAACACCAGCATCGTCCCGAAATCGTTTTGCAGTTCAAGCAGGACAATGATGGGCAAAGTCCACAGGAACATCTCCCCGATCAGGCGCCAGTCGTTGCTGGTGCTGTGAGCATACCTGACGTTATGATTGGTCACCACGCGGCCCAACATCAGAATGTAGGCCGGCTTCATCACCTCAGAGGGCTGAAACGTGAACGAACCAAACCCCAGCCAGCTTTTCGCGCCAGTGTTCACGAAAACGGCGCGATCATACGCGACCAGCACGACCACCAATAAAAAGATGCCTAGGCCGTACAAAATTGGGGTCACTCGCCATAGCTGCTCCGCGTCAAATTGCATGACGAAGAAAATGCCGATGCCGCCGATTACGTACCACAGCCCCTGCATGAAGAGTGCCCGGGTGGTGCTGCCGGCGTTAGGGTTGGTATCGTGGGAAACCGCCATGTAAATTGCCGCCATCCCGATCAACGCCAGCAGCATGACGGACAAAATAATGCCGTAGTCGATGCGGTCCTCACTGCGGCGCCGCGTCGAAACGTCTTTTGCCATAGAACTCTCCTAACTGGTCAAAACGCCACTTCCAGATGCGAAGTGGCGCGCGGCCTTAACCTTGGTGCAAATGATATTCGGACAAGAGAAACGCGACCGCCGCATCCATGGTTTTCTGCCGGTGCGGCTTGGCATCCCCGGCCAGATAGGCATTAAAGTGCTTGCCATCTTCCTCTGATTCGACGTAGCCAATCTCGTTTTTGCCCAGTGTCAGGACCGAAACCGTGTGCCCGTTGCGGGTCACGTCCTCCTGATTGACAGTAATTTTCTGTTCTTTTGGCATATGTTCTCCTTATCGGTGGAAGTCAAACTGCGCGCTTTCGGCCATGTTCTTTTGCGGATCCGAATTACGCCGCACGGTGAAAAAATCCGGCACCGGATCCAGGCCCCCTTTAACAAAGGGATTGCACCGCAAGATTCGCGCCAGGCCCATGATCAGCCCCTTGAAGAAGCCGTGCTTGGCCAAGGCCTGAATCATGTACGTCGAGCAGGTCGGATAATACCGGCAGCTGGGCGGCAGCAGCGGTGAGATAAAGCGCTGGTACCCTTTGACTAGCCACATCGCAACTTTGCGCAAGAATTCACCTTATTTCAAAAAATCCAGGATGTGCGTCCATGTTGACGGCACAAACACCTTGAATGGATTGCCGCCGTCGATTGCGTACCCGACCATGGCGCCTAGGATCAGCGCTGCGATCACTAACAATAAGCCGATCAGCAGCTTGCGCACCACGCGCATGGCATATTCTGAAGACATGACGTCCTCCCAATCAGTACTGCTTGTGGTGGGCGATGTTGTCCAGCAGCACGCCGGTCCCAAGGGCTACGGCATCCAGCGGCTCCTCCGCCAGCAGCACCGGCACCCGCAACTCGTGGGCAAACAGTTGGCTGATGCCCTTGAGCAACGCCCCACCGCCAGTCAGCATCACACCGCGGTCAATGATGTCGGCAGACAGTTCAGGTGGCGTCTTCTCAAGCACTTCTTTTGCCGCGGCCACAATTTGCATCATGGTGTCGTGCAGCGCTTCTTCGACCTCGACGGCCGTGACTTCGACTTCGCGTGGCAGGCCAGTCGCAATGTCGCGGCCGCGCACCTCCATGGTCTGCTTCGGGTCGGCTTCGTACACCGCCCCGATTTGAATTTTCAGCTGCTCAGCCGTGTGCTCACCGATCAACAGCTTGTGCTTGTTCTTCACGTAGGACACGATTGACGCATCCATCTTGTCACCGGCCAGGCGCAGCGAGCGGCTGGTGACCACTTCACCCATCGAAAGCACCGCCACATCCGAAGTGCCGCCGCCAATGTCGATGACCATGTTGCCCTGCGGCTGGAAAATGTCCAGGCCCGCGCCAACAGCGGCCACCTTGGGCTCAAACTCAAGGTAAACCTTACCGCCGCCCGATTTTTCTGCGGCCTCAATGATCGCCTTTTGCTCGATCGAGGTGATATTGGTCGGTGCGCAGATCAGGATGTTGGGCTTGGACATGAAGCCCTTAACGTTGAGCTTATTAATGAAGTACTCCAGCATCGCTTCGGTGATGTCAAAGTCGGCGATCACGCCGTCTTTCAGCGGCCGGATCGACTTAATGTTGCCAGGCGTGCGCCCAACCATTTTGTAAGCCTCGGTGCCGACGGCGAGGACTTTGCCGGTGGACGTATCGATCGCCACGACGGAAGGCTCGTTCAGCACGATGCCCTTCCCTTTCACGTTGATCAGGACGTTGGCCGTCCCCAGATCGATCCCAATATCTTTAGCCATGAATTTCTCTCCTCAATTGATTACTAACGATTGATTATACCACAGGGCCAGGCCCACCGCTCACAGCAAGTAAGTGAGGCTGTGCGCAGCGGTGAGCAGCGACAGGAAGAACTCACTGACGTTGTAGCCGATCGCGATGGCTAAAAACACCATCAGCAGCTGACTGTCCCGCACGTGGTTAGCCTTCAGCAGCTTGTCGAAGCGTAAGGCAAAGAGCAGCCTGAAGGTGATCATGATGAACACAAAGTGCGACACCAGCGTCACGGCGCCAGTGATTCCTAAATCTGTCATAGCAGCCTCCTTATGCCCTTTAAATTATACCGGCTTTTGCACAAGGCGGCGAGGTCCTTAACTGCAAATTAACAGTTTTACGCACTGCTGCCAATGGGTGAGGCGGACGCATCAAAAAAGCACCGTCGAAACGGTGCTTGAATGCCCTACTTGCCGAAGCGTCCTTGGCGAACGTTGATCCGGTTAATTGCGCGCTGCAAGGCGACTTGCGCCCGCTGGAGTTCGTCTTGGTCACGTTTGGCCTTGGCTTCCTCGATGCGGCGCTCGGCGCGCTTGCGTGCGGCTTCGGCCCGGGTCAGGTCGATGTCGCGCGCACGTTCGGCGGAATCGGCGACAATCGAACAGGTGTTGTCCGACATCTCCATGAACCCGCCGTTAACGGCGATCATGTCTTCGTGACCGGGATTATCAACGCGGCGAACGCGTACTTCCCCAATCATCAAAGGCGCGACCACGGGTTCGTGGTTGGCCATGATGCCCATGTCACCGGTCGTGGTTTTGACCACGACCAGCGTGGCATGGTGATCATAGACCAGCCCGTCTGGGGTCACGATGTTGACCGTCAGAACTTTGTCTGCCACGGTGATCGCTCCCTTCTGTTAGTTTGCAGCGGCTTGGGCCGGTGCAGCGTCTTCAGAAGAAGCGTCATCTGCCGGTGCAAACCCCATCTTCTTCGCCTTCTCAACGACTTCTTCGATTTTGCCGACGGAACGGAACGCATCTTCTGGATACTGATCCATCTTGCCGTCCAAAATCATCTTGAAGCCCTTGACCGTCTCTTCAACTGGGACATAGGCTCCTGGCATCCCGGTAAACCGTTCCGCCACGCTGAAGTTCTGGGACAAGAAGAATTGAATGCGGCGAGCCCGTGCAACTGTCACCTTTTCGTCGTCGGACAGTTCATCCATCCCAAGAATTGAGATGATATCCTGGAGTTCGCGGTAACGTTGCAGGATCTGCTGCACGTGGGTCGCCACTTCATAGTGCTCTTCGCCGACAATCTCCGGGGTCAACGCGCTGGAAGAAGATTCCAGCGGGTCAACAGCGGGGTAAATGCCCTGCTCAGTCAGGCTGCGTTCCAGGTTGGTGGTGGCATCCAAGTGAGCAAAGGTCGTCGCCGGCGCCGGGTCGGTGTAGTCATCGGCAGGCACGTAAACGGCCTGGATCGAGGTGACTGAGCCCTTCTTGGTGGACGTGATCCGCTCTTGAAGCTGGCCCATTTCAGTCGCCAGCGTTGGCTGATAGCCAACGGCTGAAGGAATCCGGCCAAGCAGCGCGGACACTTCAGAGCCGGCCTGCGTGAAGCGGAAGATGTTGTCGATAAACAGCAACACATCTTGGCCTTCAACGTCGCGGAAGTACTCCGCAATGGTCAACCCAGTCAGCGCCACGCGCATCCGGGCACCAGGCGGCTCGTTCATCTGACCAAACACCATGGCGGTATTCTTCAGAACACCTGATTCCTTCATTTCGAAGTACAGGTCGTTCCCTTCACGGGTCCGTTCGCCGACCCCGGTGAAGACTGAAATGCCGCCGTGTTCTTCGGCGATGTTGTGAATCAGTTCCTGGATCAAAACGGTTTTGCCGACCCCGGCACCCCCGAACAACCCGACTTTCCCCCCACGCAGGTAGGGTTCAAGCAGGTCGATAACTTTGATCCCGGTTTCGAGGATCTCTGAGCTGGTGCTCAGGTCTTCGAACTTAGGCGCATCTTTGTGGATGCTGTCGCGCCGGTGATCGGGTCCAAAAGCTGGACCGTCGTCGATCGGATCACCTAAAACGTTGAACACACGTCCCAATGTATCTTTCCCAACGGGAACGGAGATGGAACCGCCGGTATCTTTGGCTTCCATGCCCCGCGTGAGCCCGTCAGTGGAGTCCATCGCGATGGTGCGCAGCACGCCGTCGCCGAGTTCCAGGGTCACTTCGAGCACCAGTGCTCGGTTGCCATCCCCTTTATCGACGGTCAGCGCGTTGTTAATTTCAGGCAGATCCTTGTCGAGTGGAAACTCGACATCGACAACAGGGCCGATCACTTGCACGATTTTACCAGTAGAATTACTCAATGAAATCGTCCTCCCTGTTGATTACTACTCAAGTGCGTTGGCCCCGCCAACAATTTCGGTAATTTCCGTCGTGATCGCGGCCTGCCGAGCCCGGTTATAGGTCGTCGACATCTTATCGATCAAATCATTGGCATTATCGGTCGCACTCTTCATTGCCGTTGTGGAAGCGGCGTGTTCCGCGGTCTTCGCGTCCATAATCGCGCCGAAGATCAGACTTTCCGCGTACTGAGGCAGGATCGCCTCGAGCACGGCGTCTGGATCCGGCTCGGTCAGGTACTCGATCGGGTGATCTTCGACTTCACTTGCGTCAAGATCAGAGATCGGCAGCATTTTTTCGGCCCGGAATGCAGAGGTCAGTGAGTTGACGTGGTGGTTGTAGCACACGTACAGCTCATCAAACACTTTGTTGTCGAACATGGTCACGGCAGTCTTGACGATTTCCCGCACCTCGTTAAAGGTGGGAATATCGGACACGCCCCGGTACTCGTAGGCCAGGTTGATGCCGCGCTTCTTGAAGAAGTCGGCCCCAACGCCGCCCACCGCCATGATGACGTAATCCGAATCGTCCTGGTGGTCCTGCTGGATCATCTGCATCATGGCCTTGAGGACGTTGCTGTTATAGCCGCCGACCAGACCCCGGTCACTGGTGATGACCAGGTAGCCGGTTTTCTTGACCGGCCGCTGCTGCAGCAGTGAGGCGACCTGAAGCTGTTTCTTATCGACAGTGCCGGAGGTGATCTCCGCCATCTGCTGCCGTTCCAGCTCCAAGAGTTGGGCAGCCGCCAGGTGAGTGACGATCTGCCGGACGCGATCAGCGTAAATCTGATACGCCCCCGCCCGCCGCTCGATCTGAGTCAGCTTGGCGCCGGACACCATTTGCATGGCGTGCGTGATCTGACCCGTCTTTTTCGTCGAGGTGATCTGACGCTTGATGTCCATCAATGATTCAGCCATGCCGCACCTCCTTATTTCTTGGTGCTGCTGGTGAACCCATCAGCAAAGCCTTTGATGAGTGCATCAAGTTTGTCAGTATCTGGCAGATTGCCAGTGTCTTTGATGGTCTTCAGCAGATCCGCGCCGTTGGAATCGGCATAATCAAACAGCTCCTGCTGGAACTGCGAGATATCGTCGATCGCAATGGCATCAAGGTAACCATGCGTCAGGGCGTACAAGATCAGCACCTGATACTGGACTGGCAGCGGCTTGTGCACCGGCTGCTTCAGGACTTCAACGGTCCGCCGGCCGCGATTCAACTTGGCCTGCGTGGCCGCATCCAAGTCAGAACCGAACTGGGTGAAGGCTTCCAGCTCACGGAAGGACGCAAGGTCCAAACGCAAGGTCCCGGCAACCTTCTTCATCGCCTTGATCTGCGCATCGCCGCCGACTCGGGACACCGACGCCCCAGCGTCAACCGCCGGGCGAGTACCTGAGTAGAACAGATCGCTTTGCAGGAAGATCTGACCATCGGTGATCGAAATCACGTTGGTCGGGATGTAAGCCGAAATGTCGCCGGCCTGCGTTTCAATGATCGGCAAAGCCGTCATCGACCCGCCGCCCAACTTATCGGAAAGCTTGGCCGCGCGTTCAAGCAGGCGTGAGTGGGTGTAGAAAATATCCCCAGGGTAGGCTTCACGACCTGGTGCACGCCGCAGCAGCAAGGACAGTTCACGGTAGGCGTTGGCCTGTTTTGACAGGTCATCGTACACAATGAGCACGTGCTTGCCGTTGTACATGAACTCCTCGCCCATGGCCGCGCCGGCATACGGTGCAATGTAAAGCATTGGGGCAGGCTCAGACGGGCCCGCGGTCAGAACGATGGTGTAATCCATCGCCCCGTACTGCTTCAAGGTCTCGACCTGCGCACGCACCGTCGACTCTTTTTGGCCGATGGCGACGTAGACACAGATCATGTCCTGATCCTTCTGATTGATGATCGTGTCGATCGCAATTGAGGTTTTCCCAGTCTTGCGATCGCCAATGATCAATTCACGCTGGCCGCGGCCGATCGGGACCAAGGCGTCAACCGCCTTGAGCCCAGTCTGCAGGGGCTGCGTAACCGACTGACGCTGCATGACGCCAGGAGCCTTCACTTCAATGGGACGGGTGTGTTCGGTTTGAATCGGACCGTTGCCGTCGACGGGCTGCCCTAAGGCATTGACCACGCGGCCGATCATGTTCTCACCGACTGGGACTTCCATGATGCGACCGGTCCGCTTGACCGTGTCGCCTTCACGAATACCATCAAAATCCCCCAAAATAATGATACCAACATCATTATTTTCAAGGTTTTGCGCCATCCCGTATGAGCCGTTGCTGAACTGAAGCAATTCACTGGCCATGGCGTTCTTCAACCCCGTGGCACGTGCGATCCCATCACCCACGTAGGTAACGGTCCCAACTTCATCCACGTTCAGATCATCTTTATAATTTTCAAGTTGCTGCTTGATCAGAGAACTAATTTCCTCTGTCTTGGTGCTCATCCGGTTCACCTCTATTCGCTAATTGGTGAGCAGTTGCTGCCGCAATTTCGAAAGCCGGGTTTTCACGGTCCCGTCGATCACTAAATCGCTCGACTGGACCTTGACGCCGCCGATCACCGAGGGATCCACGACAGTCGTGATGCCCACGGTTTTGGCTTTCAGTTGCTTTGCAAGTGCTTGATTCATTGCCTGAGCTTGCGCCTCAGTCAGCGGCACGGCAGTGGTCACTGTCGCGTCCACATGCCCGGTCGCCTCATCGAAACGGTCCGAGAAGTCCTGAATCACTGCCGGCAGACCTAAAATACGGCCGTTTGCCATCAGGATTTGGACCAAGTGCTTGACGAGGTCGCCCGCGTCTTGCGTGAGCAGCCCCATCAACGTGGTCTTATCCGTTTGCGTGAGGTTATTGCTGGCCAAAGCCGGCATTAACTCAGGCGTTGCTTCGATCACAGCGTTGACTTGTGCCAGCTGCGCGGAAACGGCACTCAGAGCCTGTTGGTCCTGAGCGGCTTCGAACAGGGCTTTGCCGTAGCGCGGCGCCGCATCACGATCAGTGACTGCCATTGGCGTCACCTAATTCGTTGATGTACTGGTCGATCAAGTTCTGCTGTGTGCTGGGATCGAGCTCTTTGGCAATCAGCTTTTCAGCGATTGCCAAGGACAGGTCGGCGACGTCGTTTTTGGCAGCGGCCAGGGCATCGGCACGTTGCTGCTCGATGTCCTTGTTCGCGTTGGCCTTTAAGGTTGCGACTTCGCTTTGGGCCTGTTCAACGAGTGTGGCACGCTGTTTTTCGCCATTTTCCTTAGCGGTATTGACGATGTTGACAGCGTCTTCCTTTGAGCTCTTCAGCTCGGCTTCGCGCTGGTCCGCCATTTTCTGCGCCTCTTGGCGTTTGTTATCGGCGTAATCCAGGTCGGAGTCGATCTTGTCTTGACGCTCGGCCATGATCTTCGTGACCGGGTTCCAGGCAAAAATCCCAACGAGCACCAATAAAACAGCGAAGGCGGCGAGAAGAAAGAGCGTATCACCAAAAGTAGCCATTCAAGCCACTCCCTTCTTTATAATTGGTGCTGATTACTTCAGGACAAGCATGAAAGCAACAACGATCGACATGATCGGAACGGCTTCAATTAAGCCGACACCGATAAACATGGTGGAACGAAGGGTACCAGAAGCTTCTGGCTGACGTGCCATCCCTTCCAGAGCCTTGGAGATAACTTGACCGTTACCGTATGAAGCAGCCAGTGCGGCGAGCCCCGCGGCGATAGATGCAGCGATGTATTGCATGATATTTCCTCCTATTAATCAGATATAACCTTTTCCGAAATGTAAACTGTGGACAAGGTGACAAAAATATACGCTTGAATCGTACCAATGAAGACTGAGAACCCTTGCCAAATGACTTCAACTGCAAAGCCCCCAATAAAGGACACTCCGCCGAGTAAGCCGTGGCCAGAAAAGGCCAGCTCTCTAATCAACAGAAGTAACACTTCACCGGCATAAATGTTCCCATAAAGTCGCAGTGCCAAGGTGACAAAGTTCGTGATGTTCTCGATCAGGTTGATCGGCAGCAAGAATGACACCGGCGAAACATACTCTTTCATGTACCCCTTGAAGCCGTTGAACACGACCCCGAAGAAGTGGGAAAGCACCAAGACGACCATCGCCAAACTCATGGTGATGATGGGATCGGCAGTCGCCGACCGGAACCATGTCTTGCCGCCCACATCGACCTGAAAGAACAGGCCGAGCTGGTTGTTCACAAACACGAACAAGAACATGGTGAAGGCGAATAACCCGAAGCGCTTGCCTTCCTTACCAGGCATCGCCGACTTGACGATACCGTTGGTGAAATCGATCAGGTACTCCAGGGCGTTCTGCCTACCGTTGGGCCGAATTGTCGGCTTGCGGGCCAGCCAGAATACCAGGAAGAAAATGATCACACAGGAAACCAAAATTGCCAGGTCATTCGCCAAGTTAAAGCGCAGCCCCATGAAACTCACTATGGGATAGCTTTCGTTCACAGAATTCACCTCCTTACAACTCGCAAAAAGACGTATGTATAACTGCATGCGGATTAGGCGGGCCTAATATGTGGAATTGCCGGATACTCATCCTTCAAAACACACAGATTACTCTATCACCTTTACCCCCAAAAAACAAAACACACACGACACTTTTCACAACTTTTCACACCCGTTTTTCATAATTTTTTTCAAACGGAAAGCGCCGCCATGTCTCAAGTCTGCCAGATTTTCCAATCTGTCGCTCAAGCCCGCTCGTGCCACTTGGTAAACTTTTCAGGCTGGCCGCCGGTTTCTTCCAACCGCCCCATCAAAAAGGCGACCCGCAATGCTGGCCGCCTTTAGAAAAACTTATTTTGTTCCGAACAACCGGTCACCGGCATCACCGAGCCCCGGTACGATGTAGCCGTCTTCGTTCAGATGATCATCCAGCGCCGCCGCGTAGATGTCAACGTCTGGGTTGGCTTCCTGAACGGCTTTGACCCCTTCAGGCGCCGCCACCAGGACAACCAAGCGAATGCTTTGCGCGCCACGCTTCTTCAAGGCTTCAATCGCCATGTTGGCGGAACCGCCAGTGGCCAGCATCGGATCGACAATGATCATGTCACGCTGGTCAATGCCATCTGGCATCTTGACGAAGTACTCGTGCGGCTTCAGGGTCTTCTCATCGCGGTACATCCCAACGTGCCCAACTTTGGCGGCAGGGATCAGACGCAAAACGCCGTCGACCATGCCCAGTCCAGCGCGCAGGATCGGCACAACGACCAGCTTCTTGCCGGCCAGTTCCTTTTGGGTGGTCTTGCCCATCGGGGTTTCAATTTCAACGTCCTTCAGCGGTAAGTCACGCGTGATCTCGTAAACCATCAATTCAGCGATTTCGTTTGCGATCTCTCGGAACTCCTTGGTCCCCGCGTTCTTATCGCGGATCAAGGTCAGCTTGTGTTGAATCAACGGGTGATTCAAAACAGTAAATTTGCCCATGCAGAAAGGCCCTCCTTTTGATGTGGCGCATGCGGCCTTTGCCTAAAAAAATCACGACTCGGGGAGTCGTGATTACAGCGGGTTCCGCTTGCTTTCCGGCTTTCGCCGTAACCTTTCCTATGATAAAGGATGACGACCGGTCAGCGCAAGGGTAGATTGCCGAATCTGGTCAAGTTTTTCCTGATCATCCCGATTGGCAAGGGCCTTAGAGATGAGGTGCGCCACTTCAAGGCAATCCTCCTCGTTAAACCCGCGCGTGGTGATCGCCGCGGTACCAACCCGCAGGCCGGACGTCTTGAAGGGGCCGTTTTGCTCGCCAGGCACCTGATTCTTATTTGCGGTGATCATGACCGTATCCAGCAGATCCTGAACCTCGCGGCCGGTCATCCCGTACCCGGTGACATCCAGCAGCACCATATGGTTGTCGGAGCCGCCAGAGATCATTTTCAGGCGGGAATCTTCAGCAAATCCCCTGCACATCGCCTGCATGTTTTTAACAATTTGGGCGGCGTAATTCTTGAAGTCGGGCTGCAGGGCTTCGCCTAAAGCGACCGCCTTGGCGGCAATCACATGGTCGAGCGGTCCGCCCTGGATCCCCGGGAAGACCGCGGAGTTGATGGCCTTGCCGTACGCTGCCTTGGCAAGAATCATCCCGCCGCGCGGCCCGCGCAGCGTCTTGTGCGTGGTCGTGGTCACCACATCCGCGTAAGGCACCGGATTCATGTGCGCCCCACCGGCCACCAGGCCCGCGATGTGTGCCATATCGACCATCAAAAAGGCCCCAACGTGATCGGCGATATCGCGGAACTTGGCAAAATCGATTGCCCGGCTGTAGGCACTGGCACCAGCCACAATCAGGCGCGGCTGCACGGCTTCAGCCTGCTCAAGAATCTTGTCATAGTTCAGCCGACCAGTTTCCGGATCGAGGCCATAGTGATAAAAGTGATAGGTCTGGCCCGAGAAGCTGACCGGGCTGCCGTGCGTCAGGTGCCCGCCATCGGTCAGATCCATGGCCAGCACCTTATCGCCATCCTTGAGAAAGGCGCGGTACACGGCCATGTTCGCGCCGGAGCCGGAATGCGGCTGCACGTTGGCATACTCGGCACCGAACAGCTGCTTGGCGCGATCGATGGCCAGCTGCTCGATCTCATCGATGTACTGATTGCCGCCATAGTAGCGGTGCTTGGGGTACCCTTCGGAATATTTGTTGGTCAACACGCTGCCCTGCGCGGCGCGGACCGCGGGACTGACAATGTTTTCCGAGGCGATCAACTCAATGTTTTGCTGCTGGCGGCGTTCCTCGTTTTCAATTGCGCCGAAAACGGCTGGGTCATACTGTTTGAAATCCATGTGGCGGCTCCTCCTTATGGCGACTGCGGCGATTGGTCAAGACCAGTATACCAACCCCTAGAAGCGGCGTAAACATTCGGGACTCAACCCTTAATCCGATTTTTTTGAAATTTTCATGGTCCCTTCACTCAAAATTTCCGAACAAAAAAGCCGCACGTAGCGGCTGAAGACTCAGGCTGGCTGATCCGGATCAAAATGGTCGTTGCCCGCCGACTTGTTCAAGCGGTTCATGTACGCCGTACCCAGGCCCTCCTGACCAAACGCCTCGGCCAGGATGACCGTGACCGTCGGGTGCAGGTCAAACCACCGCAAACCGGCAAACAGGTTGTGCGTCGCCGAGGTGACATCCCGCCCCAAACTGTACGTCGGCACGGCAGAAGGGACATCCGTCAGCAGGTCGTCGGTGGCCAGAACGCCAAACGGCTGTCCTTGACGCTGTGCCCACTTGAGCGCTGCGGGAAAATCGGCAGGATGGTCCACAATCACGACCTGGGCGCTCGGTGCGTAATGCTTGTACTTCATCCCTGGCGCCTTTGGGGTCTCTTGGGCGCCGACCTTGTGGTGGTCGGACTGCACCTCACCGATTACCGGCGCCAGCAGCTCCGGAGTGATTTTCCCCGGACGCAGGATTGCCGGCGGGGTCACGGTCATGTCAATCACGGTCGACTCAACGCCCACGGTGGTCGGCCCATCGTCTAGGATCCCGGCGATTGCGCCGTCAAAATCGTGCAGCACATGTTCAGGGCGGGTCCCACTAGGCTTGCCAGAGATGTTCGCAGACGGGCCAACGATTGGCCGGCCGGCAAGCGTGATCATCTGCCGCGTCAGCGGGTTGGCCGGCATCCGAAACGCCGCCGTTTGCAGACCGCCGGTGACGACCATCGACAACTTGCCCGGCAAAATATTTAAGATGATGGTCAGCGGCCCTGGCCAAAACTCATCCATCAACTTTTGGGCTGCCGGCGTGATGGTCGCAAACTGGGCGACCATTTCCGGGCCGGCCACTGTCACGATCAAGGGATTGTCCGCCGGCCGGTGCTTGGCCTGAAAGACCTTTTCGGCCGCCTTGGGATCGGTCGCATCAGCGCCCAGCCCGTACACTGTCTCAGTGGGAAACGCGACCACTTCACCGGCCTTGATCAACGCCGCGGCTTGTGCCACTTCATCTTTTTCAAATACTTTGGTTTCCATCGTTGTGCTCCTTTAAACCCAATTAGAATTGAAACTTCACCATCCGCGGCTGCCCTGCCATGTCGTGTTTAAACGTCACCTGCACATGCGGCAGCCGCTCGCCAAACAGCCGCGCGAGTGCAGGCTGCTGACGATAGCCGAACTCAAGGTAAGCGGCACCCCCTGGCGTCACGTGTGCCTCAATCTGCTCGGCAAACCGCTGAAACAGTGCCAGCCCATCATCATCGGCGAATAACGCCAAGGCCGGCTCGTACTTCAGCGTGCTTTGATCCATCACTGGCGTCTCTGCCCGACTAATGTATGGCAGATTGCTGATCACAAAATCAAACCGCTTAGGCAAGGATGCAAATAAATCACTTTGAGCAAACTGCACAGGCCGGTCCAGCCTGGCCGCATTTTCATTGGCCACCGCAAGCGCAGCGGCGGAAACGTCGCTAAGCGTCATCGCGGTGTGCGGCAGCTGCTTGGCCAGCGTGAGGCCGATAGCGCCGGAACCGGTGCCCAAATCCAGCCCAGTGCGAGCCGTCCTCTGGTCCGCAGCCGCCCACGCGACCAACTCTTCCGTCTCAAACCGCGGAATTAACACTGCCGGCGTCACCTTGAACAGATCGCCGTAAAACGGTGCCACCCCAACAATGTACTGCGCTGGCTCGTTGCGCCCCAGCCGCGCGACATCTTGTTCAAACTGGGCAAGGGCTGGGGCTGGCAGCTCATCCCGGTCGTGAAGCCGCAACTGACTAGGGGTAAAATCAGCTCGCATTTCTAGCACATACCGCGCCCCATCCGGGTCAACGCCTTTGGCTGAAAGCACAGAAGACGCCCACCTGAGCGCCTCCCCGTATGTTTTACTCATCGATCTGTTCCATCTTGTTGGTCTGATCTTGAACGATCAGCGCGTCGATGATCTCATCGAGTTCGCCGTTCATGATCCGGTCCAGCTTGTTAAGGGTGAGGCCAATGCGATGATCCGTCACCCGGTTTTGCGGGTAATTGTAGGTCCGAATCCGCTCGGAGCGGTCTCCGGAGCCGATGGCAGTCTTGCGCTTTTCGGCGTACTCGCTTTCGTTTTGGCTTTCGTAGTAGTCATAAACCCGTGAGCGCAGGATCTGCATGGCCTTGACGCGATTCTGCTGCTGACTGCGCTGGTCCTGCATGGTCACCACAATTCCCGTCGGCAAATGCGTCATCCGGACGGCGGAGCTGGTTTTGTTAATGTGCTGGCCGCCGGCACCACTGGAGCGGTAGACGTCGGTGCGGATATCCTTGGGGTCGATTTCCAGATCGACCTCATCGTACTCGGGCATGACGCCCACCGTGGCGGTGGAGGTGTGCACCCGGCCGGCGCTTTCGGTCACAGGCACGCGCTGCACGCGGTGCGCCCCGTTTTCATACTTCAGCTTAGAGTACACGTTTTGCCCCTGAATCAGGACAGACACTTCTTTGTAGCCGCCAACTTCTGTGGGGTTCTCGTCGATGATCTCGGTCGTCCAGCCCTGACGCTCGGCGTACTTCATGTACATGGACAGGAGGTCGCCAGCAAACAGACTGGCCTCGTCGCCGCCAGCCGCGCCGCGAATTTCCATAATGATGTTCTTGTCATCATTGGGGTCCTTGGGCAGCATCAGCTTTTTGATCTCACCTTCCAGCTTTTCCAACTGAGGGTTAAGGTCATTCAGATCCTCTTTAGCCAGCTCGGTGAGGTCCTCATCCTTGCTTTCCCGCAACACTTCCTCGCTTTCGCTAATGTCCTGCTTCACTTGTTTGTATTTCTTGTAGGCGGCCACCACGTCGCGCATCCCGCCTTCCTCTTTGGAAAGCTCAAGGTAGCGCTTGGTGTCATTGATAACCGCCGGGTCGGAAAGCAGTTCTTCCAGTTCCTCATAGCGGCCAATCAGCCCGTCTAACTGGGTAAAAATCTTATCCATAAAATTCCTCCATTAAAATGACCACGACGCCTGGTCTAGGCTTTCAGCTTTTCCGGCGGGAAGTAGTAGTGGTGCCGGCAGACCGGAAAATAGGCCTCATTGCCGCCGATCATGATCTGCTCGCCTTCATACACCGGCTTGCCGGCATGCACCCGCAGGTTCATGGTCGCCTTTTTGGCGCAGAACCAGCAGATGGTTTTCATTTCCTCGATTTTATCCGCGTAAGTCAGCAGGTACTTGGACCCCTCGAACAGTTCGTTGCGAAAATCATTCTTCAGCCCAAATGCCATCACCGGAATGTGCAGCTCGTCGACGACCCGTGCGCACTCAAAGACGTGGTGCTTCTTCAAAAACTGCGCCTCGTCGATCAGCACGCAGTAAGCATGCGGATCGAGCTTGGACACCAGGTCGAAAATGTTCGTGTCATCGTCGATGGCCTTGGCCGGCCGCTCCAGGCCGATGCGGCTGGAGATGATGCCGACGCCTGAGCGGTCGTCCACCGCGGAGGTCAAGATGATGACGTTCTTGTGCTGCTCCTCATAGTTATGCGCGACCTTTAAGATCTCAATGCTTTTGCCTGAGTTCATCGCACCATAGCGGAAAAACAATTGTGCCATAAGGGCCTCCCTAGGCAGGAAACACCCTGCCGCTTAAAATTCACCTTATCCAGTATAACGGAATCTTTACCATAATAACATGGTCCCAGGCAGAATCGCGGGGCGGCTATGCTATGATAGTAGCTGCAAAACTAAAAGAGAGAGGCCTTCGACATGCCATCTTTAAAAAGCCAATTCGCGATCGCGGCCGGGCGTTTGAGCTACTGGTACCTGCATAAGTTCCGCCACGGCGGCTCTGCCTACCCGGGCAAGCTCGCAACCAAAATCGACCCGGACGTGCTCGCCAGTTTGGGCCAGGACCGCGACACCATCATCGTCACCGGCACCAACGGGAAAACCTTGACCACCGCTCTGATCGTTAAGGTCCTGGCCCAGCAGTACGACGACATTTTGACCAATCCCACCGGCTCGAACATGCTGCAAGGCATCATCGGCGCCTACTTTGCCCACAAGGAAATGCCTAACGCCAAGCGCAAAATCGCCGTCCTGGAGGTTGACGAGGCCAACGTGGCGCCGGTCGCCCGCTACCTGCACCCAAAGGCCTTCGTGATGACCAACATTTTCCGCGATCAGATGGACCGCTACGGTGAGTTTTACACCACCTACGCCAAGATTCTGCGCGGCGTGAAGGCCAACCCCAAGGCGATGGTCATTGCTAACGGCGACGCGCCCATTTTTTCCTCGCGGGAGCTGGAAAATCCGCTGCGCTATTACGGCTTTGCGCTCGCAGAAGACGCTGAGAAGGACATCAAGGCGCCAGCGAATACCGACGGTGTCCTGTGCCCGGTGTGTGAGCACATTTTACACTACCACGGCATCACCTACTCGAACCTGGGCAGCTTCTTCTGCCCGAACTGCGGCTTCAAGCGGCCGGTGCTGAATCACCAAGTCTCCGCGGTCACCGAGCAGACCCCGACGGCCTCAAAGTTTGAAATCGACGGCCACCCCTACCGCTTGTCGGTCGGCGGGACCTACAACATTTACAACGCCCTGGCCGCCTATGCGGTGGGCGCGGAGTTCGGCATCACCCCTGAGCAAGTCGCCAAGGCCTTCAGCTACGACGAAAAAGTCTTCGGCCGTCAAGAACAGATCAAGATTGGCCAAAAGAACGTCACCTTGATCTTGGTTAAAAATCCGGTCGGACTCAACGAGGTGCTGAGCATGATCCAGCGGCAAAATCAGCCGTTTGCCTTCGCCATGCTGCTCAATGCCAATTACGCAGACGGCACGGACACCTCCTGGATCTGGGATGGCAACTTGGAGCAGCTGGTTCAAAGCGGTCTGGCCACCTCTTACATGGTCGGCGGCGAGCGCTACAAGGACATCGCCTTTCGCATGCAGGTGGCAGGCGTTGACCCGGCGGTCTTGACCACCAAGCCCAACCTGGATGACGTCATCGCCTACCTGAAAAACGTCCAGGAAGACCAAATCTACCTGCTCGCCACCTACACGGCGGTCTTGCAGATGCGAGAAAAATTCAGCCAGGCCGGCTTGATCAAAGCGGGCTTCTAACTGTTAACACTCAAAAGCCCCGCTGCCAGCGTGCTTCCGAAATTCGGAACGCACTGACAGCGAGGCTTTTTAGGCGGCAATTATTCTTCTTCGCCCGGGGTGGAAGTGATCATCATCATCTTGCCGGTAAAGGTCCAAGACTTGATCTGGTTGGGAATGATGAAGTGGGTGCCCTTCTTGATCGGGTAGGACTGACCATCCGCTTCGATCGTCCCTTCACCGTCCAGCACAGAAACCAGGGTGTAAGGCGCCGTTGGGGTCTGGGTCAGCTTGCCATCCAAGTCGATCTTGTAAACGGAGAAGAACTTGGAGAGCGGCGCGGTGACAAACGTGGTGATCGTCGCGTCGTCCTTTTGCTCGCTGGTGATGTTGAGTTTCGGATCCTGGCTCGGCACGGTGGTGGTGTCAATGCTCTGCTGCAGGTGCAGTTCGCGCTTCTTGCCATCCTTGCCCACGCGGTCGTAATCGTACAGACGGTAGGTGGTGTCTGAGCTCTGCTGCGTCTCCAGCACCATGATGCCCTTGTTCAGCGCGTGAATGGTGCCACTTGGAACGTAGACAAAGTCGCCAGTTTTGACCGGCACCTTGCGCAAAAGTTTATCCCACTCGCCCTTGTGGATCATGTCAGCGAGCTCTTCGCGGGTCTTGGCGTGGTGGCCGTAAATCAGGTACGAGCCTGGTTCGGCAGAAATGACGTACCAGCATTCCGTCTTGCCGAGCTCGCCTGGGCGCTCGTGTGCCGCAGCGTAAGCATCATCCGGGTGGACTTGGACCGACAGGCTGTCGTTGGCGTCCAGGATCTTCGTCAGCAGCGGGAAGACCTTGGCCTTTTGATGGCCAAAGTAGTCCTGGTCTTCTTTCCACGCGACGTCGAGGGTCTTACCCTTCAGCGGGCCGTTAGCGATCACGTCAGGGCCGTTCGGATGCGCCGAAATGGCCCACAGCTCGCCGATCTTGCCATCCGGGATCTTGTAGCCAAACTCGGTTTCAAGCTTGCGCCCGCCCCAGATCTTTTCGTGAAATACGGGTTCTAGAAAAATTGGTTCCGTCAATGAAATTTCCTCCCCATTACATTTCTATCAATGCATTTATCGAATCCAGTTTAACACAGCGGCCGCCGTCATGAATGCGCCGCCATGAAATTCGCGACTAATTCGTCGCGCACGGTCAAAAACGCCAAGTTGGGCTGTGGGTGCACCCGGTTGGCCAACACGATCAGCGCCTCTTTTAGCTGCGGCTGAATCAGCCAGAACGTGCCGGTGTACCCGGTGTGATACAGCCAAAGCCGATGGCAGGCGTCCTCACGCAGGTCCCAGCCCAAACTGCGGCCGAGATGATTGGTGGTTTCGTCCTGCAAAATAGTCGCAAACGCGCGCGGCCAGGCGGCACTTTGACGCTGGCCAAACGCAAATTCAGTGAACCGGATCAAGTCATCCAGGCTGGCAAACAGGCCCGCTGAGCCGCTGTGCTCGCGGAGAATCGCGGCCTTGGGATCGTGCACGAGGCCTTGGCGCAAGCCGGCCTCAGGAGAATAAGTCGTCGGCACGCAGCGGCTGGGTGCGGGGCTGAAGGTCGCAGCCGTCAGCCCCAGGGGCGTCAGCACGCGCTGCTGAATCAGCGGCTGAATCGGCGCCTGGTAAATATTTTCCAGCGCCCAGCCGACTAAAAGCAAGTTCACATCGCGATAAACGACCTCTCGATCGCATTCGGTCGTCACCCTCAGCTGCGAGATCAGCGCCTGGCGCAGGGCCTTGGGCGAGAGTTCATCGCGGTGCGGAATGTAACCTTCTAGCCCCGAGGTGTGCGTGAGCGCCTGCCGGAAGGTCGTCGGCTGGTGAAATTCGGGCAGATACCGCCGGATTGGGTCATCAACGGCGACTCGCCCTTCGTCTACCGCCTGCAAAAAGACTGTCGTGGTGCCAATCACCTTGGTCAAAGACGCCAGGTCATAGAGTGCGCCCGACCTCAGCTGGGTGCGAGCCGGGACCCAGGTGGCCTCGCCTGCCACCATCAAAGTCTGAACGCCGCCATGCAGCCACGCGGCGCTTACCCCTGGCGCGGTTTGCTTTTCAATAATTGCCGATACTGCCTTCATTACGTCCATCAGTCCGCCTCCAATACGCCCTAGTATACCGCGCCTAACAAAAAGCCGACCAGTGTTGGTCGACTGTCGTCACGCGATTGAAAACCAGAGCGTCAGGTGATTCGGGCCATCGATCATCAGGTAATCATTGGCGGCATCGTACTTGAAATCCGTCCACCCGCGTGTTTGAAGGTTGAGCTTAAGCAGATTCATCATGCTGTGATTAGGAATGATCACACTGACATAATGGGCCCCGACAGCCTTGGCCGGCCTTGGTCCAATCGCGCTTTTGATGACCTCAATGCCAAAATGCATGGTGTTGTCGCCAATCGTCAGATAAGCCCAGCTGGCCGTTTTCTGTTGCAAGATAAACCCCAGCGTGTGTTGGACATGATCGACCGTTTCATCCAGCACCGGCGTTTCCACCACCAGCCGCCCGATGAACATCGGCGGCGGCAAAATTGGGGCGCGCGCAGGCGGCTTTGGCAAACGGGGCGAGGGCATGGGCTTGCCCGCCGCGTCTGTAAAATTGTACCCGTGCCCAACCACCAGGCGCGGCCCTTCATCGTACTCAAGAATGACCCCGGTCCCTTCCGGATCAGTCAACCGCACGCCGCGGCTAAAGCCCGTTTTAAACCACCCGCTGACCGGCACGCCCTGGGCCTTAAGCCACGCCACTTGCTTGAGCACCACCGGCAGCGTCGGCACAGACAGCGCAAAGGCACTGAGGCCCGCAGTCGGCTTACTCGCCATGGTGCCGCCGTCTTCCAGCAGTAACAGCACCCGATGATTGGCCTGAAGCCCCAGCAGCACCTGGTGGCGGCCGTCCTGCAAGATCTCCAGGCCCAACATTTTCACGTACCACGTCCGCATCACGCTCAGATCGTGCACTCGCAGCGCCACAAAGCCAATACGCGACGAGGGATTCAGCATCATCTGTGTCATCTGCTCACCTCCTGCCGATTTGGTTTATAGCATAAGCGAGTTTGCCAAAAAGGGCACGGATTTTGACTCGCAGCAAAAAACTCCCACCAAGCGGCTTGTTCGCTTGGTGGGAGTTATTCGTCCCTCATTTAAATTGTGGTACTGCCACTAAACTGACTGTTATACAGGTCAGCATAGAAGCCATTTTTCGCCATCAAGGTGTCGTGGTTACCAGTCTCAACAATCGAGCCGTGGTTCATCACGATAATGTTGTCGGCATCGCGAATCGTCGACAGCCGGTGGGCGACCACGAAGCTGGTGCGGCCCTTCAGCAGGCGACTCATCGCGTGCTGAATGTGCACTTCGGTCCGTGTATCAACCGAACTGGTGGCTTCATCAAGGATCAGGATCTCAGGATCGGCCACAAACGCCCGGGCAATGGTCAATAGCTGCCGTTGTCCTTGCGAAATGTTGGACGCGGATTCGTTCAAAACCGTGTCGTAGCCCTTTGGCAGCTGGCGAACAAAGCTGTCCACATGGGCCGCCTTAGCCGCATTGAGAATCTCTTCGTCAGTCGCGTCTTCGCGGCCGTACTTCAGGTTGTCCCAAATGGTGCCGGTGAAGAGCCAGGTGTCTTGCAGGACCATCGCGTAGTGCTTGCGGACATCCTCGCGCGTCATGTCACGAATGTCTGTGCCCCACATCCGAATGGAACCACCGCTCACATCGTAGAAGCGCTCGAGCATGTTGATGACCGTGGTCTTGCCGGCCCCGGTCGGCCCCACAATGGCGATCATCTGGCCCGGCTCAACGGTCAAGTTGTAATCTTTCATCAGAATTGGGCTGTTTTGGTAGCCAAACTTGACGTGATCCATGACCAGCGGGTGCTTGTCGCCTTCGATTGGCGTCACGCCAGACTCAATGTCTTCCATCTCTGGCTCGTCGATGACCTCAAAGACACGCTCAGCCGAAGCAATCGTGTTTTGAATGGTGTTGGCCAAGTTGGCCAATTGCGAAATTGGCTGGGAGAACTGCTGGGTGTACTGCAGGAAAGCCTGCACGTTCCCCAGGGTGACTGTCCCGTTAGAAACCGAGATGCCCCCGAAGATCGCCACAAACACGTACCCGAGGTTATTCAGGAACGTCATCAGCGGCATGATTATCCCAGAGACAAACTGCGCTTTCCAGGCCGAATCATAAAACGCCTGATTTTCCACTTCGAAGGCCTTCATCGCGTCTTCTTCGCGGTTGAACGACTTCACAATGACTTGGCCGGCGTAATTTTCTTCGACATAGTTGTTGAGCAGCCCAAGGGCCTTCTGCTGGCCGGCAAAATACTTCTGCGAACGCGGCGCAACAATGCCCACGATGACCAGACTCAGCGGGATCGTGACGAGCGCGATCAGCGTCAGCTTCCAGGAGATCGTCAGCATCATCCACAAGGTCCCAATGAACGTGAAGGTACTGGTGACCAGCTGGGTCAGACTCTGCTGCAGCGTCGAGGCGATGTTATCCATGTCGTTGATGGCACGGGACATGATATCCCCATTGCTGTGAGTGTCGTAGTAATTGATTGGCAGCCGCTGCATCTTGGCCTTGAGCTCCTTGCGCAGGTCGTAAACCGTGCGCTGAGAAATGCGGGTCATGATGAACTGCTGCATGAACGAGAACAGTGCCGACGCCAGGTACATGAAGATCACGAGGATCATGATGTCCTTGATCTTGTCAAAATTGATTGGGAACTGGCTCATCGGGATGCCCGCTTTTTGCTGCGCGACCCCTTTCATGTAGCCTTTAAAGATTTCCGTGGTCGCTTCCCCTAAAATCTTGGGCGTGCGGATCTGGAAAATCGTGGAGGCGATGGCAAAGAGCATGACCACCACAATCCCAATCAAGCGGGATTTCATATAACCAAACAGGCGGAAGGTGGTGCCCCAGAAATTCTTCGGCTTTTCGACCACGCCGCCGCGAGCGCCTGGTCCATGACCGCCGCCTGCTGGCCTGGTTGAAGTTGTGCGATTCGTTTCAGCCATTATTTTTCATCCCCTTCGCGAATTTGTGAGTTAACAATTTCCCGGTAAGTCTCGTTGTTGGCCTTCAGCTCGGCGTGCTTGCCGCGACCAACCATCTGGCCGTTGTCCAGCACGACGATCGTGTCGGCATCGGCAACCGTCGACACCCGCTGACCAACAATGACGACAACGCGCTGCGAAATCTTTTCGTCGTCCTTGAGCGCCTGCCGCAGCTCGGCGTCCGTCTTGAAGTCCAACGCGGAAAACGAATCATCGAAGACGTAAACTGCCGCGTCTTTGATCAGCGCTCGCGCAATCGCTAAACGCTGCTTTTGGCCACCAGAGAAGTTATCCCCGCCCTGTTCGACTTTGTAGTCCAACCCTTCCGGATTGGCCGCGATAAAGTCTTTGGCCTGGGCCACTTCCAGCGCGTGCCAGATCTCCTCGTCCGTCGCGTCATCGTTGCCGTACTGCATGTTGGAACGGACCGTCCCGGAAAAGAGGTTGGCCTTTTGCGGCACAAACGCAATTTTGCGGTGCAGTTCGGCCAGATCCACGTCCTTGACGTTCATTCCGTTCACTTTGACTGCCCCTTCTTCCACGTCATAGAACCGCGGAATCAGGTTAACCAAAGTACTTTTACCAGAACCGGTACCGCCAATAATGGCTAGTGTCTGGCCGGCCTTCATATCGAAATCAACGCCTTGCAGCGCCGGCTCCTCGGCCCCGTGGTAACGAAACTGCACGTGGTCAAACTGAAGCTCAGGAGTGGTCTCCGCAAAAGGTGTTGGGTTGGCCGGCGACTTGACCGTCGTCGTTTGGTCCAGCACTTCATTGATCCGGACCGCAGAAGCCTGCGCCCGGGGAATGAAGACGAAGATCATCGACAGCATCATGAAGCTCATCAGGATCTGCATCGCGTAGGTAATGAACGCGATCAGGTTCCCAGTTTGCATCGCTTGGGCGGCAATTAGATGGCCGCCCCACCAGTCGATGGCAATGTTGGTCCCGGACATGATCAGCGTCATGACCGGCATCATCATCGCCATGATGGAAAAGACCTTCACGGCGTTGTTGGTGTAATCCTGGTTGACCCCTTCAAACCGGTCCTGTTCGAATTGGTCCTGCCGAAACGCCCGGATGACCCGGACCCCGGTCAGGCCTTCACGAAAGACCAGGTTGATGTTATCGGTTTTTTGCTGCATGCCGCGGAACAGCGGTACGGCAAACTTCATCACAATCCCGATGAAAATCGCCATGATTGGCAGCACCACCAGAAAAATCAACGTCAGGGTGTGGTTCTTCTGGTAAGCCAGGAAACTCGCGCCGATCAGCATGATTGGCGCCATGATCATCATGCGCAAGATCATGACCCAGACGTTTTGAATCTGCGTCACGTCGTTGGTGGTTCGGGTGATCAGACTGCTGGTCCCAATTTGGTCCATTTCATCATGGGAGTAGTTGATGACCTTGCGATAAACGTCAGAGCGAATGCGCTGGCCCAGCTTCTGGGACACGCGCGCCGCCAGAAAGACGTTGCAGATGGCGGCTAAGGCACTGACGACCGCAAAGGCGATCATTTTGAACCCTTCCTGCCAGATGTAGTTAATGTTGCCGGTGGCGACCCCGTTGTTGACGATGTCGGCAGTCAAGTTAGGCAGGTAGAGGCTGGTGATGACCTGAATGATCATGAACACCACCGCCCCGGTGATCTGCGCGGCTGACACCCGGCCTTTGGCTAATTTAATCATGTACTTCCTCCTCTGCTATCGCGACGCCGTACTGGAGCCAGTCCAGCATCTTTGCCATTCGCGCCTTCAGAGCGGTCGTGGTCACGTTCTCGCCGTTTTTGCGGCGGCTGTAATAATAACCGATGGATTGCATAAAGACCCACATCACCTGCCGAAACAGCATCGCGACGTCCTCGTCGGATTTGACCTTCAGCTTGCTGCGATCGAGGTGGTCCAGCGTGTAGTCAAGAAACACTTTTTTATGCGGCTGCGCGGGTGCCGTCTTTTTGGGCATCGAGCTAAAATGTGCCGCGTTATGGAAGTCCATATACAAAAAGACGTTGGCATAAAACTCGCGGTGCGGCCCCTTCAGCAGCTTCTCGACGGCCTTGTCAAAGAAATCTGCCGCCATGCCAAACAAATCCCCGTCATGGGCTTGCATGACCTGCTTGTACAGGTCTTCAGTCTGCGTGCGGGTGCGGTCCAGCAAATAAAAAAAGATGTCGCTTTTATCTTCAAAATACTGGTAAAAACTGCCGCGCGGAATGCCGGCGTCCTTGATGATGTTCGAGATACTCGCGTCTTGGAACGACGCGCGAGAGAACTCATCATAGGCCGCCTTGATCAGCCGTTTGCGTTTCGGTTCCGCCAGCCGGAAAAATGTTGGTTTTGGCATACGGACTCCTTTCTCAAAAATGACATTATGTCATGTGACAACTTGTCATTATACGCGCTCCCGGTCAAAAAACAACCGTGATTTGACTCGTTTTCAGAAAATATTGGCAAAAAAACGCTCCACGGTCGCAGCACGCGCGATCGCGGAGCGGAGCAGAGGTTAAGCATGATCTGCGGGCAGTGCCGCCGGCCCGGCAAGCGCCAGAATCTGCTTTGGGGCGGTCAGGTTAACACCGCGCACCACCCACTGGTCGCCGGTCACATCAACCCGCGTGACAGACGTGTTTTTGAGCAGCGTCACCGGCAGCTGGTCTGGGGCCAGCTCGTAAATCAGCGCACTCAAACTAACACCGTGGGCCACAATCAACACATTGCTCTCAGGCTGATTGGCGGCGACAATTTCGGCGAAGGCTTGACGAACGCGGGCAATCAGCTCATCAAGTGTTTCCGCTTGGCCGGTGTCATCCATGGCGTGAAAGTTGCGCACCAGCGTGCGAAACTGCGGGGCATCCAGCCACATTTTGGCAAAGGCGCGCACGCCAAAGCGTTTCGTCGTTTTGCGCATCAATTTCATGTTGCTCATGCCTTCGTTGCCACCGAAGTAGTATTCGCGCAGCCCGGCCTTTTCCTGAAGCGCCGGCGCGTCCGCATGCTCCGCGAGGATCGCCTTGGCCGTTTCAATGGCGCGCCTGCGATCAGAGCTGTACGCTGCATCAAAGTGAATCGGCTTGAGCAGGTCACCCAGGGCCGCGGCGGCCTCCTCGCCTTTGGCAGTCAGCTTCGCATCAGTTACGCCTTGCAGCTTCTGGGCCCGGTTCATCTCGGTTTCACCGTGCCGCACCAGGTACAAATGAACGGTCATCTGAAGGCCCCCTTTCTATACTTTCCACTAGTTCCATGTTATCATATTCGGCAGTAATTCCACTCAGGCTGAAGACGGAGGTAGCTGGTTTGGACCTGGCAACGCAAGTGCTCACATACATCAATACACATCCGCAGCAAACCACCATCATTCGCCGCGGCTACCAAAACACGATTGGCTTCCGGCTCAAAGACACGCTGATTTTTCCCGGCCTGCACGAATGGTTCCCGGAAAATCGGCTGAATGCCTTCCCGCTGCCAAGCGAGTTCCTGTCGCATCACCGCCGCTTGGTGCATTGGCTGGCCGAAGTGATCGATCCGGACGAGCCGCCTGAGCCCAAGGCGATCTGGCTGACTTTCAGCCACGTGACTGCCGCCAAATTCCTGTACGTTGAGGTCTCCTTTGAATAAGCAGATTGCGGCGCTGCGCACGCGCTCCGTGCAGGCAGCGATTATGGCGATGCTGCTTTGGGCCATGCGCGTCTTACTCAATTGGCCGTGGCTGCTGTTCGTGGTTCTGGCCGCCATTGTGTATGGGCTCTTCTGTCTCGGCTACGCGATTTTCCTGTGGACGATTGGGAAAAAATAAGATTCAGGCCACTGGGGTCTGAATCTTATTTTTTTGCCTTCTTTTTGCGCCCTAAGAAGACGTAATCGGCAAGTGAAATCAGCAGCGCGACCACAATCAAGATCTTGGTCCAAGTGGGTCCGAGCGACCCTCGCATGAGCCACACCACGATCAACAGCACTAAGGCGATGATTTGGTCGATAAACTGCTGTACGTAATGGTTCGGGTCTTGTTGATTGGCCATGACCAGCCTCCTCATTTTATCTTCAGTATTTTAGCACGGATGAACGCCCGTTGTCTGCCGCTGGCGGTATACTACAAGCAAACGGGAGGCGATTTGAATGAACATAGCGATCACACACGACCAGTTTCAGCTGATCAAAGCTGGCACCAAAACCATCGAGGTGCGGTTAAATGATGCCAAACGGCGCCAGCTGCGGCCAGGTAACCACATTACATTCACCGATTTGACCACGGGGGCAGAGCTGCGCGTGCAGGTGTCCGCCATTGATCACTTCGCCAGCTTCACGGCACTTTACACGGCTTTTCCCGGCCCTCAGGTCGGCGCGGCCGTCAATGATTCAGTGGCCAAGATGACGCAGGACACGTATCAGCACTATACCCCAGCGCAGGAACGGGCCACCGGCGTGCTGGCCATCCATATCAGTCTAAACTGAGCCGCCGGCCAAACCCGAGGCGGCAAGTTCAGGCCTTGAAATTGCCCGACCGATACTTGGTGCCCTTGACCAGTTTGAAGTCGGACTTCAACCCGTTGGTGATGTACACCTTATTGTTATTGGTGACAAAAATTGCTTCAATGTCTTGATGGCGCTTCTTGTTCATATAGGCGAGCCCACCATTCAGCCCCTTGTCAAACGCGGCATTGGACAGCGCGTCGCCGTCGACGCTTTGCTTTGACACAATGGTGACCGAGGCGAGATTATTCTCGTAGGGATACCCGGTTTTGGCGTTAAACAAGTAAATGTACTTATGGCCGTGCGACATAAGGTACTGCTCGTATGTCCCGGCGGTCACCACTGACATGTTGGCCGCGTGAATCGTGCCCAGCGGGGTGCCGCGGCTGGCCTTGGGGTCTTGAATCCCCACGGTCCACTTGCGGCCCGGGGCCTTAGGCGAGTGTCCCATGACGATGACGTTGCCACCCAGGTCAATAATGGCCGTGGTGACACCGTCTTTTTTCAGCGTCCGCCGCACTTCATCTGCGACCCAGCCCTTGGCGATCCCGCCAAAATCCAGGCGCATCCCTTTTTTCGTCAGATAAACCGTCCGCTGCTTGGCGTTGAACTGAACGTCTCGCCAGTTGACCAGGGGCAGTGCCGCGGTGATTTCCGCGGGCTTGGGAACTCGGGCGCCAGGCAGACCAATTTTCCAAAGATTGGTCACCGCCCCGATGGCCATGTCGAAGCTGCCGTTGGAATTCTCGGAAAAATACTGGGCCTTTTTCAGCAGCGGCCAAAAGTCCTTGGGCACCCGCACCGGTTTGATCCCGGCGTTGGCATTGATCTTGTCCAATACCGAGCCACTGCGGGTCAAAGTGGCCTCACTGTCGATATGACGGATTGTTTTCAGCCCGTCCTTGACCGCTCCTTGCTTGCCGCTGTCGTACACCGTGACCTTGCAGATGGTGCCCAGCGAAAACTCACTGTCCGTGTACGGATTGTTGGGCCGCAGCTTGGGCGCGGCCTGCTTCTGACCGCAGCCGGTCAGCAGCAGGCCTGCCACCCCTGCGGCCAATAACGCCGCGCAACGTTTGATTTTGATCATGCTGATCCCTTCTCACTCACAAGTCTAACCGCCGGCATCCCCGTCCTCGCCAGCATTAAAAAAGCCGGACAACGTTGTCCGGCGGGATTGGGTAGATAGGGATCGAACCTATGATTATGGATTCAGAGTCCATTGCGTTACCACTTCGCTACTACCCAATAACTTTGAGCACAAAGTCTAGTCTAAAAAAACCGCCTGCACTTGTCAACTAGGCTGCCGGAAAAATAAAAAAGACGCTCAGCAGCCTACTGAACGCCTTTATTGGGTAGATAGGGATCGAACCTATGATTATGGATTCAGAGTCCATTGCGTTACCACTTCGCTACTACCCAATAACTTTGAGCACAAAGTCTAGTCTAAAAAAACCGCCTGCACTTGTCAACTAGGCTGCCGGAAAAATAAAAAAGACGCTCAGCAGCCTACTGAACGCCTTTATTGGGTAGATAGGGATCGAACCTATGATTATGGATTCAGAGTCCATTGCGTTACCACTTCGCTACTACCCAATAACTTAGCAACGAGTAATATCTTACGAAAAATGCCGGCCCCTGTCAATTAAATCCGGGAAAAATTTTCTCGCCGGCTAACTTGAAGGTGACCGGGCCTGTTCGCCACTACTGCAAAGCCCGAATGTTTGGCGTACACTAGGTGTACAGTCATTAGAAATGAGGGGTAAGAATGAAAATCGAATCTGCTTGCACGTCAATCCTGGTGGGGAAAAAAGCCAGCATTGACGGCAGCACCATGATCTCGCGCAATGACGACACCTTCCAGGTGCTGGCACCGCACCGCTTCTACATGCACCCGGCCTGGCACGGCGAAAAGGGGCTGCACGTCAAGTCCCCGCTCAACGGGTTTGAAGCCGACCTGCCGGAAAACGGCTATCGCTACAACGCCGTACCAAACGTCGACACCGAACACGGCGGCGACTACGAAGAATCCGGGATCAACGAAAAGAACGTCGCGATGTCGGCGACCGAATCCACGTACGGCAACGAGCGGGCCTTGGCCTTTGATCCCCTGGTCAAAGATGGTCTGGACGAGGACCTGATCGTCAACATGACGCTGCCTTTCGTCGAAAGCGCCCGGCACGCAGTCGAATACCTCGGCCAGCTGATCAAACAATACGGCTCTCCTGCCGGTAACTCGGTCTTGTTTTCCGATAAGGATAACGTCTGGTACATGGAAATCGTCACTGGCCACCACTGGGTCGCCCAGCGCATCCCCGACGATGCCTACGCCGTCGCCGCTAACGAGGTCGCAATTCAGCAAGTCGACTTCACCGACAGCGACAATTTCATCTGGAGCGATGGCATTCAGGACTTCGTCGACCAGCATCACCTGAACCCGGACCAAAAGGGCTGGAACTTCCGCCACATTTTTGGCACGTTCAACGAAAAGGACCGCCACTACAACACACCGCGTGTGTGGTACGCGCATCACATCCTGAACCCAGAAGTCGCAGAGGAGCCGGAATCTGGCGAGCTGCCCTTCATCATGCACACTGATCACAAGATCACCCGCGAAGACATTGCCCAAATCCTTGGCTCGCACTACAACGAGACCCCGTACGATCCCTTTGCCAAGGATTCGACCGACGCGGACCGTCTCCGCTACCGGCCGATTGGCCTCAATCGCACCCAGAACTCTCACATCCTGCAGCTGAGAAACGACGTTGACTTTGGCCACGCCGCCATCATGTGGTTGAACATCGGCATCCCGACCTTCAGTCCTTACGTGCCGTTCTACTGCAACGCCGATGACACCGACCCGTCGTACTCCCAGACACCGATGACACTGGATGTCGATCAAGACTCCGCCTACTGGCTGCACCGCAGCCTGGGCATGCTGGTGGAAAGCCACTACAGCAAGTTTATCCAGCAAAACCGCGACTATCTGACCGAGCAGTACCGGCTGTATCGGGTTCACATCGCAGAAACTGACGCGGCCACCAAAGACCTGACCGGCCAGGCGCTGACCGACGCGCTGACCCAGGCCAATTACAAACTGGTCGCTGCGGTCAAGGCCGAAGCCAAGAAACAAATCGCCAGCATGCTGATGCAAGGCATGGAACTTTCCAAGCTGACGTTCAACATGGACAAAAACCTGTAATCAATACAGTCACTCGCCAATCACTGGCGAGTGTTTTTTTACCCCAATTGCGGCATACCAGTCAAAAAGGGAGTGGGAACGTGACGGCAAAACTGATTATTCTCCGCGGCAATTCTGCAAGCGGCAAGACGACCCTGGCAAACAAGCTCGCCGCAAAGCTGCCAGAAAGCCAAACCCTGGTCCTTCATCAGGACATGCTGCGACGTGACCTCCTGCACGCCAGCGACCACGAAGGCACCCTAGCAGTCCCTTTGATCAAAACACTGGCTGAGTTCGGTCGCCAACATTACCAGTACACAATCATTGAAGGTATCCTGCGCCGCGATGTGTACGGCCCAATGCTCAAGGACGTGGCGGCCACATTCGCGCCCAGCGTTTGGCAATATTATCTCGACCTGCCGTTTGAAGAAACCGCCCGGCGGGACCGGGCCAAAGCGGTTCCCTTTGGCGAAGCGACCCTCCGCAGCTGGTGGCGGGATCAGGACCAGCTGGCTGGCGACGAGGTCCTAGGTGGTCACTCGACCTCCGACCTAGCCGAACAAATTTATCGCGAGGTGATGACACATGAGTAAATCGCGGATCGACGCACTAAGCGATGGTGTTTTTGCGATTTTGCTGACGATTCTGATTCTGGAATTCCAGCCGGAAACGATTAAACCTGGATCGTTGAACCAGGTCGTGCTGCACCAAGCGCCCCTGTTTTTGATGTATCTGTTGTCTTACTTCTACGTAGGAACCAGCTGGCTTTTTCACCATGACTATTTTCAGTACGTCAAACGCACCAATCGAACCTTGAACGTCCTCAACCTGTTCGTCCTCTTCACCGTGACGCTGGTTAACTACGCGATGGTACTGCTGATTGAGGCGCTGTCCGACGGCAATACCAGCGACATCCGGCTGGCATTCATCGTGTATGATTTAGTGGCCTTGCTGATTTCACTCTCATTTTTGCTCCTGTACCGTTACTTGGAGCATCATCCCGAGCTGCAAACGGTTGAGCGCAGCGGCATCACCAGCCACTACGAGCGCATCCGGCTCGATCCCGCGCGCAGCGTCAGCATTTACCTGCTGTCCATGATCGCCACCAGCTTCTCGAACCTGGTGGCCGGCATCCTGTTGATCGCCGGCGTGGTCTTTCACTTTATCGCCTATCTTCGTTTTTCCCGCGTCGTTCACATCGCGACCAATGAAAAAACAAACAATCTTACCAAATAGCCCCGCCTGAACGTTCTATAATAGTGGATATATAAGGAGTGATTTGATGCGAGAAGCAAGACGACGGAGTCAGAAAAAACCGCGGGCCAGGCGCAAGCGCCGCTGGCCACGGGTCATCGCGATCCTGTTAGGCCTCATTGTCGTGTTAGGGGTGCTGGCGGTAGTCTTCTTTACGCCGCTGAACAACACCTACCGGAATGTTACCGGAAACGACACCCCGGCTGACAGCGCCGTGAAAGCCCAGCTGGTCAAGCAGATCGAAAAGCGTAAAACAGGTGATCCTACGACCGACGCGGTACTCGACCAAGCCGCAACCACACTGGACAACACGAAAATGAGCACCATCGTTCAGGCGGCGGGCAATCAGGATAAGTTTTCGCACCTGCTTCAATCGACCACCGGCGTGCCGGCGGCTCAGGCGAATACTGCGGCGGCCGCCGTATTTTCCACAAGTGAGTTGACCCCGCTGCGCGAAGCCGTGGCGGAAGGCAACTACGTCAAAGCCTACCAGGAATATCAGGCGTTGAGCGCAACCGCGAAGGCGCAGGCATCCAGCCTGTTGAGCACCTATAAATGAGGCGGCGAAACGCTGATTTTGGTGAAATGGAGAAATTGTGGTGACGGAAAACTTTCACAGCGCCGACGGGCGGCGGTACCGGGAGCCCAAGTTAAATCAACTGATGGCCCAATACGGCGGCCAGCCGCACATCGAGCGCAAGCAAGGAAAATATTTAACGCTGCTGATCATCGCGACAGTCGCGTTGATCCTGATGCACATCTTCTACGCCTCACTCGAGGTCGTGCCGGTGCTGTTCATGTTCGTGTTTGCTGGCCTCTACCTGCTGCGCGATGAGTACATTGTTGAACCGGGTGGCACCACAATGACCCTTTCCTTCTTTGACGTGGACATTATCAAAGGCAGACATGGCCAGCGGCCAATCGTGTTTGTGCCCAATGAGAAAGCGTAACAAATCAATCCTGCGCGGACCGCGCGGGATTTTTTTTTGCGGCCTTGTGACGTGCGCCCAGTTAAAAACTGGCGCCGCCAAACAAAAAGCCGCCAAACGCTGATGTAACAACGTTTAGCGGCATCTGATCACCCGTACGGGATTCGAACCCGTGTTTCCTGGCTGAGAACCAGGCGTCTTAACCCCTTGACTAACGGGCAATGTCTTTAAAGCACGTTTATAAGTTTACAGGATTCAGCGCGGATGTCAACCACCAAGCCGACAATTTCTAACGGCACCACCAAGCCGACAATTTCTAACGGCCGCGGGCCATTCGCGGTATAATCTCGGCAAGGAGATGACACACATGGACACGATTTTTCACCTTGACGAGGCGACCAAGTGGCCGACTGTCTTGAGCAATATCCCCAACTACTTGGCCGCGGCCAAAGAAGCGGGCGTCAGCGGCCAAGTCGAGCTGCTGATCAACGGCGCGCCGGTGGTCGACGCCACCATCGGCAGTACCATCGACCTCAAGCCACTGGTGGCCGCGGGCGTCACTGTCGCAATTTGCCACAACGCAATGGCTAGCCACCACGTTGCGGAAGCGGATCTGCAGCCAGGCTTGACCGTGGTGCCGGCCGGCGTGTTCGAATTGGCCAAAAGACAACACGAGGGGTATGCCTACATCAAGCCGTGACTAACTGGCTGACAGTTTTCACCGCACAAAATCTACTAAGCTTAGAGGCGTACACAAGACTCGACGGAGTCTGTGTACGCCTCTATTACTTTATAGTGGTAG
>NZ_RHOL01000020.1 GCF_003946465.1 Lacticaseibacillus hegangensis | reverse complement strand
TGAAACACCAAAGCAGCGCAGTCCCGTGTGAATCGTGGGATTGCGCTGCTTTTTTGAAATTCTATGAATAATCCAGGTTGATGGGTTTCGCTTGAGGGCGAGTCCCAGCAAGCAGAAAAGCTGCAGCGCCTAACGCAACTTTTCATCAAGACGATCACTGTCTGTCGATGGTGGTCGTTTTGTTTTGCCTAAAAATAGTGCGATTGCTTCGTTGACAAATGTAGACCAGGTGCTATACTGATTCTCGAGGTTTACAAACGTAAACGTAAGGAGAAACGATGATGGATACGAAAATCGACGAAATTACCCCAAGCGAATGGGATCTCATGCGCATTGTCTGGACCAAGGGCAGCGTGCAGACCGGCGAGCTGATTACCTTGCTCCAGCGCAAGCGCGACTGGTCCGATTCGACCATTAAGACGCTGCTGGGGCGGCTGGTCAAAAAGGGCCTGCTGGCCACTACGAAGGACGGTCGCAAGTTCGTCTATCACGCCACTGTTGAGGAAACAACGGCGATGGACGAAACCGTGTCCGAGTTGTTCAACCACCTTTGTGCGATGAAGAAGGGCACGACGCTGGCGCACCTGCTGGCGCAGACCCCGCTGACGAAAAGTGACATTGCGCAGCTGCAGACAATTCTGGCGGCCAAGGCGCAGGACGCCCCGGCAACCGTGCCGTGTGATTGCCTGCCCCCAGACCCGGCTGAAACTGAAGCCGACGCCGATTGCCAATGCTAGGAGGAACTTTATATGAGTGACGAAACGAACCACGAGATGTCCCAGGACCACCAGATGAAAAAACCGGTGGCTAGCCAGGCTAGCCATGAGACTATGCCTGGCATGAAAATGGTCAGCGGCAGCGATGCAATGAAAATGGTCAGCAACGATGACCCGAACATGGGCGGCATGGACATGGATGACATGGATATGGATATGCCAGGCATGGGCCACATGAATATGGGCGCCTTCAAGCAGAAATTCTGGCTGTCGCTGGTCGCAGCGATTCCAGTGTTCGTGCTGTCCCCATTCATGGGCTTGCACCTGCCGTTCCAGTTCACTTTTCCGGGCTCCGACTGGCTGGTGCTCGCGCTGTCGACGTTCCTGTTCTTCTACGGCGGGCAGCCGTTTCTGAGTGGCGCTAAGGGCGAGCTCAAGGACAAGGCGCCGGCGATGATGACCCTCATCGCAATGGGCATCAGCGTTGCTTACCTTTATAGTGTGTACGCCTTCGTGATGAACCACTTCGTGAGCCCAGGCGCGCACACGATGGACTTCTTCTGGGAGCTCGCCAGCCTGATCGTCATCATGCTGCTGGGTCACTGGATCGAAATGAACGCGGTGATGAACGCGGGCGACGTGATGTCGAAAATGGCGGCCCTGCTGCCAGGCTCAGCGCATATGCTGCAGGCGGACGGGACCACGGCTGACATCGCGCTGGCCAAGTTGCAAGAAGGCGCTTCGGTGCTCGTGCAGGCCGGGGAAAAGATTCCGGCTGACGGGATTGTTAAGGCCGGCACTAGCGCGGTCAACGAGGCGCTGGTCACTGGTGAGGCCAAGGCCATTGAAAAACACGTCGGTGATCAGGTCATCGGCGGCGCGGTCAATGGTAATGGGACGCTCACTGTCCAAGTCACAGGAACTGGCGAATCCGGCTACCTGGCGCAGGTCGCCAAGCTGGTGGCCGACGCACAGGCCGACAAGTCGCGCGCCGAAACCATGGCAGACGTCGTGTCGCGCTACCTGTTTTACGCGGCCCTACTGATTGGGCTGATTGCGTTCTTCGTTTGGACCGGGATCGCCGGCCTGGATACGGGGCTCAACCGGCTGGTAACAGTGCTGGTCATCGCCTGCCCGCACGCGCTGGGCTTGGCGATTCCGCTGGTCGTGGCGCGCTCGACGAGCCTGGCCGCTGGCCGGGGTCTGCTGGTTCGCAACCGCCAGGCGCTGGAAACTGCAGGCAAAATCGACACCATGCTGATGGACAAAACCGGCACGTTGACCGAAGGCACCTTCAAGGTCAACGCGGTGAAGTCCTTCACTGACAGCACAGACGAGAACACTGTACTGGGATTGTTCGCGGCCCTCGAAGCCGGCTCCAGCCACCCGCTGGCCACCGGCATTCTAGCTGAAGCCCAGGCACGGAAGGTCAAGACGCCGGCGGCCGAGAATGTGCAGACGCTGCAAGGCGTCGGGCTGCAAGGCACGGTCGACGGCACCGAATATGCCATCGTTACCGCCAACTACTTGAGCGAGCACAGTATCGGCTACGACCTGGACGCGTTTGACAAGCTTGCCTCAGCCGGCAACTCGATTTCATTTTTGCTGGCGGGTCAGACGGTACTTGGCCTGATCGCGCAAGGGGATGAGATCAAGCCGGATGCACAGGCACTGATCGACGGGCTGCGCGCGCAAGGCATTGAACCGGTGATGCTGACCGGGGACAACCAGGCGGCCGCCGCTGTCGTGGCACACCGGCTGGGCGATATTCAGGTTCACGCCGAGCTGAAGCCGGAGGACAAGGCCAAAATCGTGCGGCAGTATCAAAGCCAGGGTCACAGGGTCGCGATGGTCGGCGACGGCGTGAACGACGCGCCGGCCCTGGCCCGCGCGGAGATTGGCATTGCCATCGGTGCCGGCACGGATGTCGCCATTGATTCAGCGGATGTCGTGCTGGTTAAAAGCGACCCGCAGGACATCCTGACGTTCCTGCATCTGGGTCGCGTCACGACCCGCAAAATGATTCAGAACCTCTGGTGGGGCGCTGGTTACAACATCCTGGCGCTGCCGCTGGCGGCCGGGGTTCTGGCCGGAATCGGGATTATTTTGAGCCCGGCGGCCGGCGCGCTGGTCATGTCCGCGTCCACGGTGATTGTGGCGCTGAACGCGATGAGTTTGAAACTTTAATCAGGTAGTTTTGAAGATCCGGCACGGCCAAGCGGCCTGCCGGATTTTTTGAGTCTCGATGCGCTAAGATAAGCAAGTAAACGATTACAAAATTATCTTGATTTTTTCGGCCACTCAGGTAGACTGTAAGGCTACGAAAGGGGGCGGGGTATGCAACCGCTGAAAATCGGAATTCTGAATGTCATGCACGACAAAGCCGAAACTAACGCGCGTTTTACCAAGGTGCTGACGCATGCCGGCGTGCCGGTCGAGCTGCATTTCTACTACCCTAAGACGCACTACCCCGGCGGCGTGCCGGCTGACGTCGGCCGCATTCTAGCGCCGCTGGACATGACCGCGGCGGCTCGGATGGCCGGGTTCATCATCACCGGCGCCCCAATCGAGAAGTTCGCCTTCGATGACGTGACGTACATCGATGAGGCGCGGGCGCTGATGGACGTGCTGGCTGTGCATCGGGTGACTCAGCTGTACCTGTGCTGGGGCGGGATGGCCGCGCTGGATCATTTTTACGGCATTAAGAAACACATGTTGCCGCACAAGCTGTTCGGCGTGTACCCGCACCACCTGATCGCGCCATCGAGCTTGCTTGCTGGCCTGCCCGAAGGTTTTTACGCGGCACATGCGCGCTACGCCGAAATGGACCGTGACCAGATCGATGCGGATCCGCGGCTGCGACTGGAGGCCACGACAACGGATGGTGCGCTGTTTTTGGCTGGCAACCGGCAGGCGCAGCAGACGTTCATGTTCGCCCACCTGGAGTACGGGCAAAAGGGGCTGTTGCACGAGTACCAGCGTGAGGTCGCGGCACACCCCGACCGGTTCTACCGCAAGCCCGAGCATTACTTTGCGGATCCCGCGACTATGAGCGGACCGCAGTTTAAGTGGGAACAGACCCAGCACGTCTTTTTCGATCAATGGGTCGCCCGCGTGGCGAAGGAACAACAAGTAAAGGAGCGGATTTGATGATTGCGAACAACATTACGGAATTGATTGGCAAAACGCCAATGGTCAAGCTGAATCATGTGGTGCCAGCCGGGGCCGCGGACGTTTACGTCAAGCTGGAATTCTTTAACCCCGGCGGCTCGGTGAAGGACCGCATCGGGCTGTCCATGATTGAAGCCGCCGAGCAAAGCGGCGCGCTGAAGCCGGGTGGCACCCTCATCGAGGCCACGTCTGGCAACACGGGCATCGGTCTATCGATGGTCGCCGCCGCCAAGGGGTACCACATGATCATTGTGATGCCTGAGAGCATGAGTGTAGAGCGCCGCGCGCTGATTCAGGGCTACGGCACCGAGCTGATCCTGACGCCGGGCGTCGATGGCATGCCCGGCGCAATCAAGAAGGCCAAGGCGCTGGCGCAGGCACACGGCTACTTCATGCCAAGCCAGTTCGACAACCCAGCAAATCCAGACATTCACGAGAAAACGACCGGCGAGGAGATAATCGCGGACTTTGGCGGCAAGACCCCTGACGTGTTTGTTGCGGGCGTCGGCACCGGCGGCACACTGACCGGGGTCGGTCGTGCCCTGAAAAAGATCAACCCAGCCGTGCAGATTTACGCGCTGGAGGCGGCCGAAAGCCCGGTGCTCAAGGAAGGCCACGGCGGCAAGCACAAGATTCAAGGCATCTCTGCCGGCTTCGTGCCTGAGGTACTGGACACGGACTTGTACCAGGACGTCGTCGAGGTCACCTCTGATCAGGCTTTCGCGATGGCCAAGCAGGTCAGCCGCGAGGAAGGGTTCCTGCCAGGTATTTCCGCTGGGGCGAACATCTTTGGCGCAATCGAGCTGGCTCAGAAGCTGGGTGCCGGCAAGACCGTGGTCACCGTGGCGCCGGATAACGGTGAGCGGTACCTGTCGACCGACCTGTTCAAGTTTTAATCTTATTTGAGCCAAAAAATCAGGACTCTCCCGTGTCTTACTGGAGAATCCTGATTTTTTATTGGTTTGATGACAGTCTGTTGATCCAGTGAGCTATTCAGCACATCAATTAATGGTGATTAGTACTTGCGGAGAGTGCAATTGCTTGATAGCCCGGATTTTGCACAACAAACGCCAGCGCAGCTAATGCACACGCCCCTCGAGCGGCACGGGTGTTGTCATACTTAACGACCTCCACTGAAGTATTTTTCTTCGTTGGAATAAACCGGAGTTGATTATTGATGGTGGCGAGAACCTGGTCGCTAAAGGCGGGATCTTGGAGCAGTCGACTATTAAGGTAGATGGCGTCGGCGTCAGACATCATCAGTAAGTTGGCGACGGCGATTGCCAAGTAATGTAGGCCATCTTGCAGCATCTTGGTGATGTAGGAATCGCCCAGCCTGTATGCCGCGAGAATGGTGTCCAAATTGATTTTATCCGGTGATTTGACCAAAGAGCGGAGAACAGTGATTGAAGAAGATTGGTAGAGGTCCCTGGCACGCTTAACCAGCCAAGTTTCGGAGATATAGGTCTGGAGACAGCCACGCTTCCCACACTCACACTGAAAGCCTTCCGGATCGACGACTGTATGACCAATTTCACCAATATAGTAATTGCGCTTTGGATGTAAGCCCTTCGATTGAAGAAAAGCACAGTATAGACCAAACCCTGCATGCATGAACAGAAAGTTCTCGGGCGTGCTTTCGACGTCAAACAGGTATTGGGCCATGGCCATACACTCAACGTTGTTCTCTGCGACAATTGGCAGACTGATATCCGCCGCGATGATTTTAAGGTCAAAACCTTGCCACATCTGATTGTTTGAAATAAGCGTATGATTCTCCGAATCGTAATGTCCAGGAATCGAGAGGCCAACCCCAATAAAGTGTCGTTCTGGATGTGCGCTGACCAAGTTGTTGATTGCATTGGCCACGTTGCTGTTGAGCGATTGGCCTGCGATCTCCTCATACGGTTGATAAGAGTGATCGATATGATGCCCGGTCAGGTCGGTCGCGTAGGCGGCAAACCCAGCCAGAGTGAAATCGACCCCGATCAGACAGCCATAGTTCGGGTCTAGTGAAATGATTTTTTGCTTTCGTCCTGAACCAGTTGTCCGCGCAATTTCTTCTCCGGTTTCCACTACCAGATGAAGTGAAATGAGCTGAGCAATCACGGCTGAAACCGTAGCTGGTGTAATGTTGAGCATCTGTGTAATGTCGGTTCTGGTTGCCGCAGGGTGCCTGTACAGGTACTGAACAACGTTGATCTGGTTAGTATTAAACGATTCTGCCATTATGATGTCTCCCTTAGTTCAAGTTTATCTTTAGAAAATAAAAAAATCAAATGATTCAGTTAGCACTGCAACATTGGGCTTAAATTGACAAATGCAAGCCCTCACTTGCACTATTTAAATTTTAAAAAGTAAAAAAATGTCGTTGACTAATAAGCGTTTTCATTATAGTATAAGTTCGAATTTAAAAATAAAAGGGAGATGTCATTATGCACGCGTTTATGGCTTTTTTGCAAAACAAGCTAGCTCCTTTGGGCGAACGTATCAGTAAACAGCGTCATCTCAAGGCGTTACGTGAAGGTTTTATGCTGGCGATGCCACTGGTCTTGATTGGTTCGATTTTCCAAGTAATTGTCAGCTTTCCAGTGACCAGTTGGACCAACTGGCTCCACCAGGTAGGGATGGATGTTGTACTCAATAATTTGGTCAGCAATAGTTTTGGATTAATTGCCTTATTCACATGTTTCGGGGTGGCCTATCGGTTGGCCACTTCCTATAACACAGATGGCCTATCGGCGGGCGCCTTGGCGCTGGCAAGTATGTTGCTCACAACACCGTCACTCACAGATAAGACTGGGGCAGCAGGTATTCCTTACGCTGGCTTAGGCGGCCAGGGGTTGTTCACCGCAATTATTGTCGGTTTCATTACCGCAGAAATCTTTCGTTGGTTCATTCAAAAAAACATTACGATCAAGATGCCGGACAGTGTCCCGGATGTGGTCGGTAAGTCATTTATGGCACTGGTGCCAGGCACTGTCATTTTGATTTTCTTTGAAGCAGTGACCTGGATTATTCGTACTGTTGGGATTGGTAGCCTGAACAATCTGCTTGCCATCATTATCGGTAAACCACTCAGCTTGATTGGCGGCTCATTGGTCGGCACATTTGTTGCGATCCTGCTCAACTCTCTGTTCTGGTTCTGTGGCGTCAATGGTGGTCAAATTGTGAATACCGTGATGCAGCCAATCTGGTTGCAGTTCACTGACGCTAACCGGGTCGCGATGGCTCAAGGGGCTGCGCACTTGCCAAATATTATTACGCAACCATTCATTGATCTGTTTGTTTACATGGGCGGTGGCGGTGCGACCATCGGACTGGCTCTTTGCTTAATGTTCTTCAGCAAGAGTCATGAGTACAAGACACTGGGTCGAATTTCTGGGATTCCTGCCATTTTTAACATCAATACTGCGATCCTATTCAGTTTTCCGACAGTTTTGAACCCTATTATGTTGATTCCATTCCTGCTGGCACCACTGGCAAACGCAACAATTACCTATTTTGCCATGCTGTCAGGGCTGGTACCTTTAACCACTGGGGTCGTGTTGCCATGGACTATGCCGCCGATTATTGGTGGATTCCTTGCTTGCGGTGGCAGTGTTGCGGCGGCAATTCTGCAATTTATCTGTGTTGTGCTTTCCGTTGCCATTTACTACCCATTCTTCAAGGCTGCAGATAATGCGCGGCTCGAGGAAGAAGCCAAGGGCAAGACAGCGCCAGTAAAGGGGGCTGAGGTATGAGTATCACCATCTTTTCAGACCAGCAGAATCAAACAACCTTGTTTGCGAATCAAGAGGCACAGTATTACTTTAGCAAGATGACCGGGGAAACAACTAAAGCAGTCGAGAATTCTCAGGCCGCCGATATTGTTTTGCACGTCGTTCCGGATGATCAGGCCCTCGATCATGTGCGTTATGATCAGTTCCACGGCAAGGTGACCATTGTCGGTAACCGGCCTGTCGCCTTACTAATTGGACTTTATCAATATCTACATGATCAAGGTGCCCGCTTTCTGAGACCGGGACGTGCCAATGAGGTGGTTCCCAAGCTTGGCACGGCAATGCTTCAGACAGAGCAGCATTATGATCACACAGCCAGTTATAAACATCGTGGTGTTTGCATTGAAGGTGCGGATTCCCTTGAAAACATTGTCGATTTTATTGATTGGCTGCCAAAAAATGGCTTCAACAGCTTCTTTATCCAGTTTGCTAACCCGTACACGTTTCTGAAGCGGTGGTACGGGCATCAATTCAACCACTCATTAACAGGCAAGGACCTCTCGAATGATGAGATTCGTGAGATGAGTGCAAAAGTTGACGCTGAAATTGCCAAGCGAGATTTGCGACATCACCGGGTTGGCCATGGCTGGACCGGTGAGGTGCTAGGTTACTCTTCCGAGTTTGGATGGGAGGATGGCGAAAAGCTTCCCGAGTCCAAGAAGTCATTAGTGGCAGAAGTCAATGGTAAGCGCGACCTGATCCAAGGCACACCAATTTTTACTAATCTTGACATGTCTAATCCGACGGTTAACCAGAAGATGGCGCAGGTAATTGTTGACTATGCTAGACAGCACTCAGAAGTCGACTATCTACATGTTTGGCTTTCCGATGGCGATAACAACGTCTGCGAATGTGATAACTGTCAGAAGGTGTTACCGTCAGACCAATATGTTGAATTTTTGAACTACCTGGATGAACAGCTAACGGCTGCCGGGTTAAATACTAAGATTTGTTTTCTGCTTTACCACGAGCTGTTATTTGCCCCGGAAAGTGCGACAATTAAGCATCCGGAACGATTCGTGATGATGTTCGCGCCAATCAGCCGGACTTTTGAGAAGAGTTATGCGGATGTCGATTACGCGCATGGCATTCCCGAGCCCACTCCATACGTTCGTAATCACACGACCCTGCCGAACTCGTTGGAGGAAAACTTGTCCTTCTTGTTCGCCTGGCAAAAGATGTTCAAGGGTGATAGCTTTGTTTATGATTATCCCCTTGGTCGTGCGCACTACGGGGATTTGGGCTACATGAAAATTAGTCAGATCATCAGCCGCGATGTTCAATACTTGAGTAAGTTACACCTAAACGGCTATATCAGTTGTCAGGAGCTGCGGGCTGGTTTTCCAACGACGCTTCCAAACTATGTCATGGGTCGGACGTTGTGGGACAAGTCCTTGTCCTATCAGACGTTGCGAGATGAATATTTTAAGGCTGCATTTGGTTCTCGCGCACATCAAGTGGTTGACTATTTGGAACGAATTTCCGCTCTGTCGAGTAGTGATTACTTCAATGCAATCGGGCCTCGGGTGAACGCCAATCAAGCGGCTCACTTCACCGCCATTGTTGATAATATGACGAAATTTTTGCCTGAAATTCAGGCAGGACTTGCGGCCTCAACAGGGGTTCCTCACCAGAATTGGCGAATTCTGGACTATCATCGCCAAGTATTCTCTAGGCTCGCGCATGCGCTGGCATTGCAAGCTGGGGGACATCAGCAGGAAGCAGAACAAGAATGGATTGAGTTCGAGGACGCAATCAAACTTCATGAACCGGCCTTTCAGCAAGAACTCGATGTTTATCGAATCACCGAAGTGGCAACCAACTACGCCGGATTTAAGAACCGAGATGATTAATGAAAGTTAAGTCTCAAAATAGTTGAAGACACAGATGCAATAGCATAGGTCTGTGATTGACATGCCTGCCCCGATTTATCCCCGGGGCAGGTTTTTATTTAGACACATGGCCAACCAGGAATTATTGAGATAGCGAACAGAATTGTCATGTCACCCCGTTGCAATCGTTTTCGGGGTATACTACCGGCAAGAGGGGTGATGGGGATGAAAGGGGAACACTTACCGGCGCAGATCAAGACGGTTTGGCGCACGAAAGCACTGATTGACGGGGCCATCTGGCTGGCGATCACCATTTTTCTGCTGGTTGCCTGGCAACTGTGGCACTGGCCGTGGTGGCTGCCTGCCATCACAGGTGCGGCGGCGGTTCTGCACGCCGGCATCCACCTGGTGCTGATTCCGTACCGGTATCAGTTCTGGCGTTATCTGATCACACCAACCGCGGTGTATTTGCGCAGCGGCTACATTTTTCGCTCGGAAAAGGCGGTGCCGATCAGCCGGATCCAAAACGTGACGCTGGAGTCCGGGCCAATCATGCAGTGGCAGGGGCTGCAAGAGGTGCAGGTGCAGACGGCCTCGACGACCGATTCGATCGCTGGCGTGACGCAGGAGGTGGCTGCCGAGCTGCGGGACCGGATCATGCAGCTGGCCCAGGAGGCGCGCAATGAAGGATGAGCGTCTGCCGCTGGCCGCTCTGATTTTGATGCTCGGCCAGAGCCTCTATAATAGCGTGATTTATGTCATTGGCCTGGTCGTGATCGGGTTTCGGGACCGGGCCGATGGCGGCTGGATCGTCTGGCTCTTGGTCGGGGCTGGCTTCCTTCTGGTGGTCGCCAGTACCTTGGTGCGGTACCTGCGGTTTACCTATCGGCTTGCTGATTCTCAAGTCGTCATCAAGTCCGGCCTGTTTGTGCGCAAGACTCGCCACATTCCCTACGCCAAAATTCAGACGCTGCGCCACCAGCAGTGGTTCTTCCTCAAACCATTCAACTTGGAAAGTCTGGTGATCGAGACCTCCAGTAAGAATGGGAAGGAGGGCGAGGCGCAGCTGTATGCCGTGGTCCCGGCAGTGGGCGCGGAAATCGAGGCCCGACGGAAAATGCTGCGCGGCGAACAAGCTGCTGTGGCTCAGGCGGCTGCAGCCGAGGCGGACATCGCCGGAGCGGCGGATGCGCCAGTTGCAACTGTCAGTTCTGCTCCGGCTGAGGTCGAGTCGCCAACCGCGCGCTACACGATTTCCGCCCATGACCTGAACGTCTACGCCTTGACCTCCCTGGGATTTATCCCGATTCTGACTGGGGCGCTGTGGCTGTGGGACAAGTTCGATGACATTGTGCCCAAAGGCTGGGAGCGCAACATTGATCACTACATGGCCCAGCTGGCCGCCGCGGCCTTGCTGGCGCTGATCGTATTTGCGCTGATCGTCGGGATCCTGATTTCCTACCTGCGCTTGCTCCAAAAATACTACCAGTTCACGCTGATGCAGAATGGCGACACGCTGACCGCCGCGCGCGGTCTGCTGAAGCGGACGCAGGTCAGCACGCGGCTGCACCAGCTGCAGGCGGTGCGGTTTTCCCAAACGGTGCTGCGCCAATTGTTTCACCTGACCACGGTGCAGGGGTTGATTGCCTCGAATGCGTCCGATGACGAAACCTCTGACGCGACGGTCCTGATGCCAGTGGTCAAGGAGGACCAGGCGCTTTTGACCATGCGCCGCTTCATCACATGGCTGCCGGCCGCGGTGCCACCGCTGCAGCCGGTCCAGCGCCGCCGCTACTGGTACTACATCCGCAACTCGGTGCTGACTGGGTTGGGGCTGGCGGTCGGGCTCTCGCTCGCGATTTATTTTTGGCAGGCGAAGTGGCTGGCCATCGCGATTGGCCTTAGCCTGGTCTGGGTGGCCTTCACCGCCTTTCAAGGGACGTACGCCGCGCGCAACGCCGGGGTGAAGATTCTCTCGCCAGATCTGCTGGTCCTGCAAAAGGGCGGCTGGTGGCGCCGGCAGCGCTTCTTCGTGCGGCGTGCCAACATTCAGTCGCTGGAGGTCAACACCAGTTACTGGCTGGCCAAAAAGCAGGTGGCCCACCTGGTGGTCAACGTGCGCAAAGGCGACGGCAACGAGAACATCGAGGTCAGTTACTTGGAACAGTCGATTGCCGACGCAGTGCGCGCCTGGTATCGCCCGGCCGATTTTCAAGGCGGCGGCCTGCAGTAGGCAGAAAATGAAGGCAAGCAAATAGGCATCTCGGCGGTTCGGCCGGGATGCCTATTCGATTCTAGTGAAGCTTATTTTGCCAACTTGGCGGCGTCGATGATGGCCTTCAGGTAGCCCTGAGTGTCAGCAAAGGTCGCGCCGGACACAACATCTGTGATGTCGCTCTTCTTGGTCTTGCCGTCCAGCGTTGCGGTTGCGGCCTCAAGTTCGGCAATCGTCTTGCCCTTGGCGAAGTCGTTGATGGCGTCGGCGTTTTCCTGCCAGGTGTGGGTCGCCTTAGCTTCCTTTTTCATCAGGTCGGAGTACGCCGTGTCATTGGCGCGCTTGGAGCCGAGGACGGTGCCGGCCTTTGTGGTCTTGCCAAAGTCGCTGTCGGAATTCGGCACGCCGCCGAAGCTGCTGCTTGGCACGTACTGGAACTCGTCGACGAAGGTGTCGGCGATCTTGTCGCCTTGCATCGCGACGGTCACGATGGCGAAGGACTGCTTGCCATGAGGGGCGGCGAGGGTCTGGCCAGTCACGATATTGTTGTCTGTGGTTTCGATCCCGGTGGAGACCATGCCAGTGGTCGCCGCGTCGTAAATCGCCTGCAGGTAGCCCTTGGTGTCGACAAAGGTGGCGCCGGAAACTACATCGCTGATCTTCTTGGTCGCGGCCACGTCGCCGACTGCCGCCTTCACCTCGTCAATAGTCTTGCCTTTTACGAAATCCTCGATTGCCGTCGCGTTTTCCTGCCAGGTGTGAGTCGCCTTAGCTTCTTTTTTCATCAAAGCGGAGTACGGCTTGCTGTTTTGGTACTTGCCGATCAGGATCTGGCCCTTCGGAAAGCCCTTGCCGAAGTCCGAATCGCCGTTTGGCACGGCGGTCCAGTCGGCGCTTTTGGCCACGTACTGGAACTCGTCAATCTTGGCGTTGACGATGGTGTCCCCGTTGAGGGTGACCGTCACGGCGGCGAATGATTGCTTGCCGTGCGGTGCGGCGTACAGCTGGCGCATCACCAGGGTGCCTTGGCCCGGCACAGTCCCGTCCTTGACGGCGCCGGTGCTGATCTTCACTTTGGCCGCTTTGGGCGCGGTCTTGGAACTGCTGGTCTTGCTGCTGCTATCTGACGAGCTGGAGCTGTTGCCGCACGCGGCTAGGCTCAGTGTCATCAGCACGGTGGCCCCGATAATCGTGATCTTCTTCATAAAAAGTCCTCCCTATAAAAGCGTTTTCATGGCTTATGTGAAGTGTATCACAGTGAGCCGGGAGAGCACCAGCAAAATATTCAACGCGTGAATCAAATCAGTGGCGGGTCGTCTCAGTCTCTTCTACACGGTCTTACTAAATGACAGCGAGATCGGAAGGAACTCTATCTGACAAAAAGAATTAATTCAGGTGGTCAGATGAGATTCAGCCACAAAAGTATACACTTGTATATCTATGACATTCAGGATATACTTTGGTTATACGGAAGGGGACGATTAAGTTGGATACGAAAGATAGAGTAATTGGCGAATACAAGGCTCGAAAGGTCGGTAATGCGACGGTCATCACCATTCCGAGTAGTTTAGATGTTAAAGTGGGTGAAAAATTCCTGCTAAAAGTCAGTGCAACTGGAGATCAGATCATTTTAGAACGAGAAAAAAGTTCTAATCCATGGGAGAATGGTCAATTCGCCGATTTTGATTTCCGTCAAGACATCGCTGAGGTTGGAAACTATGCCAATGGTAAAGACATAGGTAAGGAGAATGTTGAATGGTAGTGAGCCAAGGAGATTTGATCTGGATCGATGCTGAGCCTCATGCTGGACATGAGCAAGGGGGTCACGATCCCGAGCATGGAAATATTCGCCGACCGATGATTGTGCTCTCGACCGCTGCCTATTATAAGCAGACAGGCTTGATCCTTGGGATGCCCATCACACATGCTAGTAGTCAGAGAGAAGATATCCGCCCAGCCATTGATGACAAGAAAAGTGGTATTCACGGTTCAGTAATCACGTATCAAATACAGAATTACGATTTTCAGGCGCGTCACGGCCAAGTCGTCGGCCACGTGTCGCACGGTTATATCATGCGGCTTTTACCTATTGCAGTCGGCGCTATGGGGGTCGAGTTATAACTCATTGTTACCTGGTCTGCTGAAAAAGAGACTAAAAAACCTCGCCCACAAGTCAGCGAGGCAACGCGTCTGTCAGCCATGACAGACGCTTTTTAAATCACTTTATTCAAGAATAGGTTCAGCTCATCAAAGACATCATCGAGGTAACCTTTAGCATGGCGGCTGCCGGTTACTGTCCGCAGCGTGAAGGGCACCTGAGCCTGGCTCAGGGCCTCTCCCATTTGAAACAGGCCGCTGGTCGGCACGAACTCGTTGAGCGAGTTGGCTAGGTACAGCGGGCCCGTTTTGGCGGTGATGCGCGGCGCCGGTGAGGCCTTTGCGTAGTCGGCTGGGGCGATATAGTTGGTCATGAACCACTTGTAAAACGGATCGTTGGGCCCGTCCTGATTAATGGTCGCGCTGGCCCGCTGGTTGAAGTCGCTGGTGTCGCCTTCCGCGGCGTCGACGTCCTGGTGTTTGCTTAGCCAGTCGCCGATGTCCAGAATGCCAGACAGCGAAACGGCGGGGATGCCGTACTTGATAGCCAACTCGACTGACATGTTGCCGCCGGCAGAGCTGCCGACCGCTGCCAGGTGACTTTTATCAAATGGCAGCTGCGCGGTTTTCACCCAGGTCATCAGCGTTTCCATGTCAGCTTGAGCGGCCGGATAGTGGAAGGCCGGTGCGATGCGGTAGTTCGGCACTAGGACCACATACTGGCGCGCCGCCCAGCGCTCGGCCCAGTCCTCGTCCTTGGCCTTGTCACCGCGGAACCAGCCGCCGCCGTGAATCTGAATGATTCCGCCGCGCGCCACGCCGTCCGGCCCGTAAAGGTCCAGGGTCAAGTGGTTGGCGGCGTCGTAAACGACATCGTGTTTGATTTGCATGGTACCACCTCCAGGGTCAGCTTAACCGCGATGGCGCGAAAATTCAAAAATTTTGGCTTGCGCTGAGGCAAGGCCGGCCGCTTGACAGCGGTGCGCCATTTCGTATGATTACCTCAAGGAGGCGGGGGCAGATGCAAGACGAAACGATTGCGGTAATGGCCGATGTGCACGGCAACCAGACGGCGCTAGAGGCGGTGTTGGCCGACGCCAAAAAGCACGCCGCCACGCAGTACTGGTTTTTGGGTGACCTGTTCCTGCCCGGGCCGGCCGACGTGGCGCTGATCAAGCTGCTCGAGGCGGTCCATCCCGAAGTGTGGCTCAATGGCAACTGGGAGCTGGACATGTATGCGATCATGGCGGGCCGGTTCCACCTGGATAACCCCGGGGATGTCTACGTCGCCCGCCTGGTGGAATACGTGTGTGAGCACGTGAGCGCCGCCCAGTGGCAGACACTGCAGGCGCATCCGATCAGTGGGGAGCGCACGGTCAACGGGCTGAAAATCGGCGTGGCGCACAATCAGCGCACTCGCCCCGGCGGCCGCGACCTGTACCCGGCCCAGCCGCAGGACCATTTTGACCAGTTCCTGACTGCGGACCAGGATCTCGCTGTATACGGGCACACGCACCAGCAGGTGATGCGCCCGACGTCGGCCGGCCAACTCGTGATCAATCCTGGCGCGGTCGGCCAGCCGTACTCACCGTGGCACAAGTTTTTCGCCGACCAGCGGGCGCATTACGCGCTGCTGCACGTCGACCGGCTGGGCCGTGTGGCCGTCGAGTTCCGCAAGGTCGACTACGACATTCAAAAGGAGATCCAGCGCGCCATTCAGCAAAACGTGCCGTATCCGGAGCTGTATCGCCACCTGCGTGAAACCGGCGAGACCTCAACCCATGATTTACCGCTGCTGCGCCGGGTCAACGCCGAGCACGGGTACGTTGAGCAGGTCGCCAAGTTTTTCCATAAATAATCGCAAACAGCGCCCGCCATCGCTTAGGGATGACGGGCGCTGCAGTGTCTAAACCTTGCTGTAGAAGCCAAAGAAATCGTAGCTCATGTCGACTTTCAGGCCGTGAAAGTCGGATGTGAACTGCCAAGTGCCCACGTTGTTCACGCCGGGCTGGTTGGCCTGGTAGCGGGCAATCCAGAGGTTGAGCTTCGGCAGCTTCGCCAGGTTCACGCGGTTGTACCAGATCCAGCTGGCACTGGTGTACAGGTCGACTTTTGGATAGCCGGCCTGCTTAAGTGCGGTGATGAACGCGGCCACGCGGGCGGTCGTATCGCCTTTGATACTGGCGTCCTCCAGATCCAGCGCCATCACGCTGGTGTGGTTGAGGCCGCGCAGCTTAGCCGTGGCGGCGAAGTAGCGCGCCTCGGCCTGCGCCTGGGCGACGGTTTGGAACTTGGCGTAGTGGTAGCCGTGAACATGCATGCCCGCGGCCCAGGCGTTTTTGATCTGGGCCGGCGCCTTGGGGTTGCGGTAGCTGGTCCCTTCAGACAGCTTGACGATCACGGCCTTGGTCCCGACTTTTTTCAGGGTTTGGAAGAAGGCGGCGGTGTCCGGGTTCCAGGAGGAGACATCAGCGACTAGTTCAGCCATTGAGTTCACTTCCCAACTTCCCGACGGCGGCGATTTCCTTGGTCAGCTTGGTGACCTCTTCAATCAGCACATCGAGGCGGTGCTCCACGCGGGTAATCAGCAGGTACGCGATCACCACGCCGCTGGCCTGATTGATGAGGTAATTGGTGAGTTGTGCATCCATTTTTTCTCCTTGGGTGGCACTGACTTAAAGTTAGTATCTCACCTTTGCAAAAAAATGCCAACCGTTTGGGCTGGCATTTACGAAATTGACATAAACCTTTTCGCACAAGGCTGCCGCTAAGGCTTTTGGGAAGAACTTCGAAGCGGCAGGCAGTGTCTAGTCCAGTTCGGATGCCGCCGCAGTCTGGTGCTGGCGGACAAAGTGAATGGTCAGGCCAATCGCCAGACCGATCAGGGCAGGGGCGACCCAGCCCAGGCCGAGACTGGCAAATGGCAGGTAGGCGTCGCGCAGGTGGGTGACTGTCAGCCCGAACGCACTTTTCGAAACGACGGCCGGGAACGAGGCGACCATGTCAAACAGCGCAGGCACCACGGTGAAGGCCACGACGAAGCCGTAGACGACCGGGTCGCGGTGGAACAGGTGCGAGGCAACGGACAGGCCAATCAGGACCATCGCCAGTGGGTACAGGAAGATCAGCATTGGCGTCGACCACTGGATGATGGTGTCCAGGCCGAAGTTGGCAGTCAAGAACGACGCGAAGCTCATCATCGCCAGCCAGGCGCGGTAGCTGACCTTGGGGAAATGCTTGTGGAAGTCCTGCGCGAACGCCGCGACTAGTCCGACTGCCGTGGTCAGGCAGGTCAGGGTCAGCATCGCGGCCAGCAGCGCGTGGCCGCCGGCGCCGAAGTAATAGGTGACGATCTGGTTGAACGCGGTGCCGCCTTCAGCGCTGACGGCGAAGCGGTTGACGGACATGGCGCCCAGCCCGATCAGCAGGAGGTACACCAGGCCGATGGCGGCAGTGGCCAGCACGCCGGCCTTGGCGGTGAATTTGGCGACCTCACCATCCTTTTTCAGGCCGAGGCCGTGCACCGCGGTGACCACCGTGACCCCGAAGGCGAGCCCGGCGAGCGCGTCCATCGTGTTGTAGCCCTGCAAAAAGCCGTTCAGAAAGCCGGCTGACTTGTAATCAGCCGTCACGGCCGCGGCCCCAACGCTGCCCATGCGGTTCAGGTAGCCGACGAAAAACAGGACGAACAGCAGCACCAGGAAGGTCGGGTTCAGCACTTTGCCGACGGCGCTGGTGATTTTATTTTCCTTGTAAGACAGCAGGAAGGCCGCCAGGAAAAACAGCGCGGAGAAGACCAGCAGGCCGCCTTGCGCTGCGGCTTTTGGCAGCATCGGCGCGACCCCGGTGGTGAAGGCGACCGTTGCCGTGCGCGGCGTGCCGAACAGCGGGCCAATGGTGGCGTGGATCAGGATCATGAAGGCCAGGGCGAACCATTTGCCCAGCGGCAGGCCGACGTCATAGACCCCCTTGGCGTGCGTGGCGGAAATGGCGAGCACCGACAGCAGCGGCAGGACCACCGCGGTCACTAGAAAGCCCAGGGCAGCCGGCAGCCAGTTAGCCCCGGCGAGCTGGCCGAGGTGCAGTGGGAAAATCAGGTTGCCGGCGCCGAAGAACAGGCCGAACAGCATTGAAGCGACCACCACGTAGTCACGCGTTTTTAGTTTTGGTTCCGTCAATGAGTCCATCAAACATTCCTCCTGCGCTAATGCGCTTGCCATGAGAAAAAGAAAAAGCACCCCGATCTCCACCTGGAGATCAAGGGTGCTTGTGCACGTTACCACCTTGAGTACGCGAAACTGTCGCCAGCCTCGCCTCGACATGTACGGCCCGCAGGCGATACACGGCCACTGTAATGGGTGGCAGCCATGACCCGTTACTCTTGGTTCGGGGCCCTGCTCGAAAGGGATATTCACCGGTTACTCCCATGCTTCCTTGCACCTGACGAAGCTCGCTGAATGGGGATGATCGATTACTGGTCTTTCTCATGGCAATTTGATTTGTTGAAAATGAGTATACGGTTAGATTAGAGAACAGTCAAGCGTTTTAGAAAAAATGACTGAATTTTGGGTGATAGTCCAGATGCAGTTTAGGTTAATGACAGTAGGATTAGCTATTCAGACGAGGTTTCTTTGCTAGTTCAATACTATCCGCGATATGGCCGCTCGAGTGATCTAGCAGTTTAAGCGCAACGTCGCGGGAAACGTCGCACATGATCATGACAATCGCGACCTTTGGCTGCTTTTCGGAGGCTAAATAGAACTTGTGTGCGCGCTCGGATGACACCCCAGTAGCTTCAGAAATTATGCGCTGTGCCCTGTCGTTCAATTTAGTGTTAGTCGGCTTTAGATCCACCATCAGGTTGCTGTATGTTTTTCCTAACCGAATCATCGCAGTAGTAGAAATCATATTAAGAAGTAGCTTCTGGGCAGTTCCGGCCTTCATTCGTGTAGAGCCGGTTAAAATTTCGGGGCCCACGACAGCCTCAATGGGAAAGTCAGCATACTGACTAATTTCGGAGTGGGGATTGCAACTGATTGACCCAGTTTTACTGCCTAATTTACGAGCATACTTTAAGGCGGCAATTACATATGGTGTTCTGCCACTAGCCGCAATCCCAACCAAGAAGTCTTTGGCACTGAATTGTCTTTCCTTCAAATCCAGAGGACCTTGAGTTGTTGAATCTTCGGCACCTTCAACAGGTTCAGTTACCGCTCGTTCGCCTCCCGCAATAACACCCTGTACCATGCTTGGCTCGACTCCAAATGTCGGCACGCACTCAGATGCGTCTAGGACGCCCAATCGTCCACTGGTGCCAGCACCGATGTAAAAGAGTCGTCCCTGGTTATGGAAAACATTGACGATGCTATCTACCATCTGGGCTAAAGTCGTTAGCAAATGCGGCTCTGCAAGGGCGTTGGGAACTTCTTGGTCCGCAGTATTGATCGTTTTGAGGATTTGCAAAGTTGACTGTTCATCGATATGCATAGTCTTAGAATTTCGTTGTTCAGTCACGTTCATAATTGTTTCCTCCCACACGGTCAATTTTTTTAAGCGGTAGCCACGACAGGATTGTAGATAGGTTTTGATCCCAGAATGTCCAATCGTGTTTTCCAGGCAGAACATGTTCATTGATGTCGATACCGAGTGAATCCCGCGCCGATTTTGCGAAGGCAACACTAGCATGCGTTAGCTGGTCATCTTTGCCTGCCAGCGTCAACCAATTCAGATGCTGAAGCTTAGACGCATTAGTTTCAAATTCATCTAAAAGAGTTGGAAGAGCAGCTGGTTTAGACCCTAGGCTAGATTCATAATCTGGCATAAAGCTTGGAACCGTCGATAAATCAGTCACAGGTGACAGGGTTGCGACGTACGAAAACTTCTCCGGCTGGTGCGCTGCCCAGTAAAAACTACCGTATCCGCCCATTGAGTTCCCAACTAAGAAATTTTCGCTTGCTTGCCTTGATAGGGGAAATAGACTTTGGAGATATTCTGGCAGCTCTTCAGAGAGGTAGATATAGTAGTGCAAGCCTCCAGGGAGGTTTCGGTAAAAAGACCTTCCCATATCAGGCATCACTACAGCAACGTTAACATCGGTTGTTAGTTGTTCGAGACGAGTCTTTCTGATCCAACAACTTCCGTCGTCTCCGAGTCCATGTAACAACCAGATGACCGGTATTTTCTGCCCTAATGGTTTGTCAGGCAGAATTAGATGAACTGTGTTTTGACCTTTCAAAATTGTGGACGAGAAAGTCAGTGCTAAGTTAGCCATTCTAAGATCTCCTGAAATATATAATCTTAAATATCGGTTCAAAGTTGAAATTTTATTTCTTATGCCTATAATGTAACCGTACTCTCAACGATAGTCAATAGACTGAGGAGGAAACAAATGTCGTTTTTGGTTGGGATCGACAGCGGCGGAACTCATATTGTTGCCCAGGTGCTTGACATGGATGGATCAGTTAGGAAGACCTTCACGGGTGGACAGGGGAATATTCTGATCAGCTTTTCCGATACTGCAGAAAACTTGACCAAGATTATCTCTAAAATAGGCAAAACGTTTTCACTGTCCGAGTGTACAGCAGTAGTGATTGGAGTTGCTGGCCTTGATACAGCGGGAACTGCACCGCAGTTGCGGGAGCAGTTAGCCCAGCATTTTAATGTTCCAATTATTTTAATGAGTGATGCGACGCTAGCAGTTTGGAATATTCTCTCGGGAAAATCGGGGGTTTTAGCCCTTGCAGGAACTGGTTCGGCAGTCTTTTCGAGATTTGGAAACCGGACCGATCGCGTAGGTGGTTGGGGTTATCTCATTGGAGACGAGGGCAGCGCCTTTGATATCGCACGCCGAACGCTAAGAATGTTGGCTGATTCATATGATCGTCAGGACGACACGTCATTTATGCACGCTTTTCTCCGTAAAAGTGGCTGTTCAGAGTTTCCTGAGCTGGCTGCTAGCATCTACAGAACAGATCGGAAAGGCATTGCTAAGCTCGCGATGATCACTGCTGAATTATCATCTTCATATTCAGAGGCTGAAAGGATTATTGAAGATGCCGCACAGTCATTGGGTAGGCAAGTAATCCTGATTCTCTCACGATACCCAGCGCAGACCAATCCGGTTGTCGGAGAGTCAGGAACCGTGCTTCAGCGCAATTTGACTTATCGGACTGCATTTGAAAGCTTTGTTTCGGACGTTTTCCCCAGCGCTGAGTTTACAACATCAGACCGAAACAATGCTTCCGGAGTATTTTACTGGTACCAATCAAACCAAGGAGGAAAAGAAATATGACGATGCGTCAACTGGGTTTGTCCATCTATCCTGATCACAGTAATCAGGATGCAGACAAACAGTACCTGTTGTTAGGTGAGAAGTACGGCTTCACTAGAATTTTTATGAGCATGCTAGAAGCAAAAGATGTTCAGGCAACAAAGAAAAAGTTTTCTGAGATAATTCAATTTGGTAATCGCCATGGTTTTGCAACAACTTTGGATATCTCTCCGCGTATCTTCGACCAACTTGGTATCTCATACACAGATCTATCTTTCTTCAAGGAAATCGGTGCAAAAGCCGTCCGACTTGATCAAGGGTTCAATGGCATCACTGAAGCTGATCTTTCATATAACCCAGAGGGATTGATCATTGAGCTTAATATGAGCAATGATACGGGTTATCTGGACAATATCTTAAGTTATCGCGCGAACGAGCCATTCTTATATGGCTGCCACAACTTCTACCCTCAGGTGGGGACAGGGCTGACCGACGCATTTTTTGAGAGTTGCAGTAAGCGATTTAAATCCCGTGGGATTCATACCGCTGCATTCGTCAGTTCACAGGTAGGCAATCAGGGGCCTTGGAATGTTAACGATGGTCTCCCTACTCGTGAGACAGACCGCTATTTGCCGGTTGACGTTCAAGCCAAGTCCATGTTTATGAGCGGTCTGATTGATGATGTGATCATTGGGAATGCATATGCGAGCGAGGAAGAACTCAGTAATCTTAGTCGGATGAATCGGTATATGCTTAGCTTTAAAGTCGATTTTGTTTCCGCTATTAGTGACGTAGAGCGAAAGATTGTCCTTAACGAAAAGCACTATCGTCGAGGGGATGCGAATGCCCTAGTTGCTCGCTCAACGATGTCTCGTGTAAAGTATCGCGAGGTAGCCAATCCACCTCACGATAATAAGGAAACCTTTAAGGTGGGAGACATTTTGATAGGGAATGACGGTTTTGGAATTTACAAGAATGAACTCCAGGTAGTTTTAACCGAACACAAAGACTCTAGGAAAAACAAGATTGGGTCGATTCGTAGCGAGGAATTGCCATTACTTAAGTATTTATATCCTTGGGCAAAATTTCAATTTGAAGCGTGAAGTCCTTCTCAGAAACAAAATTTCACTTTTTTCATAAAATCATTGAAATATTAAAACGAGATGCTATACTGAAGTTGCAAATTAAGCGTTTGCAGAAAGGAAGTTTGGACAATGAAAGGAATCTTGGATTGGGTCGAAGCTCATCTAATGCCTCCAATGGTCAAGCTGTCTCAGAATAGATATCTGGTAGCTATTCGTGATGGTATTATTGCCACAATGCCATTGGTCATGTTAGGTAGTTTCTTCGTTTTAATCGCTCAGTTTCCAATTGGCGCTTGGACTAAGTTTGTTGCCCCATACGTGGCGACAATCATGCTGCCATACCGAATCACTGTTGGGCTGATGGCTGTCTATGCTGCGTTTGGGATTGGCTACTCATTAGCTAAGCAAGAGAAGCTTGATGCACTGTCAAGCGGGTTTATCTCAATGGGTGCTTTCTTAATGACCACCATTCCCGTAAACGCTGTGGATGCGGTTCACACCAAGACTGCTCTTGGCATGGTAATGCCAATGACTTATCTTGGCGGGGCTGGTATGTTTTCAGCAATTATCGTCGCAATCTTTGCGACCGAGGTAATTCATTTTTGCGCCACCCATAACATTACGATCAAGATGCCAGATCAAGTTCCAGAGTCGGTATCTCGCTCATTCGCGGCTATTATCCCATCTGCGGTCGTTATTATTGTTGTTTGGGTGATCACTGGCTGGCTGCACTTCAATATCAACGAAGTTCTCATGACATTGTTTAAGCCAATTGTCAACGTTGGTATGAATACGTACTTTGGTTTGATTATCCCACCGCTGTTAATCACACTATTGTGGTCGACTGGTATTCATGGGGACTCGATTATCGGCAACTTGGTTCGCCCATTCTGGCTGATTCTTTGGCAGCAGAATGCAGATGCCGTCGCTGCCGGCCATGCCGCTGCTAACATTGCGACAGAAGGTTTCTACACATTTGTATGGATTGGCGGTTCAGGTGGTACGCTGGCACTGTGCTTGATTGCAGCGTTTTTTGCGAAATCTGCATATCTCAAGCAGGTTGGCCGTCTCGCATTGGTTCCTGGCATTTTCAACATCAATGAGCCGATTATCTTTGGGGCACCAGTTGTCTTGAATCCGCTCTTGGCGGTTCCATTTATCGTTGGGCCTTTTATCACGACGACTCTGACGTACTTAGCAATGACTTTTGACCTTGTCAATAAGACTTCAATGCTCGCACCGTTTACTGTACCATTTCCAATAATGGGGTATATGATCACTCAAGCTGATTGGCGCGCTATTGTACTCATGGTTATTAACTTCGCAATCTACTTGGTCATCTACTATCCATTCACGATGATGTATGATAAACAGTTGTTGAAGCAGGAACGTGAGGAGAAAGCGGAAGAGGACGAAGAAGCTGCTGAAGCTAAGACGTCCGGCACAGTCTCCACACAGGCATAGTTTTTGAGTTTTTGATAGAAAGGGACTAGATCGATATGCGGAAAAAATTGACGTTTCATGGCAAACTATCTGAAGGTGGGGTTAAGTATGTCGCCCAACGGTACGCAATGCAACTTCATCTGACAGGAGTTTCCTCTAAAGCGCCTGATGGTACGGTTGTTGTTGAGGTGCAGGGGTCGCCTGATGCTATCGATCAATTTAAGCAAAAAATGTCGGCTGGTAACCAATTCTATTCCGTCGATAGTGTTGATGAGGAAGAAATTCCAGAAGCCACGGAAAAGATGTTTAGGATAGGCTAATGACATTACTAGGAATTGAAAACGAACGCGTCTATCGGAGCATTATCACTGATAGGCGCGTTGCGCTTATTACGAACTTTACAGGAATGGATCAACGGTTTCGTTCATCGGTTGACTTGATCCGTAAGGACGCAACTCTTGTTAGAATCTTCACTCCGGAGCATGGCCTTTACGGAATTGCAGGTGCAGGAGAGGCTGTTGGAAGCTTCTACGATAAGCGACTGAAAGTTGACGTTGTGAGCCTTTATGGGGACAAGCGTGCGCCAAAGTCGAGTGAACTCGAGGATATTGATGCTTTGGTATTTGACATTCAGGATATTGGGGTCAGGTACTACACCTATATTTATACGTTGCTTGAGGCGATGAAAGTTGCAGCACGGGTCGGTACTCCATTAATTGTGATGGATCGGCCGTTGCCTTTGGGACGCCAAACTCCGGTGGGTGTTAAGCTGCAACCTGATTATTTTTCCTTTGTTGGCCAGTTGCCCTTACCGAATCGCTATGGACTGACCATTGGTGAGCTTGCGACATGGATGCGTGAACAGTTCGTGCCAGAGGCTGACCTGAACGTGGTGCCAATGGTAGAGTGGAATCCTGATTTGACTATCACTCAAAACGGACTGCCTTGGGTTCCGCCATCTCCTAATCTGCCGACGCTGAGCGCCTTGAAATTGTACACGGGCCTGTGTCTCATAGAAGGAACTAATGTCTCTGAAGGCCGCGGGACGGTCAGGCCATTCGAACAAATTGGTGCACCATGGATCAATGCTGATCAATTTGCTCATTATCTGACCCAAATTTTTCCGTCGAGTGGTGTGAGGTTTCAGCCTGTGTGGTTTAAACCACTTTCCTCTAAGCATGAAGGCGAGGTTTGCCAGGGAACTTCATTTCACATAATGACTTCCGACTGGTCGCCATTAATGTTAGGATATATAGTACTGAAAGCGCTTGTTCACATGTATCCAAATGAATTTAACGATAGTTTGGTTTCGCCACAGATTGGGACTGCTCATCATTTTATTGAGTACCTTGCCGGCGCTTCCCTGCAAACCGAGGAAGATCTAGATTCTTTGATTGCTTCACCGTTGACTGACTCGTTTTCTGAAGAAACAAGACGCTTCTGGCGTTATTGAGAGGAGGCTAAGCATGGTTTATCTATATACATTAGGTTTAATAGCGATCTTTGGACTCTTGTTCTGGGTAGCTTTCAAACTAGTTGATTCGGTATATAGCTCGGGTGGCAGAATCAATGGCATCTTAGTCGGCTTTATTTCTTTTGCCTTGTTAATTGGTGCTGTTATTCTCACACATAACAGAGTCATATTAGCGGCGGCTCAGGTAGTTTTCCTATTTGGTGGGATAGTGTTTTTCATGGCTTCTACTCGGAACTACAAGATGATTATGGCCGGAGAAGGCAGCGGCTGGCTCGCAAGGCGGGTTCGCCGGCTTCAAAGAGCATCTAAAGGCCACTCTAGATAGCTTTCGTATACTATTAGAGGAAGTCTCTGATACTTAGTATCGGGACTTCTTTCTTTCTAGGGAGGAAAAAGAGACTATGAGCTTTAAAGATCGTGTTGAAGCAAGTAAGAATCATTTAACAACCGCTGAAACCAAAGTTGCTGATTATGTGGTTAAGCATCCTGAACATGTCGTTCAGCTGACTGTTGATCAGTTGGCAAGGGCAGCTGGATCAAGCGCAGCGACTGTTGTCAGAATGGTAAAAAAACTGGACATCGATTCTTACGTTGGTTTGCGAATAATGCTTACTAAGGACTTATCTGAGGAATCGACCAAGAAAGCCCCCAAGCTGGATATTCAGGCAAACGAATCATTTAGATCAATACGGGACAAACTTGCCGAAAACGATATTACCAACATTCAGCAAACTAAGGATCTGCTGGACGCCAAGGAATGCGAGACAGCTGTCTCTAGGCTTCGCAAGACCAGAAATTTGTTTGTATTCGGTATTGGTGCTTCTTCTTTAGCAGCGGAGAACATTTATCAGAAGTGGTCTAGAATTGGTGTTCATGTTGTCAAGGATAACGATATGAACGTTTTCCTCACCGAGCTGAGTGCGGCGACAACTCATGATACGCTCTGGCTGATTTCTAACTCTGGCGAAACTCCGGAACTAATCTATTTAGCCGAATATGCCAAACGGCGTGGAATCTTTTTGATTACCCTCACACGCTTTGGGCGCAACCAGCTTTCGATACTTGCTGACGCAGCTCTTAAGACAATGAATCCGATGGAACCAGATATTCGAGTGGGTGCTACAAATTCGATTACAGGCCAATTTTATGTTATTGACGTCGTCCTGTATGTATATTTCAGTAGAACATTTAAACAGAGCTTTAGCAGAGTTGAGGCCTCCCGCAAACTAGTTAAAGATTATCAGGCAAAATTCAAAAAATAAGGGGGATGTGAGCTTGATTCGACATTTCACTCAGAACGATATCTCAGCGTCGGAAGATCTGCGTAGATACGTGTTTCACTCAGCGTATACGCCTGAAAAACGTACAGACTATCATTGCTTGTTAGATATGGGGGACGGCATTGGTGCATTCGACGATGGCAATCTTGTCGGACAGTTGATAAATCTTCCGCTGCAGATTTCCTTTTATGGAGACCAGATTAAGGCAACGGGAGTCAACCATGTCGGAGTTTATCCAGAGGCAAGAGGTCGCGGGATTGCGTCAAGTTTAATCAGAGAAAGCCTGTTAAGTGGGAAGAAATCTGGGTCTGTGCTATCGATTCTACAGCCATTTTCTCCCGCTTTCTATCGAAAATTCGGATATGATATTTTTACAAAAAGGATAAGATACCACTTAACCTCGGAAAAATTTCCTCATTTTGATACAAATAATCAAATTTTGATTCATCGCTTTGCTCCTTCAAACAAAGATAAAATGGACCGCTCCCAAATAAGAGCACTGTATCTTGAAGTCGCACTTCAAACACATGGAATGCACGTTAGAGACGAAAAATGGTGGCGGAGGCAAGAAACCCAGCATCCAGATTTAAATTATGCAGTTGCAGTGCATAGTGGAGACTATGTTGGCTATGTGAGTTATTCTCTGGATGGAACAAGGATGGAGATTATCGATTTCATTTATGAGTCGAATGAAGTGCGCAGGCAACTTTGGAATTTCTTAAGTGCCCATGCAGCTAATGTATTCGAAATTGGCTATACTTCCACTGCTGCTCACCAGATGAGTTATGATTTCTCGGATCCTAGAATAGAGCAATCAGTTTGGTTGGATACAATGGTCAGAATAATCGATATCAAAGCATTGCTTGAGATGTGGGTCGACAAAAATGGGTGCGTTCAGGAGTTGCGATTCCGGGTGATTGATGATGTGGCACCTTGGAATAGCGGTGTGTACACAATGAGCAAAAGTGGTGTTCAGCTCACTCAAGCGGGTTCTGGCGAGCAGGTCACTGCGCAGGAGCTGGCAGCAATATTTTTAGGCCCATTATCGAGCAGTTCATTAGCGTTGTATCTGGGTGCGTCCGATCGTCCGATAATAAACGCCTTAATCAAGATGGCGAGTAAGAAGCTGTTGGCTGACTTCATCAGCGAGTTTTAGATGGACCGTAATCGTTTTTTTAGTGTACTCTTGTTATATGTGGCAAATGTTTGACCTTTTAAGGTAGTAGACCAAGCCTGGCTTTGAATGGTGCAACAAATAGGAGGCAATCATGGCAACTCAGGATGAACTGAAAAAGCAAGCGGCCGCGCAGGCGGTCGCGATGGTGCAGCCGCACACCGTGCTCGGCGTCGGCACCGGCTCAACGGTGGCGTTTTTTATTGATCTGCTGGGCGCGCGCAACAAGCAGACACCGCTGAATCTGAAGGCAATCGTCACGACGTCGAATCGCTCCAAGGAGCAGCTCGAGCAAAACGGCTTCACGGTCAGCGAGTTGGCCGACATTGACCAGGTGGACCTGTGCATTGACGGTGCCGACCGCGTCGATCACCACCTCGACGGCATCAAAGGCGGCGGCGGGGCGCTGACGCTGGAGAAAAACGTCGCGATCAACGCCAAGCACAACGTCTGGATCGTCGATCAAAGCAAGGTGGTCGACCGGCTTGGTGGCTTTCCGCTGCCGGTCGAGGTCCTGCCGGTATCGTGTGAGCAGAACTTCCGCCGCTTTGAGGCGCAGGGCCTGCAGCCCGCGTTTCGCCAAAAGGCCGATGGCAGCCGCTACGTGACGCATTACGGCAACTACATCATCGACCTGCACGTCGATCCGCTGCCGATTCCGGCCGGGCTGGCGGCCATGCTGGACAGCACGGTCGGTGTCGTCGAGCACGGCCTGTTTTTGGGCATGACCGACGAGGTGCTGATTGCCACGAATGATAAAATAGAACACTGGACCCGCCGGTAAATCAGCGGCCGGGCCAATTGAATGATGAGGAGCAGCAAAATGGAAACCAAGATCGAACCTTTAGCACAAAAGGACTCAAAGATTGACGGCCTCAAGGTCATCAGCGCCAAAATGGTGACGGATGACCGCGGCACGGTGCGCGAATTATACCGCGGCAGCAGTTATGCCGATATCCTGCCGGAAACGATTGGCGCCTGGCGGCAGATCAACTTGACCCGCTCCAAGCGCGGCGCCGTACGCGGCCTGCACGGTGAGGCGATGGACAAGCTGGTCACGGTGGCTTACGGGTCAGCGCTGGGCGTTTACGTGGACACGCGGCCAAACAGCAAGACGCTGGGCGCAGTGGCCACCGTGCCGCTTAAGCCGGGCGTTCAGGTCTTCGTGCCCCAAGGGGTTTGCAACGGGTTCCAGGCGCTGGAAGACGGCACCGAGTACCTGTACTTCTTCGACAACGAATGGGTCAAGGGAATGGCCGGCACTGCGCTGACCCCGCTGGACCCCGCGCTGGGTGTGGATTGGCCGATCGCCATCGACCCTTCAGACCGCGAGCAGTTGTCTGAAAAAGATTCAAAGGCGCCGACACTGAAAGAATTGCTGGGCCAAAATTAATTTTTCGGCCACACAAAAGGCGAGGGATCAGCTGATTCCTCGCCTTTTTGATTGCCCAAGCGTTAGTCGAAGTAGTGCCGCGCGATGGCCTCGTACTCCTTGATGACCGTGTGGAAGCGGTCCAGGGAGACGTACTCGTTGACCTGGTGGCTGAGCATCTTATCTTCGTTGCCGGGACCATAAATGATGGTCTCAAACTTGTTCTTGGACTTGGTGAAGTCAGAGGCGTCCGTGGCGCCATGGGAAACAGTTAGCGGCAATTTGCTGCCGCTGACGGATTCGATGGCCTCGTTGGCGCGGGTGACCAGCTTGCTGTCGGTGGGCGTGAGCACCGGGTAGAAGGTGTGGGTCAGCTCAAACTTCAGCGAACCATCACCCTTGGCATCGATTTTGGCCACGGCGTCTTGGAGCCGCGCGGTGACTTTTTCGTTGATGAAGCTCGGGGTCGGCCGGATATTGCCGGCCAGTTCTGCGTAGTCGGGGATGGTGTTGACCTGGTCGCCGGCCTTCAGCACCGTGACGCTGTGAACCAGCGGCCCGATGACTGGATCGACCGGGACGTCGTCAAACAGGTGACGCTCAGCCACGATGAAGTCGGTCAGCTTGACGATGGCGTTGGTGCCCAGCGCCGGCAGGGACGAGTGAGCGGATTTGCCGTAGCTCTTGACCTTGTAGTTGTACGAGCCCGCATGGCCGTACTCAATTTTTCCGGCAGTCGGCTCGCCGACCAGCAGCGCGTCAATGTCGTCGGCGTAACCGGCGTCGGTCAGCTGCTGGGCACCCATCGCGCCGTACTCCTCGCCGATGGTGAGAATCAGGCGGACATGGTGATTAAAGCCGCTTTGCTTGAGCGCGATGAAGGCCAGCACTTCGGCGGCCAGCCCGGACTTCATGTCCGAAGCGCCGCGCCCGAACAGCTTGCCGTCTTCGATATGGGCCTCAAACGGCGGGTAAGTCCACTTGCTGAGGTCGCCGACGTTGACGACGTCCTGGTGCCCGGTGAAGGCAAAAATCGGCTTGCCGGTCCCAAACTCGGCGACCAGGTTGTCGCGGTTTTTGGCGTAAGGAATCAACTTGCTGTCGATCCCGGCCGCCGCCAGTTTTTGTTGAATCACATGCGCGACCTGTGATTCGTTGGTCGTGGCCGTGCTGGTATCAATTTGTACTAATTGCTGCAAAAATGCTGTTGCTTCGTTCATGTTGTGATCACTCCTTCGCATCAAAACATAGGCGTAAACTTTTTAAAATGCAATGGTTGACATTAAAATTTGCTGTGCTATTCTGGCCTTAAGTTAAAAATTAATGAAACGACGTTGAGTGAGTAGCGCAGCTGGGACTGACCAGAAAACCCGAGTTGATGAGAGCGGGGTAGTGAGGCAGCGCGAAGATGGCTCGACATAATAGGCACACCGAGCAAAAGCAAGGCTGTGATGGACGGCGACCATTATCTCGCACACAGATGTTTGTCTGTTGCTGAGGGCTGGTTCGCCAGCCGAATTAGAATGGTACCGTGGGTCCGCTCACTTCTAACTAACCATGTTAGAAGTGGGCGGACCTTTTTTGAGCAGGCTGTTAACGGCTTGAGCTGATTGTTGGCAGCTCTGCTGCCTTACAATCAGCCATGCGTAGCTTGCCGTTTACAGCCTGCCACTCGACGGCGCTCGTGCTTGCACGAGCGACTAGAGAAGCACGGGGACCATCACCCATTCAATATCGTTTCACCCACAAGGGAAAATACGAGGAGGAATCATCATGAAATTACGTTTTAAGGTTTTGGCTGTTGCAGCCGTTGCGTTGGGCACGTTGTTGGCCGGATGCGGCAAGAGTGCTTCCGCGGCACCGAAGACGCAGAACGTCTCAGTCGGCATTGTCGGCGCGGATAAGACTGTTTGGGCGGCCGTGCAGAAGCAACTGGACAAGGAAAATGCGCACATTAACCTGAAGATCAAGGAATTCGGCGATTACAACCAGCCAAACTCATCCTTGCAGGCTGGCGACATCGACCTGAACGCCTTCCAGCACCAGTTCTTCCTGGATAACTGGAACAAATCCAACAAGGGCAGTTTGGTCAGCATCGGCAAGACTATTTTGGCGCCGCTAGCCGTTTACTCCAAGAAAATCTCCAGCCTGAAGGATCTGAAAAAAGGCGACACGGTTTCGATCCCGAACGATCCGACCAACGAAGGCCGCGCGCTTGAGCTGCTCGAAACCGCTGGGTTCATCACGCTGAAGAACACCGAGCTGCCGACCCCGGCCGACATCAAGACCAACAAGCTGGACCTGAACGTCAAGCCGCTGGACGCCGCTCAGCTGCCGCGCACGCTGTCTGACGTTGACGCGTCGGTCATCAATTCCGGCATTGCCGTCGATGCAAAGCTGAACCCGGAAAAGGCGATTTACCGCGAGAAGATCACCAAGAAGTCGCAGCCATGGATCAACATCATCGTGGCCCGCAAGCAGGACAAGAACAACAAGACGTACAAGAAAATCGTGAAGGCATACCAGACCAAGGCCGTGGCCAACGTGATCAAGAAGACTTACAAGAGTACCGAAGTGCCGGCCTGGAACTACAAGTTCTAAGACCGTTCCCAAAAGCCTGAAGTAGCGGATTGGTTACGCCGGTCCGCTGTTTTTATGTGATAAAATAGAAGGCAACGAATACGGGGAGGCGGCCATTTGAATCTATTATTCTGCTGTGCAGGCGGCGGTTCTTCCAGCCTGTTCTGCGCCCGGATGGTCAAGGGCATCAACACGATCGAGCCCAGCCTGACCGCCCGCATGGATGACATTCGCAGTTTTCTTCAGGATGAGCGGGTTTCGACCACGGACTTAGTGTTCACTTACGGCAGCGTGGACGCGGTCCGGCCCGACACGGCCTACGACATCGGCACCCACATCGACGCGGTGCTGGTGGCGCCGCAGGTCCGCTACCGCACGCCTTACCTGAAGCGGTATTTGGCCAATTACCCGACCATTGTGCAGGATATTCCCAGTCGCCTGTTTGGCATGATGGATCCGGTGAAAGGCGGCAGAATGCTCACCGGGATCTTGATCACGCTGGACCTGATGCGCGGGTCGACCGCCGGGGCGTTTGCGACCAAGGCAGCCGACAAGGACCTGGAGATTTTGGTGTACGGCGCCTCCCGGACGGATAAGGGCTGGCAGGCCGCGGCCGCCAGCCTGGAAAAAATGGGCATTCGCTGCCTGCAGGACAAGTACTCGCTGGCCGGGCTCTACGATTTTGAGCCGGAAAAAGACTTTGAGGTGCGCTGGCTGTTCGGCCCGCAGGTCAGAAAAATGGACATTGCCAAGGTCGCGCGCCAGATCGACGGGGTGTTGCGGTTTGACGAGGAACCGGCCGACGGGGTGCGCCGCTGGTATGACGATTACCGGATCCCGAGTGCATGGCTGGACGCGCGGCTGGTGCAGTCGCTAGGGCACACCGACGAACTCACGTCCCAGCTGGTGGACTTTCTGCTGGCAGTCGACGCCCGGGCTGAGGCTACGTCCGGCATTGTGGTCAAGCGGTTTGAGACGCTCAAGCCGCCGAAGACGACTAAGCGCTGGGGCATTTTTACCTGGTCGAACTAAAAACCGGTCAGACTGACGAGAAAGGCGTCGGTCTGGCCGATTTTTGCGTGCGGCCGGTTACTTGGCCGCGGCGGATTGTTTGCTGCAACTCAGCGCGTAAATCGCGGAGACGGCGGCTGCGGCCTTGGCCGTTGGCACCGTCAGCATCAGCCCGATTTTCGAGGCGCCTTGGTTGATGACTGATGGCTCGATGCCGGCGTCGGCCAGCGCGACCATGATGCGGGCGACCAGGTCCGGCCGCGCGTACAGGCCCTCGCCGACGACCATGACGATGGCAAAATCCGGCAGCCATTCCAGCTCGTCGGGGTGGATCTGGGCGCGGACTTCCGCAGCGATTTGGTCCTTGATCTGCGGCGTCAGCTGATTTTCGTCGATGATCAGGGTCAAATCGTCGATCCCTGATGGCATGTGCTCGTACGAGACACCGTACTTGGCGAGAATCTGCAGGAGCTTCAGGGTGAAGCCGACTTCCTGGTTGATCAGGTAGTGGTGCAGGTACAAGGCGGTGAAGCCTTTTTTCGCTGCAACACCGGTGATGTGGTGATGGTGCTGGACGTTTTTGGTCGGGGCGATAATGGTGCCTGGGTCGTCCGGCGCGTTGGTGTTCTTGATGTTGACGCGGATGCCCGCCTCGATCACGGGGATCAGTGCCTCATCGTTGAACACAGAAAATCCGGCGTAGGCGAGCTCCCGCATTTCCCGGTAAGTCAGGGTGCTGATAGCCCGCGGGTGGTCAACGATTTTAGGGTCGGCGGCGTAGACCCAGGACACGTCGGTGAAGTTTTCGTACAGGTCAGCGGAAAGCCCCTTGGCCAGGATCGAGCCAGTGATGTCCGAGCCGCCGCGGGCAAAGGTCAGTACGTTGCCGGCCGCGTCGTAAGCGTAAAAGCCGGGTACGACAATGACTTCGCCTGGCTGCAGCGTGAACTGCGCGAGGCGGGCATAACTGTCGTCTGCCACCAGGGCGGCGCCGGGCTTGCCGGTGAGGGTGATGCCGAGCGCCTTGGGGCTGACGAACCGGGCGTTCATGCCTAGGTGCGCCATCACGGCAGCCACCAGCTGGGCGTTCATGTGCTCGCCTTGCGCCATGAAGGCTGAACGCAGGTAGTCCACGCCGGGGTATGTGGCCTTAGCGAGCTGCTGCAGGTGCTGACGCAGGCGCGCCACCACGTCATCGGTCAGGCCAAAATGCTGCTGAATCTCAGTGTAGCGTGCCAGAATGGTTTCAATCAGTGCCGCCGGGTCCTTGCCCGCGAGGACTTGGTCGGCCAGCTGGCCCAGCAGGTCGGTGACCTTCACGTCGGTTTTGTCGCGCTTGCCCGGCGCCGAAACGACCACGACCTGGCGCGTTGGGTCGGCCTGCACAATTTTAATGACCTTAGCCAGCTGCGCCCCAGTGGCCAGCGATGAGCCCCCAAATTTGATGACCTTCATTTTTGTCTCCCCGTTCTCTAATCAATTGGCTCCAACATACCCAAAGCGGTTGGTCCATGTCAAGGGTTGACGGCTAGGTATTTTAATCGTAAGCTAATGTCAATCACATACGAAAAAGATAGAGGTTGCGGTCGCCATCAGTAACCTGCCCGAGCAAAGCACATGCGTTGAAGGCAGGCAAAAGGGAACACCGCCGAAATCCTCACCGGCGTGTTAACGGTGAGCGGTTGGGCTGCTGGAGAAGATCCGGCGGACTGTCGCAGCAATGCGGGGCGCTATCGTCAATTAATTGGACTATTTGCTGTCCATCTGGCGAGCGTTGCCGGATGGACTTTTTCATTTCTAGGAGGAAAAAACATGGCTGAATTCAACGCGGAACAAATTATCGATTACATCGCCAGCGCCCCGAAAACCACGCCGATGCACGTGACGTTGGCAGGGGACATTGAAAAGCTGACGGCGGTGCCGGCCGGCGTCCAGGCTTTTCTCGACGTCAAAACCGGCCAGCTGTACGGGGATGCCGCCAAGCTCTCGCCGTGGCTGGATGAAAACCGCGGCGCCATCTCGCAGCTGCGCGTTGAAACCACGGGCCGCAACACCGGCGTGCCAATGCTGGACATCAGCAAAATCAACGCCCGCATTGAACCCGGCGCCATCATCCGCGAGCATGTCACCATCGATGACAACGCCGTAATCATGATGGGGGCCATCATCAACATCGGCGCCAAGATTGGGGCCGGGTCGATGATCGACATGGGCGCCGTGCTGGGCGGCCGCGCGACGGTTGGCAAGCACTGCCACATCGGCGCCGGCGCGGTTCTGGCCGGGGTCGTGGAGCCCGCCAGCGCCACCCCTGTGATCATTGAAGACGACGTGCTGGTCGGAGCCAATGCCGTGGTGATCGAAGGCGTGCACGTCGGCAAAGGGGCGGTCGTGGCAGCCGGCGCGATCGTCATCGACGACGTGCCAGAGGGTGCGGTCGTCGCCGGCGTCCCGGCCAAGGTAATCAAGATGAAGGACGCGAAAACTGAAGGCGAAACCGGCTTGATCGACGCGCTGCGCAACTTATAGGAAGGCAAATCCATGGCTACTTTAACTGAAGCCGAGCTGATTGCAGTGCGGCGCGCGCTGCATCGCATTCCGGAACTGGCGCTGCACGAGGTCCAAACTCAGGCGTACATCGAAGAATTTGTGCAGCACCTGGACTGCCCGTGGCTGACCGTCAAACACGTCGAGGAGGTGCCGACCGCGCTGCTGGTGCACCTGGCAGGCACCGCGCCGCGCCGCACGCTGGGCTACCGCACCGACATCGACGCGCTGCCGGTCGAGGAAAAAACGGGCCTGCCGTTCGCCTCAAACCACCCCGGCGTGATGCACGCCTGCGGCCACGATGTGCACATGACGGTCGCGATGGGCATTCTGGCGTATTTCGCCACTCATCAGCCCAAAGACAACCTGGTGTTCTTTTTCCAGCCAGCGGAAGAGGCGGAGTACGGCGGCAAGCGCGTGTTTGACGCCGGCGCCTTCACGGGCCAGTGGCGGCCCGACGAATTTTACGGGCTGCACGACAATCCTGCGCTGCCAGCCGGCCAAATCGCGACCCGAATGGGCACGTTGTTTGCCGGCACCACGGAGATTCACCTGACGTTCACTGGCAAAAGCGGTCACGCCGCTTTTCCCCAAAAGGCCAATGACGCCATCGTGGCGGCCGCCGCGTTCGTGATGCAGGTGCAAACCATCGTCTCGCGCAACGTCGATCCGGTCCGCGGCGGGGTGGTCACCCTGGGCACCTTCCACGCCGGCACCATCGGCAACGTGATCGCCGGATCGGCACGGCTGGACGGTACGATTCGCGCCTTTCGCCAAGCCGACATCGAAATGATGCAAGCCCGCGTGCGGCAGATTGCAGAAGGCGTCGCTGCCACATACGGCGTCAAGGCCGACCTGAAGCTGATCCAAGGCGGCTACATGCCGGTGGAAAACGCCCCGGCGCAAACCGCCGACTTGATCAGTTACATGAAGCAGGCGCCAGCCGTTGATTTTGCCGACATTGCCCCGGCCATGACCGGTGAGGACTTTGGGTTCTTACTGCAGCAGTTTCCCGGCACCATGGTGTGGCTGGGCGTGAACGACCCGGCGCACAGCTTGCATTCGGCTGAGCTCAGCCCCGACGAGGCGGCCCTGAAACCGGGCGTGGACGCGTTCGTTGGCTTTTTAAAGCATCGCATGGAGGAAGCATAATATGTTAGAAAATCATCCGATCCTGACAGCGCTGATCACGCCGTTTAATGAACACGACGAGATTGACTACCCGGCGCTCGACAAATTGATCGAGCGGCTGCTCGCCGAGCACACCACGGGGCTGGTGGTCGGCGCGACCACCGGCGAATCGCCAACGCTGTCGCACGTGGAAAAGGTCAGCCTGTTCGAACATGTCGGCCAGGTCCTCAAAGGCCGCGCGGCGCTGATCGCCAACATCGGCACCAACTCCACACGTGAGTCTGTCGCGTTTGCCAAGGAGGTTTCATCGATTTCCGCCATCACCGCAGTGCTTGCCGTGGTGCCGTACTACAACAAGCCCGGCCAGGCGGGGATGATCGCCCACTTCACGGCGATTGCCGACGCCAGTGCCAAACCCGTCATCATCTACAACATTCCGGGCCGCTCGGTGGTCCAGCTGTCCAACGTTTCGCTTGCGCAGCTGGCCAAGCACCCGAACATCCAAGGCGTCAAGCAGTGCACCACGGTCGAGGACCTCGCCTGGCTGGTGCAGCACCTGCCAAAGGATTTTGCCGTGTACACTGGCGACGACGATCAGTTCGAAGACGCGCTGAAGGTCGGCGCGCGCGGCGTGATTTCCGTCGCGTCGCACCTGTACGGCAACCAGATGCAGCAAGTGATCGACGAACTGGACGCCGGTGCGATCACGGCTGCCGATCAGCAGATGGCCTGGCTGACGCCGCGGATGCACGCGCTGTTTGCCTATCCGTCCCCGGAACCAGTCAAAATGGCGCTGAGCCGGCGCGGTGAGATTCAAAACCGCCTGCGCCTGCCGATGGTGCCGCTGAACGAAACGGAAACCCAGGTCGTCCTTGACTCACTGGGAGAATTGGAGGTCACACAATGACAACCGTCTTTCTAGCCGGGGTTTTCGGCAAAATGGGCCGGCAGGTCGCAGCCATGATGGCCGGTGAACAGGATCTGACCATTGTTGGCGGCCTGGCGCCGGAGGCCAAAGAGCAGGCCGCGTTTCCGTTTTTCACCAGCTTGGCTGACATCAACGTTCAGGCCGATGTCTGGGTGGACTTCACCTTGCCGCAGGCCGCACGCGCAAACGCCGAGTATGCGTTGAGCCACGGCATGAATGCCGTGATCGGCACCAGTGGGCTGAGCCAAGCCGACCAAGAGGCGCTGGGCGCGATTGCCCAAGGTAACGAGCAAAGCCTGTTGATCGTGCCGAACTTTGCCATTTCGGCGGTGTTGATGATGCAATTTGCCGCCAAGGCCGCCAAGTACTTCCCGGACGCCGAGGTCGTTGAGGCGCACCATTCCGACAAGCTGGACGCGCCGTCCGGCACCGCCAAGGCGACGGCCAAACTGATCTCAGAAGCCCGGACCAAAAAGCCGGTCGCGCCGCACCAGGATGCGCCGGCGCGCGGCGAGTGGCTGGACGACGTGCCAGTGCACGCGCTGCGCCTGCCGGGCTATGTGGCCCAGGAGGAAGTTGTGTTCGGTGCCGCCGGGGAAAGCCTGTCGATCAAGCAGGTTTCGTTTGACCGCTCGAGCTTCATGGCGGGCGTGGCCTTGGCCGCGCGCCAGGTCAAGACGCTGCCGGTCGGTTTGACCGTGGGTCTGGATGCACTGCTGTAAATTCATTAGATAGAAGGAAAACTGATTATGCCTGAATTGAAAAAAAGTCTGGCCGGCCTCGGCAATCGCCAGGTCGCGGCCGTGCCGCCCAGCGCCATCCGCGAGGTCGACAACAAAATTTCCCCGATTCCTGGGATCATCAAGCTCACCCTGGGCGAGCCGGACTTTGCGGTGCCTGAGCACATTAAACAGGCAACAGACGCCGCCGTTGATGCCGACTGGTCGCATTACGCGCCGTCGTTTGGCTACGCAAAGCTGCGCCAGGAGATCGCCGATTACCTGGCGACCACGTTTGACGCGCATTACGACGCGCAAAGCGAAGTGGTCGTGACCGTTGGCGCCACCGAAGGCATTCACGCGGCTATCGCGGGGCTGTTTAATCCCGGCGACACCATTATCATTCCCACCCCGACGTTCCCGTTGTACGAGGCGGTCGCGACCGTGGCGGGTCTGAACGTGGTGCAGGTCAACACCGCGCCGGATTACTTGCTGACGCCGCAACTGCTGCAAAACACGCTGGCGGCGCACCCAGACGCCAAGGGACTGGTCCTGAATTACCCGAGCAACCCGACCGGCGCGACGTACACGCACGCGCAGCTGCGCGCGCTGGCGGCGGTGATCGCCGATACCGACCTGCTGGTGCTGTCTGACGAGATTTACGCCGAACTCAGCTACGAGGAAAAGCACCTCAGCTTGGCGCACCTGCTGCCGAACCAGACCCTGCTGATTTCCGGACTGTCCAAGTCCCACGCGATGACCGGCTACCGCATCGGCTATCTGGCCGGCCCGGCACCTTTGATCAAGCTGGCCGGCAAAATGCACCAGTTCATGGTGACGACGGCGGCCAGCCCGATGATGAAGGCGGCCGAAGAGGCGATGAGCCCGGCCGGCGATGGGGATGCCGAAGCGATGAAAAAAGTCTACCAACAGCGGCGCGACCTCATGATGGCGGCCCTGACGCAGGTCGGCTTTTCGGCGCCAAAGCCGGCCGGGGCGTTTTACATTTTCGCCAAGCTGCCGGCCCAATTTGGCACTGATGACGTGCAGTTTGTGTACGACCTGGCCGAGCACGCCAAGGTCGGGCTGGTGCCCGGCTCGGTGTTCGGCCCAGGCGGGGAGGGGCACGTGCGTTTGTCGTACGCGGCGTCGACCGAGAATTTGACTGAGGCGGCAAGGCGCATTCAGCGCTTCGTGGCCCAAAAGGAGTAGCACAATGGCAAAAGCATATGTGGTGGCAATTTTAGGCGCGACCGGCGCGGTCGGCACGCGCATGATCGAACAACTCGAACAGTCGACGATTCCCGTCAAGGAAGTCCACCTGTTGGCGTCGTCGCGCTCTGCCGGCAAAACGCTGACCTTCAAGGGCCAGCCGGTGACGGTCGAGGAGGCGACACCCGATTCCTTTAACGGGGTCGATCTCGTTTTGGCCTCGGCCGGCGGTTCGGTATCCGCCAGGCTTTTGCCCGAGGCGGTCAAACGCGGTGCGGTCTGCGTGGACAACACGTCACATTTTCGCATGGATGATAACGTGCCGCTGGTCGTGCCTGAGGTCAACCCCGACGCGCTCAATCACCACAACGGTATCATCGCCGACCCCAACTGCTCGACCATTCAGATGATGATGGCCCTTGAGCCCGTGCGCCGCGCGTTCGGTCTGCGCCGCATCATCGTGTCGACCTACCAGGCGGCCAGTGGCGCCGGGCAAAGTGCCATCAATGAGCTCGAAGACGAGGCCCGCGATTACCTAGCAGGCAAGCCGATGGACGCCGCGGTGCTGCCGGTCAAAGGGGCCGAGCACCACTACCCGTTGGCGTTCAACCTGCTGCCGCAGATCGACGTGTTCGAGGAAGACGGCTACACGCATGAAGAGTGGAAAATGATCCACGAAACCAAGAAAATCATGCTGGGTGACAAGAACTCGCCGGCCATCAAGGTCACCGCGACCTGCGTCCGCGTGCCGGTGCCGATCGCGCACGGTGAGTCCGTGTGGTTTGAAGTCGGCGAAGGCCAGACGCCGAGCGCCGATGAGCTGCGTGCAGCCATGAGCGGCTTTCCGGGGCTGGTCGTCCAGGACGACCCGGCCAACCAGGTATACCCGCAGCCGATTAACGCGGCGGGGTCGCGCGACACCTTTGTCGGCCGCATCCGGCCGGACCAGGAGACATCAGGGGCCTACAACCTCTGGGTCGTGTCGGACAACCTGCTGAAGGGCGCAGCCTGGAACGCGGTGCAAATCGCCGAAGAGCTGGTCGCCCGCGACTTGGTGCGCGTGCCGGCCGGAAGTGCAGAAAAGTTTATGTGAAGGTTTGGGGGTTCGGCGCTGGCAGCAGCACTGGCCCCTTTTTGACTTGCTAGTTATTAAAAATTCGGGTAAGCTGGTCAAACTGAGATTTTAAGGAGAAACAAGATGAAAGTGCTGTTACCGTACCTGAAAAAATACCGAAAGGACGCCCTTATTTCGACGCTGGCTGTGCTGGTGCTGGTCTTTGCGACCCTGTGGCAGCCGCGGCTGCTGCAAACGGTGATGACCGCCATCATGGCGCATGACCGCACGGCGGTGTGGCAAAACGGCATCTGGCTGATCGTGCTGGCAGTGGTCGGCATTGCCGGCGGGATCGTCAACACTGTGTACTCGGCGCGCCTGGCGCTGGGGGTGGCCACCGATCTGCGGGCCGACATCTATCGGCATGTTCAGTCGTTTGCGTACGCCGACATCGAGACTTTCTCGGCGTCCAATTTGGTGGTGCGGATGACCAACGACGTGCAGCAGATCCAAGGCGCGGTGATGGCGGCCTTCCAGCAGGTGACGCGCATTCCGCTGCTTTTTTTTGGCGCGCTGGCCCTGGCGCTGACAACGATGCCGCAGCAGTGGTGGGTGATCCTCGCCATGCTGGTGATTATCGTCCTGGTCGCCGTGGTCGCCTTTAAACAGATGAGCAGCCTGTTTGGCCGCACTCAGCAGCTGATTGAAAACGTCAACACCGTCGCCCGGGAAAATCTGATGGGCATTCGCGTGGTCAAGTCCTTCGTGCAGGAGGATAACCAGATCAAGACCTTCGCCAAGCCGTCTGATGAGCTGCGCGATGTCACCACGCGTATCGGCGAGCTGTTCGCGGTGCTGATGCCGGCCTTTTTCCTGACCGCCAACATCGCGATCGCGGGGTCGGTCTACCTGGTCGGCACGCAGGTCCTGGCGCACCCGGCGTACATCGCCGCGGTGTCCAGCTTCACCTCGTACCTCGGGCAGATTCTCTTTGCCGTGATCAACGGCTCGTTCATCATGACCTTCGCGTCCCGCGCCTTCATTTCGATGGGGCGCGTGCGCGAGGTGTTCGACCACCAGCCGAGTATGCATTTTGTGGACGGCCCGGAGAAAAAGGTCGCTGGTGACATCACGTTCGACCACGTGACCTTCACGTATCCCGGCGATGAGACGCCGACCTTGAAGGACGTCTCGTTCACCGTGCCGGCTGGCCAGATGCTTGGCATCGTCGGCGCGACCGGGTCGGGCAAAACGACCCTGGCCCAGCTGATTGCCCGCCTGTTTGATCCGGATTCCGGGCGCGTGCTGATTGGCGGCGTCGACGTGCGCGAGCTGCCGGAAGCGACCCTGCGCGACGCCGTGGCCTTTGTACTGCAGCGCTCGACGCTGTTTTCCGGCACCATCGCCCAGAACCTGCGCCAGGTCAAAAAAGAGGCGACGGCCGCCAGCATGCACCGCGCGGCGGAAATCGCCCAGGCCGCTGAATTTATCGAGCGCCTGCCAGAGACGTACGACGCGCCGGTCGAGGAGCGCTCCGCCAATTTTTCCGGCGGGCAAAAGCAGCGCCTAGCCATCACGCGAGGCGTGATCGCGAACCCGGAGATCTTGATTCTGGACGACGCAACCTCGGCGCTGGACGCCAAGTCGGAGAAACTGGTGCAGGAAGCCCTGGACCGCGACCTGAAGCACACGACGACCGTGGTCATCGCCGAGAAAATCTCGTCCATCATCCGTGCCGATTCGATCCTGGTGCTTGATGGCGGCCGGGTCGTCGGCAAAGGCACGCACCAGGAGCTCGTCCGTGACAACACTATTTATCAGGAAATTTATCAAACCCAAAAGGCCAAGGAAGGGAGGCTGCCAGCATAATGAAAGACATCAAACTTGCCGGGCGTTACTACTGGCATTACCTCAAACCTTACGGCTGGCCGTTCTTCTGGAGTGCGGTGCTCATTGGCATCAGCACGGCCTGCGTCGTGATCGCCCCGACCTACCTGGGCCGTGCCATCAGCGAGCTGACCACCTATGTGCAGGCCTGGACGAACCCCGCCACGCGGGCCGGCGCCAGCCTGACCACGTTCCACCACACGCTGCTGTTTTACGTGCTGTTTTACTTCGGCGACGCGTCGTCTTTGCTGATCGCGTCCTGGCTGCTGGCCAAGGTCACCGCGTACTCGACCGGGACCATGCGCATCGGGCTGTTTCGCAAGATGCAGCGGATGAAGGTCGAATACTTCGACCAGCACTCCGATGGTGACATTCTGGCGCGCTACACCAGTGACTTGGATAACATTTTCAACGCGCTGAACCAGGCGCTGATCGATTTTCTCCTGGCCATTGCCCAGATGATCGGCATTCTCATTATGATGTTCAACCAGAGCACCACCATGGCCTGGGTGACGATGAGTACGACACCAGTGGCCCTGCTAATCGCGGCCCTGGTGATGAAAAAAGCCGCTGTCGCCGTGGATCAGCAGCAAACCGACATTGGCGCCTTGAACGGCTACATCAACGAGCAGGTCACCGGCCAGAAGGTGATCATCACCAACGGTCTGCAGCACGACTCGGTTGAAGGCTTCAACACTTACAACCAGCGCGTGCGCAAAACCGCAACCCAGGGCCAGATTTGGTCCGGGATTCTCAGCCCGCTGCTGTCGGGGATGTCGCTGCTCAACACCGCCATTGTGATTTTTGCCGGCTCCTGGCTGGCCCTTGGCGGCAGCCTGAGCACCGGCGCCGCACTGGCACTGGTCGTGGTGTTCGTCAACTATGCCCAGCAGTATTACCAGCCGATCATCACGCTGACCAGCTTGTACGGCATGATCCAGCTGGCCATCACTGGCGCGCGGCGGGTCGACGAGGTCCGCAGCCAGCCCGACGAGGTCCGGCGGGCCAATGGAAAACCGATCGACCACATCGACCATGCCTTGAAAATCGACGATGTGCGCTTTTCCTACCTGCCGGGCAAGGAGATTCTCCACGGCGTGACCATCGACGTCCAAAAAGGCCAGATGGTCGCACTGGTGGGGCCGACCGGGTCCGGGAAAACGACGGTGATGAACCTGCTGAATCACTTCTACGATTTGGATTCCGGCAGCATCACTATCGACGGTACCGACCTGCGGGAGTTCGACCTGGCGCAGCTGCGCCACACAGTCGGCATCGTGCTTCAGGACCCACAGTTGTTCACCGGCACCATTGCCGACAACATCCGCTTCGGTGACCCGGAGGCGGGGATGGACCGGGTGATCGACGCGGCCAAGCAGGCCAACATTCACGACTTCATTGAAAGCCTGCCCGAAGGCTACGAGACCAAGGTGTCTGACGAGCAGAACATTTTCTCCGCTGGTCAAAAACAGCTGATGAGCATCGCCCGCACGATCTTGACCGATCCGCGGCTGCTGATTCTCGACGAGGCCACGTCGAACGTCGATACCGTCACCGAGGCCAAGATTCCGGCCGCGATGGACAACGTGATCCAGGGCCGCACGAGCTTTGTCATCGCCCACCGGCTGAAGACCATCCTGAACGCGGACCGCATTGTGGTGCTGCAGCACGGCCGCATTATCGAGCAGGGCAGTCATCAGGAGCTGCTGGCCCAGCACGGCTTTTACGCCGAGTTGTACCGAAATCAAATGGTGTTTGAATAGTCATACGAAGGCGGCTGCGGTCGCCTTTTTGAGTGGCGTATACCATTTCATTGGGGTTGCTCAGTAGGAACAAAAAATTGCGCGATGGTTTTCACCACCGCGCAATCGAAAATGGGTTTAAGCCGTTGCCCACTGATAACGTTTGAGATACTCCGGATTTTTTGGGCACTGCCGGCCGCCGGTTTCTCCGCGTGCTTAAGATGATAGTTTGTGTCCAAGCGCAGCAACAGTTTAGCAGGAATACCAGTGACTTTCTCAATAGACAGAGCAACGGTTGCAGAGATAAAGGCCTTATGATTGAGCACTTGAGAGAGATGCTTTTGGGAAACGCCAATTCGCCTGGCAAAGTCTCTTTGAGTGATTTCATACATCTCTAGCGTCTCGGCGATTAGATCTGCAGCAGATGTCTCGCCCGCGTCAGTCAGCTGAATCTGATTTTCTCGCTTTAGCATGGACCATATCTCCTTTCTCAATGGTAATCTTCGATACCGACGATTTGCACGGTGACGATTTCTTTAGAAAACGAGCGACTCACTGGCAATTTCACAGTGAGTCGCTCGTTTTTAGCTATTTCAACGCGTCGGCGGCTAGGAAGAACCCGCCCATCACGCCGGCTTCGTCGTTCAGGCCGATGCGAACGATGTAATCGTCCAAGTCAGGGGTCGCGACATAGCCGTTGTTGTGCTCGGCAAACTTGGCGCGGATCTTTGGCAGCAGCTGCTTTTGGTGCATGATGCCGCCGCCGAAGACGATGATGTCAGGTGACAGGATCATTGCCGCGTTGACGCACGCGATTGCCAGGTAGTCGGCTTCCAGGTCCCAGGCCGGGTCGTCAGGCGCCAGCTCGGGGCCTTTTTTGCCGGCGCGTTCCTCAACCGCGGGACCGGCAGCCAGCCCTTCCAGGCAGTGGTTGGCGTGGTACGGGCAGCGGCCCTTGTAGGTGTCACCAGGCAGCTGGGGCATCATGATGTGGCCCATTTCCGGATTGGAGAAGCCTTGCAGCAGCTTGCCATCGTGGATGTAGCCGGCGCCAATGCCGGTGCCGACGGTCCAGTACAACATATTCTTGTGGCCTTGCCCCGCGCCGGCGCGCCACTCCGCGTAACCGGCCTCGTTGACGTCGGTGGTGAAGGCGTAAGGCACGTCGATCGCGGCTTTCATCGCACCGAGAAAATTGTAGTCGCGCCAGCCGGGCTTAGGGGTCGACGTGATATAGCCGTATGTGGGGCTGGCCGGGTCGATGTCGGCTGGGCCGAATGTCCCAATCCCAATGGCGTCCACCGGGTTGTCCTGGAAAAACTTGATCACTGCCGGAATAGTTTCTTCGGGCGTACCCGTGGGGATGCGGACCTGCTTTTCCACCTTGCCGTCTGCCGTGCCTGTCGCGCAGACGAACTTGGTGCCGCCTGCTTCGATCGAACCTAAAATCATACTTGTCCCGCCTTTCAAAAATGTTTCCCCTTTAGAATAGCGCTCCTGGTGAGAAACCGCTACCTATGCTGTAGAATCAGCGATTAAGACGTCTGAGACCCGGTATAAATCCCTGAATTAATCACTTTATGTGCTCAATTACTGGACAGTCGTTTATGATACGAGTACAATACAGTTTATTACTTCTGATAGGGGCGAGGCTTATGTATGCCAAGTACAAATCTGTGTCGTTGATCGTTCGCATCATTATTGGGCTGGCCGTGGGGTCACTGCTGGCCTGGCTAGTCCCTTCATGGACAGCAATCGGCATTTTGGGCCAACTCTTTGTCGGCGCGTTGAAGGGTATCGCGCCGGTCATGGTTTTCTTCCTAATCATGTCGGCAGTCTCGGGGTATAAGTCCGGCGCCACGAATCACTTCGGCACTGTGATCATCTTGTACCTGAGCGCGACCTTGCTCTCGGCATTTGCCGCAGTCGGCGCCTCCTACCTGTTTCCAGTTCACCTGGTTTTGCCTAAAGCAGCGCACGTCGCGGCGGCCGCTGCCCCCAAAAGTTTGGGCAAAGTCCTGTCTGATCTGCTGACAAACGCGGTGGGGAACCCCTTGGCCGCGATTGTCAACGCCAACTACCTGTCGATTTTGTTTTGGGCGCTAATGATCGGCTTTGCGCTGCGGCTGACCTCCAAGCAGACGCGCTCGGTGATCAAGGAGATTTCCGGCGCCATCACCGGCGTGGCGCAAACGGTCATCCAGTTCGCGCCGTTCGGGATCGCCGGCCTGATTTACACTACCATCAGCGAAACCGGGTTTGCCGGCGTCGCGCGTTATGGCCAGCTGGTGCTGCTTTTGGTCGGAACGATGACGTTTGTCTACCTGGTCGTGTATCCCTTGATGGTGTTTGGCCTGACGCATCAGAATCCTTACCCGCTGACGCTGTGGACCTTGAAGCGCTCGGGCATTCCCGCGTTCTTCACCCGAAGCTCGGCCGTCAACATTCCAATCAACCTGCAGGCCTGCGAGGATCTCGGGCTAAACAAGTCGTCTTACTCGGTCTCGATTCCGCTCGGCGGCTCCGCCAACAGCGGCGGCGCAGCCATCACGGTTTCGGTGATGACCCTGGCCGCCTGCACCACGTTGGGCATTCACGTGTCCTTCCCACTCGCGTTTCTGCTGTGCCTGCTGACCGCGCTGGCCGCCACCGGCGCCTCCGGCATTGCCGGCGGGTCGCTGTTGATCATTCCCATGGCGGCTTCGCTGTTTGGCATCAACAATGATATTGCGATGCAGGTGGTCGGCATCGGCTTCATCATTGGGGTCATCCAGGACTCCGTGGAAACAGCGGTCAACTCCGCTTCAGACCTGCTGTTCACCGCAACGGCCGAATACGCCGACGCCCGTAAAAATGGCCACCCGGTCGACATGAAGGCGGCCGTGCGCGCAGCTGAACACCAGCCTGAACCGGATGACGCGCTGCGCGACGCCGCCCCTCAAGAAAACTAATTGCACAAACCGGCCGCTGCACCCAGAGTGCAGCGACTTTTTTTGGCTCAAATAGGAAACGGCCCTGATTTTTTTCGGTAAGCGCCGTCATTACCAGCCTGATTATGGTAAACTTTGAGCAATCTAACGAAAGATAGGTGATACGATGAGTCAAGCAACGGCATATATTGAGGCAGTGAAGCAGACGATTCAGCGGCGCGACCCAAATCAGCCCGAGTTTCAAGAGGCAGTGTTCAATTTTCTTGATGCGGTGACCCCGGTGTTCGACAAGCACCCCGAGTACATCGCGGCAAGCATTCTGGAACGCCTGACCGAGCCCGAGCGCGCGGTTCAGTTCCAAGTCGCCTGGCAGGATGATCAGGGCCACATGCAGGTCAATCGCGGGTTTCGCGTGCAGTTCAACTCTGCCATCGGCCCGTACAAGGGTGGTTTGCGCTTGCACCCGTCGGTCAACCTGTCCATCGTCAAGTTTTTGGGCTTTGAGCAGATTTTCAAAAATTCGCTGACTGGCCTGCCAATCGGTGGTGCCAAGGGCGGCTCGGATTTTGACCCCAAGGGCAAGTCCGACGCCGAGATTATGCGCTTTTGCCAGAGCTTTATGATCGAGCTGCAAAAATACATCGGTCCTGACCTCGATGTGCCGGCCGGTGACATTGGCGTTGGCGGTCGCGAGATCGGTTACCTGTACGGCATGTACAAGCGGCTGCGCGAGTCCGACCGCGGCGTGCTGACCGGCAAGGGCCTCAGCTACGGCGGGTCCTTGGCCCGCACTGAAGCAACCGGGTTTGGCCTGCTGTATTACCTCGACGAGATGCTGAAGCACAATGACCAGACGCTGGCGGGCAAGCGCGTCGTGGTTTCTGGCGCTGGCAATGTCGCCATTTATGCGATTCAAAAGGCCCAAGAGCTGGGCGCAACGGTAATTTCCGCGTCCGACTCCACCGGCTATGTGATCCAAGAAGCCGGCATCGATTTGCCGACGCTGAAAAAGGTCAAGGAGGTCAAGCGCGGCCGCATGAGCGACTATGCCAACGCCGTGTCCGGCGCGACGTACCATACCGGGTCGCTGTGGGATGCGGAAGGCCTGACGTACGACATCGCGCTGCCGTGTGCGACCCAAAATGAAATTAACGGCGAGCAGGCGGCACGCATTGCCAAGGCAGGCGCAATCGCCGTGGCCGAAGGGGCCAACATGCCGAGCACCCCTGAAGCCATCGCCGAGTATCAAAAAGCCGGGTTGCTGTTCGGCCCGGCCAAGGCTGCCAATGCCGGCGGCGTTGCGGTGTCCGAGCTGGAAATGAGTCAGAATTCGCGGCGCCAGGCCGACAGCTTTGCGACCGTCGACGGCGAGCTGAAAGACATTATGGTCAACATTTTCCAAAAGTCCGTGGCCGCGGCCAAGGAATACGACTTGGGTGAGGATTACGATGCCGGCGCGAACATTGCCGGCTTCACCAAGGTCGCCGACGCGATGATGGCCCAGGGCTGGTAAGCTGATGGAATGAGTTTTAGGCGCTTGCCGCGAAGCAAGCGCCTTTTTGCTGGCGGAAAAAGAAAACCGTCTGCGAAGTTGCAGACGGTCAGGCGTTCATTTAGTCATTTTCACCGAGGTGCTGCCAGACACCAGTTTTTTGATCGAGTTGGTTGGCGATGGTCTTGATGGCTTCCAGGTCCGCTTCGGCAATCAGGTTGATGTCAATTGTGTAATTGGCGTCAAACTCGCGGCTGAGCTGCTTCATCAAGGCGTTGCGGCGCTGGCGCGGGGGATTTTTCACTTTGAGGATCAACGTCGAGTGAATCACCGCCATGCCGGACACTTTTTCCCAGGGCAGGAAATTGCCGCGCCAGGCGAACACCGCCGTGTTGTCGGTGATGCCCGCGTGGTCAAAAATCAGGCTCGGGTGGCTGAGGCCGGAAAGCAGCTGGACGATGAAGTAGGCAATGGCGACGGCCAGAATCGCCCAGCCGGCGATCATGATCGTGCGGCCGACCCCGCCGCCGATGACGGCGCCTTGGCGGGTCACAATGACGCCGGCCGCGAACACCAGCGCGAAACCGACCAGCAGCTGGAAGAACAGGTGAAAGAGATTGGGCTTGATCGTAAGAGGTTTAATGTCGTTCAAAAAAAGACCTGCTTTCTGCTATGTAATAGCGCTGCTTTTGATTGTAACGCGAATCTTTTCGTTTGCGTGGACATTTGATTAGTTTTTCTTGGTGGTCCGTGTTATACTAGGTTCAAGTAATTGATGAACTGAAACAGTTGTGCTAGCATAATGGATTTCTTTCAGCGATTACCAAGTTGTTTTGTCACTTTAGTATTAATGAAGGAGATTCACACATTATGCAACAGGGTACTGTTAAATGGTTCAACGCTGATAAGGGTTACGGCTTCATCACTGGTGAAGACGGCAAGGACGTATTTGTTCACTTCTCCGCCATCCAAGGCGACGGCTACAAGACGCTTGACGAAGGCCAAGCTGTTAGCTTCGAAGTAGAACAAAGCGACCGCGGCCCACAAGCTGCTAACGTTACAAAGCTGTAATTCACAGCGTTGGGAAACACCCATCCGACTTTTGTCGGGTGGGTGTTTTTTTGGTGCGCCCGGCATGGGCGCCAACTTGGTGGTGAAAGTCCACTGCGGGCCGTAGTAGTCGGAACCGCTAGCCAAGGGCAAGGGTGTCCATCGCGAGGTGGAATCT
>NZ_RHOL01000002.1 GCF_003946465.1 Lacticaseibacillus hegangensis | reverse complement strand
GGCCAAACTGTTGGCACCCTGAAGAATGGTGTTGATGGGAAGACGCCTGAAATCAAAGCCGTTGAAGGCGAAGATGGTAAGACGACTAACCACTTCGTGATTCCGGGTGATGCAAAAGATGGCAGCGACGATGTCGATCTTGGCGAAGTGCCAACAGTAGCAGGTGACACGATCAGTGTCACTGACTACAAACCAGCTGACGAAAATGATAAGAAGACCGGTTACACGGTCACAATCACGCACGCCAATGGGACTACCGAATCCAAGGATCTGTTCAACGGTAAAGATGGCCAGACGCCACAAGTTGAAGCTGTTAAAGGCGACGACGGCAAGACACATTATAGTTTCTATGTGCTTGGACCGGATGGGACAACGCATGTGCCTGTTGGCACGGTGGACACCCCAGAAGCACCAAAGGTCAAAGCAGACGGGGACAAGTATGTCTTCTATCTGGACAACGGAACACCAGATGATCCATCAGATGACACCAAGCTTGGAGAAATCGAGAAGCCGGCAGCTGGTAAAGACGGGGATACGATCAACGTTACACCGCTGAAGGGCGACACTGAACATCCAAATGGCGGCTACACTGTCGAGATCATTGGTAGCGATGGGACGACTAAGAGCAGCACGCCTGTCTACAACGGGAATGATGGTAAGACACCGCAGCTCGAACCCGTAACGGACCCAGATACTGGCAAAGTCACTGGCTACAAGTTCTTCGTGATCGGTGACGACGGTCAGACTCACGAAACGGTCGGTACTTTCGATGTACCAGAAACACCGAAGTCGAAACTGAGTGACGACAAGAAGTCTTATATCTTCTACCTGGATGACGGTACGCCAGACGATCCAAGTGATGATACGACGCTTGGCACCGTGCCGATTGGTGATACGATTGCGGTGAGTGACTACAAACCGGCTGACGACAGCGATAAGAAGACGGGTTACACCGTCACGATTACGCACGCCGATGGCACGACCGAAACGAAGAACCTGTTCAACGGCGATGCCGCAACAGCACCGATCATTACCCCTAATAAGGATGATGATGGCAACGTTCTTAGCTACACGATCACTTATCCAGGTCAAGAACCAATTACGATCTACAACGGCACTAAAGGCGAGAAGGGTGACAAAGGCGATGCACCAACGTTAGAAGCAGTCACTGATCCGAAGACTGGCAAAACGACTGGGTACAAGTTCTATGTCATCGATGCCAATGGCAATAAACAGGAAGTGGGTGATTTTGAAGCACCGAAGGACGGCGATACGATTTCGGTGACTGATATCACACCGACAGATGCTGATTCGCGTACTGGCTACATTCTGACCATTAAGCACGCTGATGGGTCGCAAGATGTGAAGACTGTGTACAATGGTCAAGATGGTCAAACACCAGTCGTAACACCGGTCACTGATGTCTCTGGCAAGGTGACGGGCTACACCTTCACGTTGAATGGACAACCATCTGGCACGGTGCTCAACGGGACCGATGGCCAAACACCGCAAGTAGCAGAAGTCAAAGACGATGACGGTAACGTCACTGGCTACGAATTCTACTATGTCAACGGCGAGGGCGAACGAATCGTTGTGGGTCAAGTGGCAACGCCAAAGCCAATTACGATTGTTGATAACACCAAGGACGAAGACGGCACCACCACGTTGACCTTCTCTGATGGCAACAAAGTGACAATCAAAGATGGTAAAGATGGTGCAGCCGGCCAGACACCTCAAGTGAAGGCAGTTGTTGGCGAAGATGGCAAGACCAACTACGAGTTCTACGTCACCGATAAGGCTGGCAAAGAAACTCCTGTTGGAACGATCGAAGCACCTAAGGATGGTAAGACACCGAAGATCGAACCAGTCACTGATGGTGATGGCAAGACGATTGGCTACAACTTCTACTACACCAACGATGCTGGCGAAGAAGTATCCATGGGTCGTGTTGATGCACCTAAGGATGGTCAAACCCCTACTGTTAAGCCGCATACTGACAGCGAAGGTAAGACTGACGGCTACATTTTCACCTTGAATGGTGTTGATTACACTGTTCTGAATGGTAAGGATGGGGCTAACGGTAAAGATGCTGATGCGTTGACAGTCACTGGCTCTATCATTAATGAAGCCGGCGACACGGTGATCACCTTCTCTGATGGTTCTCATGTCACTGTGCCAAAAGGACAGAAAGGAGATAACGCGCAGACCCCTAACGTTCGCGCAGTTACAGGCGAAGACGGCAAGACCAGCTATGAGTTCTATGTCACTGATAAAGATGGCAAAGAAATCCCTGTTGGCACAGTCGACGCGCCTAAAGACGGCCAGACGCCAGCGGTCACACCACACACTGATAGCAACGGTGATGTTGATGGCTATGTCTTCACCCTTAATGGTAAAGACTATATCGTCAAGAACGGTGCTGATCTGACCGTTAGAAGCACCACCCTTGATACGGATGGCAATACGGTCATCACCTTCTCCGATGGCTCGCAAGTCACGGTTGCTAAGGGCACTGACGGCAAAGATGGTAAGGACGGTCAGACGCCTAAAGTCCGCGCAGTCACAGGTGAAGACGGCAAGACCAACTATGAATTCTTCGTCACTGATAAAGATGGCAAAGAAACCACAGTTGGGACAGTCGAAGCACCTAAGGATGGCAAGGACGGTCAGACGCCGACGATCGAAGCAGTTAAAGACGGTGATGGCAACATCACTAACTATAACTTCTACTACACCAACGAAGCTGGCGATAAAGTCTCCATGGGCTCGGTTGAAGCGCCTAAGGATGGCCAGACACCAGACGTCAAGCCGCACACTGACAGCAATGGCAATGTTGATGGTTATGTCTTCACTCTTAACGGTAAAGACTACATCGTCAAGAATGGCGCTGATCTGACGGTCGACAACTCCATCACTGACAGCGAAGGCAATACGGTCATCACCTTCTCCGATGGTTCACAAGTCACGATTGACAAGGGTGCTGACGGTAAAGACGGCGTTGACGGCAAAGATGGTGAGGACGGTCAAACGCCTCAAGTCCGCGCGGTCACAGGTGAAGACGGCAAGACCCGCTATGAATTCTACGTCACCGATAAGGATGGCAAAGAAACCACAGTTGGGACGGTCGACGCACCTCAAGATGGCGCTGCTGGCAAAGATGGCAAGACCCCTCAAATCGAGGCTGTCAAAGACGGCGATGGCAACATTACCAGCTACGACTTCTACTATCTCGATGATGCCGGCAACAAGGTGACGACTGGTACGATCCAAGCACCTAAGGACGGTAAAACGCCTGAAGTTAAGCCGCACACTGACGGCAATGGCGATGTCGACGGCTACACCTTCACCTTAAACGGTGTTGATTACACCGTGAAGAATGGTAAGGACGGCGTCGATGGCAAGGATGGCAAGGATGGCGAAGACGGTAAAGACGGCGTTAACGGTACGAACGGTAAAGATGCGACACCGCTGACAGTCACCGGCTCCTTCATCGATGAAGACGGTAACACCCGAATCATCTTTTCAGATGGCTCTACTGTTCTTGTGAAGAAGGGTGAGGACGGGCAGACACCGCAAGTTGAGCCTGTTACCGATGCTAATGGCAAGGTTACTGATTATAACTTCTTCTACCTCGATGAGGATGGCAAAAAGATTTCTGTTGGAATTGTGCCGGCACCTGCTGACGGTAAAGATGGCCAGACGCCAACTGTCAAGCCGCATACCAATCTCAATGGCCAGGTCGATGGATGGACCTTCACGCTTAATGGTGTCGATTACGACGTTTTGAACGGCGCCAAAGGAGACAAGGGAGATGACGGAACCGCTGGAGATACCGGTGAAGGCGGCACAGATCAAACCGGCATTGCTGGTGATGGGATTCGGGCTTTGTTTATGAATGCAGTACCAGAGCCAGTTTACCAAATCAATGATGCGGATAACCCACCAGACACCACAACGGGGACACCAACTGGTGATCCAAGCGGTAACCCAACTGGGACCACGACGGGGACACCAACTGGTGACCCGAGTGGCAACCCAACTGGTACCACGACAGGGACGCCAACCGGTGATCCGAGTGGCAACCCAACTGGGACCACGACGGGGACACCAACCGGTGATCCGAGTGGCAACCCAACTGGGACCACAACAGGGACGCCAACCGGTGATCCGAGTGGCAACCCAACTGGTACCACGACGGGGACACCAACCGGTGATCCGAGTGGCAACCCAACTGGTACCACGACGGGGACACCAACTGGTGATCCGAGCGGCAACCCAACTGGTACCACGACGGGGACACCAACCGGTGACCCAAGCGGCAACCCAACTGGTACCACGACGGGGACACCAACTGGTGATCCGAGCGGCAACCCAACTGGGACCACAACAGGGACACCAACTGGTGATCCGAGCGGCAACCCAACTGGAACCACGACGGGGACACCAACTGGTGATCCGAGCGGCAACTCAACTGGTACCACGACCGGGACGCCAACCGGCGATTCGAGTGCTCAGACATTTGGTCAACAAAACTCAACGACGGACGTTCCGGGGCATCAAGAGACTCGGCCAACGCTCCCAGATACGTTAGGAACCGGCGATGATGATTCCGGCCAAGACACTTATCGGCAGGGCATTGCAACAAGTCGGAATGGTCTGACGAGTCGGGTGCTGGTCGCCAACGGATCTGGTAGCATAGCGTCTGCAAATGGCAGGCCTACGCTTCCTGAAACAGGTAATTCAGACGATGCGGCCTTGATCATGATTGGGGTCGGCGTCACGATTGCCGACGCATTAGCAGCATTCTCGGTGGCTAAGAAGCGGCGTGATTCAGATGATGATCCGTTGTACTAAACTCGCGTTGATGTGAGTTTCACGCAAGCTGGGTACCTTAGGAAACTGAGGTAGCCAGCTTGTTCTTGCATCGCCGGTTTCTCTTTAAAATTTCGCAGTGGCTGGCAGATTATTGGGTTCGGCGCTGCCAACAATCTTATTCTCACTATTGAAAAGATTAGCAGCCATGCCGTGCTGAAAGCCCAGCAAACACGGCGAGTATGAGACTCTGTACTAGCTCTGGTGTAAATATGGCCTGTCAAAATTATCCCCGATTGTATGACGACTAAGATAATTTAGCTTGAGTGTCTTCTGTCATGACATGGATCGGAGTAAACTTGGACCAGGTCGAAGTGGTTATCCTCGATGTCGCCGGTTGCCGTTACCTTCAGTTTTATTGTTGGCAGCCGGAAGGACGGAGGAGATTAAAACTTGAACAGCAGTGGGATGGCTTGTCATTTATCAATAAAAAGTTCAGGTGCGACGCATTGATTCAATGGCCCACCTGGCAATCTGGATTACTTGGAGGAGCAGAGATGAACAAATGGTTGAGTATCGTGATTGCAGTGGAATCGGCGGACGCTCATGATCTGGCTGTGCCACTGTCATCAATCAATAACCAGCTGGGGGTGGATTTTCGGCAGATCGAAGTCCTTCTGATTGATAACGGTCGCTATCAATTGGAAGATCTGGAGCCGCTGCGAGTGTTCAATCACCTCAAGTTTCGGTATATTAAGCCGGCCAAGATTTGGCCTTGGGCGATGGCATTTCAGCAAGGGCTGATGTTGTCAACAGGAAAATATGTCACGTTTATGGGCCCGAACATGCAGTTTAACTCAGTTGACATTCTTCAGCAGGTTTTCAGCAAGCTCTCAGCTCAACCTGAGTCTCAGCTTGTTTCCGGTTTATTATTGCGGCAGCAGATGAAGTCTGATCGAACCTATCGCTATCAGGTCGAACCGACCGCGCACTTGCTAAGTGGCCGTTTTGTCAGCCGCGCATTGATTATGCAAGACCAGATTACTTTTGAAGACTTTGGTGCGTACACTGAAATGTACGTTGGCCAGCTCATCGAGGCGGTGGCACAACACACGCAGACGCTGGAAAGTGCCATTACGGTGCAATTTCTCGGCAGAACCGTTTCTGATGCTGTTCTTGCGCCGATGCCTGATAAGGTGCAACTGGAATGGGTCACCATGATGAGCAGCTATCTGCTTAGATTGCGTACCCTGGCACCTGATCGATATCGTGAGACACTGGCTAAAACAGTCATCCGGTTCTATTCGCAGGCTGGGCACGATCCAGCTATGACAGCTCAAATGGCTGAATTGACAGCCCAGAATGCGACTATGTGGCCTGACATTCTGGCTTTCGTTGAACGCGTCCGGACTACGGATCGGACGCCAACGGCACCTTGGAATGCTGATGCTTCAGGCTTTTCCGCATATTTACAGCGGGTGTCGCCGTTAAGCGCTCGCGTGTCGATTACTGTCTAAAGAATAGCTTGAGCTGAATAAGTTTGGCCGTTGGCGGTTATTTCTGAACGACTATTTGACTCGCACAGAGTTTGAACTGCTTGACAGGTGCTGAAGGGCTGCTTTGAAAACGAAAAATTGACGCTGTCTGATTCATTAATCAGACAACGTCAATTTTTTATACAACAGAAATAGAGCTTGAAAGACTGCACAGACTAAGTCCCTGATATCACTTTGTGTTGAGTCGTTAAGATTCTATTTTGAGCCAACTTAAGCCGCCGTGCCAAGCGGTATTGCTAATGCTCGGGGTAAATGTTACTGGAGTGACGTCGTGACGTTGTTTAAAGTCGCACTCGCCTCGGCCGTTCCCGTTGGGTTGAATCAAATTGACCGCTTCAGGAAGCCATGCTGAAGCCTCTGTTAACGCAAGGTCTGGCAGGGCTTCGTGGGGATTTTGGCTTTCGTCGACTCAAATATACTGCAAAGGTGTTGCTTAGGCTCACTATGGTTCAAAAGAAGCCCGGAATGACGCTCAGTTCACGTCATCCCGGGCTTTAAGGTGTTAAGTCAACGGTCATGCTTCATCGGTAACGACCAGCGACTTAATGGCCTCGCGCTTGTCCATGGCCTGGTAGGCGGCATCTATGTCGGCCAGCTTGAACGATTTAGTGAAGACCTTGCCGGGGTGAATGGTGCCGTCGAGCACGGCCTTCAACAGGAATTCTTTGTCGTAGGTGGTGACCGAGGCAATCCCACCGGTAATGGTAATATTGCGGGAAAAGATGGGCTTGAGGTCCATCGCGGCGTTGTGGGGAATGCCGACGCGGCCCACGCGAGCGCCTGGCCGGCCAGCCTTGAGGGCAGTGTCGACGGCCTGCTGGGTGCCGACACATTCCAACACGACATCGGCGCCGATGCCGGTTGTGAGCGCCATGACCTTGGCCACGCCGTCGTCGCCGCGCTCAGGTACGATGTCGGTGGCGCCGAATTCAACAGCGAGCTTTTGGCGATCCTCGTGGCGGCTCATGGCAATGATCCGCTTGGCGCCACGCATTTGCGCGGCAATCACGCCGCACAGGCCGACCGCGCCGTCGCCGACGACCACAACCGTATCTCCGGTGCCAACATTGGCCATGCGGGCGGCGTGATAGCCGGTCGCCATGACGTCGGCTAAGCTGAGCAGCGACTTGAGCATGTCCTCGCTGTAATCAGCAGGCTTGCCTGGAATCTTGACCAGAGCCCACTCACCGTGCTGGTAGCGCATGTACTCGGCCTGTGCGCCTTCGCTGAAGTTATCTCGGTAGCTGAGGCAATTCGCGTCAAAGCCTGCACGGCAGGCGGCACAATGGCCGCACCCGTGGGTGAACGGGGCAATGACAAAGTCGCCCGGTTTGACTGTGGTGATGGCGCTGCCGACCGCTTCGACGACGCCGATGGCCTCATGGCCGCCGTTTTGAGAATGCTCCGGAACCTTGTCGAGGCCGCGATAGTCCCACAGGTCAGAGCCGCAGACACAGCTGCGAACAATGTGGAGAATAACGTCATCGGGTGCCTGAACGGAAGGCTTGGGCACGTCTTCGATGGCCACTTGGCCTGGTTTGATAAAGATTGCATCTTTCATTTAATAAGGGCCTCCATTTGCTAGGCGTTTGATCAGGTCAACACCCAGTCGTGTTTATTATGCACGTTTTGAGTGTGGCAGGCTAAACTAAAAATTTTGCCGCGGGCGCGTCGCTAATTGCGGCACTTGAGAGTCGGTGGACAAGGATTTTAGTAAAATCGCCTGTAAGGTTTCCTCGCCCTCCTGCCGAGGCAAAAAAATCGCGTCTCGACCAGCAAGACTACGGTCTGGGACGCGATGTTAATGTTGTGCCTCAGTTTTCGGCTTTTCCGGTCAGTTCCTCCAGTGCCGCGTGCAGGCCAGCCTTCTGCTCGGCCGTGACGGTGGGGTAGGCAAGTGGCAGCTTCTCAAGCCGTGCGAGGATGAGCTTGGACACGATCAGTCGGCCGAACCACTTGTTGTCCGCCGGAATGATGTGCCAGGGGGCCTTCTTCGTGGCGGTACCGGCGATGGCGTCCTGATACGCTACCTGGTAGTCGTCCCAGTAGCGGCGTTCGCGAATGTCAGCTTCGGAGAACTTCCAATTTTTGTCGGGCTGCTCGATTCTGTCGAGGAAGCGCTTCTTCTGCTCGTCTTTGCTCATGTGCAGGAAAAACTTCTCGATCACAATGCCATCGCGGCTGGCCATGCTTTCCATGTGGCGAATGTCCTTATAGCGCCGCTGCCAGAGCTTGGGGGTCACGTCGGCGACGACGTCGATGTTAGGCAGATGCTCAAGGAGCAGGTTCTCGGGGTGCACGCGATCGACCAACACCTCCTCGTAATGCGACCGGTTGAAAATCGTGATGTTGCCAGCCTGGGGAAAGGCGACGCGGGTGCGCCACAGGTAATCGTGGGCGAGCTCCTCTACGGTGGGCTGCTTGAAGGACACGACATTGGTGCCTTGCGGGTTCACACCGGACATGACATGGCGGATCATGCCATCTTTGCCGGCCGCGTCCAGGCCTTGAAAAATTAGCAGCAGGCTGTAGCGTTTTTGTGCGTAAAGTTTGCCTTGCGCCTGCGCCAAGTCTTGGACATTTTGAGCGATTTCTGCCTTGATCTCGGCTTCCGTGAGCCCCTGCTCGGTTTTGGGGATGTCCGTATCCCAGTCCTTGATGCGAAAATTGCCGGTGCCATCGTACGTGAAGTGAGTCAGATCTAATTTCATGAAATGCCTCCTGCAACTTGTGGGTTAGATGTTTGCCTTCATTATACGCGGCTTCTAGGCCAACTCGCACAGACGCCCATTCATGGCGAGGCAAAATTTTTGCCGTGTCGGCTGATCCGGGTTAAACTGCAACTGTCGCTTGGGAGCTGCCGCCTGAGCGGCTGATCAAGTTTGTCATTTTCTGTTCCACTCCTCTTCATCTTTACGCCGTTCTCGCCGGGGTCGCGGGGACGGCTTTTTTTGCGCGCAGGCCCGTTTTACTAAAATTCCGTGGAATCGGTCGCGTAAACAAGTGTGCAAGGACCTGCCACAAGTCCGCAAATGCAGGGATTTATACCGTGATACCGGCACGTAAAAAATTTCTTATTAAACTAAATTCCCAAAAATATTCTAGGTGTAGCCAATAATATTCTATGGTTACGGGGTCCTTGCCCCTGTACACTAAGAATCAAGAAAGCGCATACAGGAAGCGCTTAAAGGGAGGAAGTTACACCATGAAGAAGCAAAAAGCACTAGGGGCTTTGACTTTAGTTTTGGGGGCATCACTCCTGCTTGCCGCTTGCGGCTCAAGCTCAGGCAGCGGCTCCGACAAGACGGTTGCCAACAAAGACAAACCAGTCGTGTTCTATAACCGTCAGCCATCAAACTCAAGCAACGGGAAACTGGACATGACCACCCTGAAGTTCAACAAGGACACCTACTATGTTGGGTTCGACGCCAAGCAAGGGGCCGAAGTTCAGGGCAAGATGATCAAGGATTATATCACCAAAAACATTTCGAGTATCGACCGCAATAATGATGGCGTGATTGGCTACGTACTCGCGATTGGGGACGTTGGCCACAACGACTCGATTGCCCGTACCCGCGGCGTTCGTGAAGCGCTGGGCACTGGCGTGAAGAAGAGTGGGGACATCAACTCCGCCCCAGCTGGGATGAACACGGATGGCAAGGCCAGCGTGGTCAAGGACAGCAAGCTGACCGTCGGCGGCAAGACCTACACGATCCGTGAACTGGCTTCTCAGGAAATGAAGAACAACTCAGGTGCGACCTGGGATGCCGCGACCGCGGGTAACGCGATCGGCACTTGGTCCTCAAGTCTGGGCAACAAGATCGATGTTATCGCGTCAAACAACGACGGCATGGGCATGGCGATGTTCAATGCTTGGTCCAAGAAGAACAAAGTGCCAACCTTTGGCTACGATGCCAACTCCGATGCCGTTGCGGCAATCAGCGAAGGCTATGGCGGCACGGTCAGCCAGCACGCCGATGTGCAAGCTTACCTGACGCTGCGCGTTCTGCGCAACGCCCTGGACGGTGCCAAGAAGGGCACCGGGATCGAAACCAAGGACAAGGTGGGCAACGTTTTGGCCAAGGATACCTACGCATACCGCGCTAACGAGCGTTCCTACTACGCCATGAACGTCCCGGTCACCGCTGACAACTACAAGGACTTCATGAACCCGACCAAGACCTATCCGGATGCTTCCAAGCAGCTGTCGACCAAGACTTCACCAGAAAAGAAAGTCTGGCTGGACATCTACAACTCCTCAGATAACTTCCTGGGGTCAACCTACCAGCCGCTTCTGAAGAAGTATGCGAAGCTGATGAACCTCAAAGTTGAATTTATCGGCGGCGACGGCCAGACCGAATCCAACATCACCAACCGGCTGGGCAACCCGAGCCAATACGACGCCTTTGCTATCAACATGGTTAAGACTGATAATGGCTCCTCATACACGTCCATTCTGAGCCGGTAATTCCGCCTCTGCACTACCTGCAACTCCAGGGATCAGGGATTGCCCCGTGCTTCTCGCATTTCGGAGCCGCCCCAGACCCTGGAGTTGTTTTATCAAAAAAATCAAGCAGGCGCTGGAAAGGAAGACGTATTATGCAGGATTCAACCACACTAACACCAGAAAAACCAGTCATCGGTGATGACGTGATGCTGGCCATCCGCAACCTGAGCAAGTCCTTCGGTCGCAACCGGGTCCTTCAACACATTGACATGGACGTCAAGAAGGGTTCTGTGATGGGCTTGATGGGCGAAAACGGCGCCGGCAAGTCGACCATGATGAAGTGCTTATTTGGGATCAAAACGCGCGACGAAGGGCAATTTTTCCTCGATGGTAAGGAGGTGTCCTTCGCCGGGCCCAAAGATGCCCTGGAAAACGGGATCGCGATGGTCCACCAGGAGCTGAACCAGGCGCTGGACCGCAGTGTGCTCGACAATCTGTTTCTGGGCCGCTACCCAACGACCTCACTGGGCGTCATCAATGAAGCGCAGATGCGGCGGGAAGCGACGGAACTGTTCCGCCGGTTGGGGATGACCGTAAACCTGACCCAGCCGATGCGCAAGATGAGCGTGTCACAGCGGCAAATGGTCGAAATCGCCAAGGCGATTTCCTACCACTCCAAGGTGATCGTCCTCGACGAGCCGACCTCGTCCTTGATGGACCGCGAAGTGGAGAAGCTGTTCGACATGGTCCGGATGCTGAAGAATCAGGGTATTTCGATCATCTTCATCTCGCACAAAATGGATGAAGTCTTTCAGATCTGCGACGAGGTGTCCGTGCTGCGGGATGGCCATTTGGTCATGACCAAGAACACCAAGGACACGGATCTGAACGAACTGATCAAGGCGATGGTCGGGCGGCCGCTGGATAACCGGTTCCCACCGGTCGACAACAAAGTCGGCGATACCATTTTGTCCGTTCAGCACCTGTCCACCAAGTACGCCCCGTACCTTCAAGACATCTCGTTTGATGTCGGGCGCGGTGAAATCTTCGGGCTGTACGGGCTGGTCGGCGCCGGGCGCACCGAGCTGCTCGAAACCATTTTCGGCGTACGGACTCGCGCCGCGGGCCGCGTGTACTTCAACGGCAAACTATCTAACTTTAACTCCGCCAAAGAGGCGATGGAGCACGGGTTTGCGATGATCACTGAAGAGCGCAAGGCCAACGGGCTGTTTTTGAAAGGCAGTTTGACCTTCAACACCACCATCACCAATTTGAATGCCTACCGGCGCGGCCCGGCCTTGTCGGATCCGAAAATGACTAAGGCGACCCAGCACGAGATCAAGGTCATGAACACGAAGACCATGGGCCCGGATGAGCTGATTGCCAGCCTGTCAGGGGGCAATCAGCAGAAGGTGATCGTCGGCAAATGGCTGGAGCGCGCCCCACAAGTCTTCATGATGGACGAGCCGACCCGGGGGATCGACGTCGGTGCGAAGTACGAAATCTACGAGCTGATCATTAAGATGGCCAAGGAAGGCAAAACAATCATCGTCGTGTCCTCCGAAATGCCCGAGATCCTGGGCATTACGAACCGCATCGGGGTCATGTCGGACGGTCACCTGGCGGGGATCGTGGACACCAAGAAGACCAATCAGGAAGAGCTGCTGAGGCTCAGCGCGAAATACATGTAAGGGGGAGACACACATGGCAGAAGATAAAGTGCTAACCGCGCAGGCCGAAGCAGCCCTGCGCAAGCCAATCGATGACGCGGTAGGCAAGATTCAGGCCCAGGTCAACGAATTGCGCAAAGACGGGACGGATCAGGTCATCAGCCTGAACAGTCACATTGAAGCGCTTAAGCGGGACAAGAGTCTGAGCAAAGCAGAACGCGACGCCGGAATCGAAGCCGACAAGAAGGCGTTGGTCGGGGCCAAGCAAGTCGAGGCCGCTAATAAGGACCAAGTTGCCAAGCTGGTCGCGCAGGCCGAGACCTACATCAAGGACCATTTTGACAAGGAGTACTACCAGCCCGTTGCGGCGAGCTGCGCCGAGGAAAAAGTCATTGCCAAAAAGGCGTATGACGAGCAGATCGCCCGCTTGGAACAGGAACACAAAGCGACGGTCGCCAAGCTTTCCGACCGCAGTGAGATCAAAGAGGAGAATTACGTTCACAAGAACAAACTCTTTGACGCCAAGGTGACTCTCCAGGCGCGCCAGAGTCAGATCAAGGACCGCCAGCACGAGGCATTTAACTACCAGTACCACCTGCTGGATCTGCTGCGGATGTCGAAGTTCACCTTCTCTGAGAACATGAAGCAGAAGTGGGAAAACTACAAATACACGTTCAACCGCCGCGACTTCCTGCTGCGCAACGGCCTGTACTTTGCCATCATCATCGTTTTCATCATTTTGGCGATCATCACCCCAATCATCAAGGGCTCCTCGCTGCTGACCTACAACAACATTCTCAACATTCTGCAGCAAGCGTCACCGCAGATGTTCTTGGCGCTTGGGGTCGCCGGGCTGATCCTGCTCACCGGGACCGATTTGTCCATTGGCCGCATGGTCGGGATGGGCATGACCGCGTCGACCATCATCATGCACCAAGGCCCAAACACCGGGGAAGTCTTTGGACATATTTATGACTTTTCCAAAATGGGGCTCTGGCCGCGCGTCGTGCTGGCCCTGGTCGTCTGCATTGTGCTGTCGACCGTCCTGAGTGCCATTGCTGGGTTCTTCACCGCAAGATTTGGGATGCACCCATTCATTTCCACCATGGCTAACACGCTGATCATCTTCGGCTTGGTCACCTACGCCACCAAAGGGGTGTCATTTGGGGCCATTGATCCAGCCATTCCAAGCATGATCATCCCACAGATTGGTGGGTTCCCGTCAATCATTTTGTGGGCGGTAGCAGCGATCGCCATCGTCTGGTTCATCTGGAACAAGACCCGCTTTGGGAAGAATTTGTACGCGGTCGGCGGCAACCCTGAAGCGGCTTCCGTTTCAGGGATCTCCGTCTTCGCAGTTACCCTGGGCGCCTTCGTTCTGGCCGGCATTCTCTACGGCTTCGGCTCCTGGTTGGAATGTGCCCGCATGGTCGGGTCAGGTTCCGCCGCTTATGGCCAGGGCTGGGAAATGAACGCCATCGCGGCCTGCGTGGTCGGCGGCGTGTCCTTCACTGGTGGGATCGGTAAGATTTCCGGGGTCGTTGTCGGGGTCATCATCTTCACTGCGTTGACCTACGCGCTGACGATTCTTGGGATCGACACGAACCTGCAGTTTGTCTTCTCCGGGATCATCATCCTGGTCGCCGTCACCCTCGACTCCCTGAAATACGTTCAGGAGAAATGACGAGGCGGCAGACGCATTAACCTTGGTTCACGAAAAGCCGCAGCACTACGCTGTGGCTTTTTGCGTGACGGCGGGGGCGCTGGTCATCAATTTAGCCTTGCACAATCAGAATCAAAGTAAATAAACGAGGGCTTTGAGTTGTATTTAAGCGCTTACATGATACACTAAAAAAGGTGATCAATACGCTGCGGATTTAGTAAATGCGATTGTAAGGTTAAGGGCAACGACAGGAGCATACTTATGGGGAAGTACAGCGTGCTGTTAGTAGAAGACGCGCCAGTGGCGTCGAGTTTAAAGGAAATCATCCCGTGGGGTGAGCTGGGTTTTCAAGTTATCGGGAGCGTGTTTTCAACCGAAGCGGCGCTCAGCATGATCGGCGCAACGAAACCGGACGTGGTGTTGACTGAGGTCAGCGTCAACGCGCTGACGGATTTAGCCGTGGTCAAGCGCGGCAAGGAACAGTCGCCGGAGACGGCGTTTGTGATCTTGACGGACTGCAACGATTTTGAATGCGCGCAGCAGGCAATGCGCCTGGGGGTGACCGACTACCTCACGATGCCGCTTGACGTCGCCGAGCTGCGGGCGGTGTTGATTCGCCTGCGCCAGACCCTCAATCAAAAGCGCAACACCCTCCAAAATTGGCGTGCGATGCAGCATTACTACCGCGATTCGCTGCCGGTGATGCAGACCAATTTTTACGCCGCGCTGATTGACGGACAGATTGAGCGCCAAACCCTGGACGCCTACCTGCACGATTATCAAGTCGGTCTGACCGGCCCCTATTACGGTTGCCTGGTGCTGCACACCTCCACCGCGCAGGCCCCTGATGGCAAGGATGTGATGGCGCTGCGGGCAGAGGTGATGAAACAGGCCAGGGACTTTTTCGGAGCGCTGTGGACCACGGTCACTTTCTGCTATCTGCGCAACACAGTCATCGTGGTGGAACTGCACACCGAAAATGACGCGGCCGGATTGACCGACGATGCCGATCGGTTCTGCAAGCTGGTCAAAAATGCGCTTGGCGCGGTCATCACGGTTGGGGTGGGTCCGGTCGTCGATGACCTGCTCGAGCTTCCGGTGGCTTATCATGGGGCGCGGACCGCGGTGTCGTACCGCAGCCTGTACGGGGCCTGCAAGGTGATCAACATCAAGGAGATCGCACCCACTGAGGTCAGCGACTTCACGCCGATTCCCGACGCGGCTTTGGCAGAGCTGCTCAAGGTGGTCCACGTTGGGCCGGATGAGGCCATCGTGCAGGCCGTCGATGTCTACCTGGAAAACGTCAATCGCACCGCGACCTGCATGGCGCATCACACTGTGGTGATCAATGACCTGGTGTCGTCCCTGTACCGCTTTGCGACCAACAATCATTTGCAGATTCCAGAGCTGACTGACCACCCGAAAGATCTGTACGCCCGGTTGCCAGAGCTGTCCCCGCAGACGTTGCGCCAGTGGCTGATGACCCTGTGTCAGACCCTCAATCGGCAGCTGGCCCAGGCGCGTGACAACTCGTCCAGTGCGCTGATTCAAAGCGCAAAGGAGTTCGTGCGGGCACATTACAGCGACGAGCAGTTGTCGCTCAACGACGTGTGCCAGGCGCTTGGAGTGTCCAACTCGTACTTTTCCACGCTGTTCAAGCGTGAGGTGGGGCAGTCATTCATCACTTACCTGACGGATTTTCGCATGGAGCGGGCCTCAAGGCTGCTACTGGAAACAACCGAAAAAAGTCAGGTGATTGGTCACTTGGTTGGTTACGCCGACCCCAACTACTTCAGCTCCGTGTTTAAAAAGCACTTCGGCAGCTCCCCAACGCAGTACCGCGGCCGGCTGGTGAAAGTTTCAAGCGGTAAGTAACGCAAGCGGCCGAGCCATCAAGTGCGGTCAGCCGAAAAGAGAAGGACCTCTGCACCCCGATGTGAGTTTAGAATCGCGGCGCAGAGGTCCTTGTGGACTGATTTGACGCAGAGGGGCACTTTTGGTCGCTGCTCACCAGTCCAGCGGGCTGATCTCGATTCCGCGCCGCCTGGTCTCAATGAGCCGCCCGGTGCTGGGCCAGTAATCTTTGGGGCCAAAGCCGCAGTAAAAAATGGTGAGATTGGTGTGGGCGCGCACGCCGGCAATGACCTGCTCAAAGTACGTCAGGTCGGCGGTGTTCAGGCTGTGCAAGGGCAGGGAGCGACGGCGGTGACCCTTGGGTGAGATATTCATAAAAAAAGAAATTGCCCCGTCCGCTTGAACCTTGCTGGCCATCAAGACGTAACGGGTGTTGTACCGCCTGCGAAAGGCGGCATCAATGCGTTCGTTCAGAATCCGGACGTCCTGGGCAACAGACATGATGATCACCTCGCCACCATTATCGAACAAGCGTTTGCTTTTTGCAATCATCGTGGTGGTGATTTTCTTGCACAGTCGCAGCGCCGTCTTACGCACGCGGGCAAGACGAGAGTTTTCAAGAAAAAGGTTGCCAGCCACCTTTATCTAGGCTATGCTATTTACGTAGCCGGCAACCAAAAAGCTGGTCGTGAAAGGAAGATACATACAATGAGTCAGGTATTAGTCATTAAAGCCCATCCGTTTGGTCCCAATCGTTCGCGCAGCATGAAAGTCCTGGAAACCTTTATGAAGCGCTATCGTGCAAGCAATCCGGATGATACGATTGTTGAACGCGACCTGTATCAAGAAAACTTTCCAGAACTTGACGGCGCGATGCTGGCCGCGTTTGCACCGAATGCAACGCCCACGGCAGAAGCTGGCGCCAAGCTGGCGGTTTTCGGTGATGCTTTGAATCAGTTCAAGGCGGCCGATAAAATTGTGATCGCCAACCCCATGTGGAACCTTGGTATCCCGACCAAGCTGAAGTCCTGGATCGATGCAATCACCGTGGTGGGTCAGACCTTCCGTTACACCGCCACTGGTCACATTGCGCTGCTGCCAGGCAAAAAGGTCATGCATATTCAAGCCGCTGGCGGTAAGTACGAAGGCAAAGACCCAGCGACCCAGTACGTCCACGCTGCCCTTGAGTACCTGGGAACAGAAAAAGTGATCGATTTGCCAGTTGAAGGCATGGATCACTTCCCCGATCAGGCCGAGGCAATCGTTGCGGCGGCAGAGCAGCAGGCAGTTCAGTTGGGCCAGACGTTTTAAAACCAGTGAAGTGTAAGTAAGAGCCATCGGGCAGCCGCCTGATGGCTCATTTTTTTAGTGCGGCCGTCATTTTGCCAGCTAGTCGAATGTAGGTGGCTTGCTCTTCAGGAGACAGTGCAGCGGTGGCCGCTTGTTCCACCGCTTGGCAAACTGTTTTGACCTGTTTGGCCAGGGTCAGACCGGAAGCAGTGAGGGCGACAAGTGTGACGCGACCGTCTTGCGCTGAGCGGTGGGTCTGAACGATGTTTGCTGCCGCCATGCGGCGAACCGACTTGGCGATGGTTGAGTGGTCGACGTCGAGCAGCTCGGCCAAGACGTTTTGCGGCTTGGGGGCGGCATCGTCTTGCAGCAAAGCCATCAGCAGCATTTCCTGACCCGGGTACACGCCCAGCTCGCGCAGCCCTTGTTCTGTTTTGGCCCGGTGTGCTGCAACGACATTGAGCGTCGCTGCGCCGACGGGAAATTCGTTAAAGATGAGCAAGTGAAAGACTCCTTTGATTGGTTGCCGGCAACAGATTAAGAATAACAGATTCAACTGGTTTTACAAGTTCAGGCCCGTCCAGTTGGGGGGAAGGCGCGAGTGAGCGAAGCCTCAACCTCACGGCAGCGGGATAGCTGCCAGGCCGGCGACTTGGGGCCGGTTGTTCACTGAAAGCGGTGCGAATTAAACCGTTGAGAAAGCGCTTACGGAACAGACTTGAAGCCCACGAGCTGTTATTTAATATTTTTGACTGTTTCGGTTTTTAGTAAAGCGTAGGGACTTTTGGTCAGGCTAAGGGGACAACCCATGCCTGAGCAAGGAGCGGCAAGCTTGAATATAAAATAACTAATACGTATCTAAAATATAAACGTATAAGAACAGGACAAAAGTACCTGGTACTGTTTTGCCCTCTAAAATAAGCCTTTTAATTACCTGCACGGGTGACTTTTTGTACTTGAATTAAAAAACTAAGAGAACTTGCTAAATTTGGAGTGTTTCTGTTTGACGACGCTAACATTTCGGGCGTAGGTTGGCCGTGGTAGGTACCACGTGAGACAAATGGGAGGTGATGAGATGGCAAAAGCTTCGTTATCTGAAAGGCTGACGCAGGAACTTGAAAAGTTGGTGACCGAACAGCTTCGGCCAAATGACAAGCTGCCTTCGGAGCGGGCGCTCAGTGAGCAGTATCACATGAGTCGCAATACGGTGCGCGTGGCATTGAACCAGTTGTTTTTGCGCGGGTTCATCTACCGCAGTCCGGGTAAAGGCACGTTCGTTGCCGAGCCGCTGGACAATCGGGCCGACGTGGCCGCAGCGTTCAGTTTCACCCAGCAGATGGGCGCGATGAAGCGGCATCCGGAAAGCCGGGTGGTGGCGTTGAGGCAGATCCCGGCGCCGCCGATGGTCGCCGAGCACCTGAGGCTTAAGCACGGAGCGGCGGTTCATGTGCTTGATCGCGTTCGAATGGCTGATCACGAACCGATGATGGTCGAGCGCAGCTATCTGCCAGTCGCGGCGCTGCCGGATCTCGACAAAGCCTTGCTCAAGGACACGCCATTATACGATTTGCTTCAAGCACATTATGGCATTCACATCGACACCGTGGATGAGACTTTTTTTGCCGACCTGATGGCCCCTGAATACGCGCAATTATTGAACGTACCACCTAATTCGGCCTGTCTGAAAATCCGGCGGACGGCCTTTACGACTACTGGCGACATTATCGAATACACGCTGAGTGCTGCCCGCGCTGACCAATTTGTCTACCACGTTCAGCACGCTAACCACTAACTCACTTTACTGGAGGAGACAACTTTGTTTGAACAATCAACTGAAACACTGACGCAAATGGGTGCTCAGATTACGACTGCGGAAATCAAGCAACAGCCAGATTTGTGGCTTGAAGCACTGGCCAATTACACCAAGGACCAGGAGAAAATCAACGCATTTCTCGCACAAGTCGCAGACCAGGCTAACGGCCAGCCGGTACGCGTGGTGTTTGCGGGTGCTGGCAGTTCCCAGTACGTCGGCGATACGGTGACACCATACCTTCAGGCGCACGGCGACCGGCGCCGCTTCTCGTTTGAGTCGGTAGGGACCACCAACATCGTTTCGGCCCCAGCCGATTACCTAACTCCGGATGAACCGACACTGCTGGTCTCGTTTGCCCGCAGCGGCAATTCACCGGAAAGTTTGAAAACCGTGACACTGGCCGAACAACTTGTGACCTCGCTTCATCAGATTAGCATCACCTGTGCACCGGATGGTCAGTTAGCCCAAAAAGCGCAGACAGAGCCTCAGACTCTGGTGTTGCTGCAACCCGCCCGGTCAAACGACAAAGGGTTCGCGATGACGGGGAGCTTCTCCTGTATGCTGCTCACCGCGCTGCTGGTCTTCGACACCTCAAGCCTCGAAACCAAGCAGGCCTGGGTGCAGACCGTCGCCGCGATGGGCCGCGAAGTGATTGCCCGCGAGTCGGCCATTCAGGCGCTGGTTGACCAAGATTTTGAGCGCATCGTCTACCTGGGCACTGGCAGCTTGAGCGGCCTGGCTCGCGAGGCACAGCTGAAGGTCCTTGAGCTCACCGCTGGCCGGTATGCCACCATGTTCGACAGTTCCATGGGCTTCCGCCACGGCCCGAAGAGCTTTGTGAATTCGCAGACCCTGTTGTTTGATTTTGTCGCCAACGACCCGTACAGCAGGCAGTACGATCTGGACCTGCTGGCTGAAGTCGCAGGTGACCACATCGCCCCTCTCGTCATGGCGGTGGGCACAAAGCAGGCGCAGAACTTTGCCGGCAGCGGTTTTTACTTTGACCATGGCACCGCCGACCTTCCAGAGGCGTATCAGGCGCTGCCGGATGTGATGTTCGCGCAGACGCTGGCCTTGCTGGCATCGGTCAAGGTCGGCAATCGGCCCGACACCCCGTCGCCGACCGGCACGGTCAATCGCGTGGTCAAGGGTGTGATTCTGCACGATTACCCAGCGGTTCGCTGACGCGCTAGGGGGAGTGAAAAAATGAGTGAGTACATTCACGCCGCCAAATATTTTCTGCCACACACGGTGGAAACTGGCGGGTATCTCGAGATCACAGCTGACGGTAAGTTTGGGGCTTACCTGCCAGAAGGAGCCCGTCCGGCTGGGGACATCGTCGAGCAGCCGGGCCGCTGGATCGCGCCCGGGCTGGTCGACACGCACATTCACGGCCTGCTGGGCCACGACGTCATGGACAACGACTGGGCAGGCATTGAGGCAATGAGCCAGCACCTGGTGCAAGCCGGGGTGACCAGCTGGCTGCCAACCACGCTGACCGGCTCATTTGAGCAGCTGAAGGCGGTGTGCAGCACGGTGGCGGCAAATGCCGGTGAGGAATCTGGTGCGAAGATACAGGGACTGTACTTCGAAGGCCCGTATTTCACGACTAAGCACAAGGGCGCGCAGAACCCGAAGTATTTTAAGAACCCGAGTGTAGCCGAATTTGAAGCCTGGCAGTCCGCAGCCAACGGCTTAATCAAAAAGATCGCGATCGCGCCAGAGCGGCCAGGAGCCGCGGCCTTCACCCAGGCTGTTGCCGCAACCGGCACCGTGGTGGCACTGGGCCACAGCGATGCCACGTTTGAGCAGGCGAAGGCGTGCGTGGACGCAGGTGCCACGGTGTTCACGCACACGTTCAACGGCATGAGTCCGCTCAGCCACCGCGCGCCGGGTATGGTTGGCGCCGCGATGGCACTGGACGGGGTGACCGATGAGCTGATCTGCGACGGCCACCACGTCCGGCCTGAAGTCGCAGCCATGCTGATCCGCCTGGTCGGCCCCGAGCATGTCGCGCTGATCACTGACTGCATGCGGGCGGGGATGATGCCAGATGGCGATTACACCTTGGGCGAATTTGCCGTTTACGTCAAGGACGGGATGGCCCGGCTGAAAGACGGCGACAGCCTGGCCTGCTCGGTGCTGCAGCTGAAAGACGCCCTGGCCAATTTGCTGGCATGGGGGGCGGCCACCCCGGCGGACATTGTCAAAATGGCGACGCAAACGCCAGCGATATCCTGTGGGATTCAAGCGCACTGCGGCAGTATTTTACCTGGGCGAGAGGCCGATTACCTGGTCCTCGATGCCGACTTGCACCTGCTGGAGACCCACTTGGACGGTGCGCTGGTTTACCAGGCGGAAGACTGAGACGCCGGCAGCCGCACTTGATGATGGACCGAACCGCGAAGGAGCGCAGCAATGACAACTTTTTCCGTGGCCCGCGACTTTCTGCTCGACGGGCAGCCATTCAAGATTCTGTCCGGGGCGATTCATTATTTTCGGGTTCATCCTACTGATTGGCAGCACAGTTTGACCAACTTGAAGGCGCTGGGGTTTAACACGTTCGAAACCGTGGTGCCCTGGAACCTGCATGAGGCCCATGAAGGACAGTTTGATTTCACCGAGGGCCGAAATCTCCGACACTTTTTGGGCCTTGCCCAGGCGCTTGGCCTGCATGCCATTGTGCGCCCTTCCCCGTACATTTGCGCCGAGTGGGAGTTTGGCGGGCTGCCTACCTGGCTTTTGACCAAGCACATGCGACTGCGCTCAGATGATCCGGCATTTTTGGCGGCGGTTGACCGTTATTACGACGCTCTGATGCCGCAGCTGGTTGACTGTCAGGTGACGCGCGGCGGCAATGTGTTGATGATGCAGGTGGAAAACGAGTACGGCTCGTACGGCGAGAATCATGATTACATGCGCGCGCTGGCCAAGCTGATGCGCCAGCACGGGGTGGACGTGCCGCTGTTTACCTCCGATGGGCCCTGGCCGGCAGCGCTGGAAGCTGGCAGTCTGATTGACGACGACATCTTGGCCACAGGCAATTTTGGCGGCCACGCGGCACATCATTTCGATCGGCTGGCGGACTTTCACCAAGCGCATGGCCGCGCGTGGCCGCTCATGTGCATGGAGTTTTGGACCGGCTGGTTCAACCGGTGGGGTGAGTCTGTGGTCAAGCGCGCCCCTGACGAAACTGCGGCGGCTTTGAGACCAATTTTGGCGCGGGGCTCGCTAAACCTTTACATGTTTCACGGTGGGACCAATTTTGGGTTCATGAACGGGACCTCGGCGCGCCAGCAGCACGATTTGCCGCAGGTGACCTCGTACGATTATGACGCCCCACTTGATGAGCAGGGCAATCCAACGCCCAAGTACTTTGCTATTCAGCGGGTGGTTCACGAAATGCTGCCGGACCTGCCGCAGTTTCAGCCGCTGATCAAGCCGACCCTGCCGCCGGCGACGCATCCATTGACGGCTAAAGTATCCCTGTTCGCGGTCCTCGATCAACTGGCCACCCCAGTTGCTTCCAAGTACCCGCAAACCCAGGAAGCGCTGGGGCAAACTGGCGGCTATACGCTGTATCGCAGCCGCCCGCTTCTCGCGGCACCAGATACCGGGCGTGCAGCCAAGCTGCGGATCATTGACGCGCGTGACCGCATTCAGGCCTTTCTTGATGAAAAGTGGCTCGGGACGCAGTACCAGGAGGCCATCGGCGAGCCGTTGCCCCTGCCTGAAGCAGCTGGCCAACACCAGTTGGATGTGCTGGTGGAAAACATGGGCCGAGTGAACTATGGCGCCAAGCTCGAGTCATCGACGCAGCGCAAGGGAATCCAGACTGGCGTGATGGTCGATCTGCACTTTATCCAAGACTTTGTGCAATACGCGCTGGACCTTGATCGCGCCGCCCAGCTCGATTTTGCTCGAAAGTGGGTACCTGGGGTCCCGAGTTTCTATCAGTACCAAGTCACGGTTGATGAACCGCAAGATACGTACCTTGATTGTCGCGGATTTGGTAAGGGGGTGATGCTGGTTAACGGGTTTAACGTCGGCAGATTTTGGGATCTGGGCCCGACGGTTTCGCTATACGTGCCAAAAGCGCTGCTCCACGCAGGCGAGAACACGGTGATCGTATTTGAAACCGAAGGACGGTATACCGACAGTTTGAAGCGGGTCGACCACCCACTGGTTGAGGGTAGCAAAACAAAGGAGGAATAATTCATGGCAATTATTGCAGCACGGATCGATGGCCGACTGGTCCACGGTCAAGTCGCCAACCTTTGGACGACGAAGCTGGGGCCGACCAGAATCATCGTGGTCGATGATGCGGCGGCCAAGAGTGATGTAGAAAAAGGTGGGCTGCGCATGGCCACTCCAGACGGGGTGCGGCTGTCAGTCCTTGATACCGAGCGCGCCGCCAAGCAGATTTTGGATCATCGCTATGATTCACAGAAAGTTTTTCTCGTTGCCAAGCGGCCAGAAACCTACCTGGCGCTGGTGAAGGCCGGGGTGCCGATCAAAGAGATCAATGTCGGCAACATGTCGCAGACGGACGAGACCCGCTCGATCACCAAGTCCATTAACGTGGTGGATGCAGACGTTGAGACCTTCGAGGAATTAGATTCGCTGGGCGTGCATTTGGTGGCCCAGATGGTGCCGGGAGATCCCGCGGCGGACTTCATGTCCCTGCTGAAAAAGGATAGGAGGAGCGAACAATGATCGCATGGTGGCAAATTGCAATTTTAACATTATACGCAGGCTATCAGATTCTCGATGAATTGCAAATCTATTCCGCGATGAGTTCACCCGTGTTTGCCGGGTTAGTCACCGGCCTTGTCATGGGTGATATGCGCGCCGGACTGCTGATTGGGGCGTCAATGCAGCTGACTGTTTTGGGTGTCGGCACGTTCGGCGGGGCGTCAAGAATTGATGCGAACTCAGGCACCATTTTGGCCACGGCGTTTTCGATCAGTTCCGGGATGAAACCGGCAGCCGCGGTTGCCGCAATTGCGGTGCCAGTGGCCAGCATCATGATTCAAACGGATATTCTAGCCCGGTTCGCCAACACGTTCTTCGCGCACAAAATCGACAAAATGGTCGATGAATATAACTACAAGGGCATTGAGCGGTACTTCATTGCCGGGGCACTGCCTTGGGCGTTGTCTCGGATGATCCCAGTTGGTCTGGCCTTGGCGTTTGGTGGTGGGTTTGTGGCCAATCTGGCCCGCGTGCTGAACACGAGCTGGAAGTGGCTAGGCGATGGCTTGGCCACTGCCGGGGCAGTGCTGCCGGCGGTTGGGTTCGCAATCCTGCTGCACTACCTGCCAGTGAAGAAACACTTTGCCTACCTGATCCTCGGTTTCACCGTGACGATGCTGTTTTCCACGGTCTTTGGCAACATCCAAACGCTCGGCACCGCGGTGGCCGGCGTGGCGAAGACCTTCACCACGTCCTTCAACGGCCTCTCCATGCTTGCCATTGCGCTGATTGGGTTTGCCTTTGCGGCGATTGCCTACCAGCAGTCAACGGCGACGAATGCCGGTGGCGGCAGCGGGAGCAGCGACAAGAAGCCTGCCGCGGATGAGAAAGGAGAAATCGAAGATGATGAACTCTAAGACGCCGACTTATAAGTTAAATGATGACGACTTTCGGCAGATCAACCGCCGCAGCTTGTTCGGTTTTCAGCTGGGTTGGAACTACGAGCGGATGCAAGGCTCCGGCTACCTGTACACGATCCTGCCGCAGCTGCGCAAGATTTACGGTGATGGCACGCCAGAGCTGAAAGAGATGATGAAGACGCACACCCAGTTCTTCAACACGTCCAACTTCTTTAACACCATCATTACCGGGATCGATCTGGCGGTCGAGGAAAAAGAAGGAATCAAGGGTGAGGAAACTGTTGCCGGGATGAAAGCCGGCTTAATGGGCTCGTTTGCCTCAATCGGGGACTCAATCTTTGCGGCCCTGATCCCTGCGATTTTTGGGGCGATTGCGGCCAACATGGCAACCAAAGGCAATCCCATCGGGGTGTTCATCTGGATTCTGGCGCAAATTGCCGTCATGGTCTTCCGCTGGAAGCAGTTGCGGGTGGCCTACAACGAAGGGGTGGCCTTGGTCACCACCATGTCACACCGGCTCGCTGCTTTGACCAACGCGGCGACCATCATGGGGGTCTTCATGGTTGGCGCCTTGGTCGCCACCATGATCAATGTGAAGTTTGCCTGGGCCCCGAATGTGGGCTCCGTGCCACTGGATATTCAAAATAGCCTGGATATGATCCTGCCAAAGCTGCTGCCGGCGCTAATCGTTGCCGGGATTTACTGGCTGCTAGGGCGCAAGCACATGACCTCGACCCGCGCCATCTTCATTGTGCTGATCGTGTCCGTGGTGCTTTCCGCGCTGGGGCTGATCGCGAAGGGTTAGTCAAACTGGTTATCAGAGGCGCTGTCGCACGGGAACCTTCTGTGTCTGGCGCCTTCGCTGTGCAAATTAATGGGTAAGGGAGTCAATAAAATGAGCAAATTGGTTTTGATCAGCCATGGCGATTTCAGCGCCGCGCTTAAGGCCAGCGCTGAAATGATCATGGGTCCGCAAGCCGACATTGCGACTGTGGGGCTGCAGCCAAACGAAGGACCGGAAGATTTTCGCACCAAGTTCGAGGCCGCCATTGCCGGCGAGTCAAAAGTCACGGTGCTGGCTGATCTGAAGGGCGGGACGCCAAGCAATGTGGCCGCCGCGGTGCTGGCGCAAGGCGGCGACTTTGACCTGTACGCCGGCGCTAACCTGCCGATGGTGATCAGCTATTTAAACGCCCAGATGCTGGGGGCAGCACCTGACCTGCTGAGAGACGGCCAGGCCGGTGTGGTGTACGTCAATGACATTGTGAAGCACTAGCATGGCTGACTGAAAATTTGGGGTAGAAATATTGGAGGGACAAATATGTCGGTAAAATTGACACAGGGTCAATATCAACATCTGGAGCAGCTGTCGAACGATCAACACGTCATTGCCGCCTTGGCGATCGACCAGCGGGGCTCGTTGCAGAAAATGCTGAACGCAGCGGCTGCTGGAGCGGCCAGTGAAACTGCACTGAGTGATTTTAAGGAGGTCGTGTCCGAGGAGCTGACCAAATATGCCAGCGCGATCCTGCTCGATCCAGAATTTGGGTTGCCTGCCGCCAAGGCTCGCGCCGCCAGTGCCGGCCTGCTGCTTTCGTACGAAAAAACGGGCTACGACGCGACTGAACCGGGCCGGTTCCCGGATCTGATCAATAATCAAAGCGCGCTGCGCATCGCCGAGGAAGGCGGTGACGCGGTCAAGTTCCTGCTCTATTACGACGTCGATGAGGGGGATGCGGTCAATGATCGCAAGCGGGCCTTTGTGGAACGAGTCGGGGCAGAAGCGGCGGCGAACGATTTGCCGTTTTTCTTGGAGCTGGTCACATACGCCGCAGATTTGGACGGCGTGGCTGATGCGGCATACGCAAAAGTGAAACCGCACAAGGTGATCGAAACCACGCGGGAGTTCAGCGACCCCCGTTACCGCGTTTCGGTGCTCAAAGTCGAAGTGCCAGTTAACCAGGCGTTTGTTGAAGGCTTTACTGACGGCGAAAGTCCGGTATACAGTCAAGCGGAAGCTTCGAGTTTCTATCAGCAGCAGGCCGATGCCACCGCTCTGCCGTATATTTTCCTGAGTGCCGGGGTTTCTAACGAGTTGTTCTTAAAGGAATTGCAGTTTGCCCATGACGCCGGCGCCACTTTCAATGGTGTGCTGTGCGGCCGGGCGACCTGGAAGGATGGGATCATCCCGTTTGCTGCCCGCGGTGAAGCAGCCGGTAGAGAATGGATGCAAACTGAAGGCAAGGCCAACATCGAGCGGCTAAACGCCGTGTTGGCCACCACTGCGACACCTTGGGATGACGTCGTGACAATCGTTAAGTAACCAAAGTTTCACATGATTTTTGCCCCTTGAACGGCCGCTGCCGCTCAAGGGGTTTTTCGATGTGTGGCAGCCGCGGTTGACTGACGCGTTGCCTGCGCGCAAAACCCTTTGGCCGCACCGCATCACGCCACCGCGTCAGTGACTCGAAAGTCATTGACCGAGCAGTCACCAGGCCGTACACTTGCCTCATCAATTGGGGAGGCGAGATCATGGCAGACGTTTTGACCGTTGATCACCTGCAGAAAAAGTTCGGAAAGTTTCAGGCCCTGAAGGATATTACGTTCAGTATTCACCCGGGGGAAGTGTTTGGGTTTATTGGGCCCAATGGTGCTGGCAAGTCGACGACCATCAGGACGCTGCTTGGCATCCTGCGTCCGACTGCTGGCCGGGCAACCATTTTTGGCCAAGACGCCTGGGCCGATGCAGTCAGCATCCACAAGCGCATCGCGTACGTGCCTGGGGATGTCAATCTGTGGCCGAACCTGAGCGGCGGTGAGGTGATCGATTTTCTGCTGCGGCTGAACGGCCAGAAGCACTCCGATCGCACAGATGAGCTGATCAAGGTCTTTGCTCTGGACGTCCGCAAGAAGGCCCGGACCTATTCAAAAGGCAACCGGCAGAAAGTCGCGTTGGTCGCGGCGTTTTCCAGTCAAGCGGACTTATCTATTTTTGACGAGCCGACCAGCGGCCTTGACCCGCTGATGGAAGAGGTCTTCCAGCGGGAAGTGTTGGCGTTGAAGCAGGCGGGCAAGAGTGTGTTGCTGTCCTCGCACATTCTCAGTGAAGTGGAGCGAATGTGTGACCGGATCGCGATTATTCGCCAAGGCGAGATCATTGAGGTGGGCAGCCTGGCCGAGATGAGGCAGCTTAGCCGCAGCACGGTGCGCGTCACGACCCAGCAGCCGCTGACGGCGATCGAGGCGCTGCCTTCGGTGCATCAGTTCAAGGCCAAAACCCCGACGCAAGCGGTTTTTTCGGTCGATGCCGAGGCGCTCGGGGACACGATCACGGCACTCAGTCAGCTGGGAATCACCCAGCTGATCACTACCCCGCCGACGCTTGAGGACCTCTTCCTGCGTTACTACAATCAAGAAGGTGGCAAAGATGAGCAGTAGGTACGCAAACACTTGGGCGTTGGTGCGGCTTAACCTGTGTCATGACTGGCTGAAAATCTTCCTTTGGATTGCTGGGCTGGCAGGCATGATGGCCAGCGCGGCGGCCAAATTTGAAGGGATCTACGGCACGCCCAAGGCTATGGCGTCAATTGCGCAAACCTTAAAAACCCCGGCCATGGTGTCGCTGTTTGGACCGTTTACCGCGACCCCACCATTTTCTTCGGCGGTGATCTATGGGGCGGAAATGATGGTGTTCATGGGCCTGTTTGCCGCCATGATGAATGTTTACTTTGCCGTTCACGCCACGCGGGCCGAGGAGGATGCTGGCACTTCCGAGTTGATCTTGGCCCATGCAGTCGGCAGACAGAGTCCACTGCTGGCCGCCATTATTGAGCTGCTAATGATCAACGGCGTGGCAGGCGTCCTGGAAGCCCTTGGCCTGCAGGCGGCCAATATGCCCGGTGCCAGTGCAACGGGCAGCTGGCTGTTTGGGCTGGGACTGGCCGCTTTTGGGTTCATGTTCGGTACCTTTTCACTGCTATTTGCGCAAATGGTTAGCTCAGCGCGCGCTTCGACCATGCTGAGTTATGCGTGGCTAGGCCTGCTGTACGTGGCGCGGATGGGGACTGACGTGAAAAATCCCGCTCTCACCTGGTGGACGATTTTTGGCTGGATCGAGAAAATGCATCTGTACACCGCAAATGTCTGGACGCCGGTTTGGCTGATGCTGGGTCTGAGTGCTACCGTGCTGTTCGGGGCGGTGGCGCTGGCCAACGCGCGCGATATTGGGGCCGGCCTGGTTGAGCCGCGCGCAGGCCGCAGTAAAGCCTCGCGCTTCCTGCAAGGGCCGCTGATGCTCCTCGCGCGGCTGGATCGGACCAGCACGATTATTTGGTTACTCGGCTTGTTTGTCCTCGGTGCCGCGTATGGCTCCATTTTTGGCACAGTCGGCGACTTGGTCCAATCCAATCCAATGCTGGCCAAGCTGCTGGGCAGCAGCGGGGTCGCTGCGGCCAACCGCGCCGTGGTGCTGGGACTGGCCAATACGCTGGTCGTAATTTTTGCGGTGGTCGCGGCGGTGCCGGCAATTTCGACGCTGCTGCGGCTGAACACGGACGAGCGCAAAGGCTACCTTGAGCTGTTGCACGCTGCGCCGGTTTCTCGCCTGCACCTGTTTCTCAGCCATGCGTTTGAGGCAGTTGGGGTGGGTACTCTGGCCTTGGCGCTTGGCGTCTTGGGGATGGGAGTGGCCGGTAACGCCTCGATGACCACTCCAATCAGCCTGGCTCGCTTTATGCGCGGCTTTGTCGGCTACTGGCCGGCGCTGTTGGTGGTATGCGGGCTCGCGGCTTTGCTAGTGGGATTGCTGCCCCGGCTTCAGACCCTGATCTGGGTCGTACCGGTGTACGGGGTGTTGTCCATGTTTCTTGGCCCCATGCTTGATTTTCCTAAGTGGGCGGAGCGGCTGTCACCGTTTGGATGGGTCAACGCGGTGCCGACACGCGCAGTCGCTTGGCCCACTTTTGCCAGGATGACCGCGCTTGGAATCGGCTTGTTCGGGTTGGCGTATGTCAGTTACCGCCGGCGTGATTTGACGATGAATTGAGGGGGCGCCATGGTGAAAAAGGGTTCAAAGGTGCCCCGTGATCCGGTCAAAGTCGACCGGATCTTGACGGCTGCGATGCATGAATTCGCCAGCCAGGGCTATCAGGCGGCAAAAACAGACGTAATCGCCCAGGAGGCGCGGGTCTCGAAGGGACTGATTTTTCGCTATTTTGACAGCAAGGCGAAGCTGTACCTGGCGGTTGCCCACAGGGTGTTCGACCGGTTGAACGCAGTCGCGGATTTTGCCGTTTGGCAGGATGCGCCAGACCTCCAGTCGATGATCACCCGCGCGCTGCGCTACAAGATTCAGCTGCAACTGCAGTACCAGGACGAAATGCGCTTTGGAATGGCGCTGTATGGCGGAAGCGACGTGCCGGAAACGGTCAAACCGCAGCTGCAGATCCTATTTCAAAATGAACTGAGCATGGCCAGCACGGACTTAGCCGGTCCGGTCCTGGCGCGCATGCCGCTGCGCGAAGGCGTGTCGCCAGCCTTGGTCGAGGGCCTGATTCAGGGCATGATCACCTTGGTGAGCCAGCAAGCGCAACCGTTTCTTGACGCGCATCCTCATGCCACAGTCGAGGACCTAGACTGGTTGGTCGAAGAGGTGCAAAAGTATCTCGACGTGTTGGAACACGGCTTTTTAAAGTCATAAGTCTGGCCCTGGCCCCCAGAGGCTGAGACAAAATTGCCTAGTCGCGTTTCATAAAGCAACGCCCAAGCGCACAAACGCCCATGCACCGCGATTCTAAAACCGAGTCGTGGTGCATGGGCGCTTGTGCTTTGGGCTAAAACCGCTTTATGTCTCAGCCTTTTTCATTTTCGGCCGCCGGCGCTATACTGGATAGTGTAAAGATGAGGAGGCGAGCAGATGCAGATTGGATTTATTGGGACCGGCATTATGGGCACGGGAATCATCAAGAATTTCCTGAAGGTTGGCTACGATGTGACCGTGTACAACCGCACCTCGGCACACGCCCAGGCCGTACTCGATGCCAATGCCAAGTGGGCGGACTCACCGCGCGAGGTGGCTGCAAGCAGTGATGTCACCTTTACCATGGTCGGCTTTCCTAAAGATGTTGAGCAAGTGTATTTCGGCCCAGACGGTGTGCTGGCCGGGGCGAAAGCCGGCAGCATCATCGTGGACATGACCACCAGCCAGCCTAGTCTGGCCGCTCGTATTGCGGCCGCTGCGGCCAAGCAGGACATTCGCGCGTTGGACGCGCCTGTTTCCGGTGGTGACATTGGCGCGCAAAAAGGGACACTCACGATCATGGTCGGCGGCGACCGGCAGGCGTACGATCAGTTGCAGCCGCTGTTTGCCAAGATTGGTACAACCAACCACTACTTTGGCCCCGCTGGCAGCGGGCAACACGCCAAGATGGCCAATCAGATCATGATTGCTGGGACCATGACCGGGCTGACGGAAATGCTGGTTTACGCCAAGGCGGCCGGCCTGGATCTGAAGACGGTCTTGGCCACGGTAGGCGGCGGTGGCGGCGCCAACTGGAGCCTAGAGAACTACGGTCCGCGTATTCTAGTCGGCGACTACACTCCCGGTTTTTTCATCAAGCATTTTGTCAAAGATCTGCGTATCGCTTTGGAAGAGGCGGATCGGCTGGGCGTGGCGCTGCCGGCAACCAAGCAGGCCAAGGCCCTTTACCAGGCAATGGTTGATAACGGCCACGGCGATTTGGGCACGCAAGGGCTGATCACTAGCTACCCGAGTTGGCAGAAGTGACGCCGGTGCGCCGGTCGGCTAGAATATAAGTAATTGAGTGGACACACAGAAAAGGAGCAAATCATGACAGAATTTTCAAAAATGAGCGACACTTATACCTTGAGTAATGGCGTGAAGATCCCAGTCGTCGGCTTTGGCACGTGGCAGACGCCGGATGGCGACGTGGCCAAGCACAGCGTTGAGGTCGCCATCGAGGCGGGTTATCGCCACATCGACACTGCGGCGATGTACCGCAATGAGGATAGCGTCGGCGAAGGCATCAAGGCGGGACTGGCGGCCACTGGGCTGAAGCGCGATGACCTGTTTGTCACCACGAAGTTGAACAATAATGCGCACAGCTTTGACCTGGTGCAAAAGGCCATCGATGAGTCCCTGACCAAGTTGGGCTTGGATCATGTGGATCTGTACCTGATTCACTGGCCAAATCCGGCCAGCTTCCGCGACTCTTACCCAGACAGCCTCAAAGACACCTGGCGTGGTATGGAGCAAGTCTACAAAGACGGCAAGGCCCGCGCGATTGGGATTTCAAACTTCCGGCAGGCGCACCTGGATGTGATCAAGGCAGACGCGACGGTTGAACCCATGGTCAACCAGATTTTCCTGAACCCGTCTGATTTACAGCCGGCGGTCACCAAGATGAACGAGGACAACCACATTCTGAGCGAGGCTTACAGTCCACTCGGCACTGGCAAACTGCTGGGCAATACTGAGCTCGCGAAGGTCGCCGCAAAGTACGGTAAGGGCGTGGCCCAGGTCCTGCTGCGTTGGTCCTTGCAGCACGGCTTCCTGCCGCTGGCCAAGTCGGTGCATGACGACCGCATTAAGCAAAACACGGACCTGTTCGACTTCAGCCTCAGCGATGCGGACATGAAGACCTTGGATGGGATGCACGGCGTGGCTGGGCTTGCCACCGATCCTGACACCACCAATTTCTAACTCGCTTTGGTTTCGCTCTCAACCGTTCTGGTTGAGGGCGTTTTTTGGTGCCATTGGTTTCAGCCAGCGAAAAGTGATGGTCGATAGCCTATAATTGGCCATAGATGATTTCAGAAGGGAGCCGGCTATGAATTTTTTTATTAATGAAACCATGCATGCGCAAAAGTCGGGGATCGAGCACGCAGAATTGAAGCGGTTCAAGTTGTTCAACGAGCACGGCGCGGACTGCCGGATCGTGATTCGCAACTGGGATCCGGAACTGCACGAAAACACGCGGCAAGCCGGCATTCCGGACGCCCAGTTGATCAGCATGTTTGACTACTTTCAGCACGCCGAGCAGGTGAAGGATCGCCGAATCACGTTGGCAGATCTGGACTTTGGCGTGGCGAACACGACTGTTAAGCACGAGCCAGGCAAGAACCGGGTGCTCGTCACTGCAGGGGGGCAGTTGGTGGCGCGGGTCAACTTCTGGCCGGATGCACAGCGCGTGCATTCGACCGAGTTGTTTGACGCTTTTGGCAACTTGTACCTGGTCGAGCAATACGACAGTCGCGGCTTTGTCAGCCTGCAGCAGTGGTACACGCCGGACAACCAAATTGGCATGGAAACTTGGCTGACGCCAGCCGGTCAGCCGGTGCTGGAAAGCTACAACCGCGATGATCGGCAAGGCAAGCGCCAGCAGGCCGGCTGGCGGCTGACCGAACGTGATGGCCAGGTGTTTCAGTTTGCGACGATTGAGGCGTTGACGCAGCATTTTTTGGATGATCTCAATTTAGATTTTTGGGACCTCAAACGGCCCAATGTCTTCGTCTTGGATCGCTCGCACCTGGTCGAGTGGGGGATCACGCGGCTGAAGCGGCCGGCGTACACGGTGTTGTATCTGCATAACGCGCACACGGCCAACGCCCAGGAGCCTGACGATCCGCTGCTGAACAACAATTACGAATTTGCGCTGAGCGATGTTGACGCGTTTGATGCGGTGGTTTCGGCGACACGCAAGCAGGCCGAGGCAGTGGCTCAGCGGTTCCACCCGCGGGCGGCACACTTTGCCATCGCAGTCGGCGTGGTGCCGGATCAGTTGCTGGCGGCGCCGCGGGTGACAGTGGCGCGGCGGCAGTTCGGTAAGATTGTGGCCTTTGCCCGCATCGCTTGGGAAAAGCACCTGGACGACCTGGTCCGGGCCGTCGCGATTGTGCACCGCGAAATTCCACAGGTGACCCTTGATCTGTACGGGTACGCCGATCCCAGCGACGACTACAAGGCCCGCCTGCAAGTCGAGCAGGTGATCCAAGCCGAGCACCTGGAAAAGGTGGTGACGCTCAAGGGCTACACCCAAGACATCGATCAAATCGAGAATTCGGCCATGATGTTTGGCGTGACGTCACGCATGGAAGGGTTCAACCTGGCCGTGATGGAGGCCATCGCGCATGGGCTGATCGCGTTTACGTACGATGTCAATTACGGACCGAACGAAATCGTCGAAAGCGGCGTGAACGGGCAGGTCGTGCCTTACGGCGATTATCGCGCCATGGCAGAGGCCATGCTGAAAGTGCTGCGTGATCCGGCGCTGGCGCAGTGGTATTCTGCCGGCGCCTATGAATCGGCCAGGCGCTACTCAAGTGCTGCGGTATGGGCGCAGTGGCAGGCCCTGCTGGCGGACGCCCAGGCAAATTGGCCGGCCAAACTAGTTGCCGCGCGGTTTTGCAAGCCGGAGGAGGGCTGAGGATGAACTATTTTATCAGTGAAAATATTTTTGCCTATAACTCCGGCACCGAGCACGCCCAAGCACGGCGGGTGCGACTGCTTTCCCGTTCCACTGCGACCGATGCGGTGTATGTGACCCGCAACTACAACCGGTTTTTGGCGCGCGACCGCAAGACGGTGGGACTAAAATCAGCGCAAGTGCTGAATATGTACGACTATTTTCAAGGGACGACAAGCGTGCCGAGAGTTGAACAAAAGCTGCGCTTGCTCAAGCAGATCCCGCTGGCCGCATACAAAATTGCCGGCCACGGCCCCAACTATTCCACTCTTGAAGAAAATGGTCTGACGCTGGCTCGCATCGATGTGATGCCCGGCACCGTCGGCCTGATTGGGTCGATTACCTATCAGGACCGCTTCGGGAACCTGACTGCACGCGAGAATTTTGACTGGCGCGGCTTTAAGTCCTCGGTCGACTACTTTCACCCGGACGGTCAGCTGGCACGTACCATGTACCTGAACCTGGCCGGTCGGCCGGTGCTCGAGATGGTTTGCATGAATCGAGGCGGCCAGGTCGCGCCGACGATGTGGCAGCTGCTGGGCGACCACGGTCATCATTACCGGTTCAGCACGGAAGACGAGCTTTTCACCTTTTTCCTTGACGAACTGGTGAAACAGGACCCGCAGGCGCGCCTGTTTTCCGAGCGGCGCAGCCTGGACGCGGCGGTGGGCGCTGCCGCCGCTGCCCAAAAGTGGGCCATCTTCCACGACGCCCATGAGGTGGCCGGCCAACTGCTGGCAGCCTATCGCCCTGTGCTGGTCGAACACCCTGAGCAGTTCACCGGCGTGCTGGTTTCGACCAAGGCGCAGCAGGCGGCGCTCAACCAGCAGTTTCCACGCGTGCGCACGGCCGTGGTGCCTGACACCGTGATCTTCCCGGACGAAGCAACCCCCCCGGTGGCGCGCGTGCCGCACTGGCTGGTGATGGTCGGCCGCCTGGCCCCGGAAAAAGGGCCGGACGCCGCGCTGCGGATCTTCACTCGGGTGCTCGCCGCGGTGCCGGATGCCACGCTAGAGCTGCGCGGATACCCGATCAGTGCCAACTACCTGAACCAGCTCAAGACCCAGGCCGAGCACCTAGGACTGGCGGAAGCTGTGACTTTTTCACCTTACGTGACCGGCCCTGAGCTGGCCCAAAGCTATCGCCAGGCGCAGGTGCTGATCGCGCCGTCTCAGCATGAAGGGTTTGGCATACAGCTGGTCGAGGCCCTGAGCGCCGGTACGCCGGTGATTGCTGACGATGTGGACTTTGGCCCCCGCGAGATCGTGGTGCCTGGGGTGAACGGTGACCTGGTGCAGCCAGGCGATGAATCTGCTGCGGCTGCCAAGGTGATTAAACTCTTGACGGATGCGCGGCTGTGGCACGCCTTGCATCAAGGCGCGCTGGATGCGGCTAAACAATACTTCGCGGCCCCGGTAGCCAGGCAGTGGCAGGCGTTTTTGGCCGGCCCGGCTGGGCACTCAACACACTAAAAAGAATTGGCAATGATTCTTTTAAATAAAAATGTAATCGGTTTCGACAAGTTTTGATATGATAGAGCCATCATAAGGGCGACCTGCGGGGGCTTTGTGCAGGTCAAAGGAGGAACTATGGCGCAACTATACAGAGCGTGGTTTCGCGCGAAAAAAGATGGTCGTTACATCGCCGGCTACAAAGCTGATACGGCGGACGATTTTGGGGTCGAACTGACTGATGATCCGGAACAAGCGGTTTCCATGATTACCGACCGCACAGCCGCTTTTGAGGTGGAAGACCGGCTGTTCCAGGCGTTGATTCGCCATCCTGATCCGGCTGGGGAGCCGTTAAACATGGCGACTGCACTTGACGCTTTTCAGGTGGTGCGTCAGTTCTTTGAGGTGGAGACTTTGGCGGTCCCGGCGGGCACTGAGGAAGGCCGCGAGATCACTTGGGTCGTGGACACCGCGCAAGTGGACCTCGACAAGTTCGGGGCAGAGCATCAGATTTCCCGCGATGATAATCGGCTTGTTGACCTTGATGAAGGCGATTGGGCGCAGCTGCGGTTCACTGTTCTACAGGCCCAGCGTTATGTAGATGACTTGACCGGCGCGTATTATCCGGGCATGACGGTGCGACACGCTGACGAGGCGTTTTTTTGGGCGCTGCCTGATGAATTTATGACCTGGGCGGAAGTCGTTTCCCAGCTCGACGTCTTTCCGTGCACGGTGCAGTTCACTAAAACCCCGGACGGAAAACCATACGCGGCCCTTCAACTGCCGCTAGCTGCAGAGGAGGAATAGCAGATGCGAAAAATTGCCTTTGATACCTACCCCTCTTACGTTGATATTCCTTCATCCGCGCTGCCGGCGCTCGTCACGTTTGTTAACTTGGGGGTCAAGTTGGACGATGAATCAGGGATCAAATTTCTCACCGATGTCCACGAGGATGAAAAAAATAGCAATTCGATCCTGCTGAGTTGGAGTGATGATCCGGCAGACGGCCTGTGGTTTACCGCGAAGGAGGAGCTCGCCCAGTATGCGGGCTTGCTCATGCGTTACGCACAAAGCCGCGGGATGTCGGCGGCCAAAGCGGCCAAGGCGATTTACGTCGTGCCGACCCAAGTGGGCGTCAAGCCGTGAGCACTTTTAGCTAAGCAGCAAAGCGAGTCATGGGGCTCGCTTTTTTGCTGGGGTCAAGTTTGTTGGCCCAAGGGGTCGACAGCTGCTGCGACATTTTTAGATGAAAAGGTTTCCTTGCTGGCAGCGGCTCGCTATACTGAAAGCATTGAAAAGGAGCCTGCCGCATGATTTCTTCTGATTCTCACCAGCAAGATGAAACGACCGCCCAGCTGGGCTTTTACCTCGTGCTTTCGATTTTACTCAACGGGTTCGGCAACGGGCTGACCGTCTGCATGAACCTCGGTTCGGCGTTGTGGACGGCGTCGGCGGTCAACTTGACCCACACGCTGCACTGGTCGCTGTTGGTCGTGCTGTTGGTTGAAGGCGTCGCGGTCACGGCGACTAATGTGATGTTTCTCGGCCGCTTTGACTGGCGGCGGGTGCTGGGCAACTTGATTTACATGTTCCTGTTCTCGTATGTGGTCGCCGGCTTTACCGCTTTGCTGCAGCTGACGCCGATTCAGACTTGGCCGCTGGCCGTGCGCGTGCTGCTGGATCTCTTCGGCCTGGTTTGCATCGGCGTGGCCATCTCAATTTATCAGCGGGTCAACGTGATCATGCACCCCAATGATGACTTCATGCAGATTATCCGGTTCAAGTGGCTGCACGGCCGTGCAGCGGTGGCGCAGCCTATCTCATTCATCCCGCCGATTGCAATCAGTCTGGTGTGTTTTCTGATCACGCGGCAGCTGTACGCGATCAATATCGGCACGGCGTTTTCGCTGCTCTGCCAAGGGTTTGTGATTGCCGCGGCCGACCGGGTCGTGTTTCCCAGCCTGAAGCACCGCCATTTGGAAGTTTAGCGACTGCGTTGGTAGTCGTTTTTTTATCATGAGAAGAGGCTCAATAATGGAAAAAATCAGCTTAGACCCGCAGCAGATCGGCTTTACCGAGGCGGCGCACCAGTTTGAAATGACAGCGGTCAATGATCACGTCATTCATCTGCTGGCATATGCCGGCAGTCGGCCAGAACACCCCACCGTACCAGGCGCCGTTGCCGTCGAAAAACACGCCGACGAGACGGTGGCTTCCGGTGGGTCAGGCCAGCAGTTTGAGGCGCCCATCGTGATTGATCACGAACAGCGACCGTTTGATGCGGCCATCGCACCGCTGAGTGTTCAGCTTTGCGACTACCAGCTGTGCTTTGATGTCGAGCGGCGACGCTTTTTGGTCACTGGGGGCCAAGCTGATTTTTCCTTTGGCCTGCCGACTTTTGACGATGACGGCTGGACGCAGGTCTGGCACACGGCGGACGACGCGGCCTTTTTTGGCGGCGGCACCCGCAATGGCGTGATTTCGCTGGCCGACCAAATCGTCGAGATCGCGAACCAAAACGTGTGGACGCAAGGCGGGGTGACCAGTCTGGTGCCGTTTTTCTGGAGCACGGCCGGGTTTGGTCTGCTGGTCAACACCTTCACGAAGGGCGAGTATGATTTTTCCAATCCGCACCACGGCGTCCGCGTCCATCATGACGATCCGGTGTGGGATGTTTATATGATTCTGGGCGAGACACCACAGGCTTTGATTCACGGGTATCACGAGCTGACGGGTAAACCTGAGCTGATGCCATGGGCCGGGTTTTATCCGGTTCACCTCAATGCTTACAACCGGGATTATTGGGTGGCAGTGACCAAGGACTCTGCCGGGGCCGTCGAGGTGACACCCGGGCACTATTACAAAGAGTATCAGCCCGTCAACCCAGAGTCGTTCAACACGGGCAAGCGGCCTGGGACCATCACGGTGGCCGGGCGCACGTTGGTGCCAAACGTGCCGGGTGCAGGTCACGTGACCTTTGTTGATCCTGGTGCGGACGGCATGCCGCAACGCGCGATTCACGAAAGTCTCAACGGTGAGCACGACTACCCGTTTTCGGCGCGGGCGGTGCTTGACCAATACCGCGACGCGGGGATGCCGCTTGGGACGCTATTCCCCAATGATGGGTACGGCGCCGGGTACGGTCAGACAGACTCGTTTGCCGGCGACTTGGCGAACTTGGCCGCCTTCGTGAGCTGGGCCAAGGCCCAAGGGGTGCGGACCGGGTTGTGGACGCAAAAGCGCCTGAACCCTGTGGACCCAGCCCACCCGCAAAAGGGGGAGCGCGACTTTGCCCAAGAGCTCGACGTTGGCGCTGTCGCGGCCAAAACCGACGTTGCCTGGGTCGGCGAGGGCTACACCTTCGGCCTGAACGCGACAGAGAAAATCGGTCGGCTGATGCGAGCGCGCGATTTGCGGCCGACGACTTACACCGTTGACGGCTGGGCCGGCAGCCAGCGCAGCGCTGTCGTCTGGTCAGGAGATCAGGCAGGCAGTCATTGGGCCAACCTTCGCGCGCACATCGGGACCTATTTGAGTACTGGCCTGTCCGGTAATCCCAACATCACTAGTGACGTTGATGGCATATACGCGGGCACCGATCCAGTGGTGTATGTCCGTGACTTGGAGTGGAAGGCCTTCACCGCGACCTTTTTGTCGATGGACGGCTGGGGCGACCGCCCGAAAATGCTGGGGCTGCAGTTTGGTGAACCCTTTGCGGCGATTTGTCGCGCCTTTGCCCGCTATCATGTGACGCTCATTCCTTATCTCTACACCTTGGCGCATGAAGCCCGAGAAACTGGCGCGCCAATCGTGCGGCCGACGTTTTGGGCGGAATCCACACCATATACGTTGGGCCACGCGCTGGATGACCAATTCATGCTGGGGGACTCGTTCCTCGTGGCGCCGATCATGGACGCCTATCAGTTGCAGGCAGACGGCGCCGATACGCGGCCGAGCCTTTATTTGCCTGCCGGCACTTGGTATGATCTGTGGTCTAACGACCAACTGGCCGGTGGGCGGACGTATGCCGAGGTGGCCACGCCCCTGGCGCAGCTGCCAGTGTTCGTGAAGGCTGGCAGTCTGATTGTCACCCAGCACGCGGCGCAGAATCCGGCGGCGGAAGAGTCCGCGCGTCTGATCGAGTACTTCCCAGGTGATGCGGGCCGCTTCACCTGGTACGAAGATGACGGTCACACCATGGCCTACACTAAGGGCGACTTTGCGACCACGCCGATTGAAGGCCAAACCGCAGGCCAAACCGTCACGGTGACAGTCCACCCGCGGGTCGGCCACTTTGCAGGAGACGGCGCCGATCAGCCGCTGCAGCTCTTTGTTCCGCTCAGTCAAGAACCAGCCGGGGTCCAAGTGACCGTCGATGGGCAGACCGTGGCCGCACCAGTGACGTTTGGTCTGCGGGCGGATGACCCGCTCGCCGCTTCGCGCAAGCAGCGTGGGGTGACCGTTGATTTAGGCGTCTTCGACCGGGCCAATCAGACCGCCAGGGTCACGATTGAAACGGCTTATTAATAAGCTCTGGGGCGCAGTCCTGTTGTTTGGACTGCGCCTTTTTTTGCCGGTGAAGCAAAAAAGCAGCCATGACTGGCTGCTCGCTGATGGGAGAGAGACCTGAATCTAGGCCAAGTCCTCACCGTTTGATTGAATGACTTTTTTGTACCAGTAATAGGAATCCTTTGGCGTGCGGCGCTGGCTGCCGTTGCCCCAGTCGTCGCGGTCGACGTAAACCAGGCCGTAGCGCTTCTTCATTTCCCCCGTGCCGTTTGACACCAGGTCGATCGCGCTCCACAGGGCGTAGCCGATCAAGTCAACGCCGTCTTCAGTGATGGCGTCTTTCATGGATTGAACGGCGTAGCGCAGGTAGTTGATTCGGTAGTCGTCGTGAATTTTGCCGTCTGCCGCGACTTCATCGGCCCAGCCCAGCCCATTTTCAACGATGAACAGCGGCTTGTGATACCGATGCCACAGGGTGTTCAAGGCTAGCCGCAACACGTCAGGATCGGTAGCCCAGCCCCAAGCGTTGGTTTCCAGGTACGGGTTCTTGACCGTGCCGCCGCCCAAGTTGCCCTGGGCATTCTCATCGCGGCTCGGGTCAGCCGTGACCACCGACGAGGTGTAGCAGGAGAAACTGAGGAAATCGGCAGGATACTGCTTCAGCAGTGCGTAGTCTTCAGGCGTATCGTCCAGCTTGATGCCGGCGCGCTCATATTGGATCAGGCGGGACTTGGGATACTCGCCGCCAGCTTGGACGTCGGCGTAGAACAAGCCGCGCTCCATGTTGAGCATTGCCGCAACTTGGTCCTTCGGGTTGCAGGTTTCCGGATAAACCGGTTGGTAGGCCAGCATCATGCCGACTTGGATGGCTTGGCCGATCTTGTGCGCCGCGCGAACCGCCTTGGCGGACGCGACAAACTGGTTGTGGGCGCCCTGCGCGCGGTTTTGTGGGGTCGGGTCGGTGATTCCGCCGCCGAGGTAGGGCGCTTCGTCCATGGCGTTGATTTCGTTGAAGGTCGTGTAGTAGTGGACTTTGCCGGCGTAGCGCTTGAAGACCACCGTCGCGTACTTCTCGAACAGGTCGATCAGCTTGCGGTCTTTCCAGCCACCATACTTTTGTACCAGTGCCAGTGGGGTGTCGTAGTGCTGCAAGGTGATACAAGGTTCGATGTGGTGCTTCACGCATTCGTCAATCACCTTGTCATAAAAGGCGAGCCCGGCCTCATTGGGTTCACTTTCCTCGCCAGTCGGAAAAATGCGGCTCCAGGCGATGGAGAAGCGGAAGGTGGTGAAGCCAATTTTGGCCAGCATCTCGATGTCTTCTTGGTAATGGTGATAAAAGTCGGTCCCGCCGTGGCTCGGGTAATAGTAGTCCGGCAGCACCGTTGGGGTCGCGTCTTTCGGCACGGAAAAGTCACTGCCCCAGACCATCGGCGAAAAGCCGGTGGTGCCATCCGCTTTTTTCCAGGTGACCTTACGAGGCTCAGTGGCTGAGCCGTTTGTCGTGACATCAACGGCAGTCAGGCCCTTGCCGCCTTCATCAAAGCCGCCTTCGTATTGATTGGCGGCAGTGGCGCCGCCCCACAGAAATCCTTTGGGAAAACTCATGTTCAACCTCCATCAGTGTAGTTGTTCCTACAAATTTTCTAACCGCTTTCATTGTATCAAAGTTTGGTGGGGAATGCGCAAGCCAAGTGCATCCTGACACCTGTTTTAAATTTGTCACCGCTAGTTCGCGAGTGGTTGGCAGCTCGCCGGGCAGCCGGTATACTGAGGTCAATAAATTGTCGATGCCAAAGGAGGGTCAACATGGCAAAATCAATCGGTGAGATGAAAATGGCCAAGATTTATGACCTCTACCTGCAAAAATGCCGCCGCAAGGGGCGCACGCAGGCGGAGCTGGATGCCGTGCTGGGCTGGTTGACCGGCTGGCCGGCGCAACGTTTCGCCACGCTGCCGGCGACCCTTTCGGTGGCAGACTTTTGTGCGCAGGCCAACTGGTCGGCGCAGGCTGGCCAAATCACCGGGATGATCTGCGGCGTTCGGGTCGAAACCATCGCCGATCCGCTTATGCGGCGTGTTCGGGAGATGGACAAAGTGGTCGACGAGCTGGCTAAGGGCAAACCGGTGGAGAAGATTCAGCAAGTGGCGCAGCTGAGACGCAGCAAGGGGTAAGCGAAGTGTCGAGGGTAAATATTGATGACTGAAAACATCACCAAAAATAATCCTCAGCTGCGGTTGCAGACGGATATCATCGGGTTCGGTCCCGAACCTTGTCAGGGTGCTGAGGTGGGCCAGGTACTGACCATTACTGCTGCTGGTGAGGTGAAGCTTGAGCGCGACTTTTACGCTAGAGACGTTTCTGATGCATTGGTGAAGACGCAAGTTAAGTCAATCTCCGTTCAAGCTGCTCAGTCGCTCACTGAAGAGGTGGCGGAAATTACTGAGAATAATTTCTCGTTTAACGTTCTAACAACGGATGTTGGGACTTGGCAGATCGAACTACTTAGCAGACGTTTGGTCAAGCGCACTCGCGGTTCAGTGCTACCACTTGCGAACGCAGATCCGTTGCGGCAGTGGGAAGTGACAGCTCGCAGGACGTTAGGATTTAAGCGTCTATTTCTCTTTGATGGTGGGTACTATCGGTATCAGACCATTCAGGATATTTCACGATGATAGTGTTAATTCAAGTGCCGCGCCCGACAAAGGCGTGGCACTTCCCATATCTTTCACATGGGCACTCGTGCTTAGAGGTGATTCGGTCTATCTTTGGCGTCTCTCGGATGGGCAAATGACGCCCGAAAGCGAACGCGTGTTCGATTTTCTGCTATAATGAGGCCGTCTGGGGGTGGCCTGATTGACGAATCAGCAGGTGATCGATGCGGTTTGCGAAGTGCTGGGTGATCAGTTTGATGGCCTTGAGCTATACACCGTCGTGGCGCAGGACTCGGCTGACCCCAAGGACCCGACGGTGATGTTAACAGCGGTGGACCGCTCACACAGCCAGGTGCTGAAATTTCGCGTGGGTCAGCGGACGGGCTGGATGTGGGATGATGACCATGTCCTGGCGCTGAGTCCGGAGAATGCTGTGCGCGTCGCAGTTGCCTTAGTGAAAGGGGAGCGGACGACGACTCCGGCGCATCTGGGATTGCCCGACGAGCGGACCGATTTTTTTGTGTGACAGGAGTTTTCGCGCAGCCTATACCCAGTTTTCATCGACCGCTAACACTGCCTAGAAGGGATGTCAACGTTGAATGCGCCGGCTGTTACCGGCTATAATTGATCACGCACTTTCCAAAAAACGGAGGCTGACCAATGAAAGATTCACGTGACCAAGATAAGGCAATTACAAGTATTTTCGATCCCCGCTGGTATGTTCAACAGATGCGCGCCTGGACTTTCTCCAGTTATATCCTGCTGATGTTTGGGCTGGGTGTGATCCTGGGTACCACGATCGTGAACAAGCTGACCGTGCTCAGCGTGCTGACGATGCTGGCGGGCATGCTGGGCTTCACCTGCACCATCTCGATCACTAACGTGCGGCCGCTCAACGGGGTGTTCGGCCTGACCAGTGCCATTATTTATATTCTGGTGGCGGCCCAGGCGCGCAACTTCGCGGATGTGGTGCTTCAGCTTTCCTATATCGTGTTGCTGGACATCCCAGTGCTGCTGATGCCGAGCTGGGCCAAAAACGTCGGCGCGCGTGTGCGCAAGCTCAAAGACGTCGGGCTGCGGGCATACCTCGGGATTGCCGCATTTTTCCTCATCGTGTTCGGGCTGCTGTACGCCATGGACACGCATTTATTCATCTCGCCGCGGCCGGTCATTGATGCGCTGACCGGGACCATCGGGGTGACGGGCTCGCTGCTGGCGACTTTGCGCTTTTCCGATCAGTATTATTTCTGGATTATTCAAAGCATTTTTTCCATCGTGCTGTGGGGCGTCACGGCACTGCAAGGCGATGCGAATCTGACGTTGTTCTTCACCTACATCCTGTACTTCGCCAACGATATGGTCTCCCTGTTCGATAAAAGCGTCGCCTGGTTCCATAAGCAGAATTACCTCGCCCAGCACCAAGAGTAGAGGCGCCTGGTCAAATTCGATCATGACGAAAAAAACAGTGTCCCACCGCGATGGTGAGACACTGTTTTTGACTTCAATAATTAATTTTTGGCTGCCCGCCACGGCCGCATGTGCGTTGCAGCGACCAAGGCGCCGACAATCAGCGGGGTGATGATCATCGCCCCAATCATTTCAGGAACGCCGTTGGTGACGACGATTGCGCCCAACACTTTGCCTAAGGCGCCAGTCGACACCTTGTACGCCGAGGCGACCGGACCGGTGTAAAGGGTGCCCATCGCCAGCAGAACCAGCACGGTGTTGGTCAAGGAGCCAATGGCACCCGCCACAACGCTGGCAATGGCGATTTTTTTGAACAGCTTGTACACGCCCCAGAAGGTCAGCGCGGCAAACACGCCGACCAGCATGCGTGGCACGACGGAAACCAGCGGATTGGTGAACACCAAGGTGTCCATGGGGCTCGTCGGCGCAGTGTAGGCGCGCACGATGGTCAACACACCCCACACCGTGCCGATCAAGAGGCCTTCGCCAGGGCCGAACATGATAGCGCCAATAATGACGGTGATGTGAATGATGGTCAGATTAACGAAGCCAAGCGGCAGGTATCCCAGCATCGGGACCATGGTCTGCACCGCGATCAGCGCGAGAAACAGCGCCTGCATGCTGACCCGATAGGCCCGTGAACGATTGCCCATAAACGTTTCCTCCAAACATTTTCTTTCTGGTTAAAAGTGAGTATACCCTGTCCGGACAAAGATGTCATTAGGGCCTCAATAACATGGAAAAAATGCGGGTGGAAAGTTTCTGGAAAACGGTTGCAATCAATTAAGTGGAAAGCTACTCTAATCCTGTAAAGAAAGCGAGGACTTCAAATGGCAAAAGTGAATATTTTACTGGCATGTGCTGGCGGATTTTCTAGTAGTTTATTGGTGACAAAGATGAAGAAGGCTGCCGAAGCCCAAGGCGTCGATGCTGAAATCACGGCAATTGGGGTCAATGGTTTGGAATCACAAGTGGGCAAATATAATCCCGACGTCATTCTGATCGGGCCGCAGGTGAGCTATGCCGTGCGCAAGCTGCAGGCTGACTTGCCCGTACCGGTTCAGGCCATCAACATGATGGATTACGGCCGCATGAATGGTGAGAAGGTGCTGGCGACTGCGCTGTCGTTGGTCGATCAGGCGAAGGCCAAGTAACTATGATCGACATTAAGCAGTTTAAAGATTATCGCGGTATGGGGCAGCGACCCGCAGATTTTGACGAATTTTGGGCACGCGGCCTCAAGGAAATGCGCGCATTGGCGCCGGATGTTCAGCAGACGCCAGTAGCGATAAAAAGTCGCGTGGCGCAGGCCTATGACCTGTGGTTCACCGGCGTCGGCAATGCGCGCATCCACGCGCAGCTGATCATGCCTAAGCCCTTTGACCCCAGCAAGCCGCACAAGGGTCTGCTCATGTTTCACGGTTATCACGTGGATGCCGGCGATTTCACCGAGAAATTTGGCTGGGCCGCCGAAGGGTTTGTGGTGTTGGCGCTGGACGTCCGCGGGCAAGGTGGGCCCAGCGAGGACACGACAAAAACCAAAGGCGGGACACTGAAAGGGCTGATCATCCGCGGCGTGGAAGATGGGCCGGCGCATTTGTATTACCGCAGTGTTTTCCTCGACTGCGCTGAGGCGGCCGATATTTTAGCGGGGATGCCTGGCGTGGACGCTTCTCGGCTTTACGCGACCGGCAGCTCGCAAGGCGGCGGCCTGACTTTGGCGACGCTTGGGCTCGTGCCCACCATTCACCGGGCCTATGTGAATTACCCATTCCTGTGTGATTATCGAAAGGCTTACCAGTTGGGCGCCGAGACCAATGGCTACGACCAGTTGGCGTACTGGTTCAAGTACCGTGACCAGCTGCACAAACGCGAGGCCCAGTTCTTTGATACCCTGGAGTACATCGACGTGCAGCACTTTGCCGCGGCCATCAAGACCCCGGTGGTTTGGGGGATGGGGCTGCAGGACCAGGTGGTCCCGGTGCCGGCGCAGTTTGCGGCGTATAACAAGCTGGCCGGCGATAAGAAGCTGTATGTGCTGCCCGAGTACGGACATGAGTTTTTGCCGAAAGTCGCCGACGAAGTGCGGGACTTTTTCATGGATTAGGCTGCTTGGCGCTGATGAACTTGAGCCGAAGCGGCGCATCTGGCGCTCGAATAGGCTATAATGAAAACACACTGAAATTTCGGAGGGGAAATAATGGCAAAACACTTATACGAAATGTTCCAACCTTCACACTACGACTTGTACCTTGATATCGATCGGGAAAAGAAGACCATTGTGGGCAAAACCACTGTTACTGGTCAGGCACTTGAACCGCAGATCGCGTTGAATCAAAAGTACCTCAAAATTGAGTCAGTCACAGCAGGCGGTGCAGACGTGCCATTTACAGTGGATGACGCTAACGAGAAGTTTGACATCACGCTGCCTGCAGCCGGCGAGACGACGCTGACGATTGCTTACAGCGCGCCGCTCACCGATTCGATGATGGGGATTTACCCGTCCTACTACACCGTTGACGGCCAGAAGAAGGAACTCATTGGTACGCAGTTTGAGTCCACCGCGGCGCGCCAGGCCTTTCCTGGGGTCGACGAGCCAGAGGCCAAGGCAACGTTTGATGTTGCCATCAAGTTTGACGAAAAGCCGGAAGATATCATCATCGCCAACATGCCAGAGAAAAAGGTCGAAAACGGCGTGCACTACTTTGACACGACAATGCGCATGTCCACTTACCTGATTGCCTTCGCCTTTGGCGACATGCAAAAGAAACTGACGAAGACCAAGTCCGGGGTTGAAATCGGGGTGTTTGCCACTAAGGCGCACCAGCCGAAAGAACTCGATTTTGCCTTGGACATCGCCAAGCGCGCCATCGAATTCTACGAAGACTTTTACCAGACCAAGTACCCGTTGCCGCATTCCTATCAGCTGGGGCTGCCTGACTTTTCTGCCGGCGCCATGGAGAACTGGGGCTTAGTCACCTATCGTGAAGCCGCCATTTTGATTGATCCGGACAACACGTCGCTGTCCGTCAAGCAGTATGTGGCCACGGTTATCACGCATGAGCTGGCCCACCAGTGGTTCGGCGATCTGGTCACCATGAAGTGGTGGGACGACCTATGGCTTAACGAGTCGTTTGCCAACATGATGGAATACCTGAGTGTCGATGCCTTGCAGCCGGACTGGCGCATCTGGGAATTGTACCAAGTCGCTGAAGTTCCAGCCGCCTTGCAGCGCGATGCTACAGATGGGGTGCAGTCGGTGCACGTCTCAGTTGAAGATCCAGCCGACATCGATTCCGTTTTCGACGGCGCGATTGTATACGCCAAGGGTGCACGCATGCTGGTCATGGTCCGCGCACTGCTCGGCGACGAGAAGCTGCGTAAGGGCCTGAAGGCGTACTTTGACGCCCACAAGTTCGGCAATGCCAAGGGGGCTGACCTCTGGCAAGCGCTGGGCGATGCGTCCGGCCTTGACGTCGGGGCAATCATGAACTCCTGGCTCGAGCAGCCGGGTTACCCGGTTGTTTCCGCGAAGGTCGTCAATGGCAAGCTGACCTTGAGCCAGAAGCAATTCTTCATCGGTGAAGGGAAAGACGTTGACCGCCAGTGGCAGATCCCACTGGAAAGCAATTACGCCGAAGCACCGCAAATCATGAAGGACAAGGAAATCGTCCTGGGCGATTATGCTGACCTTCGCGCCAAGGAAGGCGAGCCGTTCCGTCTGAACGTTGGCAACAACTCACACTTCATCGTGAAGTACGATGATGCTCTGTTAGCCGACATTTTGAAAGACGCGGACCAGCTTGATCCGACCACCAAGCTGCAGCTGATCCAAGACACGCGCCTGCAGGCCGAAGCGGGTGTGACGACTTATGCCGCCGTTGTACCGCTGCTGAAGCGGTTCAAGGACAGCCAGTCCAACATCGTCAACACGGCGATTTATCAGGCGGCCCGTCAGCTGCGCAAGTTTGTGGCGCCGGATTCTGCTGAAGAAAAGCAGCTCAAGGCGTTTTACAACCAGCTGTCCGCTGGCCAGTACGCACGCCTGGGCCTGACTGAAAAAGCCGGTGAATCGGTGGACGACCAGTTGACCCGCAACTGGATCCTGGGCGCTGCCGGTTACGCAGAAAACCCGGATACCATTGCTCAGGAGCACGAGTTGTTCCAGCAACACGCCGATGACGTGGCGAGCTTGCCGGCATCTGCCCGCACCGCCATTTTGGCGAACGAGACCGAGCACTACAGTAGTACTCAGCTGGCTGGTCAGCTGCTTGACGCTTACCGCAAGGCCGTTGACCCGAGCGTGAAGAGCGCATTGGCGCAAGCCCTGCCGGCCAGTGATGATGAGGCCGTCCTGAAGCAGATCATCGCGCTGTACAAGGATCCTGATACCATTAAGCCACAGGATCTGCGGAGCTGGTACCGCGGCGTTTTGGCCAATCCGAAGGGCGAACAGCTCGCTTGGGACTGGCTGCGCGATAACTGGGGCTGGCTGAACGAAACTGTCGGCGGCGACATGGAGTTCACGACTTACATCACCGTGACTGCCGGCGTCTTCCGGACCCAGCAGCGCTTGGATGAGTTCAAGGCCTTCTTTGAACCGAAGATCGACGTGCCAGGGCTTGGCCGCGAGATCAAGATGGACACCAGCGTGATCACCAGTCGGGTGGCGTTGATTCAAAGCCAGCAGGCAACTGTGAACCAGGCAGTGGCAGACGCGCTGAAGTAACCTATTTCACATATGAAAAGGCTCCTGATCTTCAACGATTATTCGTTGAGGTCAGGAGCCTTTTTCAGCATCAGGGTGAGTCCATCACCAAGGCAGCGGGCCGGCTGTTTCGGTGAAGGTGAGGGTCTGCTTGCTCCTGGTAGTGGCCATTTTAACCACTTGAGCGGCGCCTTCTTGAATGCTTTGCATACCGGGAATGGCGGGCTTACTTTCGTCGCGGCCGCCAAAGCCCGTAGCCGTCCAACCAGGATTGACGGAGTTGACGGTGATGCCTTCATCGCCCAATTCCTTGGCAAAGTCGACGGTGGCAAAGTTCGCCGCGGCCTTTGAGGCCTGATAGCCCAGCGAGGAAACTTGATAGAAGCGGGAGTTAGGATCGGTGGCCAGGCCGAATGAGCCCATGTTGGACGTGACGTTCACGATTTTGGCCGGTTTGCCCGCCCGCAGCAGCGGCACCATGGCTTGCGTGACTCGGACCAGACCAAAGAAGTTGACCTCAAAGTCTTTGCGAATCTGGTCGATTGGCAGCTGAGAAGGCTTTTGGTGGGCGTCGACGGCGATGCCGGCGTTGTTGATCAGGATGCTGAGATAGCCGTAATCGGCTTGAATCTTGGCCGCAGCCGCCTTGACTTGGTCGTCGTCGGTCACATCCAGCTGGATGAAGTCTGCGGTGCCGCCGTCTGTGCGAATTGCTTCGACGGCTTTTTCGCCGCGCGCCTGGTTGCGCGCCCCAATCAGGACGTGGTGGCCTGCCTTAGCCAAATCCTTGGCAGTGGCAAACCCGATGCCTTTATCGGCGCCAGTGATCAAAGTGATAATTTTAGATTCAGCCATGAACCAATCCTCCTTACAGATCAAATACCTTTTCGGCTGAAATCGACTAAGTCCGGCTTTAACTGATTCTGGAACGGATTGTTGTTTTTAACTTCTGAGTATTGATTGAACTGCGCGATGTTTGCGTCCGTATCGTAATGTTCTTCGACTGTGATTAGTTTCATGAGTAGCCTCCTAATTGTGATTCCAAAATCATTCTAATCATGTAATGACAACTAATCACGATTCTTACGAAGCAAACTTGCTATTTTGTCGCAGGTTCGAACCGGAACCCCGGATACTGGGTCGTAAATTGGCGCTGAGCCTCGGCGTACATGCCCACTTGATTTGGGTCGGTCAGCGCCGCGGCGCGCGCCTCAGGCAGCTCGAGGTCTTCAATGTCGATGCTCATCTGCCATGCCAACTCGCGCAGCGTCATGCCTTCAAACCGGCGGTAGCTCGGCAGTTCAGCTGTGACGTCGGCGCCGGCTGCAAACAGCTGACAAAATTCTGCAGTGGCTTGCTCCAGCGCCTGCCACGCCTTGTCTTGGGCTGCTTTAGTCGTCCTCAACCAACCGGCGGTCAATTGTGCCTCGGTTTCCAGGACCCCGGCGTGCTTCAGAACGCGGCGAATCAGCGGTGCTGGCAGTGGGTCCTTGGCATCACCAAAATCCCATGTGGCCGCGAATTGCTTGGCATCGGCGGCTTTAGCTAGCATTGTTTTCAGTAATTGATTTGTTCCCTCAGTGGAAGAATTTGCCACTGAAATCACCCCCATCTGAAACCAGTTTAGCCCTTTGCCTTGGTGCACGCACGACTTTCGTAGGTTACTTGGCCGGTGCGAACAGGCGTTGATTGGCGGTGATAAACTCAGCCACTGAATGCGCAGGCCGACCGAGGTAATTCGGCAGGTCTTGGGTGATTTGCTTGGCGTTGCCCATTTGGGTGATCAGATACAGCATGACCATCACGTTGACAAAGTCCTTTTTTACCCCGCGCTGCAGCATGGTTTTGCGGAATTTAAGCAGGCTGGGTTTGGAGTAAGTGATGGGGCGGCCAAGAATCGCAGACATGGTCTGGGCGACTTGGGCGTAGGTGATGGCCTCAGGGCCAGTGATGTTGAGCTTTTGCTCGGGCACGGCCGGTGAGGTGAGGACCTTTGCGGCGACCGCGGCGATGTCTGCAGTGTCGATAAAGCTGGTTTTGGCGCTGCCAGCAGGGATGAACAAGTCATTGCGAAGGCAGATGTCCTCCCGGTGGGTGGTGCTGAGATTCTGCATGAAAAAGCTGGGCCGGATAAAGGTGTGGGGCAGACCCAGTGCCACGATCATGTTCTCGATCTTATGGTGCGGAGTCACTGGGTTCTTTTCCACCCCAATCATGGACACAAAAACGGTTTGCTTGACGTGGTGGGTCTTGACCTGATTCAAGAAGGGCAGCATGTCCGCCTTAGGCTTGGCCAGCTGCGGCGGTCGCACGAAAAAGACCCGGTCCACGCCGGCCAGCGTCTGATCGAAGGTGCCAGCGTCGAGAAAGTCGAAGTGCCGCAGGTCAACCGGCAGGCGGCCATACTGAGCCTGGTCTTTGGCTAAGTCATGCGCGCCGGCGACGAGATGAATCTGGTCGCCCTGGGCGAGCAGTTTGATCAGCGGGAAGCCAATGTTGCCGGTGCCGCCGATAATCAAAATCGTTTCAGTCATGATTTTCCTCCAATAGTTTTGTCAGTCCAGCCGCCAGTTGGTGTTGCGCCGCATCCGGCAACGGCTGTAAAAAAGTAGTGAGAGTCCGTCCGGCCACGGCTTTTAGCGCGGTGACTTTGGCTTTTCCCGCGGCAGTCAATGCGAGGGCCACGGCGCGCTTGTCGGCCGGGGACGGGGTGCGGTTAAGCCAGCCTTTATCCGCTAGTCGCAGGACCACGGCCGCGGTGGTTTGCCGGTCGCTGTCGATTGCATCAGCGATGCGCGCGGCGGTGATGGGGTCGGCCTCGTTGTTCAACCGGTCGAGCGCCTCAAGCACCGCCCACTGCTGGGCGGTGGTGTCCTCCTTGCTGAGCGCAGTGTTCAGTTGATGCTTTAACCGCTTGGCAGTTTCTAGCAGTAAATACGCAGTGTTCATCCGTTTGCCTCCAAAAAAATAATCAGTACACTGACAATAACTGTGAGTGTACTGATTATTTTTGAGATGTCAATGCAAGCGTGCCTGATCGACCGAGATCAGCCAATCCTGGCGCGGGTATGGACGCTCTCATCTTCAAGCCCGATCTGGCTGAAAGTTGCGTTTACTGCGCGGTAGTGCGGTTTAGCAAATGCCAGTAGAGCGCGAAAATCACCACGCCCAGTGCGACCAGCAGCCCAAACGCCCAGGCACTGCCTGCCGCGATATTTTGGGCGTGGCTCCAGCCGGGATGATGGACCGCGGTCATGAGCAGTGACAACACCGTTGTGCCGATGCCCCCGACCGCCTGTTGGCCCATGTTGTACAGCGCGTTGGCGTCGGGCTGCAGCGTTTTGGGCAGCGCTTTGAGGCCATAAGCAACCGAGTTGCTGAAGGCCATCGACCGGCCGATGGCAAAAATTAGGTACGCGATGGTGACCCCCAGTACCCCGAGGGCCGGGCCAAGGGCAGTCATGGCGAGCACACCAATGGTGAAAAGGCCATCGCCCAAAAGCAGCGGCAGGCGGCCGCCAAAGTGGTCCAGCATCCAGCCGTATACCGGCTGGCCTAACCCGTTAAACACAGAGCAGGGCAGCAAGATCAGCCCGCCAATCAGCGCGGAGGCGCCGAAGACTTCCTGGACGTAATTCGGCAAGAGAAAATTGATGCCGACATTGGCGAACTGCAAGCTGAGGTAAGGCAGAAAGCTGAACAGAAACGCTTGGTTCTTGAAGACTGTCAGGGAGAACAGAAACCGGGTGCTCGTGCGGGAAAGAAGCAGAAACAGGAGCATGCAAAGTGCGCATACCAGCAGCAGGACTGCCACGATCAGCCAGCGGCGGGTGCTGATGGTGGTCAGCCCCAGGTTCAGCGCGATCAGTGCCCCGCCGAGCAGGCCGAAGCGGACCCAGTCAAACGCCAACCGGCTTTGGGTGGTGTACTGATGAATGTGCGCGCTGCCGAGGATCAGCAGGAGCAAGGCGAGAGGCAGCGTCACCCAGAAAATCATGCGCCAGCTGGCAAACGCGGTGACAGCGCCGCCAAAAGTCGGGCCAAGCGCTGGTGCGATCAGCACGATCACATTGGCGATGCCGATGTACAACCCCAGCTTGGCCCGGGGGACGACGTCAAGAATGATGTTGACCATCAGCGGCGTGCAAAGGCCGACACAACCCGCCTGTATCAGGCGACCCGCCAGCAGCTGCGGAAACACTTGGGCAGTTGCGCATAGCAGGTCGCCGATGATGAACAGGGCCGCCGCGCTCATGAAAAGCTGACGATTGGTGAAGCGGCGTTTCATGTAAGCTGAGGTCAGCATCACCAGTGAAGCGGCGAGCAGGTAGCCGGATGTTACCCATTGAACGGTTGCTAAGGAGACGTTGAAAGCTTTCATCAGCGCCGGAAAGGTCGTGTTCATCGAGGTTTCCGTCAGCACCCCGAGAAAGGACATCAGCGCGACAATGGCGACGACCAGCATTGGTTTTTCATGCGGTTGGGTGGCGGGCAAAATGATCGCTTCTTTCAGAAAATTGGATACGATCATTATAGGCTATTTTCACGCTAGAAGTCAGCGCGACTTTGGAAGCGGTTTGCGCTAAAATGGACAGACAAGACTAAAGGAAATGAGTGAGACGAATTGGAACCGACGTTAATGAACATCCATCATGGCTATAATTTTCGCGACCTTGGCGGCTATCGGACCATGTCTGGGCAGCACCTGGCCGCGCACCGGCTCGTCCGCTCGGGCGGCCTCGACCGGCTGTCGGACCGCGACGTGGCCTTTTTGCATGAGTATGGGGTGCGCGTGGATGTTGATTTTCGCACGCGCGATGAGCGCCAGGAAAAGCCTGACCGGCTGCCGGATTCGGCGCGCTACGTGTTTGACCCGGTGTTCAGTGAAGACAAGACCCAGGTGTCCAAGACGTGGGCCGAGGAGCAGCAGATGTTTTCGCAGGATCCTCAAGCGGGTTACCACAACATGCTTCGGACCTATCGTGACTTAGCCCTGAGCGAGTCGGCGCAAAAAGCTTACCGCCAGTTTTTTGACTTGGCCCTGGGCAACAGCGATGATACTTTGCTGTTTCACTGCTCGGCGGGTAAGGATCGGACTGGGATGGCTGCGGTGTACGTATTGTCCGCTTTAGGCGTTGATCAGGCGACAATTCGCAAGGATTACCTGGCCACCAACACGTTCATCCAGCCGGCGCTGTCAGAAGTGCTCGAGCAGGCGAAGGCGGAAGGCGGCAATGCAAACATGATGCAGGGGCTCACCGATATCTGGACCGTGTATCCAGAGTACCTGGATACCGCGCTGGCGGCAATCAATGAGACCTACGGGGATATGCAGCAGTACCTGCATGAAGCCTTACAGCTAACCAACCGGCAAATTCAAACGTTGCGGGAATTGTACCTGGCCTGATTGTCTGACGGGACGAAAAAGCGGCCGCTTAAAGTGGTCGCTGAGTGGTTACGGAATCAAATTAATTTTAGCAGCGATGGCTTGCAGCTGGGCAATCAGCTGGGGCTGGTCGGCTGTTGGCACCGCCGCTTCGATTTGCTGTTCAAGTGCCGTAAAAATGGCGCGAATCGCTTTGACCAGCTCAACGCCCGCGGGCCTGAGGTAAAGCTGCTTTTGGCGCTCGTTATCGCGAGGAATCTTGCGCTCAATCAAGCCACGCGTTTCCAGCCCTTTGAGCATGTTGGTCACAGTTGCATTTTGCCGGTTAAGGTACGCGGCGGCGTCTTTTTGCAACGCACCGGGATGGTCGGCAATGTATTTCAGCAACCTGGCCTGGGAATTGTTCAGATGCAGGTCGTGCAGAGGTGCGTGAATATAACCAGTTTCGGCGTTGCTGAGCGCATGGAACTGCTCGGATAGATTGATTGAACCGTTGATATGCATGACGAGGTCCTTTCCTGAATGCTCTTTCAGTATAGCGGAAAAACAGGCGGAAAGGGCGACCAAACTGTAAAATCGGTCCGGTTGCTTAAGTGAGGACAATCAAGTGGAGGCAAGACTATGACAGAACTAGACCCAACGCACCGCTACTCCAAACAGGCAGGTAAGAAGACGGAACGAGCCTTTGCGTGGACCTGGGGAACCATCCTCGTGGTGCTGTTCATCGTCGCCTTTACCGCCTGGTGGTGGCTGCTGCTGGCGGTTGTGGCCGCCGTGATTGCATTTCAGGTGTATACGCGGCGCTTGCCCACTTTTGAGGTGCTAGATTTGACCGCCAATCGGTTCATCACGGTGCCGCGGCCAACTTGGCAAGCCTTTAAGCGTGAGCACCCAGGGGCGGTGGCCAAGGACGGCGTCGATCAGAATGAGTAAGTGCCAGCGGCTGCTGGCACTTTTTTCGTGGTGCTAAAAAGCCGAGTGCAGGCGCACTCGGCTTTGAACAGGCTGGATTAAAGGATGTGAATGTTGGCGGCTTCGCACTTGTCGATCATGTCCTGCGGCCAGACTGAAGCTTGGACTTCACCGACGTGGGCCTTGCCCAAGAGTAACATGCACAGGCGGCTTTGACCGATCCCGCCACCGATGGTGTAAGGCAGCTTGCCGGCCAAGAGCAGTTTGTGGAACGGCAGCTCGGCGCGGTCTTCGGCGCCTGCCGCTTTAAGCTGGCGGCGCATGGCATCTTCATCGACCCGGATGCCCATTGATGAAATCTCCAGCGAGCAGTCGAGCGGTTCATACCAGAACAGGATATCGCCGTTCAGCTGCCAGTCGTCGTAGTCAGGGGCGCGGCCATCGTGACGCTTGCCAGACTTCAACGGGCCGCCGATCTGCATCAGGAAGACGGCACCGTCTTCTTTGCAGATGGCATCCTCGCGCTGCTTGGGGGTGAGGTCCGGCCACCGGTCCTCCAGCTCCTGGGTGGTGTGAAAGTGAATGTCCTTAGGCAAGTGGTGGACGGCCTGCGGATACTTGTACCAAACTTCATCTTCCATGTGCTTGATCACTTTGAAGATTTGGCGCACGGTGTCTTTGAGCGTGGCTTCGGTGCGCTCTTCCTTGGCGATGACTTTTTCCCAGTCCCACTGGTCAACATATATGGAGTGGAAGTTGTCGAGGTCCTCGTCTTTGCGAATCGCGTTCATGTTGGTGTACAGGCCTTCATGCATGCCGAAGCCGTAGCGGTAAAGCGCCATGCGTTTCCACTTAGCCAGCGAGTGCACAATTTCCATTTGCTCGCCGGGCATGTCCTTCATGGTGAAGGAGACCGGGGTTTCAACGCCGTTGAGGTTGTCGTTGAGGCCGGTGGACTTTGCCACCATCATCGGCGCGCTCATGCGCTGCAGGCCGAGCTGTTTGCCGAACTCGTCTTGGAACGTTTCACGGATGTAGCGGATCGCCGCTTCGGTTTCTTTAACGGACAATTTTGGATCATAGTGTTCAGGAATAATTAAATGCATCATTTTCATCTCCGGATTTTTTTCAACCATGACAGATACGGCCGAGACGGGCTTTCGCCTCGGCTCGTTAGGCACGAAAAAAGCCTTCCGTCCCTAACGCAAGGGACGAAAGACTTTTCGCGGTACCACCCTAGTTGCCTATCCGAAATAGACCACCTCAATCCGCACTGACATGCGGTTCCGGATGATAACGCGCCGGTTGCGTCTGCGTCTACTTTGGCCATTGCCATTTGGGGCAGAGACATGAGCAAGGGTTATTCGCCAAGAGCTTGGTCTAAGTGGGTTTTCACTGACCCCACATCACTGATAGAACGCCGTTGGTTACTGGTCTTGCAAGTCTTCGTTTGTGATTGTGACTACTTTAGCACGCGATGCTGGATTTGGAAAGGGGGCAGGCAAAAAAAATTCGGGACGCTGTAGTTCGCCAGCGATAATGTCGTAGGTAAGTGGTAAGCCATTATGTCGCACTTCAGTCTCCTCTCTGGCATCATAGATGCTTTAGGAGGAGATCATCTATGAGAAAGGTTCAGCT
>NZ_RHOL01000019.1 GCF_003946465.1 Lacticaseibacillus hegangensis | reverse complement strand
TGTGAGGTCTCGCACCAACAATTCCGGGCAAAACAAATACCGGAACATCAACATTTCTCTTGACTAGGCGTAGAAAAAAGACGCCGCTGCAACAGTGTAAGTTGCAACGGCGTACTTTTTCCTCTCGCATGCGCTATTTTTTCTTAGCGACCATCATGTTTGGGGTTTCTTGGTGACGGCAGGTCCGCCCTGCTCGATCAAACATCGCGTAGACCCACAACCCGTTAACCGAGAGTGCGGCTGCACCGACTAATACTGTGACCATCTGCGTCATCCTCCTTTTATATCAAAATTCGGATTCCTCGCGGGCCGATTACATCGCCGTTTAAGTGGCCTTGCCGGTCCTCAAACGCTCCGTGAAGATTCTAATTCTTTTCTTTGTATGTTGCCCATTATACACAATTTTTACATTGGTGCAAATTCACGGCGCATTTGTAACTATTTTGTCACATTTCATAAACCCCCGGTAAGGCCGCCAGTAGCGTGCGTTCAGCGGTCAGACACGCCCGGTTCGACCCTGGCCGGCACCATTATTTATTTGTTTTCGCCGTTACAGAAGATTTACGAAGGAAGAACAGCATCGCAATCACCAGCACAGCGAGCAGTGCGACTGCCGCGCCGTTTCCGGCTAGTATGCCAGTCGGCGTGCCGTGAGTCAGCACCCCGCTGATTGACAGCAGAATCCCGGTCAGGCCGATGATCGACCCGCCTGCGATCAGGCCTGAGGACAGCGAAACGCCGTGCTGCACGCGTTCCTGATTGGCCGGTTTGCCCTTGCCTTCAACGATCATGCGAACAATCGCACCGACCAAGATAATCGCCGTGGTGGCCATCGGCAGGTAGAAACCGATCGCAACTGTCATGATCGGCAGCTTAAGGAAGTGCATCACCAGACCCATTGCCACCCCGATGAAGATGATGGTGAATGGCAGCTGCCCGGTGATGATTCCTGAGGTCAAAGCCGCAATCAGGTTGGCCTGAGGCAGGCCAAACGCAGCGTCGGCACTGGTATCAGCCAGCTGTGGCGCTAAGACCACGATTACGCCGACCACCGTCACCACCCCGATCACCGCAGCCAGCAGGAACCGCCGCTGCATCTTTGGCCGCGCCGCGCCAACCAGCTCGGTGGCTTTTTGGGTTTGCGAGTAGCCCCCGCCGATACTGATCGCGGTGACCGCAAAGGTGGCTAGAAGCAGCAGCGAGCGCAGATCAAAGTCAGAGGTCCAGCCCATCGCCACGAAGAGCACCGTGAGCAGAACCAGCGAGGCAATCGTCATCCCGGAAACTGGCAAGTTTGAGGTGCCAATCGTGCCGGTCAGGTTCGCAGCCACGACCACAAAGACGAAGGCCAACAACATCGCCAGACCCCCACCAAGCAGGCCGATCATGATGTTGCCGGAGAAAATACTGCTGAGCACAAAGACTGACAAAATGGCAAAGCCCAGCAGCATGATGCCAAACATGGATTTCTTTTCCTTGCCACCAAACGCGACTTTCAGTGAGCGCCCGATCACTGGCACCAGCTTAACTGCGCCGATCAGGCCGCCGCACAGCATCATGCCGGCGCCCAAGTAACGATTGTAGCTGCCGGAAATGCCGTCAAACCCCAGCGAACTCACTGCGGTACCCGCCGCGTTCCAGACCTCGTGGCCGCCGCCCGCCATGTCGGTAAAGTAACCGATCAATGGCGCAATTGCGAAGTTGGCCAGCAGTGACCCAGCAAACATCTGCAGGGCCACTTGCATGCCGACAATAAATCCGATCCCTGCCAGCAGCGGATTAACCTCCAGCTCAAACTTCCACTTAAAATCCTTAGGACCGTACATTACAAAATGATTGTTGATCCAGCCGAACATCGAGCCGGTCGCCATGGTCAACAGCCCCCCGATGCCAAAGCCTGAGGCCATCATTTTCATGCCCTGGCCGCCTGCCGCGCTGGCCCGGATCGTTTCGGAGATCGCCATCGCTTCCGGATACAGCAGGGTGTCCTTGCTGCCGACGATCAAGTGATTCTCAACGATGGAGGCCGTGCCGATCCCGAACAGCACGCCCAGCGTGCCGACCAACACCGCCTCGAAGAAGTTGATCTGCGCGCCGATCAACAGGACTGCAGGTAATACAAAAATCATCCCGGAAGCGACGGTTTCACCCCCGCTGGACATTCCTTGCATTTCGTTGGTGCCGGCAAACCCCTGCCTGCGGGCAAAGGCGCGGACCACCGCCGAGCCGATAATGGCCCCTGGAATCCCAGCCGCCACAGTGAGCCCTGCCTTCATCCCCGAATAGGCCGTCGACGCGGCGAAAAGCAGCGCGAGCAAAATGCCCACGCCGAGTACGATGGTGGAGCCGACGCGGCTCTTGGGTTTGGCCGGCGCCTGCGTCTTGGGGACGCTGATTGGCTTTTCCATATTGGTTCCCCCTTATCTTTACCATAAATTGTTTACTATGTTTAACTTAAATCTAGCATGGTGGTTTCCCTAATTGCACGGATAACGTCTGTTGCCCAAAGAAAAATCCGCAAAAAAATCCCGTTGCCCGTGCCGCCTCACATTCGGCAAGCCAGGAAACGGGGACAAATTGTCGCGCGTTCTTCTAACCAATCAGGTAAACTAAAGACAGATAGGGGGGGATTCAGTCATGCGCAAAACTCACATCCTGCCACTTGGCATATTGGCCACAGTCGCGGGCGGTCTGACCTTGGTCTCTGGCGCCTTAGCGCTGAGTGCCGGCATCTTGACCATCAAAGCCGCCGTTTCGAAAACGAACTAAAAAAACGCCCGCGGGCGTTTTTTTAGTGGAGCTGAGCAACCATGTCGGCAAGCAGCTGATGCGTGATTCGGCTGCTTTCCGGGGCGACCGGATTATCCGTTTGATTTTGAATCGCGGTCAAAAAGGCCCGAACCGCTGGGGCAAAGCCGCGAGTCTCAAGCGTTGGCTGCCAGTCCGGGGCCAGCTTAGTGGTCTCACCAGCCTTGGTGTAGGCCTGCAATCGGCTGAGGTCCTGCACCCGGTACACGCCATCAGTGGTGCTGACCGTGGCCTCTTCTAAATTCGCGCCGGCCACCATGTTGATCCCGGCCTCGACCCGCATCCCCTGCGCGGCAAACGTGACAGTCGCCTGCTCAAGGTTGCCATCTTTATCGGCGTGCATACTGTACCGCGCTTTGGGGTCGGAAGGAAAACCGGCGAGCATGAGCGCAGTGTCGAGCGGGTGGATGAGCAGATCGAAAATGGCTTCCGCCGCGGGCTGCGGACTGGCCACACGATTTTTGACGACTTGGATCACATTCTTATTCGGCAGCGCGGCAAGCTCCTTGATCATCAGTGCAAACCGCCGATTAAAGCCCACCGTCAGCAGCTTGCGATGTGCGGCGGCAATCATGTACAGCTCCTGTACGGCTTCCTTAGTCGTCGCCAGCGGCTTGTCCACGTACACATTAACGTCGCGCTCGAGAAAATGCTTGACCAGCGTGTAGTGGGCCGGAGTGGCCGCATGGATCATCACCGCATCCAGTTTGAGACTGTCCAAAGCCTGAAGATCCGTGCCGGCCGCCGTCAGCCGAAACTGATTGGCCAACTTGGTCAGCTTCCCCAAATCACGCGTGTCCAAATACCACTGAACTGTGTCCTGCATTGTTGCATAAGCTGGCAAATACGCCTTTTGCGCGATATTGCCAAGTCCGATCACGCCAACATTAAGCATGCAATCACCTTTTCATCATTGATACGTTAACGCTAGCACAGGGGGCCCGCACCGGTCAAAGCCTGGACCAAAATTTTATTAATTCAGCAAATCCCCAGTTTGACTCGACCAGCCCGGCCGCGTAAGGGCATAATGGAAGAAGAAGTTAATTAGGGGGAATCATGTTGGGGAAAACTGAATCATCGCATCGCAGCTGGCGCCGGCTGCTGAGGATCGCCACGACCTTGACCGTCGTGTTAGGGCTGGGCACCACCAGCCTTACCGCCTGCAGCAGTACCAGCACCGACAACACAAGCCAGCAGCAAACTACCAAGGCCGATGCCGCCAAACAAGCGGCCAAGCGGGAAAAAGCGCGCAAACAGGCAGCGGCACGTAAGAAACGGGCGGCGGCCAAGGCGAAAGCCAAAGCCGCCAAGGCCGCCGCGGCCAAAAAAGCGGCGCTGGCTAAGGCAGCTGCGGAGAAGGCCAAGGCCGCCGCGGATCAAGACCTGGCCAACCTCACCTACAGTGGCACGCAAACCATCGACGTCAACGGCGGCAGGCCGACTTTTTCCGCCGCGGACCTCAGCACTCAGCAAGGCACTTGGCAGCGGTTCGCCGACCTCGACGGGCTCAACCGCGCGACTGATGCAGAAGCCTTGATGAACAAGGCCATGATGCCAACTGCCGAGCGGGAGCCCCTCACCTGGGATCCCACCGGCTGGCACAACAAGAAGTTGAAGAGCGGCTACCTCTACAACCGCAGTCACCTCATTGGCTATCAGCTCACCGGCCAGAACAACAACCCCAAGAACCTGATGACCGGCACGCGCTCGCTGAACTCACCGGAAATGTTGCGGTTTGAAGACGACATCGCCTACTTCATGAAAACCAATCCGAACGCCTATGTGCGGTACTCGGTGCGGCCAGTCTACAAGGGCAACAACCTCCTCGCCTCGGGCGTCCACATGATGGCGGAAGGCATCGGCGCCAGCGGCTTGAGCTTTAACGTCTACATCTTCAACGTCGAAGCCGGCGTCACGATTAATTACGCCGATGGCACCAGCGTGGTAAGCGCCGCCGAGACCTCAACGGCGCCGCAGCCTCAAGGTGGGAGTACGAATGCGAGCGCGGCACCAACCGCCCCAGCCTCGGCAGCTGGCGCGCGCGGCGACATGAACACCGCCAGCACTGGCAAAATCGTGGGCAATCGCAACTCCCACATCTACCACGTGCCGGGCCAGTCCGGCTACCGGATGAATTCCAGCAACGCGGTCTACTTCGCCACAGAGCAACAAGCGCAAGCCGCGGGGTATCGCAAGGCGCTGCGCTAAATACCTTAACAAGAACGCCTCGCCTTTTACTTAAAAGACGAGGCGTTTTGATCGGTCTGAGTTACTTGTTTGCCCGCGCTAGCCACCAGTAAAGACCCGCCAGCGCCGCCAAAGTCACAACGCCCACTACCGGTTTGCGGTCGGCACGGCTGGTCGACACTGCCGTTTTAGGCATTTTTGCCTGTTTCGTTTCAGCACGCATCGCTGCCCCTCCTGGCCATTAACATACCTGCTTTGCCGCTACCAAAAAAGCGCTCAAGCCTTGCGCATCGCCTCATCATAAATGGTGAGCCTTGCTTTTGACTTGAGCGCTTTTTATTCATCCGTGGACTAGACGCGCCTATCGCTTACAGGCGGGCGTTCAGTTCCTTGGTCATGTCCTCAAAGCCCGGACGGCCAAGCAGGGCAAACATGTTCTTCTTGTACGCTTCAACGCCTGGCTGGTTGAACGGGTTGATCCCGTTCAGGTAGCCGGAAACGGCAACGGCTACTTCAAAGAAGTAGATCAGGTAGCCGAGCGTGTAGGCATCCTGCTGCGGAATGGTGACCGTCATCACTGGCACGCCGCCATCCGTGTGGGCCAAAACAACGCCTTCGTAAGCCTTGCGGTTAACAAACGACATCTTTTTGCCTTCGAGGTATTCCAGCCCGTCAAGGGAACCTGGCTCTGCCGGGATCTCAACGTCATGATTTGGCTTGTCGACCCAAACAACAGTTTCCATCAGATTGCGGCGGCCTTCCTGGATGTACTGGCCCAGAGAGTGTAGGTCAGTCGTGAAGTTCGCGCTTGATGGGTAAATGCCCTTTTGGTCCTTGCCTTCGGATTCGCCCATGAGCTGCTTCCACCATTCGCTGAAGTACTGCAGCGTTGGCTCGTAGTTTTCAAGCAGTTCTGTTGTGTAGCCCTTGCGGTACAAAATGTTGCGCAATGCGGCGTACTGATACGCCTCGTTTTTGCTGAGGTCGGCGTCAGAATAGGCTTCGCGGCCATCAGCGGCACCTTTCATCAGCTGGTCGATGTCACCGCCGGCAACGGCGATCGGCAACAGACCCACAGCGGACAGCACGGAGTAACGACCGCCCAAGTCATCAGGCACAACGAATTCTTCGTAGCCTTCAGCGTCTGATTCAGACTTCAGCGCACCCTTAGCGCGATCGGTCGTGGCGTAAATGCGGCCCTTGGCCCCGTCCTTGCCGTACTTTTCGATCAGCTTGGCCTTCAGCACGCGGAACGCGATGGAAGGTTCGGTGGTGGTCCCGGACTTGCTGATGACGTTCAGCGAGAAGTCGCGGTCGCCGATCATGTCAATCAGATCGGACAGGTACGAACCGGAAATCGAGTTGCCGGCGAAGTAGACTTCTGGCAGCTTACGGCCTGGTTCGTAGTTGCGGAACGTGTGGGAAAGAAAATCAACGGCCATGCGAGCGCCCAGGTATGAGCCGCCAATGCCGATGGCAACGAAGACTTCTGAGTCCCCTTGGATCTTCTTGGCCGCGGCCTTGATCCGGGCAAATTCGTCCTTGTCGTAGTTCACTGGCAGGTCCAAGAACCCGCGGAAATCGTTACCGGCGCCAGTGCCTTCGCGCAGCTCTTTGTCTGCGGCAGTCACCATTGCCTGCATTTCGCCCAGTTCGTTCTCGTGAACAAACTTTGAAAGCTTCGATGAATCAAATGAAATGTGAGCCATTTTAATGAGTTCCTCCTATTGTCTTTGACATCTCCAACTTTAAGCATCGCCCTGCTAAAAAGCAAGAAAGCGGCTAGCAAAAGTAAAAAGTCCTACGCAGGTAACAAGCCCGCGCAGAACAGTTAAGACTACTTCATGATACCTAAAAGAACGCCGCCTGCAATAATCAGCACTGACCCCCAGGCGATCCAAATCATTTCCTTGTGGGTCTTCTTCTCCCCAAGCAGGAAGATCGAGCCGAACGTGGAAATCACGATGCCCATTTGGGATAAGGAGTATGCGACAGCCAGGCCAACATCGGCCATCGCCATCAGCATGAAGACGTTCCCGGTGCCCCAAAGCAACCCCGTGACCACATTTTTTGCGGTGGCTTTGGAAAAGGCGTGATGGCCAATCGAAAAGAGCAAGGCCCCAATGACCATGCCGACCGCCTGCGGCAGCACCACGGCACTGGCGCCAAGCGCGGCCGCTTTGACGACAATCGTGTACCCCGCGTAGCCGACAGTGGAAATGATCAGCGTGCGGATCCCGGCGCTGTAATTTGTGATGCCTGCCTCACCCGTTTTTTCCGTGCGCGACGTCAATACCGCACCGGCGATCAGGGCAAACAGGGCAAGCAGCCCCAGCACGACCATTTTGGTCGTCTGCCACTCTGCAAACAGCAAGGCCCCGGCCAAGGTATTAGCGACCAGCTGCATGCCGGTGGACATTGGGACGGTCAGCGACACCCCAATGTATTTCATGGCTTGGAACTGCTGGCTCTGACCAAGACTCCAGAACAAGCCGGACAGAATGCCGAACAGCCAGACCCGGGTATCGAGCGTTGGTTGCGCCACAATGAAGGTCCCAATACCGAAAACCAGGGCCCCAAAGGTCATCCCCAGCGTTTGTTGATAGGCGTTTCCACCGAGTTTGCCGCTGACCAAACCAATTGATCCCCAGGCAATCGCGGGGATCAGCGCGATAATAATTCCCATGAGTCGTCTCCTTATTAATGAATTAAATATTGGGCAAATAGTTAAAGACACAAGTATTCAGTCTATCGTGATTTCGTTTTCAGCACAACCCTACACGCCCTTGCAGGCATGCCCGCAAGCGGTTTCTGAAGCCGGTTGCAGACGGGCTGGGGACGGCGGTGACCCGCCGCAAAGCGTGAGGTTAATCCGCGTCCGCAAACAGTATACCCCCGGAACCAAACTTTTTTTCAAATCAGCGCTTGCACAATCGATTTTTTCACCAAATGTAAAAAGCCGTACCTGCTTTCAGAAAATCTCATAAAAAAAAACGGTCTTCTCAGACCGTCACTGCCGTTTACCCCGGCCAAACAGGAACCGATAGATGCCGTAACCCAGCAGCCCGCCGAGGGTATTAAAAATCACATCATCAATGTCGGCGACCCCGGTGTACAGCACAAACTGCAGTGCCTCAATAACAACAGACAGCAAAGCCGCGCGCCAAACGACTCCAAATGGCCGCAGGCGGTGCTTGGTCATCGCCGGCAGACCGAAGCCGAAGGGTAAAAACCAAACCACATTGCCCAGCGACTGATACCACAAATCGACAGGACTGCCGAACCGCAATTTAAGCGTGTTGACCAACGGCACAAAATTAATGTCGCTGAGGGGGCGATGCAGATAAACCGGCCACTGCCAAGGAAAGTAGTGATTCCGAAACACCGTCAGCATCAGGAGCAGCAGTAGATAGCCGGTGAAAAAGAACCACCGCAGCTCCCCGCGCAGCCGCGGCTTTTGGTGCCGCAGCCGCAAGTAACCCCACCGCAGGACCAAGGCAATCAGCAAGTAGAACAGGGTCTTGTCCAAGCTATAAATCGCCAGCTTCACCAGTGGCCAATGATTGATGTGCCCTGCCAGCCGTGATTGGGCATATTGATATAATGGGCCCAGAAATAGCATGGCTGCCTCCGTTTTTGTTTCTTTATCTTGATTGTAGCAATGCGGGCCAGCCCCTCTTGATCAGCCTCAAGGGTTTAAATCATTCTTACAAAAGCCCTGTTTGGCGGCTGCTTGTTTGCCCCGTTTCGCTCATACAGGTACAATGACAACGACTATTCTGTAAGGAGGCGCGCCGTGAAAGACCTGAGCAACCGGCTTAGAACGACCCGAGTAGGGTTTTTGATTATCTTATTGACCTTGCTCTGGGTAAAGACGGAGTTCGCTTATTACGTCGACTTCACGCTCGGCGCCGAAGGACTGCTGCAGCAAGTGCTGCAACTGATCAATCCGCTGGGCATCGACGCTTTCCTGCTGGGCCTGGCCCTTTACCTTAAAAAACCGCGTCGCGCTTACGTCTTGGCGATCGTGGTCTACGTGCTGCTGACCATCTTGGTCTTTGCCAATGTCCTGTACTACCGAGAATTCAGCGATTTCATGACGGTGCAGACGATGCTGGGCGTCTCCAAGGTGAGTCAAGGGCTTGGCACCAGCACCTTAAACATGCTGACCCCGCGCGACTTAGTTTACTGGCTCGACGTCGTACTGGTGGTCTTGGCCTACCTCGTCTACGGCTTGCGCAACCTCTGGCGCTACATTCACCACGAATCCCTGCAGTGGCCGCACTTTGGCCTCACTTTGGACCCCCGTCCAGTCACTTATCACCTCGCCCAGGCCGTGTCACTGGTCGCCGTCGCCTTTTTTGGCGTCACCATGGCAGTCAGCGAGTTGAACCGGCCCCAGCTGCTGACGCGCAACTTCGATCATAATTACACCGTCAAGTACCTGGGTCTGGTGCCGTTCACGGCTTACGATGGCTTCCAAACCGCGCGCAACAATCAGGTGCGCGCCAGCGCCGACAGCGCCGACATGGACAAAATCTTGCAGTACACCCAAAGCCATTACGCCGCCCCTAACGTCAGCTACGAAGGCACGGCGAAAGGCAAAAATGTCATCATCATCCACCTGGAGTCGTTCCAGCAATTCCTGATTGGCCAAAAGGTGGACGGCCAAGAGGTCACCCCGTTTTTAAACGCGCTGATCAAGCAGAAGGACACGCTGAGCTTTGATAACTTCTACCATCAGGTCGGGCCCGGCAAGACCTCCGACGCCGAGAACATGCTCGAAACCAGTACGTTTGGGCTGGCCTCTGGCTCGCTATTTTCCGCGCTCGGGACGGATAACACCTTCCAGGGTGCGCCCAGCCTGCTGCAGCAGTACGCCGGCTACACCAGTGCCGTGTTCCACGGCGGCGTGGGCACCTTCTGGAACCGCAACAACGTGTACAAGAGCCTTGGGTATAACTACTTTTTTGACGGCAATTTCTATAATCACGACGCCAACACCCGCACGGCTTATGGCATCAAGGACAAGCTGCTATTCGGCGAGACGGTCAAGTACTTGGAACACCTGCAGCAGCCGTTTTACGCCAAGGTCATCACGACGACGAATCACTACCCGTTTTTCATCACCGACCAGGATTCCGATTTTCCTGAGGCCAACACCGATGACGCCTATATCAAAGGTTACTTCCGAACCGCCCACTACCTCGACCAAGCGCTGGCAGAGTTTTTCACCTACCTGAAAACGTCTGGGCTGGAGAAAAACTCGCTGGTCATGCTGTACGGTGACCACTACGGCCTGTCGGACGACCGCAACAAGAACCTCGCCGCCATGCTGACGCCGGACGCCAATCCCACGGCCGCGAAGCTCACCAACGACGCCACTGCAGACGACTGGGACGCCTTCGACAACGCTCAGCTCCAGCGCGTGCCTTTAATTTTCCACATGCCGGGGCTCAAGGGCGGCATCAACCACACATACGGTGGCGAGATCGACGTCTTGCCGACACTGCTCCACCTGCTTGGTGTGAACACGCAGCATTTTGTCCAATTCGGCACCGATCTGCTTTCCCCGCAGCATGACACCACCGTCGCCTTTCGCGACCATGACTTTGTCACCCCGCGCTACACCGTGCTCAGCGGCAGTGTCTATGACAATAAGACCGGCCAACTGGTCAGCTTGCCAGCCGCTGAGCAGGCCAAAATTGACGCAAAACAAAAGCACGTCGATCAGGAACTGGCGCTTTCGGACACCCTCGCCAACAAAAATCTGCTCCGCTTCTACGTGCCAAAAGGCTATACCCCGGTCAACCCGGCCCAGGCCGACTTTTCGCAGAGCTTGGCACAAATGATGCACGTGGAGCAACAGGCCGGGAAAAAGTCGACCTCGGTGTTCAGCCAAAACAATGACCAGTCAACTATGTCTGACTTCAGCACTGACGCCCCCGAGGTCGCAAATGATTCCAGCGTGCTCAGCAGCTACCCTGCCAAGGTTGCCGACCAAGCCAATGGCGAGGTCCGGCAATCCAAGCAAACCAGCAAATAACCTTGTTTGGCTCTGATGCGAATCAGGGCCTTTTTTGACACTCACTTTTTCGCGTCGGCTTCACACTTTGTTCAAAACTGCCCGTTATACTTTGAGTCAAAAGGTGGTGACAAGCATGCGGTTCATGGAGCGCGTAACCAGTGCCATTCGATATCGTAAACGCATTTACTTCGGCGAATTGCTGCTTGCCGCCCTGTTTTGCCTCACTAGTCTGGCGTTATGGTCGCTTCGCCACGCTAATGCCAATATGCGCCAAGGCTTTCTCAACCGCCTGGAAATGCTGACGACCAATGGTCAGACGACTTCCAGCCGAGTCGTGCAAGCGGTCAAGGCCGGCTATGCCTCCCTTGATGGCCGGTATGTGGCCACCTGGTGGCTGGCGGTTGCGATCACCTTGCTGCTGAGTTTAGGGTTCGGCTGGTGGTCCGCACACAACCGGCGGGCAGAGTCGGAAACCTACCTGATCTTAGGCAAAAGTCCGTTTGACGTCGCTGCCCAATACGTGGTGGAAAGCCTATTGGTGTTTGTCGGGGCCTTCCTGTTCGTCGGGTTGGTCACATTCTTGCTGAGCGACTCGCTCAATCACCTGCTGATGACGCAAAGCCGCAACGCGCTGACCGCCGAGTTCAGCAGCACGGTGTCCAGCAGCACGGCGACCCAAAGCCTCAAGGCACTGTTTGAACACAAACTGACTGAGTTTACCGGCCCCGGACTCTTCTTTCCTGGCCCGCCGCCGAATGCCCCACAGCCGTCGCACCAACTTTATGGCTTTGTCCCGACCCTGCTGACCGGGTGTGGCACGATTATTTTAGGGCAAGGCACTGCCGCGCTTGCCGAATTGAGTTTACTCAGGCGGCAGCTGCTGCACACCGCGTCTTCAACCGATCAAGTCAATTCTTAAGGAGCCTTGTCTATGACGCTTTTCCATCCCCAAATGGCACAAAGTTTCCGCGATCATGTTCAGACCCTCTTCGCGCCGGGAACCACCAGTTTTGTCTTTGTTTCCGCTGACTCGCTGAGTCAGACGTTCGCCGCCTACACCCAGGCTTTTGTCAGCGGCGGCTGCACCAAAGCGCTGGCCCTGGTCGATGAAACCGACACCGGCATCGTGCCCTATCTGTCGGTCCGCGCCAACCTGCTCATCAACAGTCGCGGCCAGGCCCTGAACCAGCTGCCCGAAGCACTGCGCCAAGACACTCTGTTCTTAGATCAGCCCGCAAGCCAGCTGACCCCAGCGGAAAGTCTTTATGTCCAATTCTTCCGCGGCCTCATGGGCAAGCGACCCGTCATTTTGGCCAAGGGGTTGCCCGCCGCAATGGTGCCGACCGAGACGCGTGCCTTCCTGAGCTTCGCCAACCAGGCGCTGGCAGGCACTCACTCGCGGTTTGTGATTCTCACAGCCGATCAAAGCTTGATCGACGCCCATCCAGACCACAGCTTCACACGCGCCCCCAGCTTGGCAGCCGCGTCAGATGGCACCAAAAAACACGCCTAAAAATCAGGCGTGTTTTTTATTGTCTCAGTACCGGTTATTGTCCTCACCTGGTGCGGTGTCCTTCAGGCTGTCCAGCGTCTTCATGTCTTCAGCACTGAGCGTAAAGTCCAACTCGGTGTTAGCTTTAATGTGCGCCGGGCTGGTCGCCTTTGGCAGCGGCAGGAGCCCTTTTTGCAGGACGTAGCGGATCGCCACCTGAGCCACCCCGGTGCCGTAATGCGCCGCCACGGTTTTGACCGCATCATTGTTGAGCAAGAAGCCAGTTGCCAGCGGTGAAAAGGCCTCGACCAACAGGCCGTTCTCCTTAGCACACTGGACGTTGTCATCTTCGGTAAAACCGATGTAATACTGCAGCTGCAGCGCCATTGGCTTGATCTTGCAGTGCGCGTACAGATCCTCCTGGTCGCGCAGGTTGAAGTTAGAAATCCCAATCGCACGCACTTTTTTACTGGTGTAGAAGGATTCCATCTGGGCCCACACCGTCCGGTTCTGCACCCGGTAGTCGGCCCCAAACTCCTCCCACGGCCACGGGGCGTGGATCAGGTACATGTCGATGTAGCCGAGGTCCAGCCGCGCCATGGACTCCGCAAAGGCTTGTTGTGCTGCCTCCGCCGTCTTCGCACCTGCCGGAAGCTTCGAGGTCACGAAAATCTGATCGCGAGGGATCCCAGAATCGCGGATCGCCTTGCCCACGCTTTCCTCGTTGCCGTAGCCATGGGCCGTATCAATGTGACGATAACCCTGGCGCAACGCCTCAGTCACCGCCTGATAAGCCTTGTCTCCATTAGGAATCTGCCAGGTCCCAAAGCCGACCTGCGGGATCTTGACCCCATTTGGCAGGGTGTATGAATCTGTTAATACTGACATTCTTTCACCTCATTTTTTAATCTGAACATTAAAATTATAGCACTCACTGCGAATCAAATTGCTTGCCAAAATAGAACGTTTGTTCGTATAATGAACCTCGAGGTGATTGGCGATGAGTGAACCGTCTATTTATGCAAACGAGCCGCACCGGGTCGTTTTTTTAATCGATAATAAATCCTTCTACGCTTCCGTTGAGGCGGTCGCCCGCGGCTGGGACCCGCTGAAGGTCGCCTTAGTCGTCATGTCTGAGCAGGAAAATACCAACGGCGGCCTGATTCTGGCCACCTCGCCGATCGCGAAAAAGGAGTACGGCTTGCAGGCAAACGTCAGCCGTCAGCGCGACCTGCCTGACGACCCCAACCTGATGGTGGTCCCGCCGCGCATGAACCTCTACATCCAGCGCAATCTGCAGATCAACGACATCTTCCGGCGCTTTGTCGCGGACTCTGATCTATGGCCGTATTCGATCGACGAATCGGTGCTGGACCTCACGCACTCCTGGCGGCTTTTCGGCAAGACCCCGCGCGAGGTGGCCAAGCGCATCCAGAAGGCGGTGTACCATGCGCTGGGCCTTTACACCACCGTCGGCATTGGCGAAAATCCGGTCCAGGCCAAGATTGCCTTGGATGTGTACGCCAAACATCAGCCGGATCTCATTGGCGAGATCTCCTACGCCACGGTACCGGAAAAGCTGTGGTCGATCGACGACATGACTGCCGTGTGGAGCATCGCCGACCGCACCGCCGCGCATCTTAGGCGGCTGGGCATTACCACGATTTACGAGCTGGCGCACGCTAACCCTTACCTACTGGAACAGGAAATGGGTATCATCGGCCAGCAGCTGTTTGCCCTGGCCTGGGGCATCGATCGCACCACCATCGCCAAGCGCGTGGTGACTAGAGCACCAAGCATCGGCAACTCACAAGTGCTGCCACGCGACTACGCGATTCAAAGCGAAATCGAGCTGGTGATCAAGGAAATCGGTGAGCAGGTGGCCGCCCGGCTCCGCCATCATCACAAGAAGGCCGGCAGCATCAGCCTCGGCATTGGCTTTTCCTATGCGGCCGCAGAGGCTTCGGGCAAAAGCGGCTTCAGCCACGCGCTGCGCATTTTTCCCACCAATCGCAACGACGAGCTGAACGAAGCCCTGATCATGCTGTTTCGCCGCTATTGGCACGGCGAGGTGATCCGCAACATCGCCGTGTACACCGGCCGGCTGGGTCCAGACACCGGCGAGCAGCTCAGTCTTTTGCAACCGGTGGCCGAGCAGGTCCGCACGACCGATTTGGCCCGCACCGTGGACACGCTGCGCACGAAATTTGGCTTTACAGCAGTGGTCTACGCCAAAAGTAAACTGCGCGGCGGCACCGCGATTCAGCGGGCCAGCCTGGTCGGCGGCCACAACGGCGGCAACAGCTATGAATGAGGGCCCAAAATCGGCGCCAGACATAATAAAGCAACATCCAAGTACACAAGGGCCTCTGCACCGCGATTCTAAGAACGAATCGTGGCCCAGAGGTCCTTGTGTTTTGGGCTAAAACCGCTTTATAGCTCAGCCGCGTTTTCAGTTAAAGTGAGAAATGGTAATCCCGGTCATCCGCCAGGCGCATGACTTCCTCAACGTCCAGCCCGTACTGCTCGCTGACCTGATGCAGCAGGTAGTCGCGCAGCTCGTCGTGAAAGAATCCTTCAAGGGCGTGGTCGAAGGCGGAAAACCAGCTGCCCCCGTGGTGATGTGCGATGACGGTCTCATTTTGCAGCTGGCGCAAGATTTGACGGCCGGTCAAGTTGATTTTGATTGTCAGCTCACGCTTGACCCCGTTATCCAGCACATGCAGCGTCGCCTGATGAAAATGGGCAAACCAGAGGCCCACCAGCAGGATTGCTGAAAGCAGCGGGACACCAATCAGTCCCAGAACAAGCAGCGGCGGTACCAGCCCCAAGGCAATCGGGGCGCTGACCCCGGCAAAAGCAACCGAAATCAGTAGAATCATTGCCACCAGCAAAAGCGCCGGCAGTACCGCGATCAGTGCGAATAAAATACCACAAAACAGCTTCACAATCCGGCTCATTCAGAAAAGCCCCCCAACGACAATAATCGTCTCAGACAACGCAGGTCACTCCCATAACCCACGTTTGTACTTGCAAATTAGAATATACCTCATTAAATTCACTTGCAAGTTTAATCTGACGATTTTGCGCTACTCCACTGAGATCAGGGTCACATCGGTCACCCCGCGCGACTTTTTCAAGGCGGCGAGCAGACTGTCAACCGTGCCGGTCAGGTTACTGATATCGAAAGAAATCACGACGCTGGCCCAGTCGTGAATCGGAATGTTCTGGTTGATCGTAATAATCGACGCATCGGCGTTAGACAGCGTCGTCAAGACCTCAGACAGGATCCCGCGATCATGGTGAAGCATCAGCGAAATCACGGCCTTGCGCTGAGCCAGGCCGGCGTCAGGCAGGAACACATAATCCTTGTACTTGTAATAGGTCCCCCGGGAGATGCCCACCTGCTTGACCGCTTCTGAAACCTGGCGGACCTGACCGTTTTCAATCATCGTCCGGGCCGCGATGACCTTCTCAACCACGTCAGGCAAAATTGAACTATCGACGATATAGTATTTTTCCACAGTAAATCCTCGATTCCCTATCAAATAGCCCTATTGTATCACGTGTGGTGAACAGTTGCGCACAGAAAGTCCGGCCTAAACGACGAAAACACCCAAGCCAACTGAAGTGCGCTTGGGTGTCTGCTTATTTCGTATGCGTAATGGGCGCCTGCTTCGGCGCAGTCTCCTGGTCCGGGAAAGCGACGGTGAGAGTCGTCCCCTCACCCTGCTTGGACTGCACATCGATCGTGCCGCCGTGCAGCGTGACCAGTTGGTGCACGATGGCGAGCCCCAACCCGGATTCGCCGTACTTCGTGTTCTTCCGGGATGGGTCGGCCTTGTAGTAACGTTCCCAGATGTTCTTAACCTGGTCTTCAGTCATCCCGATCCCGCTATCGGCAACGCTCAACTCAGTTTGATGGTACCCAGTTTTGGCCGTGACCGTGATCGTCCCGTTTTGAGTGAACTGAATCGCATTTTGGATGATGTTGACCATCACCTGAACAAACCGGTCGCGGTCCGCGTACACCTGAACGTCCGGACTGGCCTTGAGCACGAGTTTATCCTTGGCGTCAGCCGCCTTCTGCTGAAGCTGGACCTTAATCTCGCCCAGTGCCTCAGTCGCATTAAACGTCTGTTTCTTCAGTAAAATCTGGTTGGTCCGGATCTTCTCGTAGTCCAGATTTTCGTTGACCAGGCGAATCAACCGGTTGGTTTCATTGCGCATCAGCTGGATGGACTCACCCTTACTTTCCTCAGGAATCGCATCGTAGGCCAGCCCTTCCAGCAGGCCGTTGATAGTCGTCAGCGGTGTGCGCATTTCGTGCGCGGCATCGGCCATAAACTGGCGGCGGCGCTCCTCTTGGCGGTGAATCTCTGCCTGACTGTCTCGCAGCGAGCCGACCATGTCTTGAAAGTCATCGGCCAGACCGGCAACCTCATCATGAGTGCGACTGTTGATTTTGACATCGACATCGTAATTGCCTTCCGCGACTTGATGCGTGACCTGCCGCAACCGGTTGATCCGGTTGACCTGATACCGCGCCAACACATAGCTGAGGACAATGGCGACCAAAAGCGACAGCAAAAAGGCGATGAACAAATTGTACTCAGTCCGCCTAAGCGAGCTTTGAATGTTGTCGACCGGCGCGAAGGCCGCGATGACAAACAGCAGCTTGCCGGACAAAAAGACTGGCTTGTAGTAAATCGTCATGCTTTGCTGCTTGCCGTTGCGCGGGTTCGTCGTGAGCTCCGGCAGCGCCACCGCATCCCCATTTTCCAGCTGTTTCCAGTACTTGCTGGCGATGGCCGTGCCTTGTTCCTCTGCTGCTTGCGGGTAACGCACGGTATTGGTGGCATCATAAATCATGAAATGGACATTCTGCTTCTTCAGAATTTCCTCGGAGTGCGCAATGAATTCCGTGTTGATCAGGTAGGTGTTTGGATCCACCGCGTGATCCTTGAGCACGTCGGTGTATTCCTCCAGCTGGTCAAAGCTGTTCTGCCACACCGTGCTTGAGGTCGAGCGAATGAACATCACCGAAATGATCGCCATTGCCACGATCAGGACGCCGAAAAATGCCAGCATCTGTTGATAGAGCAGTTTCACTGGTCCAACCCGGAATCGTCAAACTTATACCCGACTCCCCAGACCGTCTGGATGATTTGCGGCCCGGCCTTTTCGATTTTCTGGCGCAGCTTTTTGATGTGCGCATCCACGGTCCGCTCGTCACCGTAATACTCATAGTCCCAAACCAGCTGCAGCAGCTGCTCACGGGAAAAGACTTGCTTCGGGTTCGCCGCCAAGGTGTGGAGCAGGTCAAATTCCTTGGGGGTCAGGCCTTCGATCTCCTTGCCGTCCAGGAAGGCCTCACGGGTTTTCGTGCTCAGCTTGAAGTGATCTGTGACCACATCAAAATCGTCTTCGCTTTGCTGCTCTGCCGCGGCCGGCTCGACGGTCTCGGCCCGGCGATGCAGCGCCTTGATGCGCGCCACTAGGGTGATCGGGGAAAACGGCTTAGTCACGTAGTCATCCGCACCCAGCTCAAGGCCGAGCACCTGGTCACTTTCGGAGTCGCGCGCCGTCAGCATGATCAGCGGCACGGTTTTGGACAGCTTCCGAATCTCCTGGGCCACCTCCATACCGTCCATTTTCGGCAGGTTTAAGTCCAGCGTAATGATGTCGAAGGAGTCCGGCGCCGCCTTAAACATGGCCAGACCGGACTCGCCATCGTAGGCATTTTCGACCTCCCACTGTTCCTTTTTGAAAAACATATCCATCATCTGGGCAACACTTTCATTATCTTCGATCATCAAGATTTTCATTTGACAGCCTCTTCTAATTAATCGTTCACTATCACATTATAATTCCAGCGTAGCACGCTGCACAGTTCTTTGACAAAGGTTTTAACAGCGTGATAGGATGTAGTTTGCAAGTTATGGGGACGTAATGGTCTCGACATTGGTCGTTTCGCCAGTGGTGCACTCCGGAGGCTCGGCTCCGTCATCAACGGAACACAGTTTTTAACTGCAAACAATAATGAATCATCTTACGCTCTGGCTGCCTAACAACAGTCTTTAGCGTGATCCTCCCGGTGTCGCACTAGCGCCGGCTCTGGGTCTCAATCAATAGTGCTACGGGTCGCCTTCCCACCTGAAGGCGCGGCCAAGAGATAATCAGGTTAGCATTGTGCCGTTAGCCCTGCGCGTCGGCGCTCGCGCAATGCGAAATCCCAAGTAGGCGCACTATGAGTGTAGAGCTGTTGGTAGGAAGGCTGATGGACAGGGGTTCGATTCCCCTCGTCTCCATTGTTAGTGAGTATTGGTTTGTATTAAACGCCATAAATACCGTGAGAACGGGTTTATGGCGTTTTTGTTTGAGTCAGAATTGCATTGTTTAGAATTCCAGGTGCACATTCAGTACACAGACAGTATCTCGCACGGGTACGAAATACCCGCTATTAAATTATGAAGATTTTATGATAGCAACGACTAGTTTCTGAACAAAAACCTGCCGAGTCGATGGCCGGAAACTGTCAAACCCAAGCTAATTCTCCAGCTTCGTATTTTAGCCACTATTTGGGAGTGGACTCGCCGCCCTTAGCCGGGTCACCAAAATACTTTTCAATCTGGGCGGCCATCTTGGCCCTTTCGGCGGCTGTCACGTCGTCAACCCCCGCCGGCTTTTGATCATAAATCGGGTCTTCAACTGGCCAACTACCATCCGCCTGAGCTTGTGCAACAATTGCCCGACCGCCTTCACCCAGGCGGTCATAGGCGCTGGCTGCACTGATGCCGCCATCTTCCGCATACGCCTGAATCGTTAGCTTTTCAGTTCGATAGGCTCGCGAGATCGTCGACTGCGAAACACCGAGCAGCTTGGCGACCTCAGCCTGCGACTTGCCGGCTTCGTCGATCAGTTGGAGCATCTTGCGCGTTTGCTCTGGTGTGAGTGCCGGCTTGCGGCCCTCACGATAGTCGGGGTTGTGCGCCTTAGCAAAATCCTTGCCCGCCTGGGTGCGCTCAACAATGCCGGTGTTTTCCATCTCCACGACTGCCGCCAAAATTCTAACAGTCAGCCGCCCAACGATTGTGTCGTCGATCACACCTAAATTGAGAACGTTGAGGGCAACGCCTTTTTCCCGCAACGTCTTAATCAGATTCAGTGCCTCGCTCGGGCTGGCAGTCAGCCGACTCAGTCTCGTCACCGTGATTGTGTCACCCTGCCGCACCTGATTCAGCAATGAATTGAGGCGGTGCCGATTCACGCGCTTGTTGGTGTATTTTTCTTTGAAAACCTGATCAACGCCATATTTTTTAAGCCGCGCAACCTGCTGACCAACTGTCTGAGCTGCTGATGTGACCCGTGCGTAACCATAATTCATGCCTGCGACCTCCTGCCATAAGAATGACTTTTGCATATAAGTTATGAATAATCAGAAATATTCTACTGCCTTGGTGTCAGTTAGTCAATCACGACTAGTTGACCGTAAAAAAAACGCACCGGCAAGCTCGCCGATAAGCAGATTCGCTTATCACCCGAACTAACGGTGCGCTTTCACTTGCTGACTCACGACTTCTTTGGATACTGCAACCGGGCCAACACTGCGAGCGCCAGCAGCAAGGCCAGGGCCGCGGCAGTCGCGATGGCAGTGTCCCGGCTGAAAAACATCACCACGAAGACAAAGGCCAAAAAGGCCAGGACATACCAATCACCAAGCGGGAACAGCGGCGCCGAGAACAGCCCGCGTTCGGGGTGACGTTTCTTATACCACAAATGGGCGATGATGATCATCATCCAAACAAACAGGAAACAGACTGTGGCAACGCTCGTGACAAGGGTGAACACAGAGGCCGGCAGCACGGCGTTCAGTGCTACTGCGATGGCGATGACCCCACTACTGACCAGCAAACTGCGCACCGGGACCTGGCGCCTTGACAGTTTGGCCAGTGCATGCAGCCGCGGCCGGGTAATGCTGAGTTCAAACAACAAACGCCCGGCACTGTATATCGCCGCCATGCAGGCCGAACCGGCGGCAGTCAGCACCACGAAGTTGACAAGGCTGGCCGCGGCGGGAATGTGCAGACTATTGAACACTTGCACAAACGGGCTGCCGTTTGCCGCGACCTTTGACCACGGAAATATACTCATTAGGACAATCAAGGCACCAACGTACAACACAATGACCAACACTGGCAGCGAATTGAGCACCCGCGGCAGCGTACGCTTCGGATCATGGGTCTCGGCGGCCGTTAGCCCCACCTGCTCGATGCTGGTAAAGGAGAAAGCCACCATTTGAAAGGACAGCATGAAGCCCCACAGCCCCTTGGGAAAAAGGCCACCGTGGCCGGTCAAGTTGGCAAGGCTTGCGGCGCCTGCAGTGGTGGGCGCGTGGCCAAAAATCATGAATGCGCCAATGCCGATCAAGGCGCCAATCGCGACGACTTTGATCATCGAAAACCAAAACTCGAACTCGCCAAATGATCCCACCGCGCTCAGGTTGACTGCCAACAGCAGCACCAGTGCAACCAACGCCGGCAGCCACTGCGGTAAGCTTGGCCACCAGAAACGAATGTAAACCCCAATCGCCGTAACCTGCGCCATCGCGATCGCGACCCAGCAAAACCAATACGTCCAGCCGGTCACAAAAGCGGCTCGTGGCCCCAGGTGATGTCGAATGAGATCGAGAAACGACCGGTCGCCGGAATCGGCCAGCAGCAGCTCTCCCAGCGCGCGAAGCAGGAAAAAACACATCACGCCAGCCAGCAGGTAGGCAAAAATCAGCGCCGGGCCGGCGACGTGAATAGATTGGCCCGCCCCCAGGAAAAGGCCGGTGCCGATTGTACCGCCGATGGCCATCAGCTGGATGTGCCGGGCGGAGAGGTTGCGGGCAAGTTCATCTTGAGTGTTATGGTCAGCCATGCAATGATCCTTTCTGTTCGTGCCGGTCGTGCCAGACCCGGCCAAAGGTGACGAGCATCACCCAGGCCGCGGCAAGCAGCGCCGGAATCGCGGTCGTTTTAGACATAAGCATGATAATAGCAACTGCGATAAAGAACAGCAAGACCAAATAATCGCCTACCGGATAAAACGGCGCCACATACCCCTGCGCGTGCGGATTTTGCCGGCGATAACGGATGTGCGCCAGGATGATCATCCCCCACACGAACAGGAAACTGGTCGTTGCGACACTTGAAATCAGCGTGAACACGGCACTGGGGAGGAAAATGTTGAGCAGCACTGCGATGGCGATCAAAGCCGCCGAGCCCAGGATCGCATTGGCCGGCACCTGCCGCCGGGACAACCGTCCAAACGGCTTTAGGACTCGGTTTTTGGTGCCAATGGTCAGCGAGAACAGCATCCGCCCGGTGGTGAAGAGGCTGGAGTTGCAGGCCGACGCCGCGGCCGTGAGGACCACGAAGTTAATGATGTCAGCGGCGGCCCTGATGCCCACATTACTGAACACCTGAACGAAGGGGCTCGAGTCCGGTGACACCGCAGACCACGGATAGATACACATGATCACCGCCAGCGCGCCCAGATAAAATAGGATCACCCGCACCGGCAGCTCATTGATGGCCTCAGGAATCACCTTTTTCGGGTTGGCCGTCTCCCCAGCGGTCATGCCGACCATTTCGATGCCCGCAAAACTAAACGTCACCATCTGAAACGACGCTAGAAATCCGCGCACGCCTTTGGGGAAAAAGCCCCCGTAATTGACCAAGTTGGACACGGCGGCGTGCCCGCTGGCAGTCGGATAATGGGTCGCGATCATCCAACAGCCGATAATAATCAGCCCGATGATGGCCCCCACTTTGATCAGGGCAAACCAAAACTCGGTTTCACCGAATACGCCAACCGAAATCAGGTTCATCAGCAACAAGATCACCAGCGTGATGAGCCCCGGCAGCCACTGCGGCAAGCTTGGGAACCAGAACCGAATGTACAGCCCAATCGCCGTGACTTCTGCCATCGCGATCGCCAGCCAGCAGATCCAGTAAGTCCACCCCACAACAAACCCCGCGCGCGCGCCAAGGTAACGCTTGATGAAGTCGACGAACGAATGCTGCGACAGATCGGACATCAATAGCTCGCCCATCGCACGCATCATCAGGAAGCACACGAGCCCGGCAATCAGATACGCCAAAAGGATCGAAGGCCCGGCGACGTGAATCGACTGGCCCGCTCCAAGAAACAGGCCCGTCCCGATGGTGCCGCCGATGGCGATCAGCTGAACGTGGCGCCCTTTTAAACTGCGTGATAGCTCTTGTTCTGGTTTGGCTTGCATGAACTTCCCTCCGACATAGTAATTCCATTGTAATAGCCGATTTACCGCCATTCAAAGCCAAGCATGCCGGTTTCACGCAAAAGCCGCGGCCTCAACGCGATGAGACCGCGGCTGTATTCATTTTCTTAATTATTTGATGAAATTATCTCACTCATCAATGATGACCCGCGCGGGATCCATTCTTTTATCCAAAAATGCCTTGAGGACTGCCGGGGACTGCGTCAAACGCAACTTGGCAATCGTCACACTGCCGACCATTGGCGCCACCTCGGTCAACCCCGTCGGCAGCACCGTGAGATGCAGCGCCGTCAGCGAATTCAGCCCGCGGACCGCCCCGATTCGCGTGATCAGGGAATCGGCGGTCACGCCATTGCGCCAAAAGCCGAACAGTCCCAACATCCCGGTGATGAAGAAGCCGCTGATGTAGTCGGCTGGCGTGCGACTGGTCAGCACCGTGAAAATCCCGATCATCACCGCGGCCGCCCAGTAAAACCACTGGAAAAAGCGGTTGGGCCGGGCCGTGAACACCAGCTGCGTCCGCACGTAGACCAGCACCGCAGCTGCGATCACAAACACCGCGAGATAGACATAACTAAAAATCGTCATTGGGCTCCCCCATTCAAAAAACGGCCACAGGGGCCGCTTTTGCCTACTTGCCGAGGCGCACCACGTCGCGGGCAATCATCAGCTCTTCGTTGGTTGGCACCAACAGCACCTTAACCTTGGAATCGTCACTGGAAATCAGGCGTTCCTTAGCCATGACGTTGTTGCGCTCGTCGTCGATCTTGGCGCCAAAGACAGCAAGCCCATCGATGATCCGCTTGCGCATCACAATGTCGCCTTCGCCCATGCCCGCGGTGAAGACCAGGGCATCAACACCGCCCATTTCGGCGATGTAACCGGCGACGTACTTGATGATTCGGTTGGCAAAGATGTCGATGGCCAGTTGCGAAGCCGGGCGGGTATCGCGGGTCTTTTCAAGCTCACGCATGTCCGGGGACAGGCCTGACAACGCGTAGATTCCGGACTCCTTGTTCAAGATATCGATCATCTTTTCGGGATCGGTGATGTTGAGCTTTTGCATCAGAAACGCCACCAGTGAGGCGTCGATGTCGCCGCTGCGGGTACTCATGGTCACCCCGGCCAGTGGCGTGAAGCCCATCGAGGTATCAAAAGACTTGCCGTCTTTTTCCGCCGTGATCGAAACGCCAGAGCCCAGGTGCATGGTGACCATTCGCAGGTCTTCTAGCGGCTTACCCAAGAGTTCAGCAGCGCGGTGGGACACGTAGCGGTGACTGGTGCCGTGCGCGCCATACTTGCGGGCACCGAATTTTTCGTAGTATTCCGGCTTGATGGAGTACAGGTAATTCATCTTTGGCATCGTCGTGTGGAAAGAGGTATCAAACACGCCAACTTCCGGCACGCCAGGCAGCAGCTTCATGAAGGCGCGCACCCCTTCGGCTTCCGCTGGATTATGGAGCGGCGCATACTCGGACAAGGCTTCAACTTCCTTCAAGGACTTCTCGTCGAGCTTCTCCGACTCCTTGAAGCGTTCGCCCCCAGCAACAATGCGGTGGCCAACACCCTGGATCTCCTGGTAGTCGCTGATGATTTTCAGGTCCAGCAGCGCCTTGAGCAGCATATCCACGGCCATGTCCGCGGTGGGAATGTCCTGGTTGACCACGTACTTCTGGCCGTCGCCGTACTTGACCTTAAATTCGGAATTCGGCAGCCCCATGCGATCAACCATACCCTCGGCGATGACTTTTTCTTCAGGCATGTTGAACAGTTTCCACTTCAGAGTTGAGCTACCGGCATTAATGGCTAAAATTTTTGGCATTTGAACATCTCTCCTACGCTAGATTTTGAGCGGCCCAGCTGTGCACTGAGTCGATGAATTTACTGAATGCATCCCGATCGGTAAGCTCAGGGAACGACCCGATCAGCACTTGCTTGGCCTGCTTGGTCCCTGCCCCTGGCTTTTGCAGGATCAACAGCGACTTTTGCGCCGAGGCCTTGGCAAACAGCGACTGCGGCAAGTTGAGCAAGCCCTGAAAGTGGGCGCTGGCCGTCAGCCAGGCCGTCAAGCCTTCTGCCTCACTCGACTGGAACACCGTGCTCGGTACGAAAAATAGCCCGAGGCCGCCAGCTTTCAGCGCCCGCAGGCTCTGCTCGATCAACAGGTGGTGCGCATACGAGTGCCCGCTTTTGGCCGCAGTGGCAAATTGCTTAGCTCGCTCATCAAGCGGGTAAAAGCCCACTGGCAGGTCGGACACGACAAGCGCCGCATCGTGGGTCGCAAGCGGCCCCAGTGCGTCCTCGTGCAGCAGCTCAACATCTTGGTGTTGCATCTGGCTGCTCATTCCCGCAAACGCCAGCAGCGTCTCGTCGTTATCGACACCCACGCCTTTGACCTTAACATTCAGGGCTGTTTTCAGCTGATTCATCACTGCAAACAGCAAGTTTCCTGTGCCCACCGCCAAATCGGCAACGGTGAGCGCCTCAGGAACCGGCTGCAGGAAGACACTGGCAATAAAGGTTGCCAGCTCGGCCATCGCATCCGGCGTCACTTGCTTATTCGGTTCGATAGCATCGATTTGAATGGCTTTGACCAGGACCAGCTGCAACGCCTGCCGGCATTCCTCGGCGGTAAAAGTGGTCAGATCCAGAGGATCAAAAATGGCGGTCAGCTTGCTGACGGTCCCCTGATCCGGCACGCCGTCTTGAACGGTGATCGTGCCGGCAAGCAGGTCCTCACCCGCCTCTGTTGCCGCCTCAAGGTAACTAGTCTTGACCTGCTTATGCAGCAGGCTGGTTGCTTGATCCAGTGCCTGATACAGTGTTTCCATGTGCTCGTTGGCCACGCTGTTGCCCCCTTATAATCGTACAAAACCATTCTACCGATGCAGGGGGGCTTATTCAAGCTGATAATGTTCAGGGCTGCACAACTTCACCCCCGGATTCCGGGGATTGGGTCCGCTTCCATTTTTCGTATGCTGCAGTGAACGCTTGCTCTTCGAGCTGCAGCTGCCGGGTATAGGTGACTCGCCAGCTGGCAAACTGCCGCAACGCGGCAGTGCTGACAAGCGTCACCAAAAGCAGCAGCATGATAGCACTCAGTAGTGCACTAGCGCGTCGTTTTATCATTGAGCACTCCTGTCAGGCGGGCGCCGCTGAGCATAAACAACTCATAACGCACGCTGCCCGGACCAATGTCAGTCAACCGAATCTTGGCCACCCCATAAATCAGCGGTGTGGTGCCGGGGCCACTCTCGGTCCCTGACCCTTGAAGGTAGGATCCAGAAGCGGTGCGCCGAACCTCTAGTTTGAGGTGCTGATATTGAACGCCACCGGTCACGGAAGTTGGGTCGCGGTCCGGCACGTTATAGTATAAAGAAGTCGGCATGACAGTTTTGAATTCAGCCCTTTTGGCCATGTACGGGGTGAGCGTGTTCGCCATTTGCAGCATGGCCACCTCTTGATTTAGATTGGGCAGCTGACGCACCGCACCCAGTACCGGCCGCCAGATCAGCAGCAAGCCACTCATCAGCGCCAAGGCCACCAGCACCTCAGCGAGCGTCATCGCTGAATGGAAACCAGAATTTTTGTCCATCCGTTTGCCGCACCTCCACCCCATCGGCCTTGATTGCGACCGCGTAGGTCTCTTTTCCAAACCACACCGTCGTTTCACCAGTACCGGGATGGGCCGCCAGCGCGGTGCGAGCGGCATAGCGAACCGCCACTGCCTGCCGCACTGGCATCACCTGCACCTGATACTGATGGGCCAGCAGGGTCAACCAGCTCACCAAAATGGCGGTGACGATCAGCGCGCCCAGGTGCTCCGCCAACACACTCGCCTTTCTCATTCGTTCTTGCGTACCATCACCCCCCACTGCATCATGACCACCAGCCTCACATACTTGCCATTGCCTCGGCGAAATACGATGGTGCCACTGTCGACGGCCCCACTCGCAAAAAATTTGTACTGCACCTTGGAAGTCTTGAGTCCGCTGGCTGTTAACACCCCAATGGGGGACAGCGACAGCGAATCTGGCAGCGCAATGAAATAATCACCTGCACCGAGTGCGCCTTGCTCCTGAAACCTCACGCGCTGAGTCGTAATGGTCATCCATCCTTGCCCGTCGCCCTGTCTGACGTGCTGGCGGAGTTGGTCCCACCCGTCGACGACCTGAGCCAAAAACTGCTCCTCGCGCTCGCGGATCACCAGGCCGCGACCGACCACCATCACGCCGGCACTCATCATGATGAAAATGCTTAGTGCCAGCAGCACCTCAACCATTGTAAATGCGCGTCTCATTTGAGCTTAAATCCTGGTGGCGAGTCCGCCGAGTAATTGGCCACGTCTCCCAGCTGACTGCTTTGAGCCCTAGTAATGATTCCGGCCTGCACCAAAGCTTCAACACTCCGAAACTCGGTTTTGTCGCTGTCAGGCTGCTCGTACGCAATCGTGATTTGCGCGTTGACGGTTTTGACCATTGCCCGGCTTTGACGCACCTTCGCCTGTTCAACCTGTCCTTGGATCGTGACCACTAACGTCAACGTCAGCACAATAATCAGCGCCAATGCTGCCAGCACCTCGATCAAGGTAAACGCCTTGCGTTTCTTCATGGCAATCCTCCTAAATTGTCGTAAAGCGGTAGCAATAATTCTCGATACATCATGACGATTTGCAGTCCGATCAAAATAAACATCACCGGTTGCACCATCGCCAGCCAGCGCTCAATGCGCTCTTCAAATCGCGCCAACAGCTGCTGGGCAAACAGCGCCATCCCCGCCTCCACGAGAGCTTGCGGCTGACCCATCAGCAGCAGTTCCCGCGCCGGGGGAAAAATCAGGCGATGATTCAGTGCTGACTCGATCGACTCCCCTGCAGTCAAGCGGGCTTGCACCATCAAGCCTACCGGGACCAAGGGATTGGCCGCGTCCTCACTAAGCGCCTCAAAGTAACTGACCAACGGCAGACCGGCCCCTAGATACTGCGCCAGACCGCTGACAAATTGATACTGATAGTATTCGATTGCCAGCACTCGAATGACCGGCACGCGCTGAAACAGGCCGGCTCGCCCGACCGGGGTCAGCCGGCGAAGGGCAACGAACCCACCGCCCAACAGCATGGCCAGCACACCGCCGCCAATCAGCTCCGTACGGACGAAGCTCGCGTGAGTGCCGCCCAGCATTGGCAAAACCCCCACCAACAACACTGTCTGGATGACTCCCAGCAGGCCCAGTAAAAGCACCGGATACACCATGAGCTGTCTGAGTTTGTGGCGGCTAGTCGTCTGCACGCGCACCAGTGCCACAGCATCGTGAAGCGCGCTTGCCAGGTGGCCGTGGTGCTCCGCCAACCTTAACTGCGCGATAATCTGAGGGTGAAAGTGAAGCTCGGCTAAGCTTTCGCCCAGACCGTTGCCTGCCGTGAGCCGCTCGTCCAGCAGCCGCCACAATCCGGCTTGCTCCTTGAAGGTCAATGTGATCAATGTCAGGGCCTGGCGCAGTGAAAACCCAGCGGACAATCCCTGACTGAGTTGTTCACAAACGGCCAGTTGAGTGGCCAAGGCTAACCGCCGCTTAGTCATTTGCTCCCTCCTCGTGCACCAGCACCGAAACCACCGGGTGGACCACTGGGTCGCTTTCCAGGTGCACATCCGCGCTCATGCGCAGCGCCGCCTGCACCAGCGGCCTGGCCACCCCAAGCGCAGTCAACCGCAGCGGCACCTGCGCCGCCTGCTTCGCGTGCACCGTCGTCAGCACCACATGCCCGGAAATTGCGGCCTCACACGCCGCCTGCGCCGTTTCAAAATCCCGGATCTCGCCGATCACCAGCACATCGGGCCGCTTCCGCAGCGCTGCCTTCAGTAAACTGGCGTAGCTCATTCCCGCCTCGGGATTCACCTGCAGCTGCAAAAACGCCGGGGCGGCGATTTCCACCGGGTCCTCGATCGTCATCACCATGCGCGCCTGCCCCAGCGCCGTCGCCACCTGATACAGGAGCGTCGTCTTGCCGCTGCCGGTCGGGCCACACAACGCAAGCATCCGCTGCCGATTCAACCGATCGACCAAGTCTTCGACAATCGGGGCGGTCCATTCGTCTAGGCCTGGTACGCCGTAGATCAGCCGTGCGACGAGTGCCTCCTGATTCGTGTAGTCGCCCACTGTACTGAGTCGCAGCGTGATGCCAAGCTGCGCCAACGGCAGCGCCCCGAGCTGCGGTCTTCTGGTTTCGGCAACGTTCATCCCGGCGTCATACTTCAACGCCCTGATCCAGCTGGCCCCTTCCCCAAGCGTCCGAACCGTAGCCTCGCCCCAGCCGGTTGCCGTTCGGATCAGCACAGTCACGCCAGTGGGTTTGGGCAGAAAATAAACATCACTGGCCAGTGCGGCGCGCGCCTTTTCAAATATCTCAAGCAGTCCAGCCTCCATCTTTCTCACCTCGCCAAAAGATTTCGCTAGGGACACAAAAACACCCCTCAGAAGTTGAGGGGTGCAAGAATCGCATTTGACTCAAATGACCTTAGTTGGCGGGATCTTCATCGGGCCACTTGGCCGAGGTGTAGACGTTTTGCACGTCGTCGTTATCTTCCAGCGCATCAATCATGTTCTGGAAGGTCTCAAGCTTGTCCTCTGGAATCGGCACCGTGTTTTCCGGAACCATCGTCAGCTCGGAAGTCGTGAAATGGAAGCCTTGGGACTCAAGCGCATCGCGCACAGCGGCGAAATCTTTAGGGTCGGTGTAAATCTCAAACTCATCGTCTGAGGTCTGCAGATCTTCTGCCCCGGCTTCAAGTACGGCCTCGAGCATTTGATCCTCATCAACATCCAGCCCTTCGCGATCAATCACAAAGTAGCCTTTACGATTAAACATGTAGGAAACTGCACCAGCGCCAGCCATGGTGCCACCGTGACGCGTGATCGCCACGCGCACATCGGAGCTGGTGCGGTTCTTGTTATCGGTCAGTGCTTCGACTAAAACGCCGATACCGGCTGGACCGTAGCCTTCGTATTGGACTTCATCGTATTGAGTGGTGTCGCCACCTTCAGCTTTATCTAACGCGCGCTTGATATTGTCCTTGGGCATGTTGGCCGCCCGGGCTTTATCCATGACCAACCGCAGCGACGGGTTGTTGTCTGGGTCAGAACCACCTTGCTTTGCTGCCATGAAAAGCTCACGGGAGATTTTTTGAAAAATTTTACCGCGCTTGGCATCCTGAGCGTTCTTACGGCCCTGGATGTTGTGCCACTTGGAATGTCCTGACATCTTAAACCCTCTTTTCGAAAAAATTAGTATGGACATAAACGCTATTGAGTATAGCAAAAAAACAGGGGCTGTTCAACGCGCCCTGGCGGCCTTCTTGTGCTTCTGCCGCCGACCGGCAACCAGCAACGCAACCAAAATGCCCAAAAACGCCCCGGCCGTGTCGAGCATCACATCCTGAAACAGCGGCGTGCGGTCGGCAGTCAGCATCTGGTGGAACTCATCAAAGGCCGCGACCCCAGTACTGCTGAGCAGCGCCAGCACCAGCCGCAGCCACCGCGGCTTGACCCAGTCTCGCAGCCCCAAAAAAGCGGCCAGCCCAAATAGAAAAAAGCTCCCGAAATGTGCCAGCTTACGCAGGAAAAACTCAACCAGCCCCGACAGTCCCATCGCCTGAATGGAAACGTGCTGCGCCGCCCAGAAAAAATCGATTTGATTCACAAACGCCCAGCCTGAACGCGCCGGCAGCAGCGCATTCAGCTCAGGCACAAGACTTTGGGCGTGATACGGCATGCTGGAGCTGATGAACAAACCGATTATCACGACTAGGTCGAGCCACAGCCAGTTGTATTTTTTGAACATCGACATGCCTCCGCTACCCTCAGTTTATCACATCAAAACCCGGCTTGAGACCAGCGCTCGCAGCGTCAAGCAGAAACATCATTGGCGCCGCATTTTTTCTATCTAAAGCAGACACATTTCGCTATAATAAGCGCAGGCATGATGTCATTAAACTTTGGGATGGGGCAATAATATGAAAATCAATCTGACAAATCCGGCCACGCGGCAGATCAAGCAAGTTAAGATCGGCTTTTCGTGGACAGTGTTCTTCTTTGGTCTGTTCGTTCCGCTAATTCGAGGCGACTGGAAATGGTTCTTCATTCTTCTCGCCATCACGATCATCTTGGGCGTGCCGACGCTCGGCTTTGGTGGGGCACTGGTCGGCCTTGTGTTCTCGTTCATCTACAATCGCTTGTACATCAACGACCTGCTGAGCCATGGCTACGGCCCAGCAGATGATTACTCCGAAACTGCTCTGCAAAGCCACAACTTCATTGGCTAGCAAAGCATGAATGGGCAAGAAAAGGGCCTTCACCATCAACTTGCGCGTTGTTATGCGCAGGCCGATGATGGGGACCCTTTTTTGTTGATTATTCGACGGTCACCGACTTGGCCAGATTGCGCGGCCGATCAACGTCATAACCGCGATCCAGGCTGGTAAAGTAGGCCAGCAGTTGCCCGGGAATGATGGTCAGAAGCGGTGTCAGCAGCGGATCGAGGTCATCAACGATCACCTGATCGCCCGGCTCAGCCAAGCTGGCGGAAGCAATCCGCAGTACCTTGGCGCCGCGCGCTTCAACCTCCTCGGCGTTGCTGCGCGTGCGGGCCGCCGTCACCGGATCGGTGATGAAGGCGACGACCGGCGTGTCTTGCTCGATCAGCGCGATCGTGCCGTGTTTCAGCTCCCCTGCCGCAAATCCCTCAGCCTGCACGTAAGAGATTTCCTTCAGTTTCAGCGCCGCTTCCAGGCTCACAAAGTAATCGGTGCCACGCCCAATGAAAAAAGCGTTACGCGTTTTACCGAACATGTCTGTGGCTAGCAGATGGAGCTGCTCCTGCTGGTCGATGAGCGCCTGCTGGCCGGTCGCGGCCAGGCTGAGCTGGTGGGCGACGTCGAACGCGGCCGCTGCTGGGACCTGTTTCACCATGCCCAACGCCTTGGCCAGCAGCGCCTCGACGGCCACTTGCGCCGTGTACGCCTTGGTCGAAGCAACGGCGATTTCCGGCCCAGCGGCCAATTCAACGGCATAGTCTGCCTCACGCGCCAGAGTTGAGGTGATCACATTGGTCAAGGTCAATGACGGGTAGCCTGCCTGCTTGACATTCACCAGCACCTGCCGAATATCCGCGGTCTCGCCGCTTTGCGTGAGAAAAATGAACATCGGTTTGGCTGACAGCAGCGGCTGGTGATAGCCAAACTCAGAGGCAAGGTAAGCCTCCGTTGGCACCTTGGCGAGCTGCTCAAACAGGCTTTGCCCCACCAGCCCGGCATGATAGCTGGTGCCGGCCGCGACAATGTAAAGCCGATCTGCTGAGGCCAACGCCTCGAGCATCGCCTGATCGAACTGTGGGGCGCCGGCTTGGTCGACGTACCGGCTAATCAAGCGCCGCATCACGGCCGGCTGCTCGGAAACTTCCTTGAGCATGTAAAACGGGAAAGTACCTTTCTCCGCGTCAGCCGCGTCGATGCTGACGGTGATTGGCGCCCGGTCCAGACGCTCGCCAGCCGCATTTTCAACCGCGATGTCATCAGCAGTGAGCGTGACGAGTTCACCATCATTGAGCTCGATGAACTGATCGGTTTCCTGAAGCATCGCCAAGGCATCTGAGGCGACGACATTGAAGCCTTGCCCCTTGCCAACCAGCAGTGGACTCTTGTTCTTGGCCACATACAGGTGATCGGCATCCGTGCGATCTGCGAGGCAGAAGGCATAGGAGCCCTCAAGCAAGCTCAGCGTTTTGGCAAAGGCCGCCTTGGCACTCAGTCCTTCGCGGGCAAAAAAGGCCACCAGCTGGACCACCACCTCGGTGTCCGTCTGACCGGCGAAGGGCACGTCGCTGAGATACTTGGCCCGCAAGGCCGCAGCGTTCGTGATCACGCCATTGTGCACCAGGTAGAACCGCTCATCGTTTGAGACGTGCGGGTGCGCATTTTCAATCGTCGGCTTGCCGTTTGTCGCCCAACGCGTATGGCCAATGCCCATGGTCCCCTGCACCTCGGGCCCGACGGCGGCCACCAGTTGGCTGATCCGCCCCACCCGCTTGACGAGGTGATCGTGGCCTTGACCGTCGTTCACGTAGAGACCGGCCGAGTCATACCCGCGGTACTCCAGCTTTTCCAATCCCTTGAGCAAGACCTCCGGGGCATTTTCCTTACCAACGACACCGACAATTCCGCACATAATCCCACATCCGTTTCATTTATTGGTATAAACCATTTTCTGAATATTGGTTAAGATGATTTATGTCCAAATATAGTGCTGTGTCTGGATATTGTCAACAAAAATGTCTGGTGGTATAGGACTTATTGATAAAATTGGTATAGTGAACAGCCTCAAAAAAAGGCCCTTGGCTCGTCATCACTGAGCCAAGGGCCTGATTAAAATGTTTTGGCGCTACGATATTTGGAGTTGAAAGGCGGGTTGCCTGGAAACTCCTTTTTATATACCATTTTTATGTCTGAGCACACAAAGAGGACATTACACTATCCCTTGTCTGCTCTCCGACCAAAGAAATTAGAAATGGAGTGTGTGTAATGTCCCTAACTAGTAAGTCTATTCGATTTGCCCTTGAAATTACAGACCCAAATATAGTTTTCACGGAGGACGCGAAGCTCGAGAAGATTGAGGATAAGACCGCACTTGTGTACACGGCTGACCTGAAGGCTCGTCCAGATTGCTGCCCGAACTGTGGCTTTACCGATAAGATCGTTCGTTATGGGTTTAATCAGTCGCGAATCATTGCTCCCGGATTCAGCTACCGACCGACATACTTGAAACTGCGATGCCAGAAATTTCGCTGCCAACGGTGTCACTCAATCTTTCAAAGTCAGACCGACTACGTCCGCCCCAACTGCGAAATCAGTGAGCCTGTGCGCCGCATGCTACTGTATGAGGCATTATCCAACCATTCTTTGACAGACATCGCTCAACGCTATCATGTCTCGGATAAAACGATTCAACGAATCATAGATGCTGAGGCAGAGCTTCATAATTTCACCCAAGCGACTTGGTTACCGAAACACCTAGCATTCGACGAGTTCAAATCCACAAACAAGATGAGTTTCATCTGGGCTGATAGTGACGCGCGTGAAATCGGAGCCATTCTGCCCTCTCGAACCTCTTATCAGATCACCAAGTACTTTGAACGGTTCCCACTCAAAGTACGCCGACAGGTCAAAACAGTATCCTTAGACTTAAATGCAGGCTATATTAACTTGATTCCACGCCTGTTTCCTAACGCCAAGGTCGTCGTCGACAGGTTCCACATCGTGCAAATGGTCTCTACTGCTCTCAATATGGTGCGTGTTCAGGTCATGAAGACCGTACCCAAAACCAGCGGCGAATACCGATTCATGAAGCGAGAATGGAAGGTGTTCCTGAAACGCTTTGAGGAACTCGAAGCCGTTAGGCCTACATACCACGTGAGTGTGGGCTATTACGAAACCACAGTGAACCTCGTCTCCAAGTGTCTTGATCTCTCCCCGACATTTCGCGCCACATACGAGACATACCAAGCTATCCTCTCAGCTGTCAAAGCGCGTGACGCAGTCGCTCTTGATCAGGCTCTAAGCTCCTATAAGCCTCTTCAAAACCGAATGGATCAATCAATTACCTCGCTGCGAAAGTACAAAAAGCAGGTCCTGAACGCCTTGAGGTTCGACTACTCAAATGGCTTTCTAGAAGGCATTAACAGTCTTATCAAGAAAATCAAGAACACTGCCTATGGTTATAAAAACTGGGATAACTTTATCAACCGTATTTTCCTTGAGCGTGTCTGGTTTAACCCCAAAGCCCACAACCTGGCAGCTTAAAAAAGAGTACCTAGACCAATTAAGGTCTAGATACTCTCATAAATGATGCGCAACTTCACTTGACGAAGAGCCAATGTTTTACGCTTCGCCGCCCATTTCGCTTTTGACGACGGCGACAATCTGATCGACATACTGATTGACCAGGTCTGTGGTTTTAGCCTCAGCCATCACCCGGAGCAGCGGTTCGGTCCCACTTGGCCGGACCAGCACGCGGCCGTCGCCGGCCATCTCTTTTTCGACCGTATCAATTGCGGCCTGGATCGCAGGGTACTGTTGCCAGTTATTCTTGTCCGAAACTTTAACGTTGACCAGCTTTTGTGGGTAAGTGTGCACCGGTGCGGCCAGTTCGGACAGCGGCTTGCCCGTTTTCTTCATCACATTCAGCAGCTGAATGCCGGTGAGCATGCCATCCCCGGTGTTGTGGTAATCGAACAAGATCACGTGGCCGCTTTGCTCGCCGCCGATGTTGTACCCGTGCGCCCGCATCTCCTCGGACACATGCCGGTCGCCAACTGCGGTCTGAACCGACTTCATGCCGTTTGCTTCAAGCGCCTTGTACATCCCGAGGTTGGACATAACCGTGGTCACGACAGTGTCTTGCTTAAGTCGACCCTGGGCCTTCATGTAGCTGCCTAGAATGAACATGATCTTGTCGCCGTCAACGATCTGGCCATTTTCATCCACCGCGATGCACCGATCACCATCACCATCGAAAGCCAGCCCGACTTGGGCCCCTTTTTCGACCACAAACTTGGCCAGCGCCTCCGGATGCGTCGAGCCAACGCCCTTATTGATATTGATGCCGTCAGGGTGGGTCGCCATGGTGTCAAACTCCGTGTCCAGATCAGCAAACAGACGCGCCACCAAAGCGCTCGTGGCCCCGTTCGCCGCATCCAGTGCGACGTGAATCCCGGTCAAATCATCTGACAAGGTCTGCTCGAGAAACTGAGTGTACTTGAGTGCGCCTTCAGGATAGTCATTGACGTGGCCCAGACCCTCGGCCGCCGGGCGCGGCAAGGTATCCTCCGGGGCATCCAGCAAGGCTTCGATCTCATCTTCGGTTTCATCTGACAGCTTGTAGCCATCCGGGCCGAAGAATTTGATGCCATTGTCTTCTGCCGGGTTGTGACTGGCGGAAATCTGAATGCCGGCGTCGGCGCTTTGCACCTTGATCAGATAGGCCACTGCAGGCGTCGTGATGACGCCCAGTGACAGCACCTCAATGCCCACCGACAGCAGGCCTGAGATCAGAGATTCGGCCAGCATTTCACCAGATGCACGGGTATCGCGAGCAACCAGCACCAAGGGCTTTTTTGCCGTGTCCTTCGCGTGCTCAGTCAGTACGTACCCGCCGCAGCGCCCAAGCCGAAACGCGAGCTCCGGACTCAGCTCCTGATTTGCGATACCTCGAACCCCGTCAGTGCCAAAATACTTCGTCATGCCAAATGCCTCATTTCTGAATTTTTTATGGTTGATTTATTTTTCCACAGAACTGCTCGATGCGCTCGAGACGCTGGTCGAGTCACTACTGCTGCTCGACTCGCTTGCGCCGGTACCGCCGGCAGTGGGATCCGTCATCAGGGTCACCTGAACCTTGATGGTCCGCGGATCACTGGAAACAATCCCAGTGGCCGCCGTGCTCAGGCGAACCGTCAGGGAGGTGCTCTTATTGATTTTTGAAATATCGATTGGCACGGTCAGCGTGTCAATTTTTTTCAGTGCCGCGCGTGTGCCATAAATCGTGGCAGTCGTGGTGTCAGTATTCAACGTGAAGCTGGTGCCATGGGGCACCGTCCCGGTTTGCTTCAAGACCACCGCGACCTTCTTGCTCGGCAGACTGACTGGCAGGTGAACGTGAACTGTCGCTGGAGAAAGGACCACGTTCAATGTGTTGCCGTCCTCATCCAGCGCCTGAAGCAGGACTTCTTGATCGACGTCGGCTTTGGTGTTGCGCGTCATCACCAGGTTCGCGACCACTTGGTAGACCCGGTTGATTTCGCCTTTACCGCCGGTGACCTCAGCCGTTTCCGAACTCAACTGGGCCGTATCCGCACTGTAACCGGGCGCCAGACTATCTGCATTGTACTTGACTTGAATCGGCATCTTGCGCGTGCGCCGATCCTGAATCGTCACTTTAATGGTCCGCGGCTTGATGGCGTAAGTGAGGTCCTTGTTCAATCCCTGCTCCTTGAGCCGGACGGTGTGGGTGCCCACACCAAGGCCAGTCAGATCCGCGACAACACGGAAATTTAACGTGTTGGCAGTCATGGTAACCAAACTGGTGCTGCCTTCCAGATCCACCGTCACCCGCTGCGGATAACCGGTGATGAAATACTTGTCGGTGTCCGCTTTTAACTCCAAGGGCACTCGCAGCGTGCGTTTGGTCGTCGCCGTGACTGCGGCGCCATTGTTGCCATTATTCTGTGCCCGATTGATCTGCTCCGCATTAACGTAACCGAAAAGCGCGATGGCGAGCACTAAGGCGAGGACCCGGTAGAACCACTTGCTGTCCCAGAGTTTGCTAAAGTCAAATTTCATCGTTTGGTCCCTCCCTTGCGCTTTAAATCAGAGAAGAACGTCTGGAACCGATTCTGCTTCTCGGTGTCTTGTGGAATCAGCTGAGCCTTGAACAGCTTCAGGTAATCCGTCCGCGTCAAATCGCGGATCAAATGGTTGTTGGTCGTGACGGTCACCCCGCCTGTTTCCTCGGAGATGACAACCGTCAGCGCGTCGGTCACTTCGCTGATCCCGACTGCGGCCCGGTGCCGAGTCCCTAATTCCTTGGGGATTAGGCTGCTTTCCGAAAGCGGCAGGTAGGCGGCGGCGACGGCGATGCGGTTATCGCGAATGATCACCGCGCCATCATGCAGCGGCGTGTTGGGAATGAAAATATTGATTAGCAGTTCGCCCGATACATCCGCATCAATGGGAATCCCCGTTTCAATGTAATCCTCGAGGCCAGTGTTTTGCTGAATCGTGATCAAAGCGCCAATCCGCCGCTTGCTCATGTATTGAATGGCCTTGTCCAGCTCCTTGACCAGTCGCTCTTCCTGCTGATGCTCGTCGGTGCGCGTCCATGGCAGGACCGAGCCGCGGCCCAGGTGCTCCAGCCCGCGCCGAATTTCTGGTTGGAAAATGATGACCATTGCGGGTACCGACCAGGTGATGATCATGTCGACCATGTAGCCGACGGTGTGCAGCTGCAGGATCAGTGACACGACCTTGATTGCCACAATCACGAACACGCCCTTGAGCAGCTGGACGGCCTTGGTCCCACGAACCAGCATAATCAGGCGATAGACCACATACCAAACGACAAGAATGTCGATCAGATTGGTCACTGTCGACCAGCGCAGTATATTACTGAGAAAATCCTGCATAGCCTGTCCTCCATCTTTATTATCGACTTATTATACCACGGCGGCCCCATCGTTCTTTCAGCCCTTTTGCGCGCCTGTTTCGGCAAAATATTTTTCTGTACCAGTTCAGAAAATATGTATTCGGTTGCAAAAAATGGGAACCTCTAGTGAAATCATGAACAGACACTGTGCCCTGAGCGTCATCAGCGCACTGGCCAAGGCTTGTTTGAAACGTCGCTCATCACCTGTTATACCATGTTTTCAGCGTGTTTACATTTGTTTTCAAGACGTTAGGATGAAGGTAATCAGACACGGAAAGGTCGATCATCATGGCAAAAGTTGCTGCAATGAAACACGCGGAATATCAGGCAGACCCAAGCACCGAAGTCAACACATTGGTCAGCACGGCTCAGCTCGCGTTCAACACCTACTCTCGATTCACCCAGAAGCAAGTCGACAACATCACCCAGGCGGTGACAGCCGCCGCCCGTGCGCACGCCAAGGACTTGGCATTTCTCGCTTGGAAGGAAACCGGCCGCGGCAATGCCGAAGACAAGGCCATCAAAAACATCTACGCGAGCCAATACATCTGGAATTCGATCAAAGATGTGAAAACCGTCGGCATGATTGAGGAAGACCGCGTCAACGGACTGACTAAATACGCAGAACCACTCGGCATTTTGGCCGGCGTCACCCCTGTGACCAACCCGACCTCCACAGTTATTTTTAAAGCCATTCTCGCACTTAAAACCCGCAATGCCATCATCTTCGGCCTGCACCCACAGGCCCAGCAGTGCGGCGCCGCCACAGTCAAAATCCTCGAAGCTGCCGCGGTCAAGGCCGGAGCCCCAGCCGGCCTCATTCAATGCATTCACCACCCCAGCATCGAGGCGTCTAGTGCCCTCATGAATCATCAAGGCGTCGCACTGGTGCTGGCGACCGGCGGGCCGAGTCTCGTCAAAGCCGCCTATTCGACTGGTAAGCCCGCCCTGGGCGTCGGCCCGGGCAACGCCCCTGCCTATATAGAAAAGACCGCGGACATCGCTTCAGCGGTCAACGATATCCTATTAAGTAAGTCTTTTGACAACTCGATGGTCTGCGCCTCAGAAAACAGCATCGTTGTCGATCGGGCCATTTACCCGGCTGTTCGCAAGGCGTTCAGCCAGCGCGGTGCCTACTTTGTGCCTGAAAGTGAAATCGCGCAGCTCAGCCGGACCGTCATCGATCCGCAAAGACACACCGTACGCGGCCCGATTGCCGGTCAAAGTGCCGAGAAAATCGCGCGGCTGGCCGGCATTACAGTCCCGAAAGGCACCAAATTGCTGATTGCCAAACTTGATGGGATTGGCCAGAACTTCCCGCTGTCTGGGGAGAAGTTGTGCCCAGTGCTCGGCCTGTACATCGCCAATGACCAGGCCAGCGCCTTCAACCTGTGCCAAGGCCTGCTTAACTATGGCGGCCTCGGCCACACCGCGGCGCTTCACACCACCGACGAAAAAGTGATCGCCGCGTTTGGTGAACGCATGCCAGCGTGCCGGATTCTGGTCAACTCGCCTGCGTCCTTGGGCGGAATTGGCGGTTTGTTCAACCACTTGACCCCGTCGCTGACGCTAGGGACGGGCTCTTATGGCAAGAATTCCATCTCACATAACCTGACCGCCATGGACCTGCTGAACATCAAAACCGTGGCGCGCGCTACTCGCCATCCCAACGAGCTGATCGGTGAACTCCGTGATTTGATCCACGCAAATTAATCTTTTTCTCATTTTGTCTGCACGCCAGTTTGGCCCGCCAGCGCGAGTCGGCTGGCGTTTTGCGTGCATGCGTTTAACCCGCTTGAACAAAGCGCAAAAATGGGTGTTCAATTTCGCGCAAAGCGTTAGAATGTCCCTATGAACCATGCGGCTTTATGGTCCGTAAAGTTTGGGGTGCCCGGCCCAGCCGGGCCATTTTTTCGGCGCTTGCCGAAACGTGGAGGTTAGATAGATTATGTCTGCAACAGAAAAAAAAGCGCAGTACGCGACTGATTCACCCGATGAGGTCTTGAAGGACCTCAACACCACCGCCACTGGGCTTAGTGAGGCCGAAGCAAAAAAGCGGCTCACCCAGTACGGGGATAATACGATCACCAAAGCTCAGGGAGAATCACGCTTCAAAGCATTCATCAAGAACTTCACCAGTTTGATGGCGATTCTTCTGTGGGTCTCGGGGTTTGTGGCGATCTTTTCCGGGACACTTGAACTGGGGATCGCGATCTGGTTGGTTGACATCATCAACGGCCTGTTCAGCTACTGGCAACAATTTCAGGCGAAAAAGGCCACTGATTCGTTGATGGCCATGCTGCCAACATTCACCCAGGTTTACCGCGATGGTAAGTTGGAGCAGAAAAACGCGACCGAGCTGGTGCCAGGTGACGTCTTTATGCTTCAAGCCGGTAACGCGATTCCAGTTGATGCCCGGTTGATCGAAGCAACTTCGATGCAGGTCGACCAAAGCGCGCTGACTGGTGAATCCGTGCCAGAGTCCAAGTTTGTGAAGTACGACCCAGGCGAGGGTCAATTTGCCGAAAGCAACCTGATTTACGCTGGGACCACGATTGGTGCCGGCACCGGTAAGGCGGTCGCGATCGCCACTGGGATGCACACTGAGTTCGGTAAAATCGCGGCGCTGACCCAGCAGCAGGAAAAGGCCAAGAGCCCGTTGGCCATTGAACTGGATCACCTGACTCGCCAGATTTCTATCATTGCCATCGGGATCGGCGTCGCATTTTTCGTTGCCTCAATTTTCTTCGTCCACTACCCCGTCGCCAAGGCCTTTATCTTTGCGCTGGGCATGATCGTCGCCTTCATTCCTGAGGGCTTGCTCCCGACCGTTTCCTTGAGCCTGGCGCAAGGCGTCACGCGCATGGCCAAGAAACACGCGCTGGTCAAGGATCTGAACTCCGTTGAAACCCTTGGCGAGACCACCGTCATCTGCTCGGATAAAACCGGGACACTGACGCAAAACCAAATGACTGTCAATCACGTCTGGACTCGCAGCAAGGAATACAAAGTTACGGGTCAGGGCTATGTGAACAATGGTCACATCGAATTGGACGGGCAAAAAGTCGACCCGATGAAGGAACCAGAGCTTGGCCTGCTGGTGCGCGTCTCCTCCTTGAACAACGACACCCAAGTCCAGCAGGACAAGGAAAACGGGAAGCCCAAGATTTTGGGTACCCCAACCGAAGCTGCTTTGGTCATCTTGGCTCAAAAAGCCGGCTTCGACCTGGCGGCTGCCACCAAAGAAACGCCGCGGCTCAAGGAATTCCCATTTGATTCCGACCGCAAGCGGATGAGCACGGTGCATCAGATCAATGACTCGACCTTGGCCATTTGCGTCAAGGGCTCCCTGTCTGACATTGTTCACCAGTGCGACACGATTCAAGTCGACGGCAAAGTCCGGCCAATCACCGAAGACGACCGTCGCGCCATCGACGTTGCCAACACTAAGTACGCAAAGTTGGGCCTGCGCTCCCTGGCGGCTGCCTACCGGGAAATCCCGGCTGAAGCAGACCAAGAAAAGCAGCTGGACGCGATGACGATTGAAGAAGCTGAAAACCACTTGACCTTCGTCGGGTTAACTGTGATGGCTGACCCGCCGCGTCCAGAAATTTACGACGCGGTCAAGAAGTGCCACGAAGCCAACATCAAGATCATCATGGTCACCGGGGACTCTTCCCTGACCGCCAAGTCGATCGCGGTTAAAATCGGGTTGACCTCAGACAAGGCCCGGGTCGTTACTGGTACCGAGCTTGAGGCCATGAGTGAAGCCGAACTGCAGGATGCGCTGAAGGGTGAAATCATCTTTGCCCGGGTCGCCCCTGAACAGAAGTACAAGATTGTATCCACGCTGCAGAAGAACGGCGAAATCGTCGCTTCCACCGGTGACGGGGTCAACGATGCCCCAGCGTTGAAGAAGGCCGATATCGGCGTCGCCATGGGGGTCACTGGCACGGATGTTGCTAAGGATGCCGCAGACATGATCCTCACCGATGATAACTTTGCTTCAATCGTTGCGGCGATTGAAGAAGGTCGGACCGTTTACTCCAACCTGCAAAAGTTCCTGACCTACATTCTCACCTCGAACGTGCCAGAAGCGGTGCCATCAGCCTTGTTCCTGTTCTCTGGCGGCTTGATTCCACTGCCAATGACCGTCATGCAGATTCTGACCGTTGACCTTGGGACCGACATGCTGCCTGCGTTGGGTCTGGGTTCTGAACGCGCTGAACCTGGGATCATGCAGCAGCCGCCGCGCGCTAAGAATGCGCACCTGATGAACAAATCCGTCGTCTGGAAAGCGTTCCTCTGGTATGGTCTGATCAGTTCAGTCGTTTCGACGTTTGCTTACTTCTTCGTCAACGTCCAAAACGGCTGGCCAAGCATTGCCTTAGCAGCCTCCGGTCAGGTTTACTCACGGGCAACCACCATGGTGCTCGGCGCGATCGTCTTCTCCCAGATCGCCAACGCGCTTAACTGCCGGACTAAGACCGCTTCGGTCATGCAAGTGGGCCTGTTCTCCAACCGCCGGGTCTGGTATGGGATCGTGTTTGAAGTCATCCTGTTCGCTTTCCTGACCATGACGCCAGGGGTTCAAGAACTCTTCAACACCACCGTACTTCAAGGTGCCGACTGGCTCTTCCTCTTCGCCATTCCAATTCCGATCTTCTTAATCGAACAGCTACGCAAATGGATCGACCGGCGCCGGCTCGGGAAAGCCGCCCAAGCAGTCGCTTAACTAATGAATCCGCTCAGTTTGAGTCATCAAACTGGGCGGATTTTTTGTGCAATCATCAAAAAGCCACCTTCTCTATTCGAGAAAGTGGCTGATTTTTTCGTACCCCATGAGAAGACCAGGAACCCATCACAGCAGCTGGTCAAAAGCCGCGCTGGTTGATTGAAGCGTAAATGCCTTAGGATCGAGGCCTAGCGCATGCTTCAAGCGCACTCGGAGGCTAGTCGGGCCCATATTTGAGCTGAAGCGATAACCCCCTTGATAAGGGCGTAAGTACGCAACAACTGGGTTCAACGCCAGTCGCACCTCACGATCAGGCTGCGGCTGATCAAAGCTCAGCATGTAGTCAACGCCAATGCCGGCGGCTACCGGTGTCACTTCTTTTGCCATGGTACTCGCCTCCTCCAGACTGAATCGAATCCATCTGGCTTCAGTTTAAGCCGGTGCCTCGTCAAAAACAACTGAGCACAATCAAAAAGCCCGCAGCAAGTGCGAGCTACTCAGCTTGGCGGTGAAGCCGAAATTGAATTTGCGCAAAATCATCATTCTCATGCTGAGCCACGTAGGCGGTAGCGTCGCGGTTGACCGCCTTGAGGTCAACACCCTGCGCTTTTGCGGCAAACAAGCAGCCGCAGTAACATTGACGATAGACGTTGTACTCTTTGCACATCTGAACCGACCGGGCATACCCACCGCGCTTTTTAAAATCGCTGGGCAGATAGGCCACATTGTAAATGTGCTGGATCTCAAGGCCGCCCTCATTGATCCACTGCGCATTCTTGCTTGGACTGATGGTTAAGGTACTGCCAAAATAGTCGAAATCAAGCTCCTGGGCCTTTTGCGCCACGGCATCAAGCCGGAAATTATAGCAAACTTTGCAGCGGGCGCCGCCTTCCGGTTCATCCTTCAGTGCTTTGGTGTGGGCCAGCCAGTCGCTGGGTCGATAATCTGCGCTAATGAAATTCACGGCGTTGCCCGTCCGCTGGTTAAAGTCCGCGATAAACTGCTCCTGCACCAGTTTGCGGCGTTCGTACTCCATCCGTGGATGAATGTTGGGATTGTAATAGTAGATGGTGACGTCTGCATACTGAGTCAAGTATTCCAACGTGTATGTTGAGCAAGGGGCGCAGCACGAATGCATCAACAGCCGCGGCCGCCGATCATGTTGCTGCCAGTCTGCAATCACTCGCTGAAGAATTTTGTCGAAGTTGATTTTCTGGTCTTTCTCAAACTGACTGGCGATCTCATCGTATTCCAGCATGCGCACCCCTCCTTGGCTTTTCTTCAGTATATAAAAGCGGTGCGACTAGTACAAGCAGTCATCTCAAACCGCCCATCAGGCAAGATCTAAGTAGTCCCGCATGGCTGGCAAAGCGGCAGCCGCCTCACTCACACCGGTTTGATAAAGCGCGGCCAACTTGTTGACATCATGCTCCAACCGGCCCACTGTCACCGGCTGCTTGGGCGCAATCACAAATACTTGCCCGGTTTTCTCCTGAGCTTCCAAGGCCTCAGCTTGCCGATTGTACATCTCCGGGCGGCCGATCGCGGTTTGCACAAACGTTGGGTGCGCCGCAAAGGTGCGGTGATACGCCCGCCGCAGGACCGCACTAGTCGGCGACTTGCGATAGGCGCGCTCCCGAGTCCGGATCACCACGACCTTGTCGTAGCCACGCTGCTGCGCGTACTCGAACGGAATCGAATCCGCAATGCCGCCGTCTAGACACGGGCCAGCACTGGTATAGGCCTCGGCCGAAATGAACGGCATTGCGGCGCTGGCTTTAAGATCCGCGACCATGTCTCGGCCTTGCGGATGGCGGAAGTACACAGCGTGGCCCTGCTCAATCGACGTTGCCACCACCACAAACTCGCTGGGGGAAGTGCGGTAAGTCCGGTCGTCGAAGTCCTCCCAGTCGCCACCGTGCTCAGAAAAGAGGTAATCCAAATTGATGATGTCCTGGCGGTGCAAAGCCCGGCTGACGGAAATGTAGTTTTTGTCGGTGCGGTACTTGGTGTTGATCACGTTGGTTCGGCCAATCTGCTCGGACAGGTAGTTCGTCCCACACAGTGCGCCAGCCGAGACCCCGATCACCAGCTCAAAACAAATCTCATGCGTCAAAAAGGTGTCAAGCACCCCGGCTGTATACTGCCCCCGCAGCGCCCCGCCTTCAAGAACCAATGCTGCTTTGTACATGCGACCGTCTCCTTTACTGCGCCCTGCCTAATTGTGCGGCACCGTCCTCGACTAAACTCGGTTTGGCGTTCAGTATAAGGGAGAAACCAGGATTACACAAGCCAGCCAACGCACGCCAAGGCGATTAATTCTGGCCGTTTTACGGGCGCATGTGGCATAATATCTTCAGGAGATGAGAGTATGCCATTAGAACACCCGACCCAGTTTTTCCCAACCTGCCGCGATGAGGCAATTGCATTGGAATGGCTCCGCCAGCAGGACCTGCGCGATAAATCGCCGGAGGACGTCGCCTTACTGTACGATACCGCGCTGAAAGGTGTGCAACGTAAGAACGCATCCCTGCACAGCGAGAAGTGAATTTTATAAGAAAAGCGCCTTGAACAGGCGCTTTTCTTATGACCACTTTAAAAAGGCAGATCCTCCTCGGGAACTGCGACATCGGGTTTGACTGGGTCAAATGGATCGGCTTGCGTGAAGCCCGCCCCTGCGGTGTCTGAACCGGCCGCCTGGGCCTTTTGACCCTGCCTGAATTCGTAAACCTTGCGCGATTCAAGAAATATCACGTTTTGGACAACGACTTCCAATTCCGTTCGGCGCTGACCCTCTCCGGTTTCATGCGAATAGGACTGCAGCCGGCCCTCGATGCCCAGCAAAGCCCCCTTGTGTAAGTACGTCGACATGAGTTCCGCCCGTTTGTCCCAGACGATCGCACGAATAAAATCTGCTGGCCGATTTCCTTGCTTGTCCCTTGCGCCGCGTGACACCGCTAACGTAAACACTCCAAAAGTAAGGCCACTGGAAGTTTTCTTCAGCTCAACTTCTCTCACCAAGTGACCGGTCAAAGACACGTGATTAAACATTGCACAGCCCTCCGTTCTTGTGATGGCCAACCCGCTTTCGTTGGTCTGTGCATACATTCCGCAAAAATCGACCACCTGCCCGAATTTCCAACGAGGAATGAGTAAAAGCTTCCAGATCAATTGAGCACGTGCTAATATAAGGCATGCCATTAACCACTGATACCAGTGCCGCTTGAGCGCTGGGAAAGGGGGAAACCATGTCAGCCATTAGACTGCCACTTATCGTGAGCGGCGTGATCATCATTTTGGTCTCGATTGGCTTTTTTCTTGCGCGCCGGGGCCGGTGGCTTTCTCGATTCACTGTGGCAGTCGGGTTGTTTCTAGTCGCGATTGGCCTCATTATGCCCAACCTGCCGGGCCAATTTGCAAACCGCCGAGCTGACCCCAGGCAAAGCGCCTCTTCCTCAAAGAACACTGAGCAAACAACCAGCAGTCATCCCGCGCGCCACCACACAGCCGGCGTACCCACGGATGCGAAGACCCTGGCCGCGGTGAACATGACGCTCGCCGACCAGTTGAAGTTGTTCCAGGGTCAATCACGAGGCACGCTCGACGCCAGCGGTCACGCGGTTCAAACCGGCACACCGGACCACTCATACGACTGGTCCTTGTATCTGAAAAGCGTGACTCTGACCAGTGAGCAAGAGATCGTTGCCCAGGCGGATAACTTCAAAGTTTCCGCCCTGGTGGCAGAGTCGCGCAAAGAACTCGCTGGTCACGCGCAAGAGATGGCTTTGACCGCACTGGCTAAGCAAAAGCGCCTCACCAATCACATTCGCGACCGCGGCATTTACGTGGCACTGTACGCGGATAAAACCATCGTGGCCCACTCTCAGACAGCGGATTATAAGCAGTTTGAGGTCGCTGAGTGAGCAAATCGTAAGCTGCTTCTCAACCGCCAACAACAAAACACGAGCCGGAAGTTCGCTTTGATGCGATTCCCTGGCTCGTGTTTTTGTTAGGCCGTTCTCCTATTTTCGGTACAGGGCAATTGCAAGTTTTCGCATGTTTCCCCATGTCGGGTCAGCGCCATGTTCAATAGCACTGATTGTTGTCTGCGAAACCCCACTCCAATCAGATAGCGTCGTCTGGGACATGTCCTGAGCATTACGATACTGTTTAACTAACTCACCTGCCTTCAAGTTCTTTACCCCCTTAATGGGAGTATCAAAGTTTTGCTAGCATCCATAAACGCATACTAGCATTTCTTTGTTAATTTTAAACAAAGCTTTGCTACTTTGACAGAATTGCTTCATGTGCCTGATAAACTGGTGTTTAACAATACTTTGCTGAGGGAGCCTATTTATGAAAACTGACTCAGAATTGATTGCAGCCCATCTGCTGCACATTCTTCAGAAACGAAATTTGACGGTAAATCGTGTTGCCACACTGTCCGGAATGGGACAGTCCTCAGTCAATGCCATCTTTAGAGGTGCAAGCGCAAGCCCAAAAATTGGGACACTCAGAAAAATTGCTGCTGGACTAGAGATGCCGCTCACTGAACTCCTCGACTTTCCCCCGTACAACGAGGTGGAGAAATGAAGGATCTAGAAAATCACGACGCCCTGTCAAACTTGAAGGCGATTACGTCTGAGACAAGCAAACAAATCAATGCAGTGATGAATGCAGAGCGTACCGATACGGAACTTCGTCTTATTTTGAAAACCTCTGCTGAACTTCAGGACAGCTATAAGCACGAGCGAGAATCAGAAAGATACCAGTCACTTATTGAGGCCCACCCAGAGCTCAAACACACCCTGGATGAAAATATTGACAGTATCATTAGTGAGGCCGGAGATGCAGCGAAAGAAGCAAAACGCACTCGTCGAAGAACCACGATTTTATATGTGCTGCAATTTCCCCTGTGCGTTTTCATCCTGATTGGCGTTATTTCACTGTTGCCAAGTTTTAAAGCAAGCATTCTTGATAAGATATTCATCAGTCCAAAGCATCTTGAGGTTGCCTTACAACTAGGCTTTTTGACGGGAGCGTTTGTCTTCTCAATTTCCAATGCATTGCTTGGCATTTCCAGACTGTGGATTAACAAACAAAACACTGCCGATACTGTTGATACAGTGATGCGACTGAGTACAAGGATTAGTATCTTAGTAGGGATTTCGGTCTTTTCCCTAGAAGCATTTAACGTTACTCAGTTCGCGGCCCTCAGCTCGTTGATTAGCATCTTTACGCTACTTATGCTGATTATTCCGAAGAAATCGCTTGGCTCTCTCCGCGAGGCGATTCGCCACCAGGGTAAAAATACCGCTGACGAGAACGGCCACGGCACAACCAAGTAAAGTTACTATTAAGTCCAAAACAATGCCACCTTCCATTTTACAGACATGAGATAATAGCCCCGGCTTATTTTGACGAGGAGGATTAGAATCGAAATTTGAACAACCAAGATTGAAATCAGCAACCACATCATACTCTCGCTTCCTTCGATGGTTTCGTTTCGTTACCTTCATCTGCAAAAAAATACTCCAGTCAATATCCTTCAATAACTTTCATGAGATCAATAAGAAGGGCAAGAAGCAGACAGACAATGCGACGCACGACAAAAACTGGGGTACAAAATAGTGTACCCACAAAATGTACCCCATTCGGACGAGAGAACACACGAACAGACGACAAAAGCACGAGCCAGAAATGCCGGACAATCAGCAAATCTAGCTCGTGCTTTCTCGTGTCTTATCTCATTTTCGGTACATCTTAAATTCCAAGTACAAATCGTTGTAGAGACCAACCGTCTTAGGATCCAGGTCCTTGTAAACTTCAGACCGTTTGATCACGGTCGCGTCCGGGTAGAACTGCTTGTCGTTGCGCACTGACTTTGGCAGCAGCTTTAAGGCCGCGGTATTGGGGGTCGAATAACCGACGTACTCGGCATTTTGGGCCGCGTTCTTCGGGTCAGTGATGAAGTTGAGGAAGGCGTAAATCGCCTTGTAATGCTTGGCCGTCTTAGGAATCACCAAGTTATCAAACCACAGGTTAGACCCTTCACTCGGCACGATGTAGTGAAGGTGCGAGTTGTTGGCCATCATATCCGCCGCCTCACCGGACCAGTCGACCGCCAGCTCGGATTCATCGGCCGCCATGTACATTTTGATTTCATCGGCGACCACGGCCTTCACATTCGGAGACATCTGGTCCAGCTTGGCCTTGGCCAAAGCCAGCGTGTTGGGGTCGGTAGTGTTCATCGACTTGCCCATCGACCGCAGCGAAAAGCCCATGATATCACGCGCCGAATCGATCAGCATGATGTTGTCCTTAAACTTCGGGGACCACAGGTCATTCCAATGCTGGACCTCATCGGCAGAAACGTATTTGTCATTGTAGATAATCCCCAGGGTACCCCAGAAATAGGGCAGTGAGTACTTGTTGCCGGGATCAAACGAGCGATTCATGTACAGCGAGCCGTAATTATTCAGCCCGTGCAGCTTGCTTTTATCCAGCGGCACCAGCATCTTCGCCCGGGCCATTTTTTCGACCATGTATTCAGAAGGGACGGTCAGGTCATAGGACGTCCCGCCCTGCTGAATTTTGGTGTACATAGCTTCGTTGGAATCAAAAGTCTCCAGGTTGACGTGGTAACCGGACTCTTTTTCAAACTTTTTGACCAGCGCCGGGTCGATGTAATCCCCCCAGTTGGCCAGATTCAGCGTGTTGTCGCCGGTCGCCCCCTGCGCTTTTTGCAGGGAGTTGCTCCACACGGCAAGCCCGATGACGGCGGCCAAAATGACCGCGGCCATACTAATGAGTCGTTTCATTGAGCGCCGCCCCCTTTGCTTTCAACTTGGCCTTGTGGGACGCACTGCCGCGCTGGATGAAGTAGTACCCCACCACCAGCACCAGCGAGAAAATAAACATCACGCCGGACAGTGCGTTGATCTCCAGGCTGATACCCTGCCGCGCGCGGGCGTAAATCTCGACAGAGAGGGTCTCAAACCCGTTGCCGGTGACAAAGAAGGTCACGGCAAAATCGTCCAGGGAGTAGGTGAAGGCCATGAAGAACCCAGACAGGATCCCCGGCGTGATGAACGGCATGATGACCCGCGTCAGCGTCTGCGTGTTTGTCGAGCCCAGATCCCGCGCCGCGTCCAGCAGTGAGGGGCTCATTTCAGATAGCCGCGGCAGCACCATCAGCACCACGATCGGAATTGAAAATGCGATATGGCTCAGCAGCACGGACAAGAACCCGAGCGGCACGTGAAGCGCCGTGAAGAAAATCAGAAAACTGGCACCGATAATGACATCAGGAGACACCATCAGGATGTTGTTCAAAGACAAAATTGAGTTTTTCAACACCGGCTTGGTGGTGCGGCTAATGGCCAGCGCCCCCAGCGTTCCCACGATGGTCGCGATCAAGCTGGACAGCAGCGCCAGCATCAGGGTATCGACCACGATCTGAATCATGCGGGTATCCGCGAACAGCTCGCTGTAATGCGCCCAAGTGAACCCGCGGAAGTTGCTCATGGTGTCCCCTTTGGAGAAGCTGTAGATGATCAGGTAAGCGATGGGCACGTACAACATGATAAACACAAAAATCAGGTAGAGATTCGACCATTTCCACTTTTTCATGCTTGCCGTCCTCCCTTCTTCTTCCGCTCACCGGTCAGGAACATGATGATGACCATGGCGACAATGAGCACAACGCCGATGGTTGAGCCCATCCCCCAATTCATCGTCGTCAGGAAGTGCTCCTCGATTGCCGTCCCCAAGGTGATGACCCGGTTGCCGCCAATCAAACGGGTCAGCATGAAGAGGCTCAAGCTGGGAATGAACACCGCCTGCACTCCTGCCTTGACTCCGCTCATGGTCAAAGGCAAGATCACACGGGTAAACGACTGCCACCACTTGGCACCAAGATCGCGGCTGGCATTGACCAGCCCCTCGTTGAGCTCCTCAATGCCGTTGAAAATCGGCAGGATCATAAACGGAATCTCGATGTAGCTGGCCACGAAAATGAACGAAAAGTCGGTGAACAGGAACTGGTGCGGCCCCAGCCCCATCATCCGCAGGAACGTGTTGATCCCGCCGTCCTGACTGAAGATGCCGATAAAGGCGTAGGCCTTCAGCAGCAGATTGATCCAGGTCGGCAAGATGATCAGCAGCAGCCACAGCTCCTTGTGCTTGGCGTAATGCAACAGGTACGCCGCCGGGTACGAGATCAAAAGCGTCAGGGCCGTGATCAAAAAGGCGTACCAGACCGAGTTGATGGTCATCATGATGTATGTCCCGGATTGAAAATAGGTGGCGTAATTGCTCAGGGTGAACTGACCTTCAATGTTGAAGAAGGATTGGTAGACAATCAGCACCATCGGCGCAATCACGAACAGGACGATCCAAAGGATGTAGGGCACGTAAAAGGCCAGATTTTGCGTTGATTTTTTCATCGCCGGCCTCCTATTCGCCTTCGTAGCTTTCCAGCCGCGCGTCAAAGTCCTCTTCGGATTCATTTAGCCGCATGACGTGGATGTCTTCCGGATCAAAAGTCAAGTCGACGCGATCACCATCCTTCGCCGGGTTCGTCGAGTGGATCAGCCATTCGTTCTTCGCGTCGTCGTAAGCCACAATTTCGTAATAGTCGCCGCGGAACAGCTGGGTGTCGACGTCAACAGTCACCTTACCAGCGCCAACCGCAGTGATGTCCAGGTCTTCAGGCCGCAGCACGACCTCAACCGATTCATTCGCCCGCATCCCCGCATCGGCACACTCGAACTGCTTGCCGTTAAATTCCACCAGGTAATCCTGGACCATGTGGCCTGACACAATGTTTGATTCGCCGATGAAATCCGCGACGAAATGGTTGACCGGCTCATCATAGATATCTACCGGCGTGCCGGATTGCTGCACCTCACCATCGTTCATCACGAAAATCTCGTCGGACAGGGCCAATGCCTCTTCCTGATCATGCGTCACAAACAGAAAGGTGATCCCGAGGCGCTGCTGCAGTTCGCGCAGTTCGTACTGCATGTCCTTGCGCAGCTTAGCGTCAAGGGCTGACAGCGGCTCGTCCAAGAGCAGCACCTCAGGCTCCAGCACAATTGCCCGGGCAATGGCGACGCGCTGCTGCTGCCCGCCTGAAAGCTCGGCGATTTCACGGTCGGCCAGGCCCTCCAGGCGCACCATCTTCAGCGCATCCTCCACTCGGGTTTTGATTTCACCCTTCGTGTGCTTTTGAATGCGCAGCCCGAACGCAACATTTTCAAAAACGTTCAGGTGCGGAAACAACGCGTAGTCCTGGAAGACAGTGTTGACCTTGCGCTCATTGGCGGGAATGTCGTTGATGCGCTTGCCGTCAAAGAGCACGTCGCCAGAGGTCGGGTCAAGAAAGCCCGCAATGGCGCGCAAAATTGTCGTCTTGCCAGAGCCGCTGGGGCCAAGCAGCGTGTAAAACTTGCCCTGCTCGATTTCAATGTTGATGTCCTTTAGTACGGTCGTGTCCCCATAAACCTTGCTGACATGCTTCAATTCGATGATCGTTTTGCTCAATTTTCACTCCCCCTATAAGTAAGACGCCGTTGCCACCAGCAAAATCACACTTTTGCCGCGGGCGGCATTCACAATGCGATGCTGCTGCGTCGCGTGAAAATAAATCGTCTCCCCACGCTTGGCCAGGTAGGTGGCACTGCCGAGCTCCAGCTTCACGCGCCCTGACACGACATAGATGAAGGTCTCCGCCGGTGACGGTTCGAAAGTCTTAAATTCACCGCCAGCCTCAAAGGTGATGTGAACCGGCTCCATTTCATTCTCGTTGGATTCCGGCACCAGCCAGCGCAGCTGATAGCCGCGTTCTTCATCCACGTATTCGGTTTGATCCGCCACGGCGTACACCAGCTGCTGGTTTTGATCCTCGGTGAAAAATTGCGCCGGCGTCTGGCCCAGCACATTCAAAATATCAAAGAACGTCTCCATCGACGGTGAGGACTGGTTGTGTTCCAGCTGTGAGATGTAGCCCTTCGTCAAATCGGTGCGTTCCCCCAACTCCTCTTGAGTCAGGTTTTTCTGGATCCTCAAATCACGGATTTTCTGTCCTATGTCCATTCGGCCACCCCCAGCGTCGGTTTTGTCAAACTAAACCATAAGTTTAGTACGCTTTGCCTATTATACCGGGTCAGGAGGCGAATTCAAGCAAAAAGCCCTACGTTTTCATTACAGTTCGTTAACAAGCAGATGAGTGACACGCATTTTCGTTCGCGCCAAAAAAGCCGTCACCCGAAGGCAACGGCGTAAAGCGGATCAATCCTTTATTATTCTTCTTCCAGCCGGTTGAGCTGGTCCATGTCTTTATCGCTGATGGTGAAGTCCAACTGGGCGTTGCTTTCCGCGTGGAACCGGTGGGTGGCCTTCGGCAGCGGCAACACCCCATTTTGCAGGCAGAACTTGATGGCCAGTTGCGCAATGGACACGTTGTACTGCTCGGCCATCGCCGTCAAATCAGGGTCCTGCAGCAGGCGGCCGGTGGCAAGCGGCGAGTAGGCCTCGACTAGCAGGCCGTTATCTTTGGCAAACTTCGTGATGGGGTTTTCCGTGTAGCCAACATGGTACTGAATCTGGTTGACCATCGGCTTGACGGTGGCCCCGTCAAAGATGTTCTTCATCTCCGGCACGCCGAAGTTTGAGATCCCAATGGCCTTGGCCCGGCCGCTTTGGTAAATCTCTTCCATGGCCTTCCAGACGTCCTTGTTCTCCTTGTCGTAGTTCCCGCGCTTGGCCCATGGCCACGGTGCGTGGATCAGGTACAAGTCGACGTAATCAAGGCCCAGATTCTTAAGCGAGGTCTCAAAATCCTGCTTAGCGCCCTCGTAGGTCTTGGTCTCAGCCGGCAGCTTGGTGGTCACAAAGATCTGATTGCGGGGAATGCCGGAGTAGCTGATGGCCGCCCCAACGCCTTCCTCGTTGTGATAGGCCAGCGCCGTGTCGATGTGGCGATAGCCGAGAGACAATGCGTTATAGACTGCCTCTTGGGCCTCGGCCTGGGGAATCTGCCACGTGCCAAAGCCAACTTTGGGAATCTTAACGCCATTTGCCAACTCATAGGTTTCTGTCAAAATCGAAGATGCCATTGTAATGCCTCCTATAGATTTTGTTCCTCAAATAAATGAACACCCTTGGCCAGGCGTTGCAACCCATCGGTGATCTGCGCCTTGGGACAGGCGATGTTCATGCGAATGAACTGCGCGCCATTGCCGCGGTACTCGCCGCCGGCCGAGAGAATCAACCCGGTTTGCTCGCGCAGGAATTGGCAGAAGGTCTCACTGTCGGTGTGCAGCGCCGAGATGTCGAGCCACAGCAGATACGTCGCATTCTCAAACGCTGGTTTCACGGCAGGCAGCGACGACTGCAGAAAGTCTTGGACCTGCCGCCGGTTGGCCAGCAGTGTCGCCTTCAAATCCGCCAGCCAAGCCGCGCCTTGGGTGTATGCCGCGATGCTGGCCGGCAGCGACAGTAGGTTAGGCTCGGCCAGCTCATCGTTATTGAGGGCGCGGGTGACCGATTCACGCAGCGCCGCTCCCGGCACGATTACGGTGGCAGCATGCAGTGCCGCCACATTAAACGTCTTAGACGGTGACACGCAGATTACCGCGTTGTTGCGCAGCCGCTCTGGCAGGGCAAACACCGGCGTGTAAGCGGGGGCGCCGAAGACGAGGTCCCCGTGAATCTCGTCTGAAAGCAAGACCACGTGGTGCTTCAAGCAAAGCTCGGCGATCCGCGTCAACGTCGCCTTTGACCAGGCTTTGCCGACAGGGTTGTGCGGGTTGCACAGAATCATCAGGGTACTGAGCGGATCAGCGAGCTTTTGCTCTAAGTCTTCAAAATCGATGTGGTAGGTGCCGGCTGCCTGGTCGTACACCAGATCCGACGACAGCGTGTGGCGCCCATTGTTTTCAATCGAGTGGTAGAACATGTTGTACACCGGCGCCTGGACCACCACGTTGTCCCCGGGATGCGAAACTCGCCGCACCACTGAGGACACCGCTGGGATCACGCCGGTGCAATACAGCATCCAAGCCGGGTCAGGCCGCGCGCCGTGCTGACTTTCATACCAGTCGGCCACGGCGGTGAAATACGCCGCGGGCGGCTCCTCGTACCCGAACACGCCAAACTGCACTTTCTGCTGCATTGCGGCAATAATGGCCGGTGCGGTCTTGAAGTCCATGTCAGCGATCCACATCGGCAGCTCACCGGGTTTTACCGCCCACTTGATCGAGTCGGTCCCGGTGCGATCGATCAGCTGGTCAAACTCGCTCATGCTTGCACCACCTTTGGCTGATTGTCAGTGCTGATCTCGGTTTTGGCCGGGTCGATCTTGGTCGGATCCAAAATCAGGGTACCAATTGCCTTGGCCCGGATCTTGCCGGAGATTGGATTCTTCACGCTGCGAATCGGCGTCGTCACCTCGGCATCGATGTTGGTGCAGTACTCAAAGGCCAGATCGGTTTCCATCATCCGACAGTTTTTGAGCGTCAGGTCATCGCTGTAGCAGAGGCCCTGGTCGCTGGCGATCGTGCAATTGATCAGGGTCAGGTGCTTCGTGTTCCAGGCCAGGTACTCGCCGGAAATCACGGAATCAAAAATCACCACATGATCGCAGTTCCAGAACGCATCCTTAGTGACAAAAGTGGAGTTGTGCACCTCGACGTACTTGCAGCCGTCGAAGGCGTAATTACCCACCAAGTTCAGGTGATCAACGTAGATGTTCTCACTGTCTTTGGCAAAATAATCGCCGGTCACGTTCACATTTTCGATTGCGATGTCCGAGCAGGACCAAAGCGTCTCCTGGGCATCAGCGAAGAAATCGTTTTGCAGGGTAATGTGATGCGCGCGCCGAAACAGCTTCGGCGCCTGAAAACTGCAAGTGCGCAGCGAAATATCGTCAGTGTACCAGATGCCGCTGCGACTCATCGTCTCAAAAATGGTATTGATCACATCGACGTGCTTGCTGTACCAAAGCGGATACTTCCACGTGAAGGTGCTATCCCGCAGCGTGATGTCGCGGCTTTCCTTCAGCGGTGACTCGCCTTCGCCAAAGGTCGTGCGGATGATGCGCGCGTCGTGCTGGCCAAACAACGGCCGCTCGCCATCAAAGAATTGATCCTGAATGGTTTCCATTATGTCCTCCCTCACTGGCGGCCGCTTGAGAATAAAAACCACCCGTCGAACGGGTGGTTTTCTCTGGGGCTATAAGCCCCTGTTGCTGGCTGCGTCTCAAGGCGCTG
>NZ_RHOL01000018.1 GCF_003946465.1 Lacticaseibacillus hegangensis | reverse complement strand
AGATTCCACCTCGCGATGGACACCCTTGCCCTTGGCTAGCGGTTCCGACTACTACGGCCCGCAGTGGACTTTCACCACCAAGTTGGCGCCCATGCCGGGCGCACCACCAAAAAAACGGGCTGCCCGGAGGCAACCCGTTTCCTACAGAGGCGGTAATTTAGTTAGAGGCAGTTAATTAGTCAATATCGATCTGGTGAGGATCTTGCTCCTGCTCGGTCAGCTTTGGCAAGGTGATGGTCAGAACTCCCTTGTCGTATTGCGCCTTGATGTTCTGCTCATCCACGTTCGGCAGGCGGTAGCTGCGGCTCATTGCCCCATAACTGCGCTCGCTCATCAGCACATTGCCCTTGTTGTCGGCGTGATCATTAACTTCCTTCTTGTTGACCGAAATATTCAGCACATTGTCTTGATAATTCAGGTGAATGTCCTGCTTGTCGATCCCCGGGACATCGACCTTGGCAACATAACTCTTGTCAGTTTCTTGAATGTCAGTCTTGAGCACCCGGCTCGTGTCGCTAGGCATGAAACGATCGAAGAAACGCGCGCCCAGATCATCGAAGAACGGATCCGTCAACCAGTTGTCACGATTCATAATCTCATTAGCCATGATGCAAAACTTCCTTTCATAATTGTCTGTTGGGTTAGTTCAAACAGGGAAAGCAGCCGCCCTGGCAACCGTCCGGCTCACATCTGCTCACCTTTCGATCGGGGCTTTAGCTCCTTACCTTGTTTACATAAAGTATTATGGCACGGTTTAGCACTCTTGTCAACAGAGTGCTAACTTTTTTCGAAAAAAATCCCAACGATTCGGCGGAACCGTTGGGGCTGTAGTGATTGTGAGATTAAATAAAGTGAGGAAAGCGTTAGGCAAGGCAAGGCGTAGGCGCGCTCAACTGGCAAAAGTGGGAATGGCTGACTGTGGTTGCCGTCCCGCTAAAACCGGCCACTTTCGCAGCCGGGAGTTAACAAACTTTTGCACCGAGCGCCTTCATTTCCTCACGGCGGGCCTGTTCATCGGCCGGGAGCGGCTGGGCGAAGTCGATCGTCACGGCGCCGTCCAGCACGCCGGAGTCATCATGCAGGTTCAGCATGCCGCTGTGATAATCCAGCGCCAGGCCGTGGCCGAGGTAGGACAACTCAAGCGGCCCGGTGGTCAGGTTCAGCTTCGTATTGCTGGCCAGCGGCTCGGTGTAGTCCGGATCCGGGGTGTCCGCGATCACCAGCTGGAACTTGTTGCCGATCGCACAGGTCCCGCCGAGCTTGGAGTATTTGCTGGAGCCGTCGTCAAGCGCCAAAAGCAGGCGGTCGCCCGGCACGAGCTTGTGGTTCAAGTAATCCTTTGCTGCCTCTGTAATGGTAATTTCCATATCGGTCACCCTTTCAACTAGATTGTACACAACTATTATGTCTTCATCATACCGGCTTGTTCACATCCTGTCAATTATAACTAACCAAATACTAGTGTTTGCTGCTTTCACACACAGGCTTGCACCAACTATCCCCAGCAGTTATCCACATCACCCCCTTGATCAACCCTAGCGCTGGTGTTCAGAACATTTTTTGATACCAGATTTCGTGCCCGGAAAAATCAAGCACTTTATTTTTGGCCGGGACTTATCCACGGTTTTGAACATCGGCATTTCACAAAGTGAGGCGTCCAAAATCGCGTCCTCATCGCCCGTACAAGCGTTTGGTTCACAAAGAAAAAAGTTTATCCACCGGCTTTTGACCCCCTGTGGATAAGTCTGTGCACGGGCTGAAAAGTGAGTTATAAACACTATCCACAGAGTTATCCACAAGCAAGGGGTGTGATTATCCTCAAGGCGAATTCACACTTGACAACCCTCATCCGAACAATCCTGGCCATCGAGTGTCCAACTGCCGGAAATTGCCGAAAATAGCGCACCAAAAAACCGCGCATCACTGCGCGGCTGATCTGACTCTAATTCAGTTATTTCGCGTTCCCGGTGGTGCTATCCAGCTGGTCCGTGGTTTGTGACAGCTTGACGTTGACCGTCTTCTTGTCGCTGCCGCGGTAGTAGGTCAGGGAAATGGTGTCGCCGATTGCGTGCTTGTACAGCTGGGTGTGCAGGGTCGCGACGCTGTCCACCGCGTTGCCGTCAACGGCGACGATCACGTCGTACTGCTTCAGCCCCGCCTTCTTGGCGATGCTGGTCGACGTGAAGCCGGCCACCACGACCCCGTTAGTGACACTGGCAGGCACCTTCAGCAGACTGGATTGCTGGCTGGCCGAAACGCTGGAAAGATCCCGCGCCTCGATGCCCAGTGCCGGCCGAACCACTTTACCGTTGGCCACCAGCTGATTGATGATGGACACGACCTCGTTGCTTGGAATGGAGAAGCCCATCCCTTCGATGGTGGCGTTCGAGTTGCTGGTGCCGGACAGCTTCATCGAGTTGATCCCGATGACCTGGCCGTTCAGGTTGATGAGCGGGCCGCCGGAATTCCCGGAGTTGATCGCGGCGTCGGTTTGAATGACGGTCGCCTGGCCGGTCACTTGGCCGGTTTGCTCGTCGCTGACGTCAACGGTGCGGCTGGTGGCGGAGATGATTCCTTGCGTGACCGAGGTCGCATACTGGGAGCCCAGCGGCGAGCCGATCGCAAGCACCGTTTGCCCGGCCTTGATCGCGCTGGAATCACCGAAGCTGGCCACGGTATCGACCTTGCTGCCGTCGATCGACAGCACGGCGAGGTCTGAGTCCTCATCGGTGCCGACTAACTTCGCGGTGACCTTAGACCCGTCAGCCAAAATGACTTCCAAGGCGTCTGAGCCCTCAACCACGTGGTTGTTGGTGACGATGTACGCCTTGCCGTCCTTTTTTTCATAAATGACCCCAGACCCTTCGCTGGCGTCCTCAAGCTTGCCGCTGTCTGAGCTGGACGAGCTCGAATCGCTGCCGGAGTCGCCGAACAGGTCACCGAAGGCATCCAGGCCGCTGGAGGTCGACTGCGTCTTTTGCATGTTCACGACTGAAACCACGGCGCCTTTGACCTTGGCGAAGGCCGTCGCGCTGGCGCTGCTTTCGTTCACGCTGACGTTTGAGACCTTAGTGGTCCCGGGCTTGCCTGAACTGACCGCCTCGTTGACCGAGTTGGTCGGATTGCGGCTCATGATGCCGTATGCGACACCGCCGCCCACGCCACCACCGACGACGGCCGCCACGACCGCCACCAGCGCAAGCTGCTTGATCCCCGACCGCCGCTTTGGCGGCTGCGGGGTGGGCTGCTGATTTTCTTCGGAAAAGTGATGTGATTGGTTATCCATAATGACCCTTCCTCTCTTTTTCTACATAAACCAGTGTACGGGATTGGTTTGACGAAAGTATGAAAAAGCCTGGGCTTTTTCGGCGATGATGCGCCTTAAGCTCAGGCCCCGACGGTAAATAAGGGATCGGCCACGGCGGGATCGGTGTCGAGCACCTGAAAGTCATGCCCAACGGCTAAGCCCTGCTCCTTCAGCAGGTTGACCACGGTCACATGCGCCAGCGGCTTCATATTATTGTGCGGCGACAGGTGCCCCAAGTACACGCGCTTGGTTTTCAGGCCGATCACATCCATGATCGCGTTGGCCCCGTCCTCGTTGCTTAAATGCCCAAAATCGCCCAAGATCCGCTGCTTCAGCGGCCACGGGTACGGACCCTCGCGTAGCATTTCCAGGTCATGGTTGGTTTCCATCACGTAGGCGTCGGCGTCTCTGATGGTGCCTTCGACGCGGTCAGACACGTACCCGGTGTCCGTCACGATGGCGAAGCGCTTGCCGTCGTGTTGGAACTGGTAGAATTGCGCCTGCGCGGCATCATGAGAGACCCCGAAGCTTTCAACGTCCAAGTCGCCCAAATCGAGCTGGGCCCCTTCGTCGAACACGCGGATCTGATCCTGCGGCAGCACGCCGACGCTTTTGGGCAGCGCCGCGATCGTTGGGGCGTTGGCGTACACCGTCAAGTTAGGATACTTGCGGGCCAACACGCCCACGCCGCGGCAGTGGTCGGTGTGCTCATGCGAAATAAACACCGAATCGATGTCCTTGAGGTCGCGGCCGATGCTGTGCAGCAGCTCGTTCAGCTTCTTGCCGGACAGACCGGCGTCCATCAGCACGTGATGCTGAGGCGTTTCAATGTAAGTTGCGTTGCCCGAACTGCTGGAGGCCAAAACGGACACCCGCATGCCAAAATCTTCTGTCACTCTGCTCACTCTTTTCGCGGCTATCGTACCATACGAACACCCCTCGCTAAACTGAGCGGGCTCGCCCACTAAAAAGCGGTGGAGATGAGCTGCCCCACCCGCACCGCGGGTTGCGTTATTCTTCGGCGCGGGTTTTCAGCACCGTTTTATTGATGGCGTTCACTTTTTTCACGGTCAAGTTCTTGGAGCCCTGGCTTTCGATGCCCACCGACCAGGCCGGCACGTAAACGGTGCTGCCCTTGGCGTTCAGCAGGTAGGTGTAGGACAAACGCGTCCAAAGCACCTTCGAGTTGCTGGTGATCTCGTTTTCGCGGTACAGCGTGGTGACCGCGTCCTGGGCCGAGCACAAGTTAACGTCCTGGCGCAGGGTGACCAGGTTTGGCAGGTAAGTCTGCGTGTAGCCGGTCAAGTGGCCATCGCTCACGTGAAGGGTCAACTGCGCGTGCGGATCGTTGACCAAGTGGCCGCTGATTTTTTGCGCGAACACGTAGCTGGTGGCGGTGGACAGATCCTTCTGGTAGACATAGGCGCTGCCATGCGCGACGTTGTCAGCGCGCGCGACCCACCGCTGCAGCCGCGCCGAGGCGTCGGTCTTGACGTTCAGCGCAGTGGCTAAAGTCGCCGTCAGCGTGGTGCCGTTCACGTCGCTGAAGTGCAGCTCTTGGCCCTTGACGCGGCTGGCGTCCTGGCGCAGCGGCGACGGGGTCGTGTTGGCCAGATAAGCGCCGCGCTCGGTGCTGGTGCTCAGCTTAGGCAGCTTGATGTCATCGCGCTTGATGTCCGCCAGAATCGCGGTCGTGCCGGCAGCGTCCGTTGCCAGATCGACCTGCTGGCTTTGAAAGAAGCTGATCCCCAGGAAGACGTTCAGCGCGATGAAGACGAAGAGAAAAATCATTTCGATGCGGCGAAAGTCCATAAGGCCTGCTCCTTTCTAGCGAATTGCCTGCGCGGCGGACTGGTTCTGGTTTTCCGCGGTTTGCGGGGTCAGCCACTCGGTGTAGCGCTTGTACTGCCCATTGAGCTCAACAAAGTACGTCGGTGTCAGGTCCACGACCTGCGAGCTTGCGCTTTGCGGCCGCCAGTAGTAGCCCAGGCGAATGTCTTGAATCGTCGATTGCGCGTAGCCGGCGGTGGCCAGCTGGTTCAATACCTCCTGCGTGGTCGGCAGGGTTTTGGTGGCCTGCGCGGTCGGGATGGCCACGGTCAGGTTGTTCAGCGAGAAGGTCGTGGTCAAACCACTTTCGCTGCTGACCGTTTGCACCAGCCCGTTATCCAGGCTGTTGAAAATTGGCAGCCCCTGGGCGTATGACCGAAAGCCCACGGTGCGACTGCCCTTATCGTAGCTGAAGTAATGCATCGAGGTGATACCCTGCAGGTTCAGCTGCGAAATGGCGGCCTCTCCTTTGGTCAGGGCCGTGCCCAGACTCTTACTCTTGGTGACCTTGCCCGGGTCCTCGTACTGCATCACACTGGACGAGCTGTTCAGGGTCATGCGCGTATCCCCGAGCGTGTAAATCGATTCGTCGCCGATCTCCCGGCTGTCGACCGCCGCGGCGGAATTGGCCGGCATCAGCAGCGACACAAAGTGGTTAGCGGTTTGCTGGTCCAGCAAGAAGGCGTAGGGACTGAGCGCCACCGGTTTCGCGTAGTACGGAATCAGCTTCCCGTTCAGGCGTTTTTCCACCACCGGCAGCCCACTGGGCTGAGCCTTGTTGAGGTAAGCGCGCAACTTGGTGGTCGAGCTGCTGGCAAGGGTCGCAGTGCGGCTCATGCGCGTGGCGTCGTCCACCAGCGTCAGTTTAGGCGTGCGCTTTTTCAGATCGATAATCAGCCGATCAAACTGAAAGGCGGGTGGATTCTTCAGCGGCTGGTTAAAGTAGTGCGCGTTGAACACGCCGAAGGTCACCGGGGCGCTGAACGTCAGCTGCAGCGTCTCATCCTGCGTCAGCAGCGCCGCAAATGCACTGGTGCTGAGCTGAACCGAGCTGCTGATTTTTTTGAGCCGCCACGGCCGAATTGTCCGGTGAATCTGGCCGGTCGCCGACTGGTCGGCCTGCATCAGCTGCACCTTTTGACTGCCTGTTTGATAATAGGCGGTCGTCGGGACAAACAGGTAGGCCGCCTGCTGGTTGGCCGACGCGGTCTGCGTGGTTTTAAGCGCACTGGAGGTGTCCGTGCGACCCAGCCGCGACGGATTGCGCCAGATCAGTGCCGAGAACACGAGGCTGAGCAGCACCATGGCGGTCAAAGAGACCCGTAAAATTAAGCCACTAAGCTTCATCCCAATCGCCTCCCTCATCAAGCGGCTGATACGGCAGCGAAATGTAGAACGTGCTGCCCTTGCCTTCCTGGGAATCGACCCAGATGCGGCCGCCCAGGGCCTCGACGACTTCCTTGGAAATCGCCAGGCCCAGGCCCGTGCCGCCTTGCTTGCGCGACCGGGCCTTGTCGACCCGGTAGAAGCGATCGAAGACCTTGTTGATGTCCTGGCGCGGAATGCCCAGGCCCTGGTCTTGAATCGACAAAATCACGTGGTTGTGCGTTTCAAGCAGCCGCGCCGTGATCACGCCGCCGTCCGGGCTGTACTTGATCGCGTTATTCATGATGTTGTCGATCACTTGCATAAACTTGTCCTGATCGATGTCGACCCACAGATCGCGCTTGGTGATCTCGCGGCGCAGCGTGTAGTGCTTGTGTGGGGTGGTCTTCAGCGGCTCGACCTGATTATTATCGGCGCCGGCGGCTTCGTTGTCGGTTTTCAGCATCATGTCAAAGCGGTCCAGAATGTAGTTGAAGAACTCGTTCAGGTTGACGGTTTCCTTTTCGATCTTGGCCGTGCCGGAATCCATCCGCGACAGCGACAGCAGGTCGTTGATCATGCGGATCATGCGGTCGGTTTCCTCTTGAGTGACCTTGAGGAACTGCGGCGCAATCTTCGGATCCTTCCAGGCCCCTTCGTTCAGCGCTTCAATGTACGAGCGCATCGAGGTCAGCGGCGTGCGCAGTTCGTGCGAGACGTTCGACACGAACTCGCGGCGCTCCCGCTCGTTTTTCTGCTGCTCGGTGACATCGTGCAGCACGGCGACAATCCCGGAGATAAACCCGGTTTCGCGCTGGATCAGGCTGAAGTCGACCCGCAGAATCAGCTCATGGTCGAGCTGTTCGGTGAAGTCCAGCAGCAGCTCCTTCTGGTTTTCCAAGAGGTCCCGCAGCGTGTAGTCCTTTTCAATGTTCAGCAGGCGCAGGATCGACACGCCGATCACGTCTTCATTCTTGGTATCCAAAAATTCCAGCGCGGTTTCGTTGATAATGATGACATTGCCGCGGCGATCCGTGGCGATGACCCCATCGGTCATGTGGGCCAAAACAGAATCCAGCCGGCGCCGTTCGGCCTCGCTGGCCTCCTGGGCTTCTTCGACCCGCACACTCAAGTTGTTGACCGCAACGGCCAGCTGGCCCAACTCATCCTGCCCGTAAATGCGGACCTGGCCAGAATAGTCGCCGCGGGCCATGCGAATGGCCTGCTTTTTCATTTCATCGATGGGCCGCGTGATGGCGCGGGAGATGACAATGGAGATGATCACCCCGAGAAGGCCGGCGACCAGGCTGGCGATCAGGAAAATCCGGACGATTTGATTGATGTTGTTGTACACCGTCTCCATCGAGGCCGTGATGGCCACCGCGCCGATCACCGCATTGCCGTCACCGGTCGCGTTAGGATTTTTGATGGGAATGATCTTGGTGTACATCGACCCGGACGAATCGCTGTATTCGTAGCCCTCGAACAGTTGGCCGCTGTACAGGACGTTCTTAATGCTGTTATTGGCGGACTTGGTGCCGACATCATTTTGGGAATTGATGTTGGAATTAGCGCGCACCGTCCCCTTGGCGTCGACGACCACGATCGTCGCGGTGTTGGCGACATCAGCCTGGGAAATCGTGGACTTGAGGGAATCATCGGCGGCTGAGGTATCGGACTTCATCAGATCCGTGGCGACCTTGTCCTGCAAGTAGGGATCGAGGTTGATCGCGGTCTTAAACGTATCGACGTTCTGCTGTTCCAGGGACCGCACAAAATACGCGCCAATGATTTCCACCGTCACCAAAAGCAGCAGAATAAACACCAGCGCGATCTTAAAGTTGATCGATTGAAAAAAACGAATCTTCTTGTTCAATGTAAATCTCCAAGTTGTGAGGCACGACGGTCTTAGCCCGACAGCTAGCCTAGCCTAAGGCATTGTCGGCGCTTTTTGCCGACGAGGCCTTAGGCGTAGCTAGATGCTCGGGCGTTGTCGTGCCGAGCACGATTACGCAAGTTGTGAGGAGCGGCGCACTTAGCCCGATGGCCAGCCGCTACGCATGTCAGACTATACGCCATAAATGGCTACAGTCTGATCATAGCCTAAGGCATTGCCGGCGCTTCTTGCCGGTGAGGCCTTGGGCGTAGCTGGACACTCGGGCGTTGCCGCTCCGAGCACGATTGGCCTACTCCTCGTTCGGGTTCTTCAGATAATACCCAACGCCGCGCCGCGTGACCAGCCACTCCGGATGGGACGGGTTGTCTTCGATTTTTTCGCGCAGCCGGCGAACCGTCACATCAACGGTCCGAACGTCGCCGAAGTAATCGTAGCCCCAAACCGTTTGCAGCAAGTGCTCGCGCGTCATGACCTGACCCAGGTGCTGCGCCAAGTAATGCAGCAGTTCGAACTCCCGGTGGGTCAGCTCAATTTTCTCGCCCCGCTTCGTGACGGTGTAAGCATCCGGATGAATCGTCAGGTCGCCGACGGTCAGCTCCTGATTCTCCGGCTCCTGCGCCTCGGCTTGCACCGGCGTGCCGGAGCGGCGCAGATTCGCCTTGACCCGGGCCACCAGCTCACGGTTGGAAAACGGCTTGGTGACGTAATCATCCGCGCCCATTTCCAGTCCGAGGACCTTGTCGATCTCGGAATCCTTCGCCGTCAGCATGATGATTGGGGTGTCGTGGTCCTTGCGCACCTGACGCGCCACCTCCAGCCCGTCGATCTTCGGCAGCATCAAATCGAGGATGATGAGGTCGGGATTTTCCTCGCTCACCTTGGTCAGCGCCTCTTCACCGTCTTCCGCGGTGACAACGTCGTACCCTTCCTTATTCAGATTAAATTTGACGATGTCCAGGATCGGCTTTTCGTCGTCGACCACTAGGATCTTTTTTGCCATAATTGGCCTCCATAACGTAGACGTGTTACCTACATTATAACGGTTTCGCAGAGACGGGGCAAAAGCGGGAGAATCTGACTGCATCTTGAATATATTTTGCATATTTCTCAATTTTACTTGCATATTTTCCAAAATGGGTATATATTCATTAAAAATTCAAGTTTGAGGGGTTGGCACTTATGCATAAACTTTATCGTTGGGTCATCGGCCTGCTGGCGGCGCTGCTGGTAGCCGGCACGGCACTCACCACATCTAACGCCCAGCCGGTCGCGGCGGCGGGCAGCGGCACGAGTTCGGTGCAAAAAATCAAGCAGCGCGGCTACGTCATTTTGGGCGTGTCCGCGGACTACGCACCGCTGGAGTTCCACGCCACGGTTGATGGCTCGGATACCATCGTCGGCGCCGACATTTCCCTGGCCAAGCAGATCGCCAAAGACATGGGCGTGAAGCTGCAGATTAAGGAAATGGGCTTTGACGCCTTGATTGGCGCCTTGAAGACCGGCAAAGTCGACATGGTCATCTCCGGCATGAGTGCCACGCCTGAACGCGCCAAGCAGGTCAACTTCTCCAAGTCTTACACAGAAGAGAAGCAGATCATGGTCGTCAAAAAAGACGAGGCTTCCAAGTATAAGAACATCGCGGACTTCTCCGGCAAAAAAGTCGGGGCCCAAAAGCAGTCCACGCAGGAACAAATCGCCAAGGCCGAACTGCAAGGCGCCAAGATCGTGCCGCTGGAAAAAGCCAACGACGTCATCGCGCAGGTTGAGTACGGCAAGATCGACGCCGGCGTCATGTCCAACATCGTGGCCGGCGCTTACGTCGAAAAGACCCCGAGTCTGAAGATCATCGATCCTAAGTTTGCCACTGGGAAAGCCCCAACCGTCGTCGCGCTGGCAAAAGGCGACACCGCCATGACCAACCAGGTCAACGGCACCATCAACAAGGTTCGCAAAGACCACCTGTGGGCCGGCTGGATGAGCCAAGCTTACAAGCTGCAAAACCAGAGCAACAGCTTCTGGTCCAAGTACAGCAGCTTCTTCATCAAAGGTGCCCTTTACACCTTACTGTTTGCACTGCTGACCGTCATCGCCGGGACCATCCTTGGCACCATCCTCGCCTTGATGCGCCGCTCCAGCCTCTGGCTCCTCAAGGCCATCGCCGTGGTTTATGTTGAATTCATTCGCGGCACACCGCTGATGGTTCAGGCCTTCATCGTCTTCTTCGGCCTGCAAGTCCTCGGCCTAAACCTCTCCGCCTTTGTTTCCGGCGCGATCGCCATGGGCATCAACTCCGGCGCGTATGTCGCCGAGATCATCCGCTCCGGCCTAAACTCCGTGCCGATCGGGCAAACCGAAGCCGCGCGCAGCCTGGGCCTGAGCAACGGGGAAACCACCCGCTACGTGGTTTTGCCGCAGGCCGTCAAGAACATCTGGCCGGCGCTTGGCAACGAGTTTGTCACTGACATCAAGGAATCGTCCGTCCTGTCCGTCATCGGCGCGACCGAGCTGATGTTTGAAGGCACCACCGTGCAAGGCGCGTCGTTTGAGCCGTTCTTCCCGATCATGATCGTGGCCTTGATTTACTTCGCCATGACCTTCATCCTCAGCCGCGCGTTGGGCTTTGTGGAACACCGCATGAACTAGCTTCAACTTGAACTAAATGGTTAAACGCGCCCCGCGAGCAGCCGCGGGGCGTTATGATGTAAGCGAGTACTAAACTTTTAGGAGGAATTCTTTTATGACTGAAAAAATCGTGTTGGCATATTCTGGCGGCTTGGATACTTCCGTGGCCATTCCGTGGCTGCAGGACAAAGGCTACGACGTCATCGCCGCCTGCCTGAACGTCGGCCAGCCGAACGCCGACATGGACTTCATTCAAAAAAAGGCCAAACAAGTTGGCGCCATTGAGAGCTACGCGATTGACGCGCAAGACGAGTTTGCGGACGAGTACGTGACACCTGTCATCAAGGCCAACGCCTTGTACGAAGGCGACTACCCGCTGGTTTCCGCCCTGTCGCGGCCGCTGATCATCAAGCACCTGGTCGAGATCGCCCACCAGCACGGCGCCGTTGCCATCGCGCACGGCTCCACCGGCAAGGGCAACGACCAGGTCCGCTTTGAGGCCGCCATCCACGCGCTGGATCCGCAGCTTAAAATCGAGGACCCGATCCGCGACTTCCACTGGTCCCGTGAGGAAGAAATCGACTACGCCAAGGAGCACAACGTCCCGGTCCCAATCGGCAAGAAGTCGCCGTACTCGATCGACGCCAACCTCTGGGGCCGCGCCAACGAAGCCGGCATTTTGGAAAACCCGTGGAACCAGGCGCCGGACGACGCTTGGGGCATGACCGTCTCGCCTGAAGAGGCACCGGACAAGCCAACCTTTCTCGATCTGACGTTTGAAAAAGGCATCCCTGTCGCCATCGACGGCAAGCAGATGAAGCTCTCGGACCTCATTAAGGCCTTGAACAAGCTGGCCGGCGACAACGGCATCGGCCGCATCGACAAAATTGAAAACCGCATGGTCGGCATCAAGTCGCGCGAAGTCTACGAGGCCCCGGCTGCCGCGGTGATCATGGCGGCCCACCACGAAATGGAAAACCTCACGCTGGAGCGTGACGTCGCCCACTACAAGCCGCTGATCGAGCAGCAGCTGACCAACATGATCTACGAGGCCAAGTGGATCACCCCGCTGTTTGACAGCCTGATGGCCTTTGTTGACGACACCCAAAAGGTCGTCAACGGCGTCGTCAAGATGAAGCTGTACAAAGGCTCGGCCGTACCGGTGGCGCGCAAGTCGGACACCAACTCCCTGTACGACGAGAACCTCGCGACCTACACCTCTGCCGACACCTTCGACCAGGAGGCCGCGGCCGGCTTCATCAAACTCTGGACCCTGCCGGCCACCGTTTACGAGGAAGTCAACCACGTGCACTCACAGAAGCCGGAGGATAAGTAATGACCGATAAGCTCTGGGGCGGCCGGTTTACCGCCAAGGCGGCCGAATGGGTCGATAAGTTCGGCGCGTCGATCTCTTTTGACCAGCAAATGGCCAAAGAAGACCTGACCGCCTCCATCGCCCATGTTAAAATGCTCGGCAAACAGGCCATCATCCCCGCGGAAGACGCCAAGACCATCGAAGACGGCCTTAACACGTTAATGCAAAAGCTTGAGGCCGGCGAGCTGCACTTCACCGTTGAAAACGAAGACATCCACCTGAACATGGAGAGCCTTTTGACCGACCTGATCGGCCCGGTCGCCGGCAAGCTGCACACCGCGCGTTCTCGCAACGATCAGGTGGCCACCGACTTTCACCTGTGGCTGAAGAACCGCCTGCCAGAGATCAAGGAAGCCATCACCAACCTGCAAACCGTGCTGGTGGAAAAGGCCGAGGAAAACGCCGGCACCATCATGCCGGGCTACACCCACATGCAGCACGCCCAACCGATCACCTACGGGCACTACCTGCTGGCATATTTTGAAATGCTGCAGCGCGACTATGAACGCTTCGAATTCAACCAGAAGCACACGGATATGCTGCCGCTGGGCGCCGCCGCACTGGCCGGCACCACCTTCCCCATCGACCGCGAGTACGTCGCCGAAGAGCTCGGCTTCGATCAGGTATACCATAACAGCCTTGACGCCGTGTCCGACCGTGACTTTGCCCTGGAATTTCTGAGCAACGCCGCGATCCTGATGGAACACCTGAGTCGGCTAGCCGAAGAGCTGATCCTCTGGTGCACCTACGAGTTCAACTACATCGAAATGGACGACAAGTTCGCCACCGGCAGCTCGATCATGCCGCAGAAGAAGAACGCCGACTTCGCCGAGTTGGTCCGGGGCAAAACCGGCCGCGTGTACGGCGCCTTGATGGGCCTGCTCACCACGATGAAGAGCCTGCCGCTGGCCTATAACAAGGACATGCAGGAGGACAAGGAGCCCGTGTTCGACACCTACAACACGATCCTAGGCTCGCTGCATATTTTCGCCGGCATGCTGGAATCCGTGAAGGTCCACAAGGAAAAAATGCACGATGCGACCAAGAACGACTTCAGCAACGCCACCGAGCTGGCCGACTACCTGGCGACCAAGGGCATGCCGTTCCGCACCGCCCACGGCATCGTCGGCAAGTTGGTCCTGCACGGCATCGAAACGCACCAGAGCCTGCAGGATATGCCGCTGAGCGAGCTTCAGGACGCTGCCCCGCAGATCCAAGAGGACGTTTACCAAGAACTGACGTCTGAGGCCGCGGTCAATCGCCGCACCAGCCTCGGCGGCACGGCCGTCACCAACGTCAACAAAGAAGTGGCGCGCGCCAAGCAGATCATTGCCGCGCACCACTGATCATACGAAGTCAAAATTAGGACCCTGCTCAGTTGCAGGGTCCTAATTTTATTTTGTGGTCAGAAACTGCTGCCGGAGCTGTCCGGCCAGGTCATTGATCGCATTGCGATTGCGGCCCTGCACATTGCCCAGGATCACCACGGCGTCTTTCCCATCTACCGACAGCTGCAGTGTGGTCATGTACCCGTAGCCAGACCCGTTGGCACGCAGGAAACCGGGCACATTTTGATAAAACCCGCCGTCATACATCAAGGCAGGCGTGCCCGGGCGATAGATTTGTGCCCGGCTTCCTTTGAGCAAACTGCCGGTCACCAATGAGCGCGTCGCTCGGTAGAAGTCCAGCGCACTCATGTAGACTTGCCCAGTACCGAGTTCAGCGTGCATCTGGTCAAGGCTGGTCAGCTGCTGCGTCGCGTAAGGGTTGGCACCTTGAAGAAGATACCCCGAGGCGTAGTTGCTCGTCGGGTCCAGCTGGTATGCCATCACAGTCTGCTTCAGGTGAAGCCGGTCGATATAGGTCTGTTTGAAAAGCGCCTCATACGACTGCCCGGTGATTTGTTCCACGATGCCCGCCATGAGGACATAGTTCGCGGGCGTGTAGGCCCAAGTCCCGAACTGCTTAGGGACGAAGGTCAGGTGTCTGGCGACATAATCGACCAACTGTGCGTCCGACTGGTAGTGCGGCGTGGCCATCGGGGCCTGTTTGAGCCCGGAATGCATTTGCAGCAGTGCCCCCACCGTCAGCTGCGGCACGCGCTTGAAGCGCGGGTAGTAATCCCCAATCGGCGTGGTCAGCTTCAGCTTGCCCGCGTCGATCAGCCGCATCACCAGGCCTGCAGTCAGGCTTTTCTGCAGCGAATCAATTTCAAACATGGTGTCCTCACGGTTGGCGAGGTGCCTTTTCACACTCGCCTGCCCCAGGCTCACCGAAGCGACCAGCTTATCGTGCTTGATCACAATCGCTGTGCCGGAAAAATTCTGGGCCTGCAGATTCGTTTTCAGCGTTTGTTCAATATTGGGGTTAATGGCTCGCGGCACCGCAGACACCGTCTTCGCGGCAGCGCGCTTAGCTGCGGACCGGCCGCGGTGCACCTGAGCGGGCGCTTTGGCCGCCGTTTTGGGTGCCGTTACGCGGCCCAGGGCAAACCCCGCGCCAAGCAAGCAGATGGCTGTAATCGCAAGGACCGCCAGGCGCAAGCGAACCGCCTGTATGTGGCGTTTTTGATGTTGCGCACTTCTCATCCAATTACCTCACATTAGTCGTGTTCGCCCAAGTGGTGCCAAAAAACGCATCATTCAGGTGGTAGTGTTCCGCCGGCTGCGGCTGGGTCAAAAACGGGTCAACGGTCTGGTCGACCGCCAGCCAGCCGCGCCAGCCCAAGTGGATCGTGTCCTGCATGAAGTAAGGCTGTCCGCCGTCTCGGCTCAGGTCCTCAACGTGTGTAAACCCTTGACTGGCGAGCTGGTACTTCAGCTTGGCGACCGCTTGCGCATAGTTCCCCATTGGCAGCCCAGTGTATGCCGCCCACTTGGCGTTGATCGGCGGAATGATGAACTGGACCGTCGTGTGATTTTTCGCAAATTGCTGCAACAGCAGTTCAAAATCACCGTACTCCGGCCCGTACCGGTACTCGAAGTGACGCTGACTGCCGCGGAGTGAGGCCAGCTTGCCATGCCCAAGGCGCTGGCGGTAAAAAGTATCGTCAATCCCTAACCGATTGTGCTTAGTCTTATTCTTGGCGATTTTGCCAGCGAGTTGTTCCAGTTGTTGCGGCTCATCCTTAGCCGGCAGCTGCTTTTCCCCGTCTTTGATCCTCCGCCAATTGGTCGAATGCGTGAACCGGGAAAACAGCTGATCCTCATTGTTCAGCATGCGCAGCCGTGCCTGAAGCGCCAGCCGCGCCCAGCCCCTCACTGGCCGCCCAGCGGCAATTTGATACAGCGATTGCCGGTCGAGCGTGCTTTTGGCCGGGGCATTCATTTGGAGCAGGCGGCGGGCCGCATACCGGTCGGCAACGTTCCCCTTCGCCCGCAGCAGCCAGGTGGAAAGCTGAAGCGGCGAGTAATACATGTCGAAGGCCGCCGGGATCTGCCCCTGCCTGGTAAACCATTGCATCGACACGATGAAGACGACTTTCTTGCCTTTGAGCTGGTTAAGTTCAGACTGGTCGTCCACAAAATGGGTCAGCGACTGGGTGCCCGGATTGCCCAAAAGCAGCGGCTGGTATGGCCGGTGGTACTTGGCGGCCAGCGTCGACGGGTGGAACGGGTCCATCCGCGCCAGCTCCGACGAGCCCAAAAAGGGCACGTAATGCTGGGCCAGCGCCTGCGCTTTGACCCTGGCGCCGCCAAGGACATTCGGCGACAGGGAGACCGCATCCGCCTGCAGCCGCGTTTTACTGATGTGACCATTTGGCAGCGGGGCCAGCAAAATGCCGACCACCAGCAAGGCGGCCAGGATGACCGGGCCAAAAATCTGCCAGAGGCGCCTTGTCATTAGTCCGCGTCCTCGGCTTTCTTGATGATCTTGGCTGGCGTGTTCCACTGGTTGCGGTCAAACTCGGACACCGGCACGTCCATCCCCAGTTGGGATTGCAGCTGAAGCAGCAGTTGCACCGTGTCCATCGAGTCGATCAGGCCCGAGGCAAATAAGTCTTCGTCCAGGTTGTTGGTGAAGTCCTCACCGGTGAGATCGTTCAAAATTGAGAGTACAGTAGCTTTTTTATCCATGATTGAGTTCTCCTTTTGTTGAAAAGATAGTGAGTGCACCTAGTCGCGCTCGGCGGGCTAAAACCGCCCCGCTTCGCAGCCTTACTTAAACCACAACGTATTCAAAAATCCCGAAAAGATCAGGAAGCTGAAGCAGACGACGCAGAAGGTGGTCGCGATGGCCAAAGCCTCGGTCCAGCGGTTGTGCGGTAGCTGCTTGCGGTGCTTTTTCTTGAAGCGCAGCCAGATGTCGTTGATGATAATCGCGCAGGCGTGAAACAGGCCATAAACGATGTAGTACCAGGTCACCCCGTGCCAGAAGCCCATGATCAGGAAGTTGATCAGGTAGGCGACCTGGGAGACCCGGATCGGGTTTTTGATCAGCTTGTGCTTCATGATGAAGAAGGTCACGCGCATGAAAATGAAGTCGCGGAACCAAAACGACAGGGTCATGTGCCAGCGATTCCAGAAATCCTTGATGTTATGCGCCTGAAACGGCCGGTTGAAGTTCATCGGCGTGTCGATCCCCATCACCAGACTGGTGGCGACGGCAAACAGCGAGTACCCGGCAAAATCAAAGAACAGGTACATCGAGTAGACGAAGGCGACGCCGATCAGCGCCGGGCTGAGGCCCAGCCAGTACATGTGCCGCGCGGCCAGCGCCGAAAACTCGATGCGCGGCAGCAGTACCGTGCCAAACAGGTAGCCGAGCATGTACTTGTAAAAGAAGCCCAGGAACAGGTACCAAATTGCGCGTTCCAGCATTCCTAAATACTGCGTCCGTTCGGGCACCTGCTCGTAGTCTTTTTGGAAACGCCGGTAGCGGTCGATCGGGCCGCTGGAGATGACCGGCATGAACAGCATGAACCGCAGAAATGGCATCAGCTCAACGTCCTTCATCGTGCCGTCGCGCAGCTCCATGATCACCTGCACCGCCTTGAAGGTCAGATACGAGATCCCCAGAAAACCCAGCAGCGACGGGTGCAGTACGACAGCCGGGGTCACCTTCACGATGACCAGCGGCAGGATGCTGAGCAAAACGGTGAGCACAAACACCCCTGTTTGATTACGCTGCTTGCGGTAATGCAAGTAGCCGAACACGATGGCCAGCTGCCACAGTATGTATCCGATCAGCGCCACGCCTTGCTGCCACTTGGCGCCGGTGAACATCAGGATGATAAACAGCAGTGAAATCAGGGTTTCGTACGTTTTGAAGCGGCGCCCGTGGTACAACCCGATCATGACCGGGAGCAGCCCCAGCATCAGGAGCAGGAAGTACTGCGGATCCGCGTAAGGTTGTAGGTTCAGCATTAGGCATTGACCTCACTGATGAGCGCCTTGACCGCGACCTTACCGTTTTGCGTCAGCGGCAGACTGTCCTTGTAGATGAAACGCTGTGGGATCATGTAGGGCATCATCACCTGCTGCAGATGCGCCCGAATTTTCTTGGTCAACGCCAGCCCGCCTTCCTCGCCTGCCGCTGGCACAACATAGGCCAGCATCTGCTGGACCTTATGCTCGGCGTTGTACTTCGGCACGGCGACGGCCTGGTGGATCATCGGCGCCTGGTTGAGGTAGTGATCGACTTCCTCCAGCTCGATGCGGTAGCCGTTGAGCTTGATTTGAAAATCGGTCCGGCCGCGGTAGAAAATCAGCCCGTCCTCGGCAATCGTGCCCAAGTCCCCAGTGCGATAGCCGCGCATGCCGTGTTCTTCGGTGAACGCCGCCGCAGTTTTCTCCGGCCGGTTCAGGTACCCCTTGGAGATGCTGGGGCCGATAATCTCCAGCTCGCCGACCTGCTGATCGTCCTCCTCGCGAACGGTGCCGGGCACGAGCGTCATCGTGGTGTCGGGCTTGGCGTAACCAATTGGCAGCCGCGGGTAATCGGCCAGCACGGCATCCGTGATCTGAATCGCCGTCACCGCCACGGTGGCCTCCGTTGGCCCGTAGGTGTTGTAGAGCTTGGCCTGCGGGAAGCGCTGGCGCAACTTTTCGGCGGTCGCGTGGGTCAGCTCCTCGCCGCAGAAGTAAAACTGCTTGAGCGCAGGATAAGCGGTCGCGTCAAACAGCGGCGACAACAGGCAAATGTCGACAAAGCTGGGCGTTGAGACCCAGACGTCGACCGGCACATGCGGCAGCGTTTCAAACAGTGCCTTCAGGTTGTCCGTTTTCTCCTTGGGCAGGATCTGCAGGCAGCCACCGGACGTCAGTGTCGGGTACAGGGACATCACCGACAGGTCGAAGGAAAACGGCGCCTGGGCCAGCATCCGCGGCCGGCGCGGCAGTTTGAAGCTCGCCATCCAGGACACAAACGAGATCAGGTTGGCGTGCGAGATCTGCACCCCCTTGGGCTGCCCGGTCGTCCCGCTGGTGAAGATGATGTAAAAATTATCGTCTGCCGCAAGCGCCGCGTTCTCCACCGGCGCCGTGGTCATCATTTCGCGTAATTGAGCCGCTTCGACGGTCTTGGTCTGCAGTGTCAACGGCAGCGGGATCGTCGCCAGCACCAGTGCCGGATGCGCGATTTCCTCGATCATGGTCAGGCGGTCGTTAGGTGAGTGGCTGCCGACCGGAATGTAGGCATGACCCGCCTTCACGCAGCCCAAAAACGTGGCGACCGCGGTGAAGCTTTGGTCGCAGTACACCATCAGCGGCGCCTTGGCGGGGAGCCTTTGCGCCTGCAGCGCAGCGGCGATACCGTCTGAGGCGGCCTTGAGCTCGCCGTAGGTTTTGAGGTCGCCGAGCGTGTTGACTGCGGGCCAGTCGGGATGGGACAGGGCGATCTCATCAATGATTTCGATCAGAGATTTCATAGGTGCCTCCTAGAATTCGTTATAGATAAAGTGCCCACCGGCAACACCGCGATAGCTGTACAGGTACACCAGCGCCAGCAGCACCACGGCGTAAAATAACGTTTTTAACACAAACCGGACGCCGTGCCGGGCAAAGAATGGTTTCATCGGGAAGCCTCCTTGGCATAAAAAAATAAGCAACGACCACAGTGTAGCGGTCATTGCTTATTCGGTCAGGAGCGGTTTCTAAAGGTCACATTAGAGATTTTCAGAATCCGGTGTTTTTAGATTAATGATGAAGCGGCTGCCGCGCGGCTGATTATCGACCACGCGAATCGTCCCGCCGCTTAGTGTGATCAGCCGGCGGGTGATGGCCAGCCCCAAACCGGTGCCAGAAATGGCCTTGGACCGGGATTCATCCAGCCGGAAAAAGCGGTCAAAGACGTGGCTTTTTTCGCTGTCCGGGATCCCGGGGCCCAGGTCAGCCACGCTGAGCTCGACGTGGCCGCCCACTTTTTCGCCGCTCACGGTGACAATAGTGTTAGCCGGCACATACTTGTTGGCGTTTGAAAGCAAAGATAACAGTGCGTGCTCGACGCTTTCCGCGTTAGCGAGAACCGGCAGCTGCTCAGGGAGCACAACTTTGAGCGTCTGCTTGCTTTGAGGCGAAAAGCGGCTGACCACGCGGCGGGTCAGCCCGGCAAGGTCAAACGGGGCTACCTGGACCTCGGCGTGATCCATGCGCGACAGGGCCAGCAGGCTTTCGATCAGCTTTTGCATTTTCATTGATTCGTCGTCGATCACGGCCAAGGAATCCGGGATCAGCTCGGGGTGAGCCTGGCCGTGGCGCCGCAGCAGCGCGACGTGCCCGCGGATGGCCGTCAGCGGCGTGCGCAACTCGTGCGACGCGTCGGAGACGAACTGGTTGTCGCGGATCACCTGGTCATTCAACGAGTGCAGCAGCCGGTTGAACTCCTGCGACAGTTCACGCACTTCCTGCGGCGCTTCAGGTACTGGCAGACGCTCGTGATAACTCGAGTCAGGCTGGTCCGTGATCTGCTTGGTCGCCTGCGTCAGCGCCACCAGCGGGCGGTTGAGCCGCTTAGCCAGCCACTTGGTCCCCAGCGTCCCGAGGATCACCCCAACGGCCGTGACCAACAGCGTCATCAACAAGATCAGCTTGAAGATCTCGATCATATTATTCAAGCTGAGCCACACCGAATACGTCGTTCGCCAGCCGCTTTGGTCGACCACCTTGCGGACATGGTAGTAAACACCCTGGCCGCGCTGATACTGGACGTTTGAGAACAGCGGCCAGGTGCTGAAGTTATCCTCGAGAAAATCCTTGGTGTGCCGCGTGTAGTAATCGGTCACTTGCCCATCGGGTTGGCGGACCCGCACGCGGACAAACGTCAGCCGCGTGTTCAGCGGCGCGTTGTCGCGCCAGTAGTCCCAGTCGGGCTCGTGGTTGGCAAACGTGTGCTGCAGCGTCGTCATCACCTGCACGGCGTCATCGCGCTTGTTTTTGATCAAGCGCCCGCCGACCACACTGATCACCGAAACAAAGATCATCACCATCAGGGCAATAATCAACCCGTTGTAGGCGCGCGCCATCCGGACAGCGCTGCTGCTCCTATTTGGCATGGGCCGCTGCCTCTTCGAGCATGTAGCCGACCCCGCGCACGGTTTGGATCAGCGCCGGTTCGCCAGGGCACTCCAGTTTCTGGCGAAGGTAGCGGACGTAGACATCCACGATGTTAGCCTGGCCATCAAACTCGGTACCCCACACCGCGTCAAGCAGCTGATCGCGCGAGCAGACCGCCCCGCGGTGCTGCATCAGCACCAGCAGCAGGTCATACTCCCGCTGCGTCAGCTGGGCGAGCTGACCGGCGCGGCGCACCTGACGCGCCTTGGTGTCGAGCACCAGATCCCCGACCGTGTAAGTGGCTGGCACCAGTTTTTGCCCGCGGCGAATCAGGACGCGAATGCGCGCCAGCAGCTCCTCGATTTCAAACGGCTTGGTGATGTAATCATCCGCTCCGTTATCTAACCCGGCCACCTTATCCCCGACGTAATCACGCGCTGTCATCATCATAATCGGCACGTCCGAGGTTTTGCGGACGCGCCGCATGACCTCCAGGCCGTCCAGTTTGGGGATCATCCAGTCCAACAGAATCAGGTCGATCGCCGCCTGCTTAGTCTGCCAGGTGTCCCAGGCCGCCTGCCCGTCCTGGGCCGTCAGGACCGTGTAGCCCTCAAAATGTAATTCAGAATCCAGGTACGAAATCAGCCCCGCCTCGTCTTCCACCAAAAGAATCGTTGCCGCCACTTTGGCCACCTCTTCCACTACAGTCTTTATCCAGTCTATCACCCGGTTCGAGCCAACCACCTTTCACTTCTGTTATCTTAACTATTCCCCGGGTAATTACTGGCACTGTCAGACAGCAAAAAGCCCCTGCCGCGACGGGCAGGGGCTCAGCAAACCTAATCTTTGGCCTGTTTATCTTTGGAAAAATACCGGGCCTTGATGTTGCGCAGGTAGCCGCCGAGGATCTTGAGAAAAGTCCGCGACTGCACTAAGTTCTTCGGGTCCACGTACACGCGGATCGCGCGCAGCGTGCGCTTGGGATCGCGCGTGGCAAACGGGAAGCTGCTGCTGGTTTTGGTGTGAACGGTAAAGCGGGGAATGTACTTGCCTTTAAACATCACCGTGACTTCAACGAACGTCACCTCACCCCAAGGAATCTGGATGTACTTCTGGACGTTTTTGTCGGCGTACCATTCGAGACCGCGATCGCCGATCATCATTTTGCCGTAATCGGCAATGCCCATGTAGGATGTGGCATCGACGGTCAAGTCGACTTTCGTATTGATTGACTTCACTGGTTGTTGCATCGATATCCCTCTTTTACCACTTTACTGTCTATTATACGCCGCGAACCCGCGGTGCTCGCATCAAAAAGAAAAGCCTCGGAGCAGCCGCCCCGAGGCCGAGAGGTCTGAACTTACATGAGACCCCAGACATGGAACACAATACCAACAACGAAGAGGCCCAGGATAACGATAATCGGGGAAACCTTCTTCTTGAGGAGCCACATGCAAAGCAGTGTCAGCAGCAGCGCTGCCAGCCCTGGAATCAGCTGATCCAAGTTGTTCTGCAGCGTGGTGACCTTCATCTTGTCAAGCGCCAACCCGTTTGCTTGGTCAGTCAGCGCCTGCTTGATGCCGGCAGCACCCTTTGGCAGCTTCGACCATTCGATGTAAGCACCCTTTTGCTGGGTGATCGTGGAAACCACTGGGGTGAACTTAACTGTGACCCAACGGTTGATCAGAGAACCCAGGATGAACATACCCAGGATCGAAGCACCCTTGGTAACATCCTGCAGCAGCGAACCGGACATGTCGTCCGCGATCCGTGACCCGGCCTTGTAGCCGAATTCCTGAGTGTACCACATGAAGGCCACACGCATCAGGTTCCAAACGACGAAGAAAATGATTGGGCCCATGATGTTCCCAGCCAGCGCCAAGGACGCAGCCAGACCACCAAGGATAGGACGAGCGGTGAACCAGAAGACTGGGTCGCCGACACCGGCCAGAGGACCCATCATGCCGACCTTAACGCCCTGGATGGCAACGTCATCGATTGGGGCGCCATTGGCACGTTCCTCTTCCAGCGCCAGGACCACACCGATAACCGGTGAAGCCAGGTACGGGTGAGTGTTGAAGAACTCCATATGCCGCTTCAAAGCGGCGATCTGGTCGTCCTTCTTCGTGTAGAGCTTCTTGATGGCAGGAACCAAGGAGTAGCACCAGCCACCATTTTGCATACGTTCGTAGTTCCATGAACCCTGAAGGAAGGTAGAACGCCAGCAAACCTTCATCCGGTCAGCTTTCGTCAAACTGTACTTGTGTTCAGCCAAACTTGCTTGTACTTCAGCTGTATCAGCCATATTTTTCTACCTCCTTCTCTAATAGTTGTCGATGATGTCGCCGACTGGATCGCCGGAGCCACCATTGTTGTCAGAAGAGCCGCCATTGCTGCTAGAAGAGCCGCCCATCTTGGACAGGGTCAGGTAGATCAGCGCCAGGGACACACCGATCGCGCCAAGGCCGATCAGGGTCAACTGGGAAATGGTTGCCAAAACGAAACCGATGATGAAGAATGGCCATACTTCGCGGGTCGCCATCATGTTCAAAACCATGGCGTACCCAACGGCAACGACCATGCCACCACCGATGCCCAGACCATCCGTCAACCACTTAGGCATGAGGCCAAGCAGAGAACGAACAGGACCGGCACCAACAGCCAGGATCAAGCCGGCAGGGATCGCGATACGCAGACCCTGCAAAGCAATGGCAACGTACTGCCAGAAGTCCAGCATCTTGAAGCTGCCTTCTTCGGCCGCGTGGTCCATCAGGTGGACAACCGCGGTCGCAACCGTACGAACCAAGGTGGTCAGCAGCAAGCCGGCAACCGCCAGCGGAACCGCAAGGGCGATCGCGGAGTTAACTCCGGCGCGGCCCTGACCGCCAAGAACCAGAATAATAGCAGAAGCAACTGAGGCCAAGGCAGCGTCAGGTGCAATCGCGGCACCAACGTTCGCCCAGCCAAGGGCAATCATCTGTAAGGTCCCACCCAAAATCAGGCAAGGCATGAGCTGGCCAGTGACCAACCCGATCAGCGTGCACGCTACAACTGGCATATGGAATTCGAATTCATCAAGAACCCCTTCCATCCCTGCCAGGAACGCCACGATGAGGACCCCGATGATTTGAAGAAAGTTCAAATCCATGTGAATATCCTCCTTAAATTTAATTAGGAATATAATCTATTGCTACTTGTTCTGTGCATCCAGCGCGTCTTGCGCCTTCTTGAGGATCGCGTCCATGTTGTCCTTGTTGTCGGTTGGGACCTTCCGAACATCGAAGGTGACGCCTTCCTTTTCCAAGGCCCTGAACGTGTCGATGTCGGTCTGGTCAAAGGCCAGAACCTTGTTCGGCTGAACCTTGCCAACTGAGTGCGCCATGGAACCAACGTTCAGTTCCTTCAGCGGCACGCCGCCGTCAATGGCCTTTTTCGCGTCTTCCGGTGTTTCGAATAATAGCAACGCTTTTTCGCCGCCGAAGTGCTTGTCGTCTTTGGCGATCTTGATCATCTGATCAATTGGAATGACGTGAGCCTTAACACCTGATGGAGCCGCTTCAGTGATCAGCTGTTTACGCAGCTTGTCGTGTGCGACACCGTCCGATACAACAATGATCCGCGTTGGCTTGGTCTCTTTGCTCCAAGCCGTCGCAACTTGCCCGTGAAGCAGACGAGAGTCGATCCGAGCCAGAACGTAACTCATCTTCCCTGGCTTACCGCCGCTGACGTGCTGTGCTGGTGCTGCAGCAGGCGCCGCCTTTGGTGCCAGTTCTTCAGGCTTGACTTTGATACCGTCTTTACCTGACTCAATAATGTGCGCCGCAATATCGTGCGCTGAATCCATGGACAAACGGGAACCGTATGCCTCGATGAGCATTGGTAAGTTCAGCCCAGTGACGATGGCCCACTTATCTTTGTGTTGCTCGAACAACCCGTTAGACTGGTTGAACGAAGAACCGCCCCACAAATCGATAAGGAACAGGACCTGATCATCTGAGTCGAGCTTCGCAATGGCTTCCTCGAGGTGTGCTTTCAAGTCGTCTGGACCCTCGTTGGGCTGGAATGTCACTGCTTCAACATTCTTCTGCTCACCGAAGATCATCTGACCTGATTGCATAATGCCTTTGGCAAAATCGCCGTGGCTAGCAAGGATGATTCCGACCATTGTTTGTCGCCTCCTATATGTATTTAGACATGATAGCGCCACCATTCGGGTTTAGGTCAAACCAAGGGTGACGTGTCACATGTCCGACAGTTAGTATGCACAAAAATGGTTGCGATTGCAAAGGTTTACCCCTGCGAAAAAACAATCGTTTTCATGAAAGCTCACTTTTTTCTAAGGCTCTCGGCTAAAAAATTTTTATGATTAAATTTGGCTAAGGCCGCGAACCGGACCAGTCTGGTCTGAAACGGGTACCAGCCTCTGCGTTCCCTAGGGCTAGGTCGCCCAACCGGCCGGTCGCACGCAACATTCTAATAGAAGAATAAACCTTTAGTTAGTAAAATAATTCATAGAAACCGCGACCGCGCCCCGAGCAAATGTGACGGAAGCCTGCCGCGCTTGCCGCCTGTGCCCACCACCATGGTGTTCACCGGATGTGACACTCGGCCAGGACCGGCCGCCCGCTGAAACCGTTATCTTTGTAAGCCGCCTTGACACGGCGTTTTCAGACGCATAAACTGGCAAACGACAACTGAATTTACCACTAAGAAATAGAGGTCGCGGAAACGACGAACGCTGAGGAGTGCCTGTCACGTTGAATCAGCCGTAAGCGAATCCGCCGAAACGTATCCTGCCACAGGGGCAAGACGCGTTGGGCCAGTTTGGGGAAACCCGCTGGACTGTCGAAGCCTAGCTTCGGAGCGCTATGATTCTGGTTTAACCACTGAAATCATCGGTCGGCCTATTTCACATATAGGCCGACCTTTTTACTTCTCTATTTCCCGCGTGGTTCACCAAGTCAACTTGGGACAACACGAAGGGAGTTTTTAATGATGAAGAAGCATTTCTGGGGCCGCCTTGTCAGCGGACTCGCACTGCTCGCCATGGTGGCGGGCATCGCCTCGGGGACGTCGCAGCACGTTGGCGCGGCCACCAAAGGCACATTCAAGGTCGGCATGGAGGCCGGCTACGCACCGTTCAACTGGACCCAAAACACGGCTGCCAACGGCGCCGTCAAGATCCAGGGCAGCTCGGACTACGCCAACGGGTACGACGTGCAGATGGCCAAGAAGGTCGCCAAGGCCTTGAATAAAAAGGTCGTCGTCGTCAAAACGTCCTGGAACGGCCTGCCGCCGGCTCTGACCTCCGGCAAGATCGACGCCATCATTGCCGGCATGAGCCCGACGCCTGAGCGCCGCAAAACCATCGATTTTACCAATACCTACTACGCCAGCAAGCTGACCGTCGTGGTGCGCCGCGACAGCAAGTACGCCAAGGCCAAGAGCATCAATGATTTCAAGAACGCCAAAATCACGGCGCAGCTGTCGACCTTCCACTATCAGGCCATTAAGCAAATGAAGGGTGTCATCAAGGAACCCGCCATGGATAACTTCCCGGCCATGCGGGTGGCGCTGGAATCCGGCACCATCGACGGGTATGTCTCCGAAGTTCCCGAAGGCATCACCGCCGAAAACGCCAACCCTGATCTGACCTACCTGCGCTTCTCCAAGAAAAATGGCTTCAAGACCAACCCGGAGGATGTGGATCTGGCAATCGGGGTCCGCAAGAACGATCCGGACAAGGCCAAGATCAACGCCGAGCTGGCCAAGATCTCTCAAAAGCAGCGCGACCAGCTCATGAACGAGGCCGTGGCCAACCAGCCGTCGACCACCAGTCAGGGCAACTGGTTTATCGCCCTGCTCAAGCAGTACGGCCCAATGCTCCTACGCGGGACCGGCATGACGCTGTTCATCTCCCTGATTGGGACCGTCGTGGGCTTTTTGATCGGCCTGCTCGTCGGCATTGCCCGCACCACACCGGTGCCAAAGAGCCGCGGCAAGCGCGGTCTGCGCGCCATCGGCAACTGGCTGCTGGCCGTTTACATTGAAGTCTTCCGGGGCACGCCAATGATCGTGCAGGCCGCCGTCGTCTACTACGGCGCCGCCCTCGCCTTCCACGTCAACATGGACCGCACCGTGGCCGCCCTGTTCATTGTTTCCATTAATACCGGGGCCTACATCTCCGAAATCATCCGCGGGGGCATCACCTCCGTCGATTCCGGCCAGTTCGAGGCCGCCCACGCGCTGGGCATGACCCACTGGCAGACCATGACCAAGGTCATCCTGCCGCAGGCGATTCGCAATTCCCTGCCGGCCGTCACCAACGAATTCATCGTCAACATCAAGGATACGTCAGTGCTGTCCGTCATCTCGGTTTCCGAACTGTTCTTCAGCGCCGAAACCGTCGCCGGCCAGAACTTCCAGTTCTTCCACACCTACCTGGTCGTCGCCGGCATCTACCTGCTGCTCACCTTCACCATCAGCCGGCTGTTCAGACTGGTTGAGAAGCGCATGGATGGGCCCAAGGATTACGACCTGATGACCAATCAGATGCAAGTTGACACCCCAAAGATCAAGTAAGGAGGACGTAAACATGTCAGAACCCATCATTGAAGTGCGTAATTTGAAAAAGTCCTTCGGCAATCACGAGGTCTTGAAGGACATCAACCTGTCAGTCGACAAGGGCCAGGTGGTGTCGATCATCGGCCGCTCCGGTTCCGGGAAGTCGACCCTGCTGCGCAACATTAACCTGCTCGAAACCCCGACGGCCGGCGACATTTTGTTCCACGGCAAAAGCATCCTGACCGATGATTTTAACCTGCCGCTCTACCGCGCCCACGTCGGCATGGTGTTCCAGTCGTTTAACCTGTTCAACAATTTGACCGTGCTGCAAAACGTCATGGTCGGTCAGCAAACCGTCCTGAGTCGCGGCGCCGATGAGGCGAAAAAGCACGCCCTGGAGCTGCTGAACAGTGTCGGCATGGACCCGTTCGTCAATGCTAAGCCGGCCCAGCTTTCCGGCGGCCAGCAGCAGCGGGTGGCCATCGCCCGCGCCGAGGCCATGGACCCCGAGGTGCTGCTGTTCGATGAGCCGACCTCGGCCCTCGACCCCGAAATGGTCGATGACGTGTTGAATGCCATGACCGCCCTGGCCCACACCGGGCTGACGATGATCATTGTCACTCACGAAATGGCTTTTGCCCGCGACGTTTCTGACAAGGTCGTCTTCATGCACGAAGGCGTCATTGCGGAAACCGGCACGCCGGACGAACTGTTCGGCCATCCGCAAGAGCAGGCCACTCAGGACTTCCTGAAGCGGTATTTGAGCCGCATCTAAATCATCGCAACTCAACCAATTAAGGCAATCGACCAGCGTCGGTTGCCTTTTTTCGTCCCTGTTTACTTCATTACAGGCGTGGACGTCAAGGTCCAATCAATCGTGGTGCTGTGCTTGCCGACGGTCGCGTGTGGATACGGCGCAATCGTCAACGTCGGCTGCGAAACGGCGCCATCGGGCAACTGACTGCCGGTCACATTAAAGAGCTCGGTCTCGCTGTTGTCGTCAGTCAGCGTGCGAATGGCGCCGTTGTAATTAAAAGTCAGGTGCGCGCTGCCGGCTTGGTAACCTGGTCCTAGCTGAAAAGACGCCATTTTGGCGGTTAGGCGGTTAGTCGCGCCATCAGGGATCGCGGCAGAAATATTCCCTGAGGCAATGCCCGGCTTGGCGTTCAGGCCATCAATCAGCTCACCCACCGTAATTTTCTGTGCGCTGCCTTCGCCAAAGGTAAAACTTGGCACCGAGTCGAGGGCTAAGGGCTCAGGTACCACCGCAGGCAGAGAGACGTTTGTCGTTGCCTGGCCGTTATTACCAATTACGGTGCCAGCGGACACTGTTTCAGCACCACCTACATCGGTCGCAATGATTGGGGCACTGAACTTAAGTTCCTGCATCGTCGTGTTTTTGGGAAAAGGCGGCACGGTATCCAGCGCAATTTTATTCACGACCCTCACCGGGTTACCGGCCCGATCAGTCATATCGCGGGGTTGTTCGCCGGATTCGTTCTCGGCCAACAGCTCCTTCCCGCCACCCAGGTCCAAGTGGATTTTGCCGTCGTCAGCCATGAGAAACCCGTAGTGGCTGCCAGTTAGCAGCTGGGCGTACAAGGAACTCTGCTGCCCGTTGCTCGGCTGCGGCCAGGCCTGAAGACTGGCGTTTGGATCGTAAGTGATGGTGTAATTCTGGCTTAATGTTGTACCCGGATACACAGCGTCTGTAGCCACATCTGCTGTCATACTGTTATCCAGCACCCCGGGAATACTCTGAAAAGCGACCACCGCGTCTTCGACGTAAGCCCCAGTCGTCCCGGTGAAGCCCCAGTAGACGGTTGTGCTGTCGAAGTACTTCGAGACATCATCCGGAGACCAGGTCAGCGACTTGCTAACTACATCGCTGCCAACCTCAAAATCAAACGAAAACGTGCCGCCACCGTCACCTGCTGCCTCCCAATGAATGTGCAGCGGATGCCACGTGCCGTCAGTCATTGCATTGTCGAGTGCCTGGTAGCCGCCCAAGCCCGGATCGCCATAACTATTGCCCGAAGCCCACTGAATCGGCAAGTCTTCTAGCCCAGTGTCCAGCATTCCTAAGCTTTTGGCGGACTGGTTAGTTTGCGCGGGATAGCCCCAACCAACGTACTGACCCGCCTTCATTTGGACAACGTTATGGTCCTGGCGGTCGTGATTATCCGTGGTATCAAAGGCAATGGCAAAGCTCTTGGGCAGCGCGGCCATTTTCGCGCCATCTCTAAGCTGAGACCGCCAGATACCAAGCGCCGAGCCAATGCCATAGACCTGGGTTGGTTTGGCGCCGCTCATGACGAATGCCATGCCATCTCCCAGATTTGTGCCGTTATTAAAGTAAAGATTCATCCGTGCATCAAAGCTTTTGGTCAAATCCAGCGTGTAAGTGCTCCAGATTGAGCCACTTTGGGTCGGCCCGTCGGTCACCTGCACGGCGACGTGGTTCCCATCTCCATTTGTCAGGACTTTGCTGGAGTCCCTCGTCCCAGAAAGGGGGCTCATCACCTCTTCAAACGGGACAAAGGCCGGAAGCCCTGTGGCGGGATCAATCGGTTCTGGGTATGAGCCGGTCAGCCAAGGCAGGTAATCTACCGCGGGCGCGGCCTTAACCACTGCGATCTGACTGCCGATAGCCAGGGCACCCGCAATAACGAGGGAGATGAGAGCAATACTTTTATGCCTCACGATCATCCCTCCTTACCATGACTGCTAGACCCAAACTGCCGATCATGACCCCACCAAGAATCACGAGCCAGTGGTTAGTCCGGTCCCCGGTGTGCGGCAGCTGCCGCGTGTTACCGGTACCAGGCAGCAGGTCATGCGGGGAATAGTGCACAACCGACGGAGGCGCCGGTTTCTGCTGTGGCGGCCTTTTACCGGTTACCACAAACTCGGCGACGGTCGCCCCCGACCCGGCGCTTGCACTCACTATTGAAGCCGGCGCGGCAATCACCGCCAGTACGAGCACGATCAACCCAACGTGTAGTCGGCGCATCATGCCTCCCTCCTTTCGCGAAGCAGCGACTTGCTCGGCCGGTGCAGCACCCACCAGCACGCCGCGACCACTAACAAAAGCGCGAGTCCGATCAGCGCCCAACCCCACCACGGCATGACGAATCGCCGCTTGAGGCCGACCTCTTTGTTGATGCTCTCCGCTTCACCAACCAGAATGGAAAAATTACGGCGAAACTGCCACTGCCCATGCGGCCCGGTCACCGCCAGATTCAGGGTGTAGTCGCCGGGGTCCAGCGCCTGCTGATTGGTCACCGCAAAATTAAAGTGGGAGTTCGGCGCGACCGCGTAATTAGCCGCCTCGCGCTGCATCACGACGGCCTTTTGATCGCGCTTGGTGACCGTCGCCTTCAGGTGCATTTTGCCCCAATACGTGGGCCGGTCGTTTTGTAGTGTCGCAAGGACGCACGGCTGGTTGTCATGCACACCGGCCCCGACCCTCAACAGTTTCAAATGCGGCACGATACTGTTGATCGCGCCAGTCGAGGTTTGCAGCTGCACCCCGACGACCGTTGCGAACCGGTTTTTGATGGCCACGCCGCCGCTATCTTCGCCGCCCGAGCGCTCATTATCCACCAGGTACAGCGCGCCCAGCAGCGCACCGCTGAACCCGGCTTCCGGAATCTTGAGCGGGACCGTGACATTTTTGACTTCCTTGGGCGCCAGGGTCAGCGTCATCGGCGGCGGGGCCAACTCGGTCAGGCGATACTCGGCCGAGTCGTCTGCCGGCGCACCTGGGCCATAACTGACCTGCCCGTTCGACTGCGACCATGCGTCGGTCACACTCAGGCGCACGTGCCGCACTTCCGCCGTCCGGTTGGTAACCGAAAGCGATAGGTTCTGCGTCGCCCCTGGCTTCACCACCAGATCATAGTAATTCGAGACTGCTGAGCGCTGATTCTCCGGAATCTGCGGTGCCACTGAAAAACTGGCCCCTTCCGCCTGAACCACGTGCCCGGTTTGCAGCCAAAAACTGCCGGCGATCAGGATCGCACCCATTAACCATTTCCGCACCTTCACGCCTGTTCCCCCAATCTATAAGCAAAACGACCAAGGTAAGTCCTTGGCCGTCAAGGTGTCACCCGCAGAGATTACTTGATCGCAGGTGTGCCAGCCAACGTCCAGGTAATAGTGGCATCATACTGGCCCTTGGTCGCATTGGCATTTGCGTCGGTTTTAAAAGTTGTTTTACCATCAACGGTTGCCAAATTGACACCGGTGCCTTCTCCTGGAGTCGCCTCAGTATCTCCTGTAGCAGGGGTCCCAGCATTGGCATTCCAAACCATAGCGGACTCCTTACCATCGGCAGTCAAATCAGCCGTAAGCACTTTCCCATTATCAGGGACATTAACATTACTAAATGTTGTAACGGGGGCATTGATGTGAAGTGTCCCGGTCAGTGTACTTGAGCCATTTGATGGGGAAGCCATGGTGGCTGATAAATTCCACCCAGCGTTGGTGCCGCGGTAGTCCAGAATCTTGATGGCACCAATTTGATTTTCCGCCTTATCCACCGGATCAATCTGCTTCTTCACCGCACCATCTGTATAACTCAAGATGCTACCGTTCATGAGGTTGCCAACAGTAGGATCGCTGCCGTTTAGTGTAAAACGAAGATCCGGGATCTGGTTGAGGATCAAATCCTTATCATCCCCAGTGTCCCCACCGTCAGTTCCCCCGTTACCAGCAACCACATTAAATTCAGCATTCGATTTCCCTACTGCATCGGCGGCGAAAACTGTTTGCGCCCCAACCAACGCCCCAGCCGCGGTCATGGCCACAACCGCGGCCGTCACAAATAATGTCTTCTTCATTCTGATTACCCTCCCTAATTAACATCACTCAATAATTGGTCAACACACACCGTCAGAGTATTCGCCATTTTCAATACTCTAAACATCGGTAGTATAAGCGCACCCCGCCGGGAGTTGGTGGCGGCTTGAGCCAAACTGACCATTTCGGGGCAAGCGCGCCTTGAGTGCCCACAACCCGGGTGCAAATGCTTGTATAGCAAAAAGAGACCCGACTACAATGCAGTCGGAGCCTATTTCACTTCGCCAGAGCCGAATTGTCTGTGTGAGGAGAAGATAATGTGTTAAATCCAAATGATCTGAGAGTCCGCAAAACACGGCGAGCCATTACGACCGCCTTTTATGCGCTGCTGCGAGAGGAGTCCTTCGACAACATCAGCGTGCGCCAGCTGGCCAGCCGGGCGGAAATCGGGCAAACCACCTTTTACAATCACTATCAGGACAAGTTTGCGTTGGCCAGTGCGCTGATTCAGGCCACGACCACGCAGCTGACGGCCCTGTTTTTGGCGCAGTGTCATCTGCCCGCAATGGTCGCCCCTGGCGCCCCTGGCGGTGAGGACCCAGCGCTGCTCTGCCACGCGCGGCTGCTGAGCAAAATAGACACGGCTGAGGTCAGCTTCACGCGCGTGGCGATCCAGCACATCGCCGCCCTTTATCAGCACGACCTCGGCCGGCGCGGCGTTAAGCTGGCGCATCTGCCGGCCATCGCGCAACACTTGGCCGTTTTGACCTACAGTTTCATCACGGCGCTCATCAACCAGCTTGACAGTCAGGCCGTGCCAACCTTAGCCTGCCAGCTGGCCGAGTTCGCCCAAGTCCTGACTGGCCTGGGCATTGTCGGCGTGGCCGCCAGTGCACCACCGCAGCAACAGACGCGCAGCACCCACTTTTAGCCGACACCAAAAAGGCAGTGCGAACAAAACGGTCGACACTGCCACAATTTTTCAATTTAAAAAACAGTCACCCGACGTTCAGAATCCACATGAACCCAATGAAGACGAAGAACAGGCCGTACATGATTGGGGATACTTCCTTGCCGCGGTGCGCCGCAATCATCGTGATCGGGTACATGATAAAGCCCAGCGCAATGCCGTCGGAAATGCTGTAAGTCAGCGGCATACCGATCATGATCAGAAACGACGGAATGGCGATTTCCAGCTTCGACCAGTTGATATTCTTTAATGACTGCGCCATCAGCACGCCGACAATGATGAGTGCCGGGGCGGTGACTTGGTCAGTCACGACTGACAACAGCGGTGAAAAGATCATACCGACGAGGAACATCACGCCGGTGGTGATGGCGGTGATCCCGGTGCGGCCGCCAACTGCGATGCCGGCTGAGGATTCAACATAGGCCCCAACAGGACTGGTACCCAGCACCGATCCGACCAGCATGGCGGTGGAATCTGAGGCCAGCGCCTTGCCGACCCGCGGCATTTTATTATCCTTCATAAAGCCCGCCTGATTGGCCAGACCGACCAATGTGCCCGCTGTATCAAAGAACGTGACCAGCAGGAAGGTGAGGACCACGACTGCCAGTTGCAACGTATTAATGTCGCCGACATGCATGATGGCCACGCCGAATGTCGGTTTCAGACTGGGCGCCAAGGAAATCAGCCGGCTCGGTGCCTTGATTTGACCGGTGACGAGACCAAGGATGATGGTCAACACCATCCCGATGAAAATCCCGCCTGGGACTTTTTTAACCATCAGAATCGCAGTCACGATGAGGCCAAAAATCGTCAGCCACACCAGCGGGTTCTCAAGCGACCCCAGGCCGACAATGGTGGATTTGTTAGCAGTAATCAGCTTCCCGTTGCTCAGGCCAAGAAAGGCGATGAACAGCCCGATGCCGCCGGAAATCGCGTACTTCAAGTCGGCCGGGATCGCGTCGATGATCATTTCCCGCAGCTTGAAAATCGTGATCAAAATAAAAATAAGGCTGGCAACGAACACGCCGGCCAGCGCCGTTTGCCAAGGAATTTTCATGCCGATGACGACTGAATAAGCGAAGAAGGCGTTAATCCCCAGCGCTGGTGCGGTCGCGATCGGATAGCGGGCCAGCGCCCCCATCAGGATACAGCCCAGCGCACTGGCTAAGGCGGTCGCCGTGAAGACGGCCCCTTTGTCCATGCCAGCCGCCCCGAGCACAGACGGATTGACGAACAGAATGTAGGCCATTGAAATGAACGTGGTGAACCCCGCCAAAATTTCGCGGCGCACCGTACTACCAAGTTTTTCGACTTCAAAGTAATCAAGGAGCTTCTGTTTCATGAAATAATTGCCTGCTTTCTGAAATTTTCAAATCAGCACGCCATCCATCATAGAATATTCGGTTAAAATTGTAAATAGTGCAGCCTGACTAATTTAATGTTCGTGTTTTATCCATTTTTAGACAAAAAGAAAAGCCGACCTGCGTCGACTTCTCTCTCTTGTTCGGGTTTGCTAATCTTTTGCGGCGTCCTCGTTGACCCGCGAAATCAGCACGTTATTAGTTGAACCCGCCTGATATAAGGGCAGGCCGACCACAATGACAATCACGTCACCTGCAGCCACCACCCCTTCTTTGATCAGACGCTGCTCCGCCTGGGCAATCAGGTCTTCATAGGCGTCACCCTTCGGCAGCACCATCGGGGTCACACCCCATGACAGCAGCAGCTGCGACGCAGTGCGTTCCGTGTAAGTCAGCGCGATAATTGGGGCGGCTGGCTTCAACCGGCTGATCTGCCGGGCCGTGTAGCCGCTGGAGGTCAGCGTGATGATGGCCTTGGCGGACACGCGCTCGGCGGCGGTCACCGCGGCAATCGCCGTCGTTGTGGTGATGGAGCCGCTTTGCTTCAGCTCGTTCAGCACTGGGCTGTGCAGCGGGCGCATTTTATCGGCGCGTTCGTCGATCACGGCCATGGTGTGCACGGATTCGACTGGGTAATCGCCGTTAGCGGACTCGCCGGACAGCATCGTCGCGTCGGTGCCTTGCAGCACCGCAAACGCGACGTCAGTCACTTCGGCGCGGGTCGGCCGCGGGTTCTCCTGCATCGAATCCAGCATCTGCGTCGCGGTGATGACCGGCTTGCCGATCAGGTTGGCCTTGTGGATCAGCTCCTGCTCAACGGCCGGGACTTCCTCGTAAGGAATTTCCACACCCATGTCGCCGCGGGCCACCATGACGCCGTCGGCCAGGCGGATGATCTCATCGGCGTTGTTGATGCCTTCCTGCGACTCGATCTTCGGGATGATCAGCACGTCCTGGCCGCCAACTTCCTCCAGCAGGTCGCGCAGGTCCTGCACGTCACTTGGCTTGCGGACAAAGCTGGCCGCGATGAAGTGAATGCCCTGCTCGACGCCAAACTTGATGTCGTCGCGATCCTTGTCGGTCAGGCCCTTCAGCTTCAGGGACACGCCAGGGGCATTGACGCCCTTCTTGCTGCCGAGTTCCGCCGGGTTTTGCACGCCCAGCGTCAGCTCGCGTTTCTTGGCGTCTTTGGACAAAATGGTCGTGCCCAGCAGGCCATCGTCAAACAGGATTTGGCCGCCGACTTCCACGTCGTCAAACAGCCCGGCGTAGGTCACGTCAATGCGGTCCTTGACGTTTTGGATGCCCGTGTTCATCGTCAGGATGATCTTGTCGCCAGTGTCGTAGTGGAACACGGCATCGTCAACGTTTTCGCCGGTGCGGATCTCGGCGCCCTTGGTATCGAGCATCAGCCCCACCTTGATGCCGGTTTCCTTCATCGCCTGTTTGACCAGATTCATCCGGCCCAGCTGCTCGGGGTGATCCCCATGGGAAAAATTGAACCGGAACACGTTGGCGCCGGCGTGGATCAACGCGACGATGGTCTCCAGGTCATTAGATGCCGGCCCCAGAGTCGACACGATTTTTGTCTTACGCATGTTTGTCCTCCATACTTTTGATTGCCCTGCTAATTTGACTACGTGAATGCAGTCACAAGTTTATTTTAGAAGAATCCGGGCGATTATACAAACGCTTTCTTTCCGCTATGGTTAAGCCGGTAAACTTGACAGGATAATTATCGATTCGGTAAGCTATACTTAATCAATGTTAGACATTCGGTTGGGCGCTGCGCTCAAGTTCGCTTTCTCGGGGAGGAAAGCCGCTTGTACGCTGTGCCCTTTTGTCTTTTAAGGAGGAAGAAAATGAACCCCCACAACGAACACAAAGCAGACGTCCTTTCGCGCCTGCACACCAGTCGCAGCGCCGGGCTCAGCCAACAGGAAGCCGACCGGCGCCTGAGCGAGCATGGGCCAAACGCACTCGCGCAGGCCAAGCAAGTGCCAGCCTGGAAGCAGTTCCTGCTCAGCCTCAAGGAACCGCTGGTCATCATTTTGTTCATTGCGGTCGGGCTCGCCTGGGCCAGCGCCGGCTACGACTTTTTCGTGCGCGATGACCCGGCTCACGGCATGGCGGCGGTGTACGAAAGCATTGCGATCCTGCTGTTGATCTTTATCAACGCCGGCCTCTCGTTCTGGCAGGCAAAAAGCGCGCAGAAGTCGCTGGATGCGCTGAAGGTGATGGCCGACCACCACGCCAAAGTCCTGCGCGACGGCGAGTGGGAAACCGTGCCGGCCAGCCAGCTCGTGCCCGGCGACATCATCAGCGTCAAGACCGGTGACTTCATCGAGGCCGACGTGCGCTGGCTGCACGTGGCCGAACTGCAAACAAACGAGGCCCACCTGACCGGCGAGGCCGAACCGGTGCAGAAGCAGACCCACGCCCTGGAAGGCGACGCCCAGGTCGGCGATCGCACCAACATGGGCTTCTCCGGTGCCACCGTCACCCACGGCAACGGCCTCGGCGTCGTGGTGGCCACCGGCATGGACTCCGAGCTGGGGAAAATCGCGACCCTGCTCAACCAAGTTGAAACCAAAAAGACTCCGATTGAGCGCACCATCGCGGCGCTGTCGAAGAAGCTGATGATCGTCGCCATCGTGATCGTCGCCTTCACCCTGATCCTCGAAATGGTGAAAGCCGTGCAGCAAACTGGCCAGCTCTCGTTTGCCGTGCTTGCCGAGTCCCTCTCGACCGCCATCGCTTTGGCCGTGGCCGCCATCCCCGACGCCTTGCCGGCCGTGCTGTCGATCGTGTTAACCATCGGCGCGACCATGCTGGCCAAGAACAACGGCCTGATCAAGTCGCTGAACTCAGTGGAAACGCTGGGTGCCACCAGCTACATCGCCTCGGATAAAACCGGCACGCTGACGCGCAATCAAATGACCGCGGTCCGCTTTTACGCCAACGGGGCCAGCTACGTGGTCGAAGGCGACGGCTACGAACCCGTCGGCGAGATCCTGCCCGATGAAGAAGAAAACACCCCGGGCTTTACCCGCTTTATGCTCGCCAGCGTGCTGAACAACGACGCCGCAATCCAGGCGGACGAGGACGGCCGCAGCCAGCCCTATGGCAACCCCACCGACGTCGCCTTAATCGTCATGGGGCACAAGGCTGGCGTCGATCGCGACACCGTGCTCAACAAGGACCAGGCCCTGGACATCGATATTATCCGCGAGCTGCCGTTTGATTCCGAACGCAAAATGATGAGCGTGGTGATCAACGACGGCGGCCAGTACCAGGTGCTGACCAAGGGCGCGCCCGACGTGCTGCTGGCCAAAACCGACCTGATCGAAGACCACAACCAGCTGGTGCCAATCGAGACCGGCCGCGCTGCCGTCGAGGCCCATGTCAACCGCTTTGCCGAACAGGCCTTGCGCACCCTGGCTGTGGCCGTGCGCGACATTGACGAGGACCTCGCCATGCACGGGACCACCGAGCAGCTTGAGCAGCACCTGACCCTGCTGGGCATCGCCGGCATCATCGACCCGCCGCGCCCGGAAGTGCGGCAGAGCGTGCGTGAGCTGCACCAGGCCGGCATCAATGTCGTGATGATCACCGGCGACCACGCGGTGACCGCACGCGCCATCGCCTTAAAACTCGGCATTGTCACCGACCCGAACGCCCGCGTCATCGAGGGCAAGCAGCTGGCCGCCATGGACGACGACACTCTGTTCCGCCTGGCGCCGGACATCCGCGTGTATGCGCGCGTTTCCCCTGAGCACAAGCAGCGCATCGTGCACGCCTTGCAGCGCCAGGGCGAAACCGTCGCAATGACCGGCGATGGCATCAACGACGCGCCAGCTTTGCGCGCGGCCGACATCGGCATTGCCATGGGGATCAACGGCACCGAGGTGACCAAAGACGCCGCCGACCTGATCCTGCTGGACGACCAGTTCACCACCATTGAAAACAGTGTGCGCGCCGGCCGCACCATTTTTGCCAACATCAAAAACTTCATGCGCCACGAGCTGACCACCAACGTCGCCGAGGTTCTCGCCCTGCTGTTCGGGGTGCTCCTGATGACCCAGCCGATCGGTCAGGTCGCAGCCACCACGCCGACGCTGACCGCCTTGATGGTGCTGTGGGTGAACATGGTCTCCGACGCCCTGCCGAGCTTTGCGCTGGGCTACGACGTCCCAGAGGCTGACCTCATGAAGCGCCCACCGCGCAACGTCAAGCAATCCATCCTGTCCGGCATGCTGGGCCGCATCTTCCTGCGCGGCACCGTGATGGGCGGCCTGGTCTACGTCGCCTTCATCTGGGGCGCAGCGGCTGGCATGCCGGCCGCCCAGGCGCAAACCCTGGCCTTCTTGACCCTCGTGTTCGGCCAGCTGTGGCACGTGTTTGACGCCCGCAGCACCCGCACCCTATTCCGCCGCAACCCCTTCAACAACCCGCGCCTTCTGATGGCGGTGGCCTTCGCCGCCAGCGCGTCCCTGCTGGTGACCCTGATGCCGTTTTTCAACGAGGTGATGGGCACAGCACCTTTGACCACCGAACTCTACGCGGCGGTGATCTTCCTCCCGGCGGTCCCAACCTTCATCCTGTCCGGCCTGAAGGAACTCTACTGGGCGCTGCGTCCAGGCAAAGGTGGCAAATCCCAGTCTGCGTCAGCTCACGAAATCCCAGAGGCCGATTGACGGCCCAACGGGGGGTGCAGAAGGAGGATGGTCGGAGGCGGGATCGGCTCAGTGGCGAAATTGTTGTTAGCGGTTTACCGCTTACAACAAGATCCGACTGAGAGACTCGCTTGCGAAGCTCGAAGCGGTATCCGCCACGTTCCAGCCGAATCCCGCCGGAGGCCATCCTCCGCCCCTGCCTCCAGTTTCGCCGTTGTATTTTCCAGGTAGAATGCCTACAATCGGGGTAACAATAGTGAGGTGAAAACTGTGGATGTTTATCACGCCATCAAAATGCTCCAGATCGAGCACCAACCGTTGAACCACTCGCAAGTCGTGATCATTGACGGCAACGGCAAGCCGCAATCACAGCTGAGCGACCTGCTTTTCGACTGCATGAGCAAGATCGACCTCTTCACCGACCTCAGCACCACCGACACCTCGAGCGACGTGATCGACGACCTGCACCTGCTGACGCCCCTGCCAAACGACGTGCTGGATGAGTACCAAAAGATCCTCGACCAGCCGATTTCCGGCATCAACATCGCGTCGCACAAAAACCTGGTCGAGCTGGTTTACGAGCCGCTCGTCTGAAGTTGCCACTAAGCCCAACCGCGCCTGCGGCTGGGCTTTTTTGCGCCATTCAAACCAAAAAAGGCCACCGGCACGATCCGTGTCAGTGGCCCAGCCAAAACTAGTTGTTGCTGAGGTCTTCGCCATTTGTGGCGATGACTTTTTTGTACCAGTAAAATGAATCCTTCGTCGTACGATTAAGCGTACCGTTGCCCTGGTCGTCGCGATCGACGTAAACGAAGCCGTACCGCTTCTTCATTTCGCCAGTGCCCGCGGAGACCAAGTCGATGCAGCCCCACATCGTGTAGCCCATCAGGTCAACGCCGTCCAGCGTGACGGCATCGCGCATGGCGGCAATGTTCTGCTGCAGGTACTCGATGCGGTAGCTGTCGTGGATCTTGCCATCGGCGGTCAGCTCATCGGCCCAGCCAATGCCGTTTTCAACGACCCACAGCGGCTTGTGGTAGCGGTCGTACAGGTTGTTCAGCGCAATGCGCAGCACCTGCGGGTCGGTCGCCCAGCCCCAGGCATTGGTCTTCAAATAAGGATTCTTGACGCCCGCCATGAAGTTGCCGGCGTCGCTGCCCTCTGTCTTGTGCGTCGTGACCGTGTTGGAACCGTAGCAGGAGAAACTGAGAAAATCGGCCGGATAATGCGCCAGCAATTCGAAATCTTCTGGGGTGTCGTCGAGCTTAATGCCGTCGCGGGCGTACTTCTTCAGGCGGTATGCCGGATAGTGCCCGCCAGTTTGCACATCAGAGAAGAAGTAGGTGTCCTGCATGTCGACCTGCCCCTTGAGCTGATCATTGGGGTCAGCCGTCAGCGCGTACAGCGGACTGTACGCCAGCATCTGGCCGATTTTGACATCCGGATCGATCTTGTGGGCGGCCCGCACCGTCAGGGCACTGGCGACAAACTGGTTGTGCGCACCCTGCGCCTTGGTCTGCTCGGTGGCGTTGATGATGCCGCCGCCAAGAAAGCCGCTCATGTCGATCATGTTGATCTCGTTGAAGGTGAGGTAGTAATGAACCTTGCCCTTGTAGCGCTCGATCACCGTCGTCGCGTACTTCACGAAGAAGTCGATCAGCTTCCGGCTCGCCCAGCCATTGTACTTGATTGCCAGGTGCAGCGGCGTCTCGTAGTGCGACAGCGTCACCAGCGGCTCGATGTCGTACTTCTTGCACTCATCGAAGACGCGATCGTAAAAGGCCAGGCCGGCCTCGTTGGGCGCTTTGTCGTCCCCGTTCGGGAAAATGCGCGCCCAGTTGATGCTGAGGCGGAACACCTTGAAGCCCATCTCGCTCATCAGCTTGATGTCTTCCTGATAATGGTGGTAAAAGTCCGTCGCCACGTGGCTCGGGTAATATTCCCCGGGTAATACTGCCGGCTCGGTACCTTCTGGGACCTGCCGGCCATCCTGGTCAAACTGCATCGCGGTGGCGCCGGTTTCGCCGGTCGCCGGGTTCTTCCAGGTGACACGCCGCGGCTTATCGTAAGCGCCGGCCGTCATCACGTCCGCCGTGCTCAGGCCCTTGCCGCCGTCTTGGTAGCCGCCTTCGTACTGGTTCGCGGCAGTGGCGCCGCCCCACAAAAAGTGATCATCAAATGCCAAGTTAAAAACTCCTTTCTAACTCACCACTGGTCATAATGAAACCACCCAGCGGCCATGATTAGTGTAACCCAGAAGTCCTGAAAACGATGCCACTTTTTTATTCCAGGCCCGCCGAAGCGGCGTGGTGTGCTACGCTTGTCATGAGAAAGAAGGAACACACCATGGCTAAATCTGACCGCACCACTTCGCCTGATTGGGTGCTGATCCTGCTGCTGGCAGCCGGTTACCTCATTCCCCAGTTGGGCCTGCAATGGCTGCACAAAATCAGCTGGCTCGCCTTAGCCTTCCCGGTCGTGGGGGCGCTGTGCCTGTACCTGGCCTTGAAGCGCGATCCGCAACCGATGTACAAACGGCTCATCCCCTGGGGCTTCGTCCTAGCCGCTGGGGTCCTGGTCGGCATGTTGTTTTTCGCCTAATTATCAAAGGAGCTTTATCACCATGAAAATTGAACCCATCACCCCAAAGCAGTTTGACGCCAGTCTTGACGTCATCAGGCAAGCCTTCGCCGGGGCCGCCCACACCGACGGCCACGAGGCGGCGCTGGTCGAGAAACTGCGCAAGAGTCCCACCTACGATCCCGATTACGATGTCATTGCCACCAGCGACGACGGTGCCGTGATCGGCAGTGCGCTGCTGTCTGAAGCCAAGATCATCAGCGACGCGCAGACCTGGCCCGTGTTTGTCCTCGCCCCGCTGGCCGTGTTGCCTGCCTACCAAAACCAAAGCGTGGGCAGCAACCTCATCAAGTACCTCGAAATGCAGGCCGGCGAAGACGAGCGCATGGCCATCAGCATTTTCGGCGACCCCAAATTTTACGGCCGCTTTGACTACAAACCTGCCAGTCAGTACGGTATCACCGGGCCCTTCAAAGGCGACGAATTCATGATCAAGCCGATCCGCGAAGGCGGCCTGTTCAACGTCTCCGGCCGGCTCGAATACGACCCGGCGTTCGGACTTTAACGAATCCCCGGTGCCGGCAACCGGCCAGTTTCACGTGAAACAACCCGAAACGCGCCTTTGCGCCCGGCTCATGGTGTCATAAAGTGTTATCAATGGGTATAATGAAAGTATCATCATCAAAAGCGTTACCAAGGAGGATCATTGTGAAAGTAAGAAAAGCCGTTATTCCAGCAGCCGGGCTCGGGACCCGTTTCCTGCCGGCAACCAAGGCCCTAGCCAAGGAAATGCTCCCGATTGTCGACAAGCCGACCATTCAGTTCATCGTCGAGGAAGCCAAAGCCAGCGGTATCACCGACATCCTGATTGTCGAAGGCAAGAACAAGCGCAGCATCGAGGATCATTTTGACTCCAACCCTGAGCTTGAACAGAACCTTCAGGAAAAAGGCAAGACGGCGATGCTGAACCTGGTCCACTCGACTACCGACATGGGCGTCAACCTCTTCTACGTGCGTCAAACCCACCCCAGGGGTTTGGGCGATGCGGTGCGCCTTGCCAAGTCCTTCGTCAACGACGAGCCATTTGTGGTCATGCTGGGCGATGACCTCATGATGGACAAAGTGCCGCTGACACAGCAGCTGATCAACGAGTACGAGCGCACCCACGCCTCGATCCTGGCCGTCAAGCGCGTCCCGCACCAGGACGTTTCCGCATACGGGGTCATCGATCCCGAAGCCGAAGTCTCCAAGGGCCTGTACAACGTTCGCAAGTTCGTTGAAAAGCCAGCCGTTGACGACGCTCCTAGCGATTTGGCCATCATCGGCCGCTACCTGCTGACCCCAGAAATCTTTGACATTCTGGAGCACCAGAAACCGGGCAAGGGCAACGAGGTCCAGCTGACCGACGCCATCGACACGCTGAACCAGACACAGCGCGTGTTTGCCCACGAGTTCACGGGCAAGCGCTACGATGTCGGCAACAAGTTCGGCTTCGTCGAGACCAGCATCGAATATGGCCTCACCCATCCCGAAATCAAGGACGAGCTGCACGACTACATTCTAAAGCTGGCCGATCGCATCAAAAAAGAAGACGGGGCCAAGGCCAAGCCCAGCAAGTAAGTAATCGCTTAGCGAAGCCACAAAGCAGGGCACCAACCGGAATCAAACTTTCGGTTGGTGCCCTGCTTGCGTCTGAGTTTATTTGTAATACCCGCCGTAGTAATAGTACCCCGAGCCGGTTTGTTGTGGCACCCGATTCATGACCACGCCAATAATGTTAGCGTTGACCTTCTGAAGCAGCACCTTTGCGTCCAGCACAGCCGCCTTCTGGGCGATGCCATAAGGCACCACCAGGATAGTAGCGTCAGCATGTGACGCAACTATCTGAGCGTCTGTCACGCTCATTAGTGGCGGCGTGTCGAGAATGATTCGCTCGTACCGCTGGCCCAGTTCTTTAAGCAGCGCCAGCATCTGGTCAGAGCCGAGCAGCTCTGACGGATTGGGTGGCGTAGGACCAGACGTCATGACGGCTAGATTGTCGATGTCGGTGTCCTTGCAGTACAGGGATAGCATGCCCGCTAAGTCGTCTGCGTCATTCGTCAGCAGCGTTACCAGCCCGCTGGTATTCTGCAAGCCAAACGTCGCGTGAACAGTTGGGCGACGCATATCGAGATCGACCAAGATGGTCTTCAGACCCTGCGCCGCGAACGTCACAGCCAGGTTGGCACTGACGGTCGACTTGCCTTCCGCGGGGGCATCAGAAGTGACGCCAATTGTCTTAATGGAACCGCCAGCCTTGGAGAACGAAATATTCGTCCGCAGCGTCCGGTACTCCTCACTGACGTGCCCAGTCGGGTCATAATTAGTGACAAGCGCAACGCCTTGGCGGACACTCTGATTGGCGAGGCGCTTCTTGCTTTTACGATTAAACCATGCCATGTGCGTGCCCTCCTATCGGCGAGACCGGCCAGTGATTGGCCGTAGTCCCTTGGTGCCCAGCTTTAAATTCTGATTGTCAATATCCGTGATTGTCCCGAGCAGCGGTAACTCTAAGGTGTCCGTGATGAATGAAGGGTCCTTGACCGTGCGATCGGTCAGCTCGCGCAAGAAGGCGAAGAAAATCCCAATCACAAGCCCAGCCGCCAGCCCAATCAAAATGTTGAGCTTCTTACGTGGACTCACCGCGTTCTTGTTCAACGTCCCGCGGGAGATGATTGTCACGTTCTTGGCGTTGGTCATGATCGAGGTGATCTTACTACGGAAAACCTCCGCTGTTTCGTTCACAATCGACCGCGCGGTGTAGGGGTTGTCGGCCTTGGCAGTGACGCTCATGACCTGCGAATTGGTGTTGTTAGTCACACTGATGTCTTTCGCCAAATCGCCAGTGCTGCCGACCACCACGCCCTTCTTCTGCAGATTCTGACGCACCGATCCAAGGACAACATCCTTCGTAATAATGTCCTTGTAGGTATTGATCATCTGCAGGTCAGTTTGCAGGTCATTGTACTGGCCCGCTGCGGTCGTCTGCTTGCGGTTGACTAGCACCATTGCGGTGGATTCGTACTTCGGCTCCATCACCAGATAAGTGACTGCCGCAGCAAGCACGCCGCCAGCACAGGTCGCCACAATGATGGCAATGATGTGCTTCTTGAGAATGGCAAAAACCTGTCCTAAGCTAATTACTTCGTCGTCCATTTGATTCTCCTAAAATGTGTGGGGGCCAGTTACAATCGAAGCGTCACCCTCGGGAAGCCACCCAGCGGTGACGCTTGGCTTAGTTTACCTGATCGGCGCCTTGAACGGTGTACTTCACAGCACTATTACCAGCGTTCCAGTCAAACTGAGGATTCAACGCATTCTGTTTGGTCTCCTCATTGTTGAGGGTTGCCGTTGGTAAATCAAGGCTCCTATTGATTAAATCAGAGACACGCTGTAATTCCTTGGTTGAGCCAATCTGGTAGGATGATCCGTTCAGGTAAGCGCCGACTCCTTGCAAATGGTCCTGTTTGACGTGCTTGCCAGCATCCCGGTATTTGCTGTACAGCGCCACCATATCATCGAACTGCAGGTTCGTCCGAAAATTGCTTTGCACCTGACTCATGAGTTCCTGGAATTTGGTTAATGTCTTCAGAGACGGGGCCGCCTTAATGATTCCTGTGATTACCTGGCGCTCCCGGTCCTGGCGACCGTAATCGCCCTTTGGATCGTTATACCGCATTCGAATATATGCCAAGGCTTGCTTACCGTCCATCTCAGTGGCCTTGCCCTTGGTGAAGGTGTAACCCGTGTTGGTAAAACTCAGGGTTGGTGTCACCGTCACACCGCCCAGAGCATTGATGATCTTCTCAAGACCGCCCATGTTGATGACCGCGTAGTAGTTAACTGGCACACCGAGCAGTGCCGTCGTCGAATTGACCGCCATATCCGCACCGCCAATGCTGTATGCGGCGTTGATCTTCTGAATATTCGTGCCGTCGTCACCAATCATCTTCGCCATCGTATCCCGGGGAATGCTGACCATGGTGGTCGTCTTCTTGGCCGGATTCAGCGTGGCAAGAATCATGGTGTCTGACCGACCGTTCTTCTCCGTCCGGCCGAATGCACCAGTATCCGTCCCCATCAAGAGAATACTGATAGGCTTGTTCTTGTTCAATGCTGACCCAGACTGATTCTGGTTGTTTAACGGGATATACGTGTGATTCGCCGTCGAATGCAGCGTGTGGTAGACATAATATGCACCACCGGCCGCAACAATCACCAGCGCCGCAACAACACCAGCCACCCAGCGCCAGATGTGGAACCGACGATGGTGCCGGTGATGATGATGGTGATGTCGATGAACCGGCTGCTGCTGGATCACTTGATCTTTATTCTTGTCCATAATTCATCTCCTCCAGTTACTTCAACAACTGGCTGATCGCCTGGGTCACTGCATTAGCAATGTCTACATTGCCGCGATCATTCGGCCAATCACCGCTGGGCGTGCCCGCCCAAGACTTGGTGTTAGCGGCAGCTGAGGTGTCAGTTGCGGCCTTAATGCTCGAAATATCGATGACTGTCGCACCGGCAGCTTGACCGACCGCCAGTACCGCACGTTGATAAGCTGCCTGCTGGCGCCATGGCGTGAGCAAGATAATCTTGGCCTGCGGTAGCTTGACCTTGAGCTGGGTAACCGCCTTCGTTAAGTTGGATTGGTAGAGCCTGGCTGTCCCACCGGGAGCAGACTGCTCATTATTGCCATACTGAAGCGAGACAATGTCTGGCTTGCTTTCAGCCACCTGATCAAGGTTTGGCAGACCGCCAGTCCCAATTGTTGCACCAGCACGCCAGGAATCCGTCAGTGTGACCTTGAACCCCATCGATTTCTGAAGCCTGGCTGCTACCAAATATGGATAAGCCGCCTTCTCGGTCGTCGTATAATGCCCTGCCGCAATATCATCGCCCATCGCCGCGTAGGCCAACAACTTTTTGGGCTGAGTTTTTGCTTTAGCGGAAGACGCTGAGGCATGTTTTGAGGTCTTAGGCTTCGGATCCGATGCACCGCTTTTTCCGGTACGGGTAAAGCTCGCAGACTGTGCTTGAAGCTCAGTTCGTTCACGCTGCTGGCCAATCATGGCCAGCCCAGCAATCATGATCATCGTGATAACGACGATCATGAAGCCCCCAATTGTTTTTCGCATACACTCTACTCCTATAAATACACATGTTTTCACTATACCACTAAAGGCATCCTCTGCCGATGGTTACAGCGTTTGAAAACCGGGTTCATCTATATAGCAGCGCCAGAAAAATGAGAGACTGACTGCTGTCATTGCGCTTCATTATTTCCGTTTATTTCAGAAAATTACTTGCGTGTAGTGCTTCAACGGTGCTACTTTCTTAAAAACATGTTAAGATACTCCTAGACTTTTAAAAAGACACACAATCACCGCTAGCACAAACAGGGTTTGGGGGAATAGTCATCGCATGGAAAATTATCTAGGAAAGAAGCCACAGACTGCATCTATCGATGCCGACATACTCGCTGAGCAGCATGGCTATACTGCCGTCAAGCGACTCATCGACGCGGTGGGTAGTGCAGTGGGCCTCGTCTTGCTGTCACCACTTTTTTTTGTTCTCGCCATTCTGATCAAGCTGGATGACCCAGCTGGTCCTGTGTTCTTCTCCCAAATCCGTATTGGGAAAGACGGCCAGGAGTTTCGCATGTATAAGTTCCGCTCGATGTGCGTCGGTGCAGAGTCCAAGCTGGCTAAGCTCGTTGAAAAGAACGAAATAGATGGCCCTATGTTCAAAATGAAGGAAGACCCGCGAGTCACTCGAATAGGCCGTTTCATCCGCAAATCCAGCCTCGATGAGCTGCCGCAACTGTATAACGTGCTGCGCGGCGATATGAGCTTGGTAGGCCCACGGCCATGTCTGCCGCGCGAATACCAAGAATATAGTGAACATGACAAGCAGCGTTTACTGGTGCTCCCTGGCTGCACTGGCTTGTGGCAGGTCTCCGGGCGCAACGCTTTGAGCTTCGACCAAATGGTTGGCATCGACTTGGAATACATCAGTCATCGCAGCATTCTGAACGATATCGTGATCTTATTCAAAACCGTTAAAGTTATTTTCGTGCCTAATCAAGCCTACTAACATTGAACAAACTGCACCGCTTTCAATCGAAGCGGTTTTTTTCTTGTCGTTAACCGTAGACCCTGCCCAGCCAAACTGATACGTTATTGTAAGAGCACGATATCGGAGGTTATTATGACAAACAACCACTTTATTGAATTACCACATTCCATCAACCTGCGGACGCTCGCCGGTTATCAGACCAAGGATGGACGATTCATTAAACCGAACAAGATACTACGCTCAGGCGCCCTTGACCAACTAACCGTTGAGGACAGCCAACGTTTAGCGGATGACTATGGTGTGGGGCTCGTCATTGATCTGCGCACAGACGAAGAGGCCAGGCGGCATCCCGACTGCTTGCCACCAGATGCGCGTTACTATCAGTTGCCAGTGATGCCCTTCAGCGACCACGCAAGTTTCTCACAGCGACTCAAGCGCCACTTCACCAAGTCTGAAGATCCGGTGGTGCACATGTACAAGAAGATGCTAACGGATTCGCACGCAAAGTCAGCTTACCAAGACATGTTTACTCTACTTTTAAATCACACTGATGACGATCAATCCGTCCTAATTCATTGTACTGCCGGCAAAGATCGTACAGGGGTTGCAGCCATGCTAGTCGAAGCAGCATTGGGTGTCCCTGAAGAAACGATTCAGGCTGACTACTTACTATCAAATGTTAGCTTGGAGTGCTCGAAAATCCAACTCGCGGTTACCCGTTCCAATCAGAGTGATCAGGTTGAAACAATGGGTTCCTTGCCGGTAAATAGAGCAAATCTACAAGCCGTGTTCAGACTTATAGCTCATGACTATGAATCATGGGCAGATTACCTAGAAACGGAACTTAACGTCTCTCAAGATAACCTAGCCACAATGCAAAGAGCCTATCTCATTTGAATGAAACTGACAGAAGATCAAAAAACGTGATAGTACGGTTATAATCATCAGGTAAGTTATGGTGTCTCAGCTGACAACCAAAGCAGGATTGTCACAGTCATTAAATCTTCGTCTAATAAATTTTGGTAATTTCAAATTATTCAGCGATCCTTTATTATTCTGCTGATGCGACATACTTGGCCAGGCCTTCCTCTAGCCGTGTGTGCGTCATAAACCCAAGTGAATTAATCTTAGAAGTATCGGCATAAGAATCATGGATATCTCCGGAACGTTCCGGTTTAAAACTCACGTTCAATTTCTTACCTGTCAAACTTTCCAGTTGCTTAGCCACTGTCATCAGGCTAGTTTGCTTGCCATTAGCAATGTTATAGACATCATTACGCGCCGCAGATGTGTGCAATAACCCGCTAATGGCGTTCACAACATCCCCTACAAAAACAAAGTCACGCGTTTGTGATCCATCTCCAAAGAATGAAAATGGCTTGTCGTTAGTTAGACAATCCAACAGAATTGACAGAACTCCGCTGTAAGGTGAGGCGGGGTTCTGTTTAGGCCCATAGACATTGAAGAAACGTGCACAGACCATCGGCATATCGTAAAGCCGCCCATAGTTGATAATGGCGCGTTCCGTTGCATACTTATCAACAGCGTATTGCGTTAGCGGCTGGACCGCCTGATCCTCGCGCTTCGGCATTTCAGGCGTCTGCCCGTATACGGCCGCGCTGCTGGAAAAGAACAATTTCTTAAAAGACAGCCTCTCTTGGCGCAACGTTTCAATAATGTTCAGATTGGCCTCTTGATTGACTTGATGGGTTTCGTATGGACGATCGACCGAGTCAGCGACACTGGCAATTGCCGCAAGTAAGACATAGTAATCAAATTTATTCTCTCTTATCAACCGACTCATAAATTCATGATCTGTAATCGAGTGTTGGATGAATGTGATTCGATTTGATCGAGGTAGGTTAGAAACGCTACCCATGGATAAGTCATCGACAATCGTAATTGAAGAGCCATTTTCGTGTAGCAAAAGCTCGGATAGGTTAGAACCAATAAAACCAGCTCCCCCGGTAATCAAATAACTAGTCATAGATATTACTCCTCCAATTTCTTCTTAGAGCTATTTTAAGTCCACAGCAAATATCGTTGTTGCAATCACTTATAAAGATTGGCTTGTATTTAGTTGCCTACCACAAATATACATTGCCAGCACCACCGCATCTGCGAGGTGGCTAGTGCAATTGTAAGGCCACTACTTTGTCTGAAAACTGCCACGGCGTGTCTCAGCAATGATCACGTCAGAACCTTCATCCAAATCGCTGAAGCTCAGAGCATTCTGTTAAAAAGCCATCCAACGGTAGACCCAGGAACAAATCATTTCGATCTGAAATCAACGAAAATGTGACTAACAAGAAACAGCCATCACGTCTGCCTGATGGTAAAGTAAAAAGTAAGTAGAACTATGACATCCAAAAATCAGTCATATACTTTCAAGGGTTTAGTTGTGCACACCCATTTTCTTCATCAATCCCGTATAGGCACTGTTGACAATGACATCCACACGTAATTTACGGAACAGAGCTATCCTTATCGAATCAAGATAGATGAACAAGGTGAAGAAAAGAACACTCATCATGACTATCACACTAACCATGATAGCAGCCGAACCGTCTACAAGTGGAGCAAATAAGTCCTTCAAAAAATATTTATATAATAGAGAGCCGTCTATAATATATACGCCTAACGTTGCAGGAGACATGCGCAGCAGAAGCTGCTGACAAGGTGGTGATGTTACCTTAACTCTTGAAATGGCTAAGAAGAAGAGAACAGACTGAGCGACTACAAGTGGAGAATTGTAAGAAAGCATTATGTCAAAGCTAATTTTAATATTGTGTCTATGGCAAAAGAAATCAATCATTAACGCAATAAACGCAAATAAAAAGTAGCCAAACCATAGTACGAAAGTTGGTATATTTGTTAGCAGTTTAAATTTTCGAATATAATAACCCATTAAAAAGAGAATTAGAAGCCAAAGTACCGACATACCACCGTCGAGGGAAAAATGACCAATAAACCCGACCGTCACTGAGATTAATAAGAGCAGACCGAGAATTAAAGTTAGCTGGCTGCGTTTAAGCTTTTCCAGAGTGTCCTGAAAAAGTGGAACCAACAGCATAAGACCAATATAACAATTGATATACCAAAATAAAGTGATTGGAAATAAACCAATGAGGACATCTTTTAATGAAACGTGAAACCCAAATACAATCAATGCAAAGAGGACAATCCATGACCAGAAGATTGTTTGCACAATTATTAATAACACCCTGCTTACATGAAATTTTCTCCCGAATGATAGATATCCGGTTATCATCCCAAATAGATTGACTGCAATAATAGCAAGATTCTCAAGAAACCAGGCCGCCAAGAAATTACTTCCTCGTAAATCCGGATTGTATAGAACCCCCCCCTGCAGTAGATTGTGTAATAGCACTACAAAAAACATTGAAATAATACGTGCAAGATCAATCCCATAATTCCGTGCCTTTATTTTCTTCATAGTATGCTCCCGCCGTCAATGTAGATGAAATATGTGCTTCTATACGAGGAGAAGACAGATATTTATCAAATTTAAAAATCAATTCTTCTTCCTTATTGTATTAAATATCTGCGTAATATCCTCAAATATTGGGAACCGAAGCAACAATCCCAGTAAGCCATACACAAATACACCCAACATACCCTCTACCAATAAGCCTGCAAAATTACTTGAAACGACTTTTTGAACCATGATAACAAATATAGACATTAAAATGCTTGCTAATAAATATCTGTAACACCTTATAAAGCTATCGAATTTAAAGTTGCATCTATGGAGCCACAGAATCTGAATGAGCGTCACAGTTGTCTCCGAGACTATTGTGGCGATGGCTGCACCATTAATGCCTCTATAAGGTATCAGTAGTAAGTTTAGAATAACATTGACCACGCAACCGGCAATAACCGAGATAGTGTAACCAGTGGTCTGCTTAATAGAGACCAACGCTGATCCAAATAAACCGCTGTATGCCATAATTATGACTAGTGGCGCTAGAATTCGCACGACTCCGCCTGCGGTTCGAAAGTCAGACCCTAAAAACCATTTGACAAAGTCTGGAGCGATAGCGGCAAGCCCAAAAGCTAATGGTAAAGAGAGAAAGGCAATTGCCTCGACTGCTTTTCGAAAATACTTATCGATTGTTTCTTGATCATTCTTCGCATAAGCACTGGCCAGGTGAGGAAGTAAGACAGTCCCAATCGAGGTAACAATAGCAAGTATTGTCCTAATAATTTTGTCCGAATAGTCATAAATCCCAGCTGAGGTGACACTGATCATGTTACCAAGCATTACCTTATTTAAGACCGTATATATCTGCACCGCAACTTGTGGTACAAACAAAGCTAAAGAGGGCAATAGATATCTTATCGGATTCCCTATTTTGGCCTTCCATGGGGCAATAACCCTGGTTCTCATAAAAGGCCACAAGGTCATATTACCCAGAACGGCAGTTGCCACCATGATGACAGTATATATAAATAAATCTGAAGGGTTCTTAACCAGAGTGAAGATGAGTAACAAGCTTAATATTTTAAAAAGTGCGTTTCTTAGTACGACATCTTTGAAATCTTCGATACCCACAAAATACCAAGAAACATCTGTCGCCAGTGATAAGATCTGAAGTCCCTGAATAATCAGATAGTTGTGATAATGAGCGTACTCATTAGTAAAACAGTAAAATAACGTCATCGCGATAGCAGTGGTGCAGATTTGTAAGCCAACTATGCCCCAGAACACAGCTGACCGCTTCTCAATGTTATCCCGTACGTAAGCAATTTCCCTAGTGCCAAACATGGTTAAGCCTAAATCCGCTACAAGTACAAAATATTGTGTAAGAGAGTTTGTATAACTATATATACCCACTCCATGTGAACCAATGACTCTCGCAATATACGGAGTCGACAATAAAGGCACCATTATGACTAGAAGTTGATAGCTCGAATTATAGAGAAAATTTTTAAGGACCTTCAAAAAAGTTACCTCACCCTTGTCGATTTTTAAGAAACATACGGAACCCCCACACAATCTGACGATATCTAGATCTGAGAACAAAAAAATCTGCTTCCATCAATATTAGGGACATTTTGTTCTTCACGCTTAGATTATGCCACTGTTTCTTTGCCACTCGTATATATGTCATTTTAATTTTGCGACGCAACCGTCTTACCTGCTCAGCATGATCACGAATATCAAATGTACGAGCGTATGCTAGTCTAAAGATTCTGAACACGAGTTTTTCTTTATCAGTTGTGCTAAAAGGCAGCGTACTAGCCTCAATTTGACACGCTATTGAAAACACATCATTGGTATCTTTTACAGACGCAAAATGAACGATAGAGTCACTACGCTGACGGTACCAATAAAAAATAAAACTTGTTTGATAGCACGTCCCGCAATTACTTAGAATTCTATATTTTGTAGCCACATCCTCAAAAGTTGTCCCTACTGGAAAACTAAAATTCATTTTAGAATAGACATCTCTGCGTACTATATGACCAACAGCGTAATTCTCAATTCGTGCATCAGCCAGCTCAGCGAATAGCTCCTCAGGTGAGCTCTGTATGAATTTAGGCGTGCCATGGCTAAGCTCAACCTTTTCCCCGTCCATAAATTGCTCTACATCAATCTGAAGCATGTCAGGCTGTCGAGTTGTCAAAAATAGCAACAGCTTGTTTAAATATCGAAGATCGAGAACATCATCACTATCGACAAACCAAATATAGTCTCCTTCCGCATTGTCAAGGCCTATGTTTCTGGCAAGGCCAAGTCCTCCATTTTCCACGCTGATCACCCTAGCGTGCAAATCCTTATGAGATCTACAAAACTTTTGAATCAACCGTTCTGATCCGTCCGTAGAGCCATCATTGATGAACAGCAGTTCTACAGATGGGCTAATCCTAACAAGGCTTCGAAAAAACTCAGGTAAATACTTTTCAACATTATATACTGGCACAATAATACTTAATTGCACAATGAGCCCCCTAAAGTTACGATACACTGTCCTGCTTCGGGTTACCCAAGTAGAGAACAGACTGCCCAACAAAATAAGCTCTCGCCTGTGATGGAGGCATTTAATACTCGAGATTTAAGTGATCTTGAGGAAGCCAAGAGCTCTGGATAGCTAATGGTAAGCCGATGAATCTCTTCTAACATTTGACGCTGAGCACTTAAAGAGAGTTTTCTTACCCGTCCGAAAGCTTTCGAAGAAATATGCTCTCGCCAAAAGTCCAAGGCGGCCCCAGATCGCTGAATTCCAAGAACATCTTGTTCTTTAAACAATACACGGAGTATCGTAATATGCTCAATGCTACGACTACTTCGCGCAGCTGAGCGTGTTATGCCATGAGGGTTGTCCACATAGGCCTGAGCGCAGGTCGAAGAGAGTACATAATTATTAACCCTGGGCCAAATTAGCGCTGGTATTACTGTGTCTTCGAACCAGAATCCTTCCGGAAATCCAAAAGGACACAGAAGTGTACGCCTGAATAGTTTGCCCCAAGGGTACCCACTCCATTGCTCTGTGAACACATCAGCATTCCGGAAGAAGAAATCATTGAACCTAACAAGTCGACGTACTTGTCCCTGTGAATTGACGCGTTGAAATGAAAATTGAACACAGTCAGCCTCTGTAACTGTATAGTCCAAGAATGCTTTAACTGCTCCAGGTAAAAGATAATCATCACTGTCTAAAAAATAGAGATATTTCCCGGTAGCCAAGGATATGCCGGCATTTCGCGCAGCTGAAAGGCCTTTATTCTTTTGACGGACCACCTTGAGATGGAAGTTATTCTCGTATCGCGAAATTACATTCTCTGAATTATCGGTAGAACCATCATCAACAATAATAATCTCCACTCTATCTTCAACGTCACGGACTTGTTGACACACACTATTCAAACATTTCATCAAGTCTTGAGAAGCATTATACACCGGTATAATAATACTAAGATCATAATTATCCATGTCATTCCCGGCTATGTGTTTGAGCTCTATAGATGACGTTTCTACGCTATTCGGAATCGGCTGCCTCCTCCTAACTATTAGGACTAATAAATACAGCAAGAAATACACAACACTTGCGCAGAAAGTCGCACAGAAAAATAGCATCTTCCAAAAACAACTGCCATTCTGTTTCGCACTCAATTTTGAAATAATCAAGTTGTCGTCAGTCCCTCATATTCAGGCTCCGGCCGTTCCATTCTTAGTCCATAGATCACGGGTAAGATTAACTCAAGGTGTTGTAATATAGTCTCGCTCATTCCCAAAAAAAAGAATGCAAAGATGATTGCGGCAAGAGTTAATGAAAGGTACTTCCTAGACAAAATCACCATAGTAAAGACGAACATCAACAGGATGGTAAACAACGTCCCTTTGGTAATTAACATCTGGATATAACTGTTGTCAATCATCGTAATACTACTGTTTTGCGTACCAAACACATGAATACCAAATTGGTTAAAATACATTCTGTAAATGGAGATACGACCAGATAAAAGTGCATCAAATCGCTGCTGTATCCATGGGATATAGAGTGTCAAGATGGACATAACAAGGAAAATCCACGGGACGAGCGCTAGCACAAAACTGCGCAAACGAATATGGACGTGAGTTCTTTGCAAAATCGTTTCAATGAGTTTCACTGCTAGCACGAATAAGACCAGGTATGTGGACGATCTAGACTTTGTCAGTTGGTAAAGGGGCAGTAGGACTAAAACAAAAATCAAAATAGCTAGAATTTTATGTTTCCTAGTTCTTATTAGAACAAAGGACATCATTAAACCAAGCCATCTTACCAAGGCAACATTGGGGTGCTCGAATCCAATCGAGAGTCTTGGAACTGTAGTGATATTCCTCCAGATCGTAAATTGATAATTATGAACGCCAAACACTAAAGCCATAAAGACGACCATAGCAAATAAGAAAAGCCCTGTGTAAAAATATACTTTATTGGCAAACCTCACACTAGATGTGTCGCTAGCTTCCGTCATAAAGAAGAGGCAAGCAATAACCGCTGGACTTAAAAGGGTGATTTGTTTGTTTACAATCGCCACGAGCGAGCTTATCAGTACAATAACAATCAGGAATATGTTGATTGAATTAGATTCAAGCACAGTGATCAAAGTGATAACCATTATTGCAAGAGAGATAAGAGCATTCGTAACGTTCCCTGCCGAGCTCACTCCGGACAGGATCGAGGACAGTCCTATTAAGAAAGCCAACGTAGTGACTGATAAAAAATTGATCCTTATTTTACCTGGCACTTCTTCACCTCCTAAAAGCTTTCTTTAATCTCACTACTGTGTTAATCCCTAAAGTTTGGCCAATGACCCTCAAAACAAAATCAACAGCTTTTTGCTGGCCCGTTTTCCAAGTTGCATTATATTCATGAATGCAATAGGTTGTTTCATGAATTTGCGTGGAAAAATGGTAAAAAGACTTTGGAGAAAAATATTCCTCTGGAAATATCTTAGGCTTCTCGGCCACACCAAGAGTTTCTAAAAACGACTTGATGTAGCTAGAATTTGGAGTCAAGTCTAAGCCACCATTCTGCTGAACAAACTTGCGCTGTCTGTAATCGGTCAGCAACGCCTGAATCCATTCTACATGTGGCTCTGAACCAATAACCGCTGTGCACAGTTCTGACTCGGACTCCCGACCCAGAAAAGATTCATTCCCTAGCAAATCGTCAAAGGACTTAATAACACGCACATCCGTATCCAAATATATACCACCAAATTCGTCAAGCACCCATAAACGAATATAGTCAGAAACGAACGCCCATTTTCTTTCTTTGTTCGCCTGCTGAACATAAAGGGGGGCCGTATCAATTGGAAAAGTTTGATCATTCCATTCTCGAAAATTGTAATCAGGCAACTTTGACTTCCAATCTTCAATGTTTTTCTGAACCTTTGCAGGCTTTTCACTTGGCCCAAACCAAACATAATGAATTGTTTTGGGAATCATGGTCTAACCCCCTATTAGATTGTCTACCAGCACGCCTAACTGACGATTAAACTCAGCATTGTGACTCTCAAAGTGAAAAACCCTTCCGCGAACATCAGAAAGCAAGTGCGGAATTAGCGTAAAGTCTGTTACGATCCTGATCGGGTATCCAGCCTTGAGGACTTCCTCACAGAAGGTGAGTTGATGATTATTAACCCTGGATTATTCACCTCGGTATTTGGGACATGAAATCGCATCTGGCCGGTCTGAAAGCAACGTTTGGAGCGTTGCGA
>NZ_RHOL01000017.1 GCF_003946465.1 Lacticaseibacillus hegangensis | reverse complement strand
CGCCGTATACGGAACCGTACGTACGGTGGTGTGAGAGGTCGGTAGCCGAATTAATCGGCTACCTCCTACTCGATTGCAAATTGGTTGACATCCTTAAGCAAGTCGGGCAAAATGGCTTTTATGTTAATGGCATTGACATTTATGGCTATTAACAAAAACTTATTTGGGGAAGTGGCTATTTGTGCTATCAGTGAAAAAACATGCACGATTCATCACTTTGATTGGGCTCGTTGTGGCGATGCCGTTGTTGTTGCTCTACATCGCGTTGCAATTCGTGAACTACGAACAGGCCAACACCACGCAACATATCAAGGTAGCCGTGGTCGACCAGGATCAGCCCGCGAAGTTTCAGGGCGTCTCGGTTCATGCCGGCCGCGATGTGACGCAAAAGCTCCGGGACAATCACGACGTGGACTGGGCGTTTGTGTCCGCGCAGGCCGCACAAGCGGGATTGAAAAAGGGCACCTACCTGATGGCGGTGACGCTGCCGGAAGACTTTTCCAGCAACGTGACCACCGCACTCAGCCCAACACCAAAGCACAGCACGCTGAAAATCGCGCTGTCGCCGCACAATAATTTCGCCTCACACCTGATCAACACGACGGTGGCCACCAAGCTGCAGGCGCAGGTCGTGCAAAACGTTCAGCAGGCTTATGACGGGGCGGCCCTGACCGCCTTGAATTCGCTGGGCGACGGGGTCAGCCAGGCCCACGCGGCCACGGCGCAACTGGCCGATGGGTCGGATCAGGTCCAGGCTGGACTGATGCAGCTGACGGCCAACAACGAAAAGCTCACCAATGGCGCCAAGCAGCTGCCTGATGCGATCACCAAGCTGCTGGCGGGGAACCAGCAGCTGCTCGCGGGCAATCAGCAGGTGGCCGGCGGCGCCAATACACTTCGTCTGAGCCTTCAACGGGCGGCGGCGCAGATTCAGCAGCAGCTCGCGGCCGGCGCGCCTGACCTCGCTCGGCTCGACCAGGCCCTCACCACGCTGACGGCCGGCGTCAACGCGCTGGCGGCAGGGGTCAATGACCCCGCGATGGTGACGCTGAACGGCAACATTTCGACGAACATGAAGAAAGTGGGCGCGAATGCGGCTGCGATGCAAGCGGCCTTGGTCGACTTGAACGGCCAGCTTTTTGACAAGGAAAATGCGAAGTCAGCCGCCGTTCAGCTGGCGACTGCTGGGACCAACTTCACCACCGCCGGCGAGACGCTTAAGACGCTGCAGGGACAGCTGATGAAAGAACCGGCTGTCCTCGCGCTGGCGGCGAAAAACCCAGCGCTGCTGCAGGAACTCCAGACGATTCAAAAAACGATGACCGACGGCGCGGCCTCACTGCAAGGCGCTGGCGTCTCGCTGACCCAAGGCGGGGCTGCTGCGACCAAGCTCAAAGTCGCGCTCACCGATACTGGCAGCACGCTGCCCAAGCTGGGCAATGACCTGACCACGCTCAGCGGCAAGATGACTGACTTGAAGGACGGCATCAACCAGCTGGCTGACAAAAAGCAAGGCGCGCCTGCCCTGGCTGCCGGGGTGCGGCAAGCCATCGGCACGCTGCAAGGCGGTTTGAACACTGTCCAAGCCGGGCTCACGCGCACTGGCAGCACCCCAAGCACCATGGGGGCCGTGCAAGGTGCCGGTCAGCTCGCTGCCGGGTCCGGAAAAGTGCAAAGCGGCTTGGATCAGGTTCATTCCGGGTTGCAGCAGGTGGCTGCTGGTCTGAACGGGACGAGCACCAATCCCGGGTTGATTGCCGGCATCACCCAGTACACTGATGGCGCCGCCAAACTTGCGGACGGCAATCAGCAGGTCGCAGACGGCATGAGCAAACTCAACGTCAAGCTGGGCAGTGGCGCCGGGCAAGTCGTCAACTTAAGTACCGGCAAGGCGAATGTGGCACAGTTTGTCACCCCAGTGGCTACGCAAACGGCCAGTGATCCACTGGCTCGGCCACTGGCTAACATCTTAGCGCCGCTGGTGCTGCTGATGGTCAGCTTCATCGCGTCGCTTCTGACCGAGCTTGGCTTTGGCCGCTACTCGAAGAGCTTTGCGGCGCAGAAGCTGGTCACCCGAATCGGCGTTGTGGGCCTGGCGGTGGCACTGCAGGCCGTTGGGATCGGTTTGGTCGCCACTGCCATGGGCGTTGCGATCGCCCATCCGATCAGCTTGTTCCTGACCCTGTTGGTTGCCGGGGCGGTCTTCACCATGATCATCTTTGCCTTTGACCGCTTCATGGGGACGCTTGGGGTCCTCGCGACGCTGGCGCTGCTGTTCGTTCAGCTGATCGTCTCCGGCGGACTGCTGCCAAACGCAATGCTGTCAGGCTTCTACCAGTTCCTGGCGCACCTGCTGCCCGGGACGTACCTGCTTGACTTGCTGAACCAAAGCCTCAATGGACTGCAAACTGGCAGCCTCCTGGACGTGATTGCGTTGCTGCTGTTTGGCGTCCTCTTCGGCGTGATTCTTTGGGTGCCGCGTCGTATCAAGCAGCCCTCAGATGTGGTAGAGTAAGTGTAAGAAAATTTGAGGAGGGCTTTTTGTGGCAGAGCGCGATTTACTAGATGATTACATCGATGTCTACCTCTCAGGATTCAAGTACATCAGCGAGCTGGTTTCCGTGCCGACCATGACCTACCACCTGTCTTTTGAGCAGTTTCTGATCATGCGTGACGTCGCGGCGGGCCAGCGCCTGTCGCTATCAGAAGTCGCTAAGCACCGGCACGTCACGCGCGCGGCCATTTCGCGCCAGCTCAAGTCGCTGCTGGATGCCGGCTACATTGTGCAAACGCCGGACCCTAAGGACCGCCGTCGCCAGTACTTGGATCTGACCGATAGCGGCAATCAAGTGACGGTCGAGATTAACCAGGCCATTCACAAGCGCTTCTACGGGTGGGTCGAGGTCATTGGTGAAAAAGACGCCAAAGAACTGCTGCGCATTATGCGCCGCGTCAGCGATGAAGTCATTAAAAACGATCGGTCGAGCGATTAACCACAAATTGAACTCTGAAGCCTCCGAGCAGCTGCGTCTGCGCGGAGGCTTTTGCGTAGGGGACGCTGGGCACAAAAAAGCCCCACAATCATCAGACTCTTTGTCTAACAATTGTAGGGCACTTCAGCTGAGGACGCCGTCTTACTTAATCTTTGTGGTGGCGCTGCTTGCCGGCGTTGCGGTTGCGCTTGGCCGTCGGGGCAGGTTGGTCGTTACCCGTCAGCTCGTCCACAGTGGTCGTGGTTTCGGCTTCGGGCGCCGGTTCGTCGAAGGTGTGCTCATCAACGACAATCACCGGCGGGTTCTCCGCGATTTCCGCATCCATGCGCTTGCGGATATTTGGCGTGATGACGTAGGTGACGATGGCCTGCTGGATCAGGACGATGATCCCACCGGCGAGGAAGTAAAGCCCTAAGCCGGCGTTGTAAAACATACAGAAGAAGAACGTCATGATTGGGTTCAGCATGGCCGAGGTCTGCATCTGCTTGCGCTGCGACTTCGGGTAGGCCTGCAGCATGATCATGCTTTGGGCAAAGTACAGCAGGGTCGCCGCAATGGTGATCAGCATGCTGGACTGGCCAAGCGCGATGCCGAAGAATTTGGAGCTGGAGATTTCAGGCGAATAGGCAACGGCCTGATACAGCCCGGAGAAAATCGGCAGCTGGATCAGCATGGTCAAGCAGCCCATTGACGGGATCATCGAGGTCCCGTTTTTCTTGTAGACGTCCTGCATCATCGCGTTGAGGCGCAGGGTTTCTTCCTGCGTGATGCCCGGCTTTTTCATCTGCTTTTGGATAATGTCGAGCTGCGGTTTCAAGACGCGCTGTTTTTCCTGCGACTCGGTCATGTTCTTCTGCTGATTGAGCATCAGCGGCAGCAGGATCAGGCGCACGGCGAGCGTGATGATGATGATCGCAATGCCGAAGCCCGAGGCGGTCGAACTGCCGAAGAACCCGGCAATCCAAACCATCAGCTGTTGCAGCGGCTTGCCAATCACGTTGTAGAAGGCGCCGAAGAAGCCGGTGGGCGGTTTCAGCTGGGTGGATGCTTGCCGGCTGCAGGCTGCCAGAAAAAGTGTAATCAGGGCCACACCGCTAAGGGCGAGCCACCGTTTAGATTTGTGCATGAGTGAATTCCTTCCTAAACTTACTGCCGACTATCTTACTTGACCGCTCGCCGGCTTTCAACCAGTAACGCGGAACTTGTCATATGCTGGGATCGGGTCGAGCAGCTTTTCTTCATATGAGGTGACCTTGCCGCTTGGGGTCGGGCTGGCCTTAATGGCGGCCGTGAAGCGCGCCATGTCGGCCGGCTCGCCGACCGCTTCGATGTAGACCGAACCGTCCATATTATTCTCGACTTTGCCCACGATGTGCAGCTGCTGGGCCACCATTTGGGTCATCCAGCGGAAGCCGACGCCTTGGACACGCCCGTTTACTGTGATGCTTTTGGCAATTTTAACCATAGTATCCCTCCGCAAAGTACGATATCTCTATTAGTTTAGCATAAAGCTTAGGCGGATATGTTAGACTTAAGCCCGAGGAGGATGATCATGGAATATATCTCATCTGCAAAAAACGACCACATTAAAGCCGCCAAGAAATTGACGGTCAAAAAATATCAAAAACAAGCCGGGGCTTACCTGCTGGAAGGGTGGCACTTGGTGCAAGAGGCCATCAACGCCGGCCAGCAGCCGCGGCGCATTTACGCCACCGAGAAGTTTCTCGCCGAGCGGGAGCTGAAGCCGTTTTACGACGTGACCACCGAAATTTCGCCAGACGTCGCCAAGCACCTGGCCGAAACTGAAACCCCGCAGGGCATTTTTGCTGTGCTGCCGCTGGAAGAGCAGAAGCTGGACAGCGCACTGAGCGGCCAGTACCTGCTGCTGGATGCCATTCAAGATCCCGGCAATGTGGGCACTTTGGTGCGGACCGCGGATGCCGCTGGCGTCAAAACCGTCGTCTTTGGCGGCGGCACGGCTGATGCGTTCAATCCCAAGGTGCTGCGCGCCATGCAGGGCAGCCAGTTCCACGTCAACATTGTCTCCGCGCCGCTGCCGCGCTTGGTCGAGAACCTGAAGAAGGCCGGTATCCCGGTTTACGGCTCGGAGCTCAACGAGGCGGCCAAGCCATACCGCGAGGTTGACCCGAGCGACCAATTCGCGTTGATCGTTGGCAACGAAGGCAATGGCATGAGCCGCGACCTGCTTGCCGCGACCGACCAGAACCTGTACATTCCAATCAAGGGCCGGGCGGAGTCGCTGAATGTGGCGATTGCCGCGGCTGTGATCTTGTTTCACCTGACGGCTTAAGAATGGCTTAACAGGCGCCATTTTTCACTGCGACCTGTTATACTATAACTGTGTTGGACAACAACACAATTGCGAGCGAAAAGGGGCCACTGAATGAGTCATCAAAAATGGTCTGACGATCAGGAGTATTTGCACTGTGTCCAAGATCTGCTGGCGCAGCCGGCGGTGCAAAAGCTGGCCGACTATACGCAGCATCATCACTCGACTCGTCTGGATCACAGCATCAGTGTTTCTTACCGCAGCTTCCTGCTGGGCAAGAAATGGCATCTGAACACTCGTGCCTTGGCGCGAGCAGGTCTGTTGCACGACTTGTTCTATTACGACTGGCGGGTGACAAAGTTTTCACTGGGCACGCATGCCTTCATTCACCCGCGGATCGCTTTGCGCAATGCAGAGAAGCTCACCGACCTGTCTGACATGGAAAAGGACATCATCATCAAGCACATGTGGGGGGCGACCCTCGGCATGCCGAAGTACAAAGAAACCGTGGTGGTGTCTTTGGTCGATGACTACGCCGCAGTGGATGAATACCTGCTGCCTGAGCTGCAGAAGGTCATGCACCCGTTTCGCCGATTAGAACATGCACATCAATAGGGAAGTCCGGAGCAGCTCCGGGCTTCTTTTTTCATGCCTGCAGCCCCCTCGGGCAAAAAACTTGTAATTGATGGTAGATGGGTTATACTAATACTATCAATTTGTAAGCGTGAAAAATCATATGAGGTGATTACATGGCAGAACAGGTAGCGGTGAAAGAACCGAGTAAAGCGGAACTAAGCTTGTGTCCGAAATTTACTCAGACTTTCGTGATTTTGGGGAAGAAATGGAACGGCCTGATTTTGGAGACCTTGCTTGAGCATGGTCCTTCTCGGTTCAAGGTCATTGCAGGCACGATCAAGAAGTGCTCCGATCGCGTACTGGTTGAGCGGCTGAAGGAACTAGAAAGCCAGGGGCTGGTCGATCGCATCACCCATTCTGATTCCAGCCTGATCGAATACGCCTTGACCGCCAAGGGGGCGGCGCTTCAGCCTGTGATGGCCGCGGCGCACACCTGGGGCGACAGCTGGATCACTGACGCTGAGTGCCAGAACTAACCACGCGATTTTAGGGCAGCCTTGACGAATCGCGGTTTTTTGCTACACTGGAAGCATATATGATGCAAATACAGTGAGAGAAGCGCGAACCGGCGGCCCAGTCAGGAAAGGTGTTCAATGACTGAAAGACACCGCGGCGGCCAAAGGTTGGTTTTCACTTCTTGAGTAGACAGTCGAAAGGCTGCTCCGGTCCTGCCGTTATGAAGTTGAGTGCATGCCTATTTGGCGTGAACAAGGGTGGTACCGCGACGCTTCGTCCCTTTTAGAGGGGCGGGGCGTTTTTTGTGCAGGCTGCGAAGCGAGGCGCATTTAGCCCGAGCACGACTGCGCCTTTCAAAGCATCACTAATCCAGTTTTTCAGCCCTAAAAGGAGGACAATCATGGATCTTAAAACCAAGCTGGAACAGCTTCGGGAAGAAAACAAGAAACGCATCAAGGAAACCGAAGATCTCGATGCGCTGAACCAGATCCGCGTCAATCTGCTCGGGAAAAAAGGCCCGATCACAGAAGTGTTGCGCGGCATGAAGGATCTGCAGCCGGAAGAGCGGCCTAAGGTGGGCGCGTTTGCCAACCAGATTAAGGCTGATTTGCAGGAGAATCTGCAAAACCGCAAGGAGGCTCTTGAACAGGCTGCACTGACGGCCAAGCTGGCGACGGAGACCATCGATGTCACATTGCCTGGCGACCAGGTCGTTCAAGGCACGCCGCACATCATCGACCAGATCATGGACGACATCGAGGAGTTCTTCATCGGCCAAGGCTACCAAGTCGTCGATGGTCCAGAGGTCGAAGAGGATCACTACAACTTTGAGATGATGAACATCCCCAAGGACCACCCGGCCCGCGACATGCAGGATACTTTTTACATCGATGATCAGCTGCTGATGCGGTCCCAGACCAGTCCAGTTCAGGCGCGCACGCTGGAAGTGCACGACTTTAGCAAAGGCCCACTGAAAATGATCAGCCCCGGGCGCGTTTATCGGCGTGACACCGATGACGCGACTCATTCTCACCAGTTCCACCAGATCGAAGGCCTGGTGATTGATAAGCACATCACGATGGCTGATTTAAAGGGGACGCTGCTGGCTTTGGCGCAGCATGTCTTCGGCGAGGACCGGCAGATTCGGCTGCGGCCAAGTTACTTCCCGTTCACTGAACCAAGCGTTGAGGTCGATGTGTCCTGTTTCCACTGCAACGGCAAGGGCTGCGCGATCTGCAAGTACAGCGGCTGGATCGAGGTTCTCGGGGCCGGCATGGTCCACCCGAACGTGCTGACCAACGCCGGCGTGGACGCCGACGTGTACGGCGGTTTTGCGTTTGGCCTGGGCCCAGACCGGTTTGCCATGCTGAAATACGGCATTGACGACATCCGCAGCTTTTACCAAGGGGACGTGCGGTTCCTGTCACAGTTCAAGGAGGAGGGTTAAGCGATGAAGGTTTCATATGATTGGTTAAAAGAACTGGTCGATTTTCCTGCCACTCCCGAAGAACTGCTGGACAAGGTCTCGCGCACCGGCATTGAGGTCGATTCGGTGTCGCGCATGGCTGACGGCCTGAAGAAGGTTGTGGTCGGCCGCGTGGTCAGCTTGAAAATGCACCCTGATTCCGACCACTTGCATGTGGCCATGGTCGACACCGGTGAAGACGAGCCGCGCCAGATCGTGTGCGGTGCGCCAAACATCGAGGAAGGCCAGACGGTCATTGTGGCGCTGCCAGGCGCCCGCATCGGCGATAACGTGAAAATCAAGCGCGGCAAAATGCGCGGCGTTGAATCCGACGGCATGATTTGCGCTTTGCAGGAGCTGGGTTTTTCCAACGACATTGCGCCTAAAGCCTACGATGCTGGCATCTATGTCTTTGACGAGCCGCTTGAACCCGGCAGCGATGCCCTCAAGGCCCTGGGGATGGAAGACGCCGTGCTGGACTTTGAAATCACGCCGAACCGCGCTGATGCTTTGGGCATGCGCGGGGTGGCCTGGGAAGTCGGCGCCACTTACGGCAACAAGCCGCACTTTGAGGACAAGCCGGTCGTTGAAACCGGCAAGCCAGTGGCCGACTACCTGAGCGTCAAAGTCGCTGATGAAAAGGATGCACCTTCCTATCAGATGCGCGTGGTCGACAATATCACGATCAAAGACAGTCCGCTGTGGCTGCAGCGCCGCCTTTGGAACGCGGGCATTCGGCCGATCAACAACATCGTTGACGTGACCAACCTGATCATGCTCGGCTATGGCCAGCCGCTTCACGCGTTTGACTACGATAAACTCGGCAGCAAACAGATCTTGGTCCGTCGGGCAACGCCAGGCGAGCCGCTCACCACGCTTGATGGCAATGATCATGAGCTAACCCCAGACGACATCGTCATCACTAACGGCGAAAAGCCCATCGCGCTGGCCGGGGTCATGGGCGGGCTGAATTCGGAAATCACCGCAGGAACCACCACCGTTGCCATCGAGGCGGCCATGTTTGCCGGCACGCCGATCCGCAAAACGGCGCTGCGGTACAACCTGCGCTCTGAGGCCTCTTCGCGCTTTGAAAAAGGCATCGATGTGGGCAGCATCAACAAGGCGCTGGACGAGGCGGCCCGGCTGATGGCCGCGCTCGGCGACGGCGAAGTGGCGACTGGCACCATCAGCGCCAGCCATGTGGACCCAGAGCCGGTCGAAGTGGACATTTCGCTGGATCGCATCAACCACATTCTGGGTACGCAGCTGGATGCTAAGACCGTGACAGGCTTGTTCGACCGCCTGGGCTTTGAGGTGACCGAAGCAGACGGCTTGTTCTCCGTGCTGGTGCCCACGCGCCGCTGGGACATTCACATCGAAGCTGACCTGATCGAGGAAGTGGCGCGCTTGTATGGCTTTGACAACCTGCCGAGCACACTGCCGACGACGACCATGACCGTCGGCGAGTTCACGGCCAGTCAGGCCCGCCGCAAGCGCAGCCGCAAGCTGCTGGAAGGCCTCGGCCTCACCCAAATCATTTCTTACGCGCTGACGACGCCGGCAAAGGCCGCCGCCTTTGCAATCGACGACAGTGAGGAGACCCATGTGGCCTTCCCGATGACCGAAGACCACCAGACGCTGCGGCGCAATCTGGTCTCCGGGTTGATCGATGCGGTGGCTTATAATGTCGCCCGCAAACAAACCGACTTGGCCCTTTATGAGCAAGGCCGGATCTTCCCTCGCAGTGCTGGGCACACGCGGCCGCAAGAGGTCGAGTACATCGCCGGGGCACTCAGCGGTAATGTGATCCAGGCGGGGTGGCATCAGGCCGCTAAGCCAGTTGATTTTTACTATGTGAAGGGGATAGTCGACAGCCTGCTGGCGGACTACCGGCTTGCCGGGCCAGTCGAGTACCAGGCGCTGGTCGACGACCCGTGTCTGCACCCAGGGCAAAGCGCCAAGCTGGTGCTGGATGGTGAAGTGATTGGGCTGATTGGCCGGCTCCACCCGCAGTTTGAGCGCGCGCAAAAGATCAACGAGACCTATGTGTTCGAGTTGAATCTGGATGCGCTGCTGGCGGCTAGTCGCACGGAGATGACCGCCGTTGCGGCACCGAAGTTCCCGTCGGTCACCCGCGACATCGCCGTGCAGGTCACCGCGAATATCACCAATGCGGAGATCCAGGCCGTGATCGCCAAAAATGGCGGCAAGTTCCTGCAGGATGCGCACCTGTTTGATGTCTACAGCGGCAAGAAGCTGGCGCCAGGGCTGAAGAGTCTGGCGTACACGCTGACTTACCGCCGCAAGGACGCGACCTTGACTGACGATGAGGTCACCAAGGCGAACGACCGGGTCGAGGCCGCGTTGAAGTCAGAGTTAGGTGCAGTCATTCGTTAAATCCCGGTTACAATCGCGTGGTCGTGGCGAAAACCTGTCGCATTTTGCGGCGGGCTTTTGTATAATTCACGTAGGTTTTCGGGCGTAATCCGCTGCATGAGGCAGCCCGCTTCTGGGCTGCCTTTTTGTACATTGCGCCGGGATGGGAGGAGAAACGTGGATCAACAACCAAGTTCCAATCAGAGACGCAGGCGCGACCACCAAGTCGACCAAGCGTCAAGGCACGTGGTTCGCTGGGTGATCGGGATCGGACTGACGGTGCTGGTGCTGGTCGTGCTGATGGCCGGGGTCTTTGTCCACTCGGCGCTTCAGCCGGCGGATAAAGCGGCGAAGGCACCAATCCTCGTGACGGTCAAAACCGGCGAGTCGACCGACGAGATCGGGACCAAGCTTCAGGAAAAAGGGCTGATCAAGTCGGCGCTGGTGTTTAAGTTCTACGTCAAATTCCATAATGTGCCCAGCTATGAGGCCGGCCAGTACAGCTTCACCAAGGCCAATACCATGCAGGAAATGCTGGACACGCTGCGGGGCGGCAGCAGCACGACCGGCATCGGCACGGTGCTGGTCAAAGAAGGGGTGGACGCGGAGACCATCGCGGACGCGGCGGCCAAGCTGCACAAGAAAGACCCCAAGCTGACGCGCGCCAACTTCATCGCTGCGCTGAAGGATGAGGCTTTCTTCAAGCGCCTGCAAAAAGCTTATCCGCAGCTGCTGGAAAGTGCCGGCAAGGCCAAGGGCGTGCGCTACCGACTCGAGGGCTACCTGTTCCCGGCGACCTACACCGTGACGGAAAATGAATCCGCGCAGGCTCTGATTGCTCAGATGGTCAACAAGACTAACGCGGTGCTGACGCCGTACATGGCCAACATCCAAAAACAAAAGCTGAGTGTGCAAGAAGTGCTCACCCTGGCCAGCCTGGTTGAGCGTGAAGGCGTCAATGACTTGGACCGCGGCAAAATTGCCGGAGTCTTCTTCAACCGCCTGGATGCGGGGATGCCGCTTCAGTCAGACGTGGCAGTGATGTACGCATTGAACAAACATTCGACCCATCTGACGAACAAGGACACGAGCGTTGATTCTCCTTATAATTTGTATCGCAACAAGGGTTACGGGCCGGGACCATTTAACTCGCCGTCAGAGTCGGCCATTAAAGCCGTTCTGACGCCACTGCAGCGGTCCGCCGGGTACTTGTACTTCGTGGCCAACCTGAAGACGGGTGAGATCCGCTACGCTCACACGCTGGCCGAGCAGAATGTGAACACAGCAGCGTTTGCCGCCGACAACGGTCAGGGGGCTAACTGATGAAACAAAAACCGATCGTGATCGGCGTCACCGGCGGCTCCGCCAGCGGCAAAACCAGTGTGTCCCGCGCCATTTTCAACCAGTTCTCAGGCCACTCGCTGCTGCTCTTGGCGCAGGACGCCTACTACAAAAAAAGCGACCTGCCCTTTGAGGAGCGCCGTAAGATTAACTACGACAACCCGCTGGCCTTCGACACACCGCTGCTGCATGACCAGCTCGAGGCGCTGATCGCCGGCCACGCGATTGATCGGCCGGTGTACGACTACACCATTCACAACCGGTCGCACGAGGTCGTGCACATGGAACCCAAGGACGTGATCATCGTTGAAGGCATCTTGATTCTGGCCGATGAGGAGTTGCGCAACCTGATGGACATCAAGGTTTACGTTGACACCGATGACGACATTCGGGTCATCCGCCGCATTCGCCGCGACATGCGCGAGCGCGGGCGGTCTTTGGACGACATCATCGACCAGTACCTGAAGACGGTGAAGCCGTCGTACCATCAGTTCATTGAGCCGACGAAGCGCTACGCCGACATTGTGGTGCCAGAAGGGGGCCACAACATGGTCGCCATCGATTTGCTCACGACCAAGATCCGGGCGATTTTAGCTGCCCGCGGGCTGAGCGAGTGAATTGACAAATTCGCTAAATCCGTTACTATCAGCTTAGACAAAAGAATTGAGGAAAAATTATGGCAGATAAAACATATCCAATGACCGCAGAAGGTAAAAAAAAGCTTGAGGACGAACTGGAACGGTTAAAGACCGTCGAGCGCCCGAAGGTGGTTGAGCGCATCAAGGTCGCCCGCGGCTTTGGCGACTTGTCCGAAAACTCTGAATACAGCGCCGCCAAGGACGAACAGGCGACGCTCGAGACCCGCATTGTGCAGGTTCAGACCATGCTCCACTACGCCGAGATCATCGACTCCAACGAAGTGCCTCAGGACGAGGTTTCACTCGGCAAGAAGGTCACCTTTGTGGAAGACGGCGACGACGAGGAAGAAACTTACGAAATCGTTGGTGCGGCTGAGGCGGACGCCTTCAATGGCAAAATCTCAAACGACAGCCCAATTGCCAAGGCTTTGATTGGTAAGAAGGTTGGCGAAAACGTCTCGATCGCAACGCCGGGTGGCGCCATGAACGTTAAAATCGTCAAAGTCGAAGCTTAATCATCAAAACCAAGTGCGGTGACGCACTTTTTTTATACCAAGGTGCGAGGAACGGCGCACTTAGCCCAATTAGGTGCAACCAAGCTTTATTCCCAAAATCGGCCTCTGGGCGGACGGTCCCATGCCGATTTTTGGGTATACTGGAGGAAACGGAGGAGGCGGCAGCGTGAAGCGGCGATGGCAACTATTTTGGATCATTGAAATCGCACTGACCATGGTGCTCGGCTACCAGATCGTCACCAATCCCGCCAGCTGGATCGGGGTCGCCAGCGGGCTGATTGCTTTGGTGATCGGCATCAAGGGTCATTTCTGGCGCACTTTTTGGCTGCTGCTTGGCGGCGTCCTCCTGGCGGTGGGTATTTTTATCAACCCGATGATTTGGGTCATTCTGTTTGTGGGACTGGTCGGCGCCTTGTTCGGCTTGTCTGGCAAGCATGGCAGACGGCTGCCGTGGCAGCAGAAACACTACGCGGCGGTTCACGTGGTGGCGCCCACAACCAAGGGCGGCACCACGACGCGCCATCCGTGGTTTGGTGATGAAACGATTGGCAGCTCAACGTATGAGTGGGATGACATCAACATCACCGTGGCGGCCGGCGATACCATCATTGACTTGGGCAATACGCTGTTGCCACAGGGCGATGCCACAATCGTTGTCCGCAAAGGCATCGGCAAGACGCGCATCTTAGTGCCGGTCGGCGTCGGGGTCATGGTCGATCACTCCGCGCTGGCCGGCACCTTGTCGGTCGACGGCGCCGAATGCGGCTTGCATAACCAAACCGTGCGGCAATACAGCGATGATTACGACACGGCCAAGCGCCGCGTGCACATCCTCACCAACGTGTTGATTGGTGATTTGGAGGTGCTGTCGGTATGAGGCTGAAGCAAATAAGTTGGACGTTTGCGACGGTCACGCTGGCGACGGCCGCGCTGGAACTTGGGCTGGTGTTCCTGGTGAGTGTCGCAGCGGGGGGACAGTTCTTGGCGCTGCTGATGACGCAAGTGCTGGGGATGCCACTGGCTGCGTACCTGATCACCGGCGCAGTGTTGATTGGCCTCATCGCCACCACCCTGCAGTCGGCGTTTGACCAGTACCAGCACCGGCAGCTGACCCGGCGTTTGACACAGCTGGTCGCCGGGCAAACCGACGCCCCGGTACTCGCCAGGCAGAGTCAGGCGAAGGCTGCGCTCGGCCAGGACGTGGCGGCAGAGCTTGAAGCCCTGCGGCAAAAAATGATACGCTTGCAGCAGGAAATTGAGCGGTATTCCAACACCCCGGTGGTGCTCGATGGCCAGACCAAAGAGCAGATCCTCACCGAGGAGCGCCACCGCCTGGCCCGCGAGTTGCACGATTCCGTCTCGCAGCAGTTGTTTGCGGCGATGATGATGCTGTCGGCGCTGCGCAGTGTAGTCGACCGGGATAACCCAGACGCGCCAGAGGCCAAGCAGATCGAAACCATCGAAGGCGTGATCAACGAGGCCCAGTCGGAAATGCGGGCGTTGCTGCTCCATCTGCGGCCGACTAACCTGGCCGGCAAGTCCCTGAAGGACGGCATTATCAGCCTGCTTCAGGAGTTGCAGACGAAAATCAAAATCGCGATTTCCTGGGACTTGCAGGATATCCACCTGTCCCATGGCAGTGAGGACAACCTGTTTCGCATCGTTCAGGAGCTGCTCTCAAACACCCTGCGGCACGCTAAGGCCAAACACTTGGAGGTTTACCTGAAACAGGTCGAAGCCACGGTGGTGCTGCGCGTGGTCGATGATGGAGTTGGCTTTGATCCCAAAACAGAAAATACCACCGGCAGCTACGGGCTGTCGAACATCTCGGAACGTGCGGCGGCCATTGGTGGCACCGCGAAGGTGATCAGCTTTCTCAAGCAAGGGACGAGCGTCGAGATCCGCGTGCCGTTAACAAAGGAAGAAGCACATGATTAAAGTATTGATCGTTGATGACCACGAAATGGTGCGCTTGGGCGTGTCGACGTATCTGGGGGTGCAAGACGACATCACCGTTGTGGGCGAAGCGGCCGATGGCAAAGAGGGCCTCGACAAGGCGCTGGCGCTGCGGCCTGACGTGATTTTGATGGATCTGGTGATGCCGAACATGGATGGTATCGAGTCGACCAAGCGGATCCTGGCGGCTTGGCCCGAGGCGCGAATCATCATCCTGACTTCCTTTATCGATGATGAAAAAGTCTATCCGGCCATCGAAGCCGGGGCGGCCAGTTACATCCTGAAAACCGCCACCGCGGAGGAAATCGCTGGGGCGATCCGCAAGACGGCCGCCGGGGATTCCGCGCTTGATCCGCAAGTCACCACCAAGATGATGAACCGGCTGACCAAAAAGCAGGCGCCGGAGCTGGCCGACGAGCTGACCAACCGCGAACGCGAGGTGCTGATGCTGATCGCGCAGGGCAAGTCGAATCAGGAAATTGCCGATGAGCTGTTCATTACGCTTAAAACGGTGAAGACCCACGTGTCAAACATCCTGGCCAAGCTGGAAGTCGAAGACCGCACCCAGGCGGCGATCTACGCGTTCAAGCACGGGCTGGTCAATCAGAACGGGGAAGCCAATCAGTGATTTGGGCAGTCCGGGTCACCAGATAAAAAATGCGCTGCTCAAACGAAGAGCAACGCATTTTTTAATGGCGTGACCGGAGCCGGCCTGGGGCGACTGGCTTACCGCGCGGTGGGAACCGCAGCCAGAGCAGCAGCAGTGCGATCGCCAGCAGGCTGATCAGGACCCCCGGCCAGAAGTACGGCGGGGTGTAGGTCATCGTGATGTCATGTTGGCCCTTGGTCAGCGGGATCGCCATTAAATAGCCGAGGACTTTTTTCACCTTGACCGGCTGACCATCGACTTTGACTCGCCAGCCGGCCGCGTAAGGAATCGAGGTCATGAGGACCTGGTGCTTTGAAGTTGCGGTGGCCGTTGCGGTCAGACCGCGGTCGGTGCGGTTTGTGAGCTGCCAGGCCTGGTCTTTCAGGGCGTTCAGCTGCACCGCCGTTTTTGACATGTCCAGGCTGAACAGGCGGATATCGCCGAAGTCCGCGCTGTCTTTGCTCAGCGTGAAGACCAGGGTTTGCTTCTTGCCTGGGGCACTCGGGGTCACATTCAGCAGCTCGCGGTCGCGGAAGGTGTCGTAAATCGGCACGCTGCGGCCGTTTTGCGTCAGGCTCACCAAGTTGTCGGTGAAGTTAGCCCCGATTTGCAAGTAGTAAGGGTCGGTGGTGCTGGCGGTGAAGGTGTAAGTGACTGTCGTTTGCTTGGCCACCGGCTTTTTGGTGACGTTGTTGGCGCTGACCGTGCCGCCATGGACTACCATCGGACTGAGGGGTTGAGCGGTGAACAGATCAGGAACCGTTTGGCCGCCGCTCAACGCGGCCAAAATGCGCTCCTGATTGATCACCGGTTCAGACGCCATGAGGGAGGTCTTCAGGATCCGGTTTGAAGCGACAAACCCCAGCCCTGGCGCGTACGGGTTCTCGTAAACCGTGAAGGCCGTAGTTTGGGCGATCTGATTGTAGTCGAACAGGTCGGGCCGGGCAGAAACCTGGGGGAGGAAAATGTTCAGCGGCGCATCCAGGCGCGGGGTAATGAACCCTTTGAGGTCCAGCAAAGCATCCGTAATCACCGTGCCATCAGTGTAAGCGACAAACCCATCGCCGGCGCTTTGACCGATGGCCCCGAAGAACTTAGGCGCGGCCGGTTCCATCATGGACGTGAACTGATCGGTCCCCAGGTAACCCACCTGCATCGGGTCATTTTTCGAGCGCAGGGTGGTTTTACCAATGCGATCGTTATCGCCGACATGCGCCTTCGCGGCCGCGATGCCGCTGCGCAGCGCTTCGGTGTAGGTGTGATAATCCGAGTGGCTGATATAAGACAGCTGGTTCAAGGTGAGCACCGCATTGCTGCCGGCATCGACCAGCATCAGCAAGCAGACGCCGATGGCAAAAGCCGGCCGCCGGTCCGACAGCATGGCCAGCCCCACCAGGGCCAGCGCGTCCAAAATGATGGTCAGCCAAATGGTATTAATGGTGAGGTAAGGGTATTGCGCCCGGCGCAGGAACACTGTCAGGTCCAGCGCGGCGAAGACCACTAGGCTGAGCAGCAGCTGGGGCACGGTGATCCCGTTTGGTCGCAGGCGCAGCGCACGCCAGGCCAGCGCCATCATCCAGAAACACACCACGAACGAAAAGCGGTAAGGATACCACACCGGGTACTGCATGCCGTGCCACAGCAGGTCAAGCGGCGACCAACTGAGCGAAACGGCCAGGAAGGCGGTGAACAGGAACGCGTAGACTTTTTCCTGCCAGCGGATCTCCTTGGTGAAGAAGTAAAGCAAAAAGCCGATTAGCGCAACGCTGCCGATGAAAATGTTGGCCTGCCCCGATGGCATCTGGCCGTAGGAAAATGAGCCGGCGAAAAATTTGCCCAGCTGCTGAAGCGGCGTGGTGTCAAAGTGCGTCCAGCGAATGTGGGTCTCGGTGTAGATCCCTTTGCTTTGGCCGAGCTGAAAAACGGTCGGCAGCAGCAGCCATGCGGACAGGCCACCAGCTAAGAGCCCGGCGCCAGCGAAGCGGCCGCATGCCCGCAGGCTTTGGCGCAATGACAGCCGCGCTTCGATCAGACGCAGGCCGAAGTAACCCGCAATGAACAGCACGGTCATGTAGGCCATGTAGTAATTGGTGATGATGGCCAAAGTCAGCCAGCCCAAGAAGGGCCACGGTCGCCGGCGCGTAATCAAAGTGTCCACGCCCAGTGCAATCATTGGCAGGAACACTGCGGCGTCCAGCCACATCAAGTTGAGCTGATTGGCGAGCGCCCAGCCGGAGAGGGCGTAGGCGGTGCCAAACCCCACGACCCATGGCCAGTCGCCGCCGTGGCGCTTGATGTACAGGCCCATGGCAGCCCCGGCGGCCGCATACTTGGCGAGGGTCATCACCGTGATGGCGAGATCCAGCGCGTTTTGCGGGAACAGCAGCAGGATCAGATTGAAGGGGCTCATCAGATAGTAGGCCCAGATTCCCAGGGCATCCCCGCCCAGCGCTTTGTTGAGGGCGTAGAAAAACTGCCCCGGATGACCGAAGAGGGTCTGCCGGTAGTAGCTGTAGTAATCGATGTACTGCTGCCCCATGTCGACGGTCATGATCGAATTGTTCCCGAATGGCCAGACTTTGGTGGCGATGTAGTAGCCGGCCATGATCAGGGCCGGGACGCACGCGGCCAAGACGAGGGGATGGTGTTTGAGCCAGTGAACCAACCGCATGGCAGGCTCCTTTCCAGCGCGCTTACAAAAGAGTAAACATTCAGGCTTCCAGCGCACGAATTTGCTTGTTCCATAGTAACATGAAAGCCAGCAAGGCGTGGCGGAGCCGGTCGGTTTTTGCTACACTTGAAAGGTTACAAAAGGAGAGAGACCGTGAAATACATTCGTACCCCCAAGCCGAAGCGCGAGCGCTCGCACATTCCTGCTCGGCTCAACATTTTATTCTTCTTCGTGTTTCTGCTGCTGGCCGCGCTGGTGGCGCAGTTAGCGTACCTGCAGATCATGAACGGGTCGAAGTTTCGCGCGGATGTGGACTCGACGGATTCCGCCGTGGTCACCTCTGCCGTGCCGCGCGGTCAGATCTATGACTCCGAAGGCCGGCTGCTGGTGGCGAATGCGGCCAACAGCGCCATCGTCTACACCAAAAGCGTCGGCGTCGCGGCAGAAAAAATGCGTCAAACCGCCGATGAGCTGGCCAAGTACGTGACCATTGATGAATCTGGTATGCGCAAGCGCGACTACGCCGATTACTACTTGGCGGATAAGACTAACGAAAAAGCCGTGATCGCCCAGCTGCCCAAGGCGCTGCAAACCACGACCGACACCAGCAAGCAGTACAAGGCGGAAGTGGCCTACGCGATGAAGCACCTGCCAGACTATTCCGACCGGGAGAAAACGGCCGCGGCGTTTTATAAGAAGATGAACGGTGCCGCCCAGCTGACGACCGTTTACCTGAAGGACCGCGACGTGACCCAGGACGAGGTCGCCCAAGTCGGCGAGCACCTGACGGCCATGCCGGGCATTAACCTGGGCACCGACTGGGACCGCTCGTATCCGAACGGCAAGTCTATGCTGAGTATCATCGGCACCGTGTCGTCGGAGAAAACCGGCTTGCCCGCCGAAACCGTCAACGAGTATTTGGCCAACGGTTACGCGCGCAACGACCGCGTCGGCACGTCCTACCTGGAAAAAGAATACGAAAACGTGTTGAAGGGTGCCAAGTCGCGCACTGAGGTCGGCATCGGCAGCAATAACAACATTGTCAGCCAAACCACCGAGTTCAAGGGCGAGCAAGGCGCCAACCTGAACCTCACCATCAACTCGGCCTACCAGCAGAAGGTGGATGCCGACGTCCAGAACGTCTTCAACCAGGCGAAGTCGGCCGGTATGACCAGCGTCTCCGACGGTGCCTACGCCGTCGCGATGAATCCCAAAACGGGCGCAATTCTCGCCATTTCGGGGCTGCACCAAGACGCTAAGACGCATGAAGTCACCAGTGACTCGCTGGGGGTTTTGAACCGCTCATTTGCGATGGGGTCCATCGTCAAGCCAGCCATGGTGCTGGGGGCGCTGCAAGACGGCGTCATCACGGTTAACAACAACACCCAGGCCGACACCGCGATTTACCTGAAAAACACCCCGGTCAAAAAATCCGACTATGGGATCAACACTTTTAGTTCCCTGAACGCGACCAAGGCCTTGGAGGTGTCCTCAAACACGTACATGATGCATTTGGCGATGAAGGAGGGGCACGCTAATTACGCACCTAATTCTCATTTATTCATGGACAAGGACATCTTCACCAAGATGCGCGGGTACTTTAATCAGTTCGGACTCGGTCAGAAAACCGGCATCGACCTGCCAGGAGAGATCAGCGGCCAGGAAGGGCCCACGACCATCGACGGGCTGTTCCAAGTGGGTTCGGCACTGGACTTATCCTACGGGAACTTTGATACCTACACGCTGATCCAGGCGATTCAGTACGTCAGCACGCTGGCTAACAACGGGTACCGGATGAAGCCGTACATCGTCAAGAGCGTCAGCCAGACCCTCAGCAACGGCAGCGAAGGCCCAGTGCTCGACACCACCACCCCAACTGTCCTGTCTAAGGTCAAGAACTCCCAGGACCAGATCAACTTGGTCAAGCAGGGCATGTGGCAGGTCGTTCATGGGACCTCCGGTTACGCGACCGGGACGGCGCTGGGCTCCCTGAACCCGGGCGTTGCCGGCAAGACTGGGACCGCGCAGACCTTCACGCCGAATCCGACCAATCCCAATGGTGAGCCGATCGAGGCCATCACGCAGAGCTTCATCGGCTACGCGCCCGCGAAGAATCCGCAGGTGGCTGTCGCGGTCGTCGTCCCTAACCTGGGAAAGATGTCCAGTTACGCGTATGACATCGCCAAGCTGATGTTCCAGGACTACTACGATCTGTACAAGGTCCCGGCGGAGAAGAACTATAACCAAAAGGCGGCCAATCCCGGTTAATGACCGGGTTTACCGCGCCTTGGCTAGGAAAAGCCAGGCAAAGATGCTAAACTATTTAGTGAGCTTGGGAGCGTTTTTCCCTGGTCACTTGTGGCAGCCGGCAGCGGGTCCACCCGGTGCCGGTTTGTTGTCTGAAGTCTCAGGAAGGAGCCAAGCGGTTGCAATATTCTCTTAGACGATTGAAGAATCAGCCATATATGACATACGCGCTGTTTGCCCTGACGGTGTTGGTGTTTCTGCTTGAAACCGTGAACGGCGGGTCCACGAACAATTACGTGCTGGTGCGCTTTGGTGCGCGGTGGAATCCGCTGATCGAGGCCGGCCAGTGGTGGCGGCTGATCACGCCGATTTTTGTTCACATCGGGATCATGCACATTCTGGTCAACGGCGTCACGCTGTTTTACCTGGGCAGTCTGACCGAGCGGATTTTTGGGCACTGGCGGTTCTTAGTGCTGTATCTGGTGTCCGGCTTCACCGGTAACCTCGCCAGTGCGGCGTTTAATCCGACCGGGCTGGCGGCAGGGGCGTCGACGGCGCTGTTTGGCATGATGGGCGCCTATCTGATGCTCTACGACGGGTACCGCGACAATGCCGGGATCCGCGCGATTTCGCGGCAGTTCGTGATGCTGGCGGCGCTGAACATCGTCTTCGATCTGTTTATGACCGGCGTCGATATTTACGGCCACATCGGCGGCTTCATCGGCGGCTTCCTGATCGCCTACGCACTTGGGGCCCCGAACCTTGGGGAAACCTCGATGCCGCGCCGAGTCGGGTCGCTGTTCGCACTGGTCGCGGCCAGCGCGGCACTGCTGATTTTCGCCTTTGGAAGTGCGCTATGAAGACTTTCTACGATGTACTGCAACTGCTTAAGCGTTACGGGACTTACATTCACGTCGGTAAGCGGCTCTGGGACATTGAGCTGGCCGCGGTGGAAGTGGACCGCCTGCACGAATCAAGCCTGATCGATGACCGCACCTATGCGTCGGCCAAGATCATTTTGCGCCACGAGCACGAACAGGAAGAAAAGCATCCCTTGATTAATGATGATGGAGGAAAAAGCAATGGCTGACAAAAAATTGATGGGGGTCGACCTTGGCGGCACGACCTGCAAGTTCGCAATTCTGACCGAGGACGGCGAGATCCAGCAGCGCTGGAGCATCGACACCAACATTCTGGACGAGGGTAGTCACATTATCCCGGACATTATTGCCTCGATTCAAGATCACCTGAAACTGTACAATATGACAGCCGATGATTTTGTTGGCATCGGCATGGGGACCCCGGGCACAGTCGACTCGATCCAGGGCACCGTCATTGGCGCCTACAACCTGAACTGGAAGACCATGCAGTACCCGAAGCGTGAGATCGAAGCCGCCACTGGCATCCCGTTTGCCATCGACAACGACGTCAACGTCGCCGCGATGGGCGAGCAGTGGAAGGGCGCCGGCGACAAGTCGGACAACGTCACGCTGGTTGCTTTGGGCACCGGAATCGGCGCCGGCATTGTCTCTGACGGCCTGCTGCTGCACGGCGTGGCCGGGTCTGCCGGTGAAGTCGGGCATGTCACCGTTGAGCCGAACGGCTACATGTGCACCTGCGGCAAGCGCGGCTGCCTGGAAACCGTTGCGTCGGCCACCGGTATCGTGCACGTGGCCCGCGACATGGCAGAAGAATACGCCGGGGACTCCAAGCTGAAGCAGATTCTCGACGACGGGGATGACATTTCCTCCAAGATCGTCTTCGACTGCGCACAGGCCGGTGACAAGCTGGCGCTGATGATCGTCGACAAAGTGTGCTACTACCTGGGCCTCGGCCTGGGCAACCTGGGCAACGTGCTGAACCCAGAGTACCTGCTGATCGGCGGCGGTGTTTCTGCGGCCGGTGATTTCCTGCTGACGCGGGTGCAGAAGTACTTCGATCAGTTCACCTTCCCGAACGTCCGCAACACGACTCACCTGCGCCTGGCAACGCTGGGCAACACGGCCGGCGTGGTCGGTGCGGCCAGTCTGGCGCGCGCATAGGACAATTTACGCAAAACCTTCGGCCTCGGGTCTATACCTGAGGCTTTTGTGATACACTAGAATTAACTTGCGCCGCCATGTCGACGGCGATTGAAAGGACGTTTTTGGTTATGGGGAATTTTTTGCTGGTGTTGATTGGTCTGGGCCTTTTGGTCTGGGCGGCAAATTGGCTGCTGACACAGTGGCAGAAATCGCGCCTGAAGTCAGTCGGCGGCGAGATCACGCCGGGAGAGTTTGAGCAGAACATGCGCAAGGCGCAGATCATTGACCTGCGTGAAAAAAAGGACTTTGACGCCGGCCACATTCTGGGCGCGCGGGACCTGCCGTACACTCAGCTGAAGCAGCGCATGATCGAGCTGCGCAAGGACCTGCCGGTTTACATGTACGATCTGACCGGCGCCGTTTCCGTCAAAGCGGCGCGCCGCATGAAAAAGGCCGGGTTCGAGCACCTGTACTTCCTCAAGGGCGGCTACGATAACTGGTCGGGTAAAACGAAAAAAGCCAAAGAATTTGAAGACTAAATAAAACCCCTGCGCTTTGGCAGGGGTTTTATTGTGCTTAGCCTTGATGTGATGCATGCTGCTTGCGGTTAGCCTTGCGCCGATTCTCATTGATCTCGTCGACTTTGGTTTCTACGGGCTCGATGTAAGACTTCTTGAATGCAAACACGGAGCTGGCCACTGCGCCGGCCGAAGCGACGACGCCAACCAGGAACCCCTTCAAAAATTTGTGCTTCACGAAAATCCCTCCCTCTCTGGAACTTTAGGTGCTAATTTCATTATACTAGATGACATGACAGAAAGTGAGCAAAATCCATTGAAAACTCAAGTGTTGATGATCGGCGGCCCGACTGCCACCGGTAAAAGCGCACTCGGCGTGAGACTGGCCCAACAGTTCAACGGCGAAGTGATCAACGGGGACGCCTTTCAGATTTATCGGGGGATGGACATTGGCACCGCCAAGGTCACGCCGGAAGAAATGGCCGGCGTTCCGCATCACCTCATTGACATTGTGGCGCCTGGCGAGCCGTTTTCCGCCGCGCAATTTCAAAAACGGGCAGAGGCGGCGATTGCCGACATCAAAGGGCGCGGAAAGCTGCCGATCATCGTTGGTGGCACCGGCTTTTACCTGAATGCGCTGCGCCTGGCACTGCCGCTTGGGGAGCATGCGGAAAGCCCGGCCCGGAGTAAGTGGCAGCAGGCCTTGGCTGACCGCGGCGAGGACTGGCTGTGGGCGCAGCTGAACGCGCAGGATCCCGAGGCCGCGCGCAAGATCCCGGTGGGCAACAGCCGGCGGTTGATCCGGGCGCTTGAGGTGATTGAAATCACCGGGCACAAGTTCTCTGCTCAGGTCATTCCAGACCCCGCCTTTGACGCGCTGGTGCTTGGCCTGACGACCGACCGCGCCGTGCTGTACGCCCGCATCGATCAGCGGGTCGACCAGATGGTGGCAGAAGGGCTTGAAGCCGAGGTGCGGCGGGTGCTTCAAACCACCGCGCCGGATGCGCAGGCGCTCAAGGCCATTGGCTATAAGGAGTGGCTGCCGTATTTTGCCGGGGCGGCCAGCCTGGCGGACACAATCGCGCTGATCAAAAAGAATTCGCGGCATTACGCCAAGCGCCAGTTGACGTATTTTCGCCACCAGCTGCCGACGCACTGGTTGGACGTGATCACAGAGCCTGAACGGGGACTGCAGGAGGCCAACACCCTGGTCGCAAACTGGTTAAGCTAGGCCTTTGAAGATAAAAATTTATTTGTTTGTCAGGTTTTCTGACATCAACAGTTGACGCCTTTTTCGTCTATTGGTATGGTTGTCTGCGTGAAGGAGGGACTGCCATGCCGGAACTCAGTGATATTCGCACGCGGGCGGTGCTGCCGATCAGCACAGTGATCGCGCTCACCGACCTCACGGCGCGGCAGATCCGTTATTACGAGGCGCAGGGGCTGCTGCATCCGCTTCGCACGCCTGGTAATCACCGCATGTACTCCTTGAAGGACGTTGACGACTTGGTTGAGATCCACAGTCAGCTGGCGGCAGGGTTTTCGCTGGCCGAGCTGAGGGATGCCCAAAAGCAGCCAAAGCCGAAGACAAAGCTTTCCGACGAGGAAGTCCGGGCGGCGCTTCGCTCGGAGTTGTTGAATCAGGGGCGGCTGAACCCGCGTGGGGATAGTCCGACGCAGGGATTTGGATTCAGACCGTAGGATAAACGCAAAGGAGTGGCTCATGGCAAAAGAACCGATTACTGCCGACATGATCCGGCAGAGTGTTAAGGATCAAAACGTTGAATTTTTGCGCCTGATGTTCACCGACATTAATGGCATCAACAAGAATGTCGAAGTGCCGGTCTCCCAGCTGGAGAAGGTCTTGGCCAACAAAATCACCTTCGACGGCAGCTCGATCGACGGCTTTGTCCGCATCGAGGAATCGGATATGCTGCTGTACCCGGACCTGGACACCTGGCTGCTCTTCCCGTGGGAAAATGACGGCGGCAAGATCGCGCGGCTGATCTGCAGTGTCCACACGCCGGACGGCAAGCCGTTCATGGGTGATCCGCGCAACAACTTGATTCGTGTGATGGAAGACGCCCATAAGGCCGGCTACACCGCCTTCAACATCGGCCCGGAGCCGGAATTTTTCCTGTTCAAGCTGGATGAAAACGGGGACCCGTCGCTGAAGCTCAACGACAAGGGGTCCTACTTCGACTTTGCCCCGCTGGACATGGGCGAAAATTGCCGCCGCGACATTGTGCTCGAACTCGAAAAGATGAACTTCGAGGTCGAGGCCTCTCATCACGAGGTCGCACCAGGCCAGCACGAAATCGACTTCAAGTACGCCGATGCGGTGGACGCCGCCGATAACATCCAAACCTTCAAGCTGGTTGTGAAGACCATTGCCCGGAAGCACGGCCTGTACGCGACCTTCATGCCAAAACCAATCCACGGCATCAACGGGTCGGGGATGCATATCAACATGTCCCTGTTCGACAAGGACGGCAACGCGTTTTATGACGCTAGCACCGACGATCAGCTTTCAAGCACCGCGATGCACTTCTTGGCGGGCCTCTTGGCCCATGCCCGCGGCTTGACTGCCATCAACAACCCCACAGTCAACTCCTACAAGCGCCTGGTGCCAGGGTTTGAAGCCCCGGTTTACATCGCCTGGTCCGGTACCAACCGCAGTCCGCTGATTCGCGTGCCACAATCCCGCAAGCTCGGGACGCGTTTGGAGATGCGCTCAGTCGATGCGACCGCCAACCCATACTTGGCCATCGCGGCGGTCCTCGAGGCCGGCCTCGACGGCGTACGCAACCAGTTGGATCCGGAAGAAGCGGTCGATCGCAACATCTACAAGATGCAGGACACCGAGCGCAAGGCCAACCACATCCAAGACCTGCCGTCCACCTTGCACAACGCACTGAAGGCGCTGGAAGCCGACCCAATCGTCAGCGGCGCCCTGGGTGACCACCTGTACCACAGCTTCGTTGATTCCAAGGACCTCGAATGGGCGGCCTACCGCCAAAGCGTTTCCGAATGGGAACGGGATCAGTATTTGGAACTGTACTAAGGTGCGCAGGGTTCGCGTACTTAGCGGGATGGGTAGCCTAGCTTGGTGCCTTGAAGCCGTACTTTGGCTTCGAGGTGCCAAGCGTAGCTAGCCACTCCCGCGTTGCGAACCCGGAGCCCGATTAGGAAAGGTGCACAGGGTCGACGGTCTTAGCCCGACGGCTAGCCTAGCCTGAGCCATTGCCGGCGTATTTTGCCGGCGAGGGCTTAGGCGTAGCTAGACGCTCGGGCGTTGTCGACCCGGAGCCCGATTAGGCAACCCGCCCTAAATCTTTCCAAGAAAAAAACAGACACCGAGAAAAAATCTCAGTGTCTGTTTTTGTATTACTTCCGGTACCGCAATGTCAGCGTACTGTTAGCAAGGTCGATGTGGAAGTTGACCACCGTTTCCGTGCGCTGGGTCTGGGCCATGTCGGCACCGTGGATGATCAGGGCGAGGTGGCGGCCGGCTGGCAAGTGCAGGTGAGTCGGCTGTAAATCGAAGTCCACGGTGAATGGTTCACCTGGTTTAACCGGGACGTTTTCGTAAGCGTTCTGTTGGTTTTGAACGTTGACGTGGCCGAAGGAGACTAGCTTGCTGTCGGTTTCTTTGGCCGGCTTGAACTCCTGGATGCTGACGGCCTTGTAGTCGTAGCCCAGGTCCCAGCCAGCGGGATCAACGACTCCGGCCACAGGGGCGAAGCGCTTGGCTTCACCGACGTCGACCAGCCGCGCGGACAAAATCGCGGTCGGCTGATCGATCCACAGGCGCAGTTTCAGATGTGGGACGCCTTCCAGCGTGACATCGTGAGTGTCGGCCGGCAGGTCAAGCCAGAGCCGCGCACCATTGTACTTAGAGTCTGGCTTAATGATCTCAGCCTCAAAGCCGTCCGAGTCTTCCTTATCCTCATTGAAAATCGCGGTGGCGTTGTCCGGGAACCCGGCGCGCTTGCTGGCCATGTCGGCTTGCAGGTTGTAAGGCTTGTCTTCGTGCTTCGCATCTGCGGTGCCGAATTCTTCGTAGGTGTGCCAAGTTTCCGGCGTTACGTTGTCCTGCACGGTGACGTTTGGCAGGGCTGAAGGGGCGCCGTTATCAACGTCAAGCAGCTCGTAGGACAGCCACAGGTTCAGCTGGTCGGCAAAGTCCAGCGAGCGGATGTTGTCGAGGTAAGTGTGCTGACCTTGATGAAGGAACAGCTTCTTGTTGATGGGCAGGTCCTGGATGCCGTTCCAGTAGCGAATTGCGTTGGCCGGCTTGACGTTCCAGTCGTTCAGGCCATGCTCGATGATGACGTCGGCCTTGATGTTTTTCAGATTGTTGCGATAGTTGCGTTCGTCCCACCATTTGGTGTAGTCGCCGAATTCGCGGTCCTGGTCCTTGGTGATGGCAGCCAGGGTCTTGTCCCATTCGGCCTTGATTTTGAGCAGGTCGCCGGCCTGCTTTTGCCGGGAAAAGGTGTCCACGGCCAAGACATCGGCGTCTTCGCCTTGGAACCCGCCGGGCGCGACCACCAGGCCGTTTTCACGGTAGTAGTCGTACCAGCTGGAAATGGCGGATTCGGAGATGACGGTCTTCAGACCCTCGACACCGCTGGTCGCCGCGGCAATCGACAGGGTGCCAAGGTAAGATTTGCCGGTCATCGCGACCTTGCCGTTGCACCACCAGGCCTTGATCTCGATGCCGTCGGTGCGGTTGGTGAAGGCGCGGCGCTTGCCGGTGAGCCATTCGATGACCGCGACCGCCGAGTCAGTTTCGCTGGTCCCACCGGTCGACCGCATGCCGTCAGAGCCGCGCGTACCGACCCCACCAGAGTACACGGTGACAAAGCCGCGGCCCAGCATGTAGTCGTTGAACATGTAACTGCCTCCTTGGTCGGAGTACACCTCGGCGGTTTTGCTTTCACCGTTGACTTGCTGGTGCGGCAGCTCGGCCGAGGTCGCCGGCTGATACGTGACTTCCTCCTTGGTGTAGGAGTGGGTCTTCACCGCCAGCTTAGGATCCGGCTTGTGCGTGATCCAGTCGACGTCGTTGGTACCATGGAAGTAGGGGTTAGCGGTGAATAATACCGGCATTTTGACCCCTTGGTCCGTTTCCTTCGGCCGAAAAATCGTGGTTTCCAGCATGTCGCGCTTGCCGTCGTGGTCGGTGTCCATGTCTGATTCGACCCAGACCACCTCGCGGTAAACTTTGCGCGCGTCAAACACGTCCTGCGCTTTACCATTGAAGAACAGAAACTCGGGCGTGGTCTTGCCCCTTTGAAAATCGCGGTAAAAGCCACGCGCAGCCAGCGCGTCAATCAGCGTCACCAGGTGTTTGGTGCGGGTGCACAGCAGCAGGTACAAGGCAGCCCAGAAGTCAGCGGTGGTGGTGATGTCACTGGCAACTACAGGCAGTTTGGTCTCAGCCATGAATGCGAGGCTATCTTTCAGCTGGTAATCAGTGCCTGCCTCAAAGCCCAGGAGCTGAAGGGCGACGGCGTAAAAGTCAGTGCGAGAAATCTGGCTTGGTTTGCTGGCCAGCAACTGTGCCAAATCCTGGGTGTCTGTCACCGCGATGGCGGCTAAGGCTTGCTGCTTGGCAGTTTCACTAAAAGCTTCTGGGAAAAGCTTGCGAAAGGCGGCGTTGGCAGCGTCTGCCAGCGATTGCTCCAGGTCAGGGGCAAAGCCGATGGCCTGCAGTTCCTTGAGCTGAGTGGCTTGGTCGGCTTGAATCCGGCCGTTTTGGTTGAGTTTCAAATTGATTCCTCATTTCTTTTTCATTAATAGCACCAGTGTAGCCGAGCGGCGCCCGTCATTCAAGCCGGGGCGCGTTGACAGGGCTAGCGGCGCATCCGTATAATAAACAGGTTCAATGTGCCAGTAGCTCAGTTGGATAGAGCAATGGTCTTCTAAACCATTTGTCCCGGGTTCGAATCCCGGCTGGCACAGCAAAGCCGCATACCGGTCAAGGAATGCGGCTATTTAAATGCGCTTGAGCGTCTGGCCTGGTCGAGCGTGTGGCGGATCAAGAGCATTTCGCGGGGCGACAGAGGCTTGCCTTGATACAAAATAGGACTGGAGTCGTCCGCCAAATCGACGACGCCAGCGCTGGCCGGCTTGCCGTAGCGCGGATCGATCTGGTCGCGAGAAACGCCGAAAAAGGCGGCAAGTTTGCTGGCGTTGGTCGCGCTGGGCGTCGTGGTGCCTTTGAAGTAGCCGGTCAGGGTGCTGCGGGGGATGTGCGTCACGTCGCTGACCTTGGCCTGGGTCGTGCCGCGGGCCAGCAGCAAGGCGTTGAGGTGCTTGCTGATGATCGCCTTATTCGCAATTTCCTGTGGTGTTTCCGGATGTCGTGCCATTGTCCAAAACCTCCTCGAAGCTTTGATAAGAAAAAAGCCGCCCAGTAGGCGACAGGTCATGCGCTAAAAGTTCAAATCGTCGTGCTCGCCCAGAATCTTGGCTTTTTGACGGTCAAATTCTTCTTGAGTGATGGCGCCTTCGTCCAGCAGCTGCTTGAACTGCCTGATCCGATCGGCGACGTCTGCCTCGGCTTGTTCCTGCTTGGCCTTTGCCTCAGCTGCCGCCTGTTCTTCAGCTTGCTTGCGGTGATAGTAGTACCACATGGCAAACGCAATCAGGCCGATGGCCACAAACACGTACCAGTAGGTGACCAGAAACGAGAACAGAATAATCAGGATAATAGCGCCACCGCAGCCCAATTTATTTTCCTTCTTCATTAGTTTCGCTCCCGTCATCGGCGATGATCTGCCCGGCCGCCGTCACAATTTTCGTGGTGCCGTCAGAAGCTGCCACGACAAACTGGATCGGCGCCGAAATTGCGACGGTGCCGCTGACCGTATGCCACCCGCGGTCGCCCAGCTTGCTGGTCAGCAGCGCCTCGGCGTCCTGCGCGGACTTGACCGGTTCCCAGTCCAGCGGCTGGAAATGGTTCGCCGTTTCGGCTTGTGAGATGTCCGAGCGGTTGGTCGGGTGACCGTCCTTAGTGGGGACATGCGTCAGAATGTGCCAGGTGATCCACGCGCCGAGCACCAAGGTGAGTCCGCCCCAGAGCCACTGGTGGGCGATGAACAGCAGGATTCCGAGAATCAAGGCGACGATACCGGTGATGATGGCGCCGCGAACATCAACGAATTTTTTAGCAGTGCGTTTTGTTTCCATAGTTAACCTCGGTTTCGGTATGATAATTATATCTTCGCACAACGATGGGTGATAGACACGCCTTTTCACCAAAGTATTCGCTTCTCAGACTTAAGACTGATTTTGTCGTACTAAAAATGACAGCGCTTGACATGCTTACATAAATATAGTAAAGTAATAGACAGTCGCAATTGAAACAACCCATTCATGTGCGATACGAATGGAGGTAATATATATGAAATATCGGATTCAATTAGATACCCAGACGCAGCAGTTCATTGCCATCGACCCAAGCAACCAAAACCACATTGGCCGCGGTGCGACGATCGAGCAAGCCGTTGCGCAACTTAATCGGTAATTAAGCTTTGACCCGAGACATTTTGCCTCGGGTTATTTTTTTGCCTGCCAGATGATGATATAATGAAGATCCTTGGCAGGGGCGGGTCCGCGCTTTTAGCGAGCCTTTTTCTGTGCTCGCAGGTAAGCCCGCAAAAACAGCAACCCACCAACCACTGCGACCATCCAGACGAGGTACAGAAAGGTAAACCAGCCCAGGCCGTAGAACTTGCTGGCAAAAATGAGCAAGGCTAAAGCGACCAATCCAGTCACGATATAATTAAGCGGCTGCTTCAACCGGGCAGTGGTGACGGCAAGCAGCCCGCCGGTGATGAGAAAAATGAGGAGATTCAATAGAATTGTCATATGCCCACACTCCTTGTCATTAGTATAGTCGAGCGGCCAGCTGCCAACAACGATATCTCACTGCTGGTGGCAAGGATTTTTCCTTGACAAAGCCTCAGGTTCTGCTTGCGTCAAGGGGTTTAATCTGATAAACTCGTTACGTTGTATTTGTCACCCCTCATCTGCAACCGCACAACGTCAGGTATCAAAGCCTAGCACCTGGCTTGGCGAGTCCTCAGGGGAAAAAGCCTACGGGCAACAGGAGGTGCACAAGATGTACGCAATTATCAAAACCGGCGGCAAGCAGTACAAAGCCGAAGTCGGGGAAGCACTTTACGTCGAAAAGCTCGATGTTGAAGAAGGCGCAACTGTCACGTTTGACCAAGTGATCTTGGTCGGCGGTGAGGGCGATGCCAAAATCGGCACGCCAACGATTGATGGTGCCACCGTTACTGGTAAAGTTGAGAAGCAAGGGCGCGAAAAGAAGGTTGTTACCTACAAGTACAAGCCTAAGAAGCATCAACACCAGAAAAAGGGTCACCGTCAGCCATACACAAAGGTTGTTATCGACGCGATCAACGCCTAATGAGGTGAACGCATGATCAAAGCACGCTTTCAGCGGGATGCCAGTGGTGACATTGTTCATTTTAACCTGACCGGCCATGCCGACTCAGGGGAATATGGCCATGACATTGTCTGCGCAGCGGTCTCTGCAGTCTCGATCGGCGCCGTCAACGGTATTGAGGCCTTGGCTGGGTTTGAACCCAACGTCAAGGCTGATGAAGTCAACGGCGGCCACTTGGAACTGACCTTGGATCAACCCCAGGATGGGGAGCAGGCGCACATCGCACAGATTCTCCTAGAGAATTTGCTGCTGTCCCTGCAAAGCATCCAAGAAAGCTACGGCGATTATCTCTCGATTTCAACCAAAACAGCCTAATTCAATACTCGGAGGTGTACACAATGTTGAAAATGAATCTTCAGTTCTTCTCTCACCATAAGGGGGGCGGCTCGACTTCTAACGGCCGTAACTCTGCAGGTCGGCGTCTTGGCAGCAAGCGCGCTGATGGCCAATTCGTTTTGGCTGGGAACATCTTGTACCGCCAGCGCGGCACCAAGATCCACCCAGGTGTAAACGTCGGCCGTGGCGGCGACGATACGCTCTTTGCAACAGCTGATGGCGTTGTTAAGTTCGAACGCCTTGGCCGCGACAAGAAGCAAGTATCCGTTTATCCAGCAGAAGCAAAAGCTGAATAATCAAGAGCGCTCCGGTGACGGGGTGCTTTTTTATACCCAAGGTGCGGAGGGCCGACGGTTTTAGCCCGACGGATAGCCTAGCCCAAGGCATTGCCGGCGCTTTTGGCCGGCGAGGCCTTGGGCGTAGCTAGACGTTCGGGCGTTGTCGGCCCGTAGCCCGATTAGGCAAGTTGCGCAGGACCGACGTTTTTAGCTAGACGCTCGGGCGTTGCCGTTCCGAGCCCGATTACGAAAAGTGCGCAGGGCCGACGGTTTTAGCCCGATTACAAGTCCCCACCCACACTTCATTTCTTCCAAGGAGGTTCATCACATGTCCCGTTTACAAAACCTGCAGGCCGAGCTGCCTGCACTGAAAGTTGACGCACTGCTGGTTACGGACCCGGTCAACGTCACGTACCTGACCGGTTTTACCGGCAACGAAAGTGCCCTGCTGGTCGCCAAGGACCACGCGTGGTTTATCACCGATTCGCGGTTCACTGAGCAGGTCAAAGTCGAAGTCCACAACGCAGAATTGGTGCTTCACTCGCACGGCCTGCTGGGCGAAGCGGGCGTGATTGCCGACGCCAACGACTTGAAGACGTTGGGGTTTGAAGCCGACGTGATGACTTACGCAGACTTCCAGAAGCTGCCGGCCAATGTGACCTGGCAAGCGACGACCAATGTGGTGCCGGCGCTGCGCGAAGTTAAGGATGAAGATGAGCTGAAGCTGATTGAAAAGGCGATTCAAATCGCTGAGGCCGGCTATCAGCACGTTCTGGACACCATCAAACCTGGCATGACCGAGCTGCAGGTGGCCACCGACTTGGACTTTTACATGCGCTCGCTGGGTGCCAGTGGCACGTCATTTGAAACGATTGTGGCTTCCGGCAAGCGCGCCGCGATGCCGCACGGTGCCGCCACCGACAAGCAAATTGAAGACGGCGACGTGATCACCTTGGACTGGGGCTGCATCTACCAAGGCTATGTCTCCGACATCACTCGGACCTTTGCGGTGGGTGAGCCAGACGAGAAGCTCAAGGCGGTTTACAAAATCGTTTATGACTGCAACAAGGCGACCGCGGCCATGATGGTACCGGGCGTTTTGGGCAAGGCCATCAACGGCTTCGCACACCAGTACATTGAAGACAAGGGCTATGGCCAGTTCTTCGGCCACGGCACCGGGCACGGCATCGGCCTGTCGATCCATGAAGGCCCAGGGGCCTGGGGCCCATACGCCAACACGCCGCAAGCGGAAGGCAACGTCGAAACCGATGAGCCTGGCATCTACATCCCTGACCTCGGCGGGGTGCGGGTCGAAGACGATCTGCTAATCACCAAGAGCGGGGCCAAGTACCTGACGACGCCGGCGCCAAGCGAGCTGCTGGTGGTCCCGGTCCGCAAGTAAGCGGCCGCCTTTTCCTTGCAAGGGCTTTTGGCGATTGATATAGTTAGTGTTAGCTAAAGAAGATAAGTGGAGGAATTACATGATTTCTGTTAACGATTTTAAAAACGGTCTGACCATCGAAGTCGATGGTGACCTCTGGCGCATCGTCGAGTTCCAGCACGTTAAGCCTGGTAAGGGCTCCGCGTTTGTGCGCTCGACTTTGAAGAACCTGCGCACCGGTGCCGTTCAAGAAAAGACCTTCCGTTCGACCGAAAAAGTCGAGAAGGCACAGATCGATACGAAAACCATGCAGTACTTGTATGCCGACGGGGATTCTTACGTCTTCATGGACACCACCACGTACGAACAGCTGACACTGCCCGCCGAAGAGCTGACGGATGCGCTCAAGTACATGAAGGAAAACATGGAAGTCAAGATCATGATGCACGGCAACGAAACGCTGGGCGTTGAAGTGCCGAACACCGTTGATCTGACCGTCACGGCCACCGAGCCTGGCGTCCGCGGCAACACCAGTTCAGGCGGCTCGAAGCCGGCGACGCTGGAAACTGGCTTGGTTGTTCAGGTGCCGTTCTTCATCAACGAAGGCGACGTTTTAACCATCAATACGCAAGACGGGACTTACATCTCCCGCGCGTAATTTTTAGGAGGCAGCTCATGGCTGAAGATTCGAATATCATTCTGGCAAATCGCACTGATGCGCAAGGCACGATCGAAATCGTGCCGGAAGTCCTTGAAGTGATTCTGGGCATCGCGGCGGTTTCGGTGGACGGCGTCTATCAAATGCGCGGCACGATGGCCAGCACGATCAATTCGTGGTTCGGCCGGGCCAACCACGGCAAAGGGGTTGACCTGACCGTGGATGGCAAGCGGTTGACCGCCGACGTGTATGTCTATCTCGACTACGGCGTTTCAGTGCCGAAGGTTGCGATGGCGATGCAGTCGACATTGCGTGAGCAGCTGCTTTACATGACCGATTTGACGCTGGATGAGGTCAACGTTCACGTGGTCGGCGTGGTGCCGGAAAAGGCCCCGAAGCTCGATCCTGACAACTTATTCGCCGATGACGCGGATGATGCCAATCCAGAGGAAGACAAGTAATGCTAGATAGACATGATACCCGAGCAGCAGCGTTTAAGGCGCTGTTTGCCATTGCGAGCAACGCCGATGCCGACCGCAGCGCGGTTTACGAAGAGGCCCTGCCTAAGGATGAAGAAGCGCCCGCTTACCTCACCACGCTGGTTGACGGCGTGCTTGCTCACCAGGACGAACTGGACGCGCAAATTAACGCCAAGTTAAAAAAGGGTTGGACCCTTCAGCGGTTGAGCAAAACGGACCTCATTTTGCTGCGCCTTGGGCTGTTTGAGATTCAACAGGTCCCAGACGTCCCGGACAAGGTCGCGGTGAACGAGGCGCTCGAGTTGGCTAAAACCTACAGCGACGAATCAGACGCTAAGTTTATCAACGGCATCTTGGGCCATTTTGTGCAGGCCTGAATGAACGCTGGCTGCCGCGACCGCGGTGGCCTTTTTTAGTAATCCGGCGTTATTCTGATGAGAACCATGGACGGCCCCTGCGTAATCTAGGTAGAATGATGAAGTTCGACGAGCACCGGCACGATACACAAGGGGGAACAACCATGACAACGATTCTTGACGGCAAACAAACATCTAACGCTTTAATGGCTGACCTGCAAACTGAAGTGACGGCACTGAAGGCCCGTGGCATCGTGCCGAGCCTGGCGGTGGTCCTCGTCGGCGATGATCCGGCCAGCGCCATTTACGTGCGCAATAAGCAGCGGCGCGCCGACCAGCTCGGTATTCACTCGATCCTGCGGACGCTGCCGAAAACGGCGACCCAGGCCGAGGTCCTTGCAGTGGTGGAGGAGTTGAATCGCGATGCCACCATCGACGGGATTTTGGTCCAACTGCCGCTGCCTGAACAGGTCGACCCTGACGCGGTGATCGCGGCAATCGACCCGGACAAGGACGTCGACGGGTTCCATGCCTACAACGTCGGCCGGTTGTGGGAAAATAATCCGGGCGTGGTCGCGTCGACGCCGTTTGGCATCATGGCGCTGCTGAAGCATTACGGCATCACCGTCGCCGGCAAGCGCGCCGTGATCATTGGCCGCTCCAACATTGTCGGGCGGCCGATGGCGGCGCTGCTGTTGAACGCCGACGCGACGGTGACGGTCACGCACAGCAAGACCCCGGACCTGTTTGCGGTCACCCGCGAAGCCGATATTCTGGTCGTTGCGATTGGCCGGGCGCAGTTTGTCACCGCTGAAGCCGTGAAACCCGGCGCCGTGGTGATCGACGTGGGGATGGACCGCAATGCCGCTGGCAAGCTGGTCGGCGACGTCGATTTTGACAGTGTGGTTAAAGTGGCGTCGGCAATCACACCGGTGCCCGGCGGCGTGGGTCCGATGACCATCGCCGCGCTGATGATTCAGACGGTAGAACTAGCAAAGAGGCATCATCATGGCTGAACCCGATTATCTCACGGTCAGTTTGCTGACCGAATACCTGCGCCGCAAGTTCGACCTTGACCCGTACCTGAGCAAGGTCTATTTGACCGGCGAAATCACGAATTTTCGCAAGCGGCCCGGCCATCAGTATTTTTCGCTGAAGGACGAGCACGCCAAGATCAACGTCGTGATGTTTAAAAGCGCGTTTGCGCGGCTCAAATTTGAGCCTAAGGAAGGCGATACCGTCCGGGTGGTCGGGCGCGTGACGCTGTATCCGGCCAGCGGTCAGTACCAAATCGTCATCGAGCAAATGGCGCCTGAAGGCATCGGCGAACTTTACCTGCAATACGAGCAGCTGAAAAAGAAGCTCGAGGCCGAGGGGCTATTCGCCAAAAATCAGCGGCCGTTGCGGCAGTTTCCGCGGCGCGTTGCGGTGATCACCAGCCCCAGCGGCGCCGTGATCCAAGACATCATGACCACGGTCGCCCGGCGCTATCCAATCCTGCAAATTGTCCTGTTTCCTGCCCAGGTGCAAGGTGACCAGGCCGCGCCGACCATCGTCACTCAGCTGCGCCGGGTGAAGGCGATGGGCGGCTTTGACGCGCTGATCATCGGGCGCGGCGGCGGGTCGATCGAAGACCTGTGGCCGTTCAACGAGGAAAGTGTCGCCCGCGCCTTGGCCGACATGCCGATGCCGATCGTCAGCTCGGTCGGGCACGAAACCGACACCACCATCACAGACTTTGTGGCGGATCATCGCGCGGCGACCCCGACGGCCGCGGCTGAGCTGGTGACGCCGGTCAAGCTGACCGATGGCCTCACCCGTATTCAGGAAGATCAACTCCGCATTCAGCAGGCGATGCAGAACCGGATCCAGGCGGCTCGTGAGCGGCTGAACCGTTCGGCCCAGTCCGTGGTTTTGACCCAGCCCGGGCGGCTTTACGATCAGTACCTGCAGCAGGTCGATCAGCTGCGCAACCGACTGACCAGTGCGACGCAGGTGCAGGTCACGGCGCTTGCTCAGCGCGTTCGGCTGGCCCGGACGAGTTTGAACCCTCGCCAGCTGACCGTGCGCGTTGAGAATACGCGGCAAACCGTGGCCAACGACCGGCGGCGCCTGCAAAGCGCCGCGCAGGCGATTGTCCAAAGCAAGCGGCAGGCGTTCGCGCTGGCCAATGAGGCGCTGGATCACCTCGGACCGGACCAAATCCTGGGCCGCGGCTACAGCTACGTCACCGGGCCGCGCGGCAGGGCCCTGACCAAGGTCAAAGATTTCAAACCCGGCGCCAAGGCGCTGATTCACGTTGAAGACGGCACCGTACCAGTGGTGGTCGAAGAAAGGAAGCAAACCAATGGCTGAATCACAGGAACCGACATTCGAGGAAAAGTTGCAGCAGCTGGAAACGATTGTTAATCAGCTCGAGCAGGGCCAAGTCCCGCTGGAAGAGGCCCTGAAGCAGTACAAGGCCGGCATCAAGCTTTCCAGTGAGCTGGAGGCGACCCTCAAAAACGCCGAGCAGACGGTCACGCAGATGGTCAAGGACGACGGGGCTGTCGAAGCGTTTGACCCGAAGGCAGCAGACAAGAATGCTTGAGGAAACGGCGGCGTGGCGGCAACCGGTTCAGGAGACCCTGGATCAATACTTGGCCACGGTGAATAATCCGCACCTTGAGGCCGCCATGGCGTACTCGGTGGATGCCGGCGGGAAACGGCTGCGGCCACTGCTGCTACTGGCGGTGGTGACGACGTTCAGTGGCGACGGGCAGCAAGCCTTACCCGCGGCGGCGGCACTGGAACTGCTTCACACGTACTCACTGATTCACGACGACCTGCCGGCCATGGACAATGATGACCTGCGCCGCGGCAAGAAAACCAGTCACAAGCAGTTCGATGAAGCCACGGCGATTCTTGCCGGGGATGCACTGCAAAGTGCCGCGTTTGACCTGTTGGCGCAAACCTCGGTCGCCCCGGAGACATTGGTCCGCTTGGTGCAACTGTTTGCCCGTGCGGTCGGCCCGAACGGCATGGTCGGCGGTCAGGTGATGGACATGGATGCGCAGGGTCACCAGATCGACCTCGCGACTTTGCAGCAGCTGCAGGCAGAAAAAACCGGGGCGCTGCTGGCGGTGGCGGCCGATATGGGCGCGGTGCTGGCCCAGGCCAGCGCCGACGACGCGGCTCAGGTGCATGCCTTTGCCAGCGCGTTTGGCCGCGCTTTTCAGATTCAAGACGACATCAATGACGTCACGGAAACCGCCGCCCAGCTGGGTAAAACGCCCAACAAGGACGTCGCGGAAGGCAAGGCCACTTATCCCAGTCTGGTCGGGCTCACCGGTGCCCGCAAGGCGTTAGGTGACGAGGTCGCCAAAGCCAAGCACGCAGCGAGCCAGCTAAGTGTGCCGGCGCCGCAACTGTTAGCCCTGCTGGATTACTTTGAAACGGAGAAGCAATGAGTAAAGAACGAGTCGATGTCCTGCTGGTCGAGCAAGGACTGTTTGAATCACGCGAACAGGCCAAACGCGCTGTGATGGCGGGGGAAGTCTATGATCAAAATAACGAGCGACTGGACAAGCCAGGGGTCAAAATCGCCGGTGATTCGGTGCTGCACGTGAAAGGCAAGAAGATGCCTTACGTCAGCCGCGGCGGCCTGAAGCTGGCGAAGGCGCTCAAGGTCTTCGACATTGATCTCAAAGGCAAGACGGTGCTCGACATCGGCTCGTCCACTGGCGGCTTTACCGACGTGGCCCTGCAAAATGGCGCCAAGCTCGGGTACGCCCTGGACGTCGGCACCAACCAGCTGGCCTGGAAAATTCGCGAAGACCCGCGGGTGGTCGTGATGGAACAAACCAACTTCCGTTACAGCAAGCCTGAGGACTTCACGCACGGCCCGGTCGAGTTTGCGATGACCGATGTGTCCTTCATCTCGCTGAAGCTGATCCTGCCGCCGCTGCACGCGATTTTGCAGCCAGGCGGCCACGCCGTTGCGCTGATCAAGCCCCAGTTTGAGGCGGGTCGGGAGCACGTCGGTAAAAAAGGCATCATCCGCGATCCGGCGGTTCACAAGGCCGTGCTTCAAACGATTGTCGACTTTTCACTGAGCGCCGGCTACAACGTGCTGGGGCTGGATTTTTCCCCGATCACGGGCGGCGAAGGCAACATCGAGTTTTTGATCCACCTGCAAAATGCTGCCGTTCCGGGCACTAAAGCGGCAGACGTTGATGTGGACAAGACATTGGCTGCCGCATACGCCGAGCTTAAGCCAGGGCACCCCAAGCCTTAGTGAATATCTATTCACTTGTTTTAGATTTTATGCAAGCTGTTGTATAATTAACGGTGAAAGCAGGTGAGCAGATGCAAAAAAATGAGCGTCAGGCGCAGATCAGAGCGCTTGTAGAAAGCACGCCGATCGAGCGCCAGGGAGACTTTGTCGCCGCGCTGGCCGCGCGCGGCATCACCGTGACGCAAGCGACGATTTCGCGGGACATCAAGGAGATGCAGCTGGTCAAGGTGCCAATGGTCAATGGCCATTACCGCTATTCGCTGCCACCGGAGCGCCAGCTGGCCCCGCAAGATAAGCTGCGGCGCACCCTGCAGGCCGCGTACCTGCGCGGGGACGTGATGGATCAGTTTGTGTACCTGGTGATGTCACCCGGCACGGCCCCGGCCGTTGGTAATTTGATCGAGCACCTGGATGATCAGCGCATTTTTGCCACGGTGGCTGGGGATGCCTCGATTCTGTTAGTCTGCCGTGGGGCGGAAGAAGCCAATCAGGTGCTGCGGATGCTGGACGAAATGGTGTGAGCGGATGCTACAAGAATTAGTGATTCATGACTTTGCCATTATCGAAGACCTTGAGCTGAGCTTTGAGGCCGGCATGACGACTTTGACCGGCGAAACCGGGGCCGGCAAGTCGATCATCATCGACGCGGTGGGGCTTTTGGCTGGCAGCCGCGGCTCGGCTGATTTTGTGCGCACCGGGGCCAATAAGGCGACGCTGCAAGGCTTATTTGACGCGACAGCCAACCCGAAGACGCCTGAGGTGATGGCCCAATTTGGCCTGGCGCCAGACGACGGCATGGTGCTGCTGCAGCGCGAGCTTTACGCGTCTGGGCGCAACTTATGCCGCGTCAACGGTGAGCTAGTTAACACGGCCACACTGCGGGCAATCGGCGAGACGCTGGTCGACATTCACGGCCAAAATGAACATCAGCAGCTGGTGCATCCAGATACCCACCTGGGACTGCTGGATCAGTTTGCAGGAGAGTCGGTGGGGCACTTGCTTGCCGACTATCAAACGCAGTACGCGACCTATCAAAAGGATCAGGCGGCGCTCACCAAGAAGCATCAAAATGAGCGGGAGTGGGCCCAGCGCCTGGACATGTTGAAATTTCAGGTCAACGAGATCCAAAGCGCCGAGCTCAAACCGACCGAAGAAGATGAGCTGATCGCCGAGCGCGACCGGCTGGCCAATTTTCAAAAAATTTCCGACGCGCTGACCCAGAGCTACGAACTGCTCACAGAATCCGAAGTCAGCCCCCTGGATCAAATCGGTGAGATCATGGGCAACCTGCAAAGCATCGCCGACCTCGACCCGGCCTACGCTAAGCTGGCGGATTCGATTCAGTCGGTTTACTACGGACTGCAGGACGTGCAAGGCGATTTATCGCGCCAGGTGGACACACTTGAGTACGATGACGGCCGCCTGGACGAGGTCGAAAAGCGCCTTGAGCTCATTTCCCAGCTGGAACGCAAGTACGGGGCCGACCTCAAGGCAGTGATCGCGTATGGGGAAAAAGCCGCGGATGAGCTGGCCTCGATGACCGCGAACGACGCGGACGAAGAGGGCTTGGAGAAGCGCGTGGCGACCGAGCACCAGGCGCTGCTTAAACTGGGGGCGCAGCTGCGCACGGCGCGCAAGCACGCGGCCACCAAGCTGATTGATGCCATTCACGGGCAGCTTAAGGCCCTGTACATGGAAAAAACGGTTTTCTCGGTGCGCTTCAGCAAGTTGCCGGCGGACACCTTGCGGCCGGATGGCATCGACAATGTGGAGTTCTACATTCAAACCAACCCCGGTGAAGCCGCCAAGCCACTGGCAAAAATTGCCAGTGGCGGGGAGCTGTCGCGGATTATGCTGGCACTGAAGACCATTTTTGCCGAAACCGATGGCGTCACCTCGATTATTTTCGATGAAGTCGACACCGGCGTCTCCGGTCGCGTCGCGCAGGCCATTGCCAACAAGATCTCGGCCATCGCCCGGCACTCGCAGGTGCTGTGCATCAGCCACCTGCCGCAAGTGGCCGCAATGTCCGACCACGAGTTCCTGATCCAAAAGCAGGTCGCGAAGGGCCGCACCACGACCAGCGTCACCAAGCTTGACCACGCTGGGCGCGTGCAGGAAATTGCGCGGATGCTGGCCGGCGAGCAGGTCACCAAGTTATCGGTGGCGCACGCCTCAGAGATGCTGAAGCTGGCTGATGCCGCGAAGGCCAAGTAACTCTAGACACAAACAGCGCCGCCATCAACTGATGGCGGCGCTGCTGCTTGGGTCAGGCCCGCTGAAGGTAAGTCACCTGGGCGAGATCGACGACACGGTAGAGGTTACTGCGGTATGCTTGAAGTAGATAACGATCATTGCTGAGCCGGCGGGTGAGGTGGCCGACCAGTGCTTCTTCTTCGCCTTCAAAGTTCAAGGCGACGCGGTAGTGCCGGGAGAACGCCTGGTCTGCAAACTGACTGACTTGGGCCGCCGGCATCACCACGGCCGGCTCTGTCAGCGCGAAGAACTCGCGCGTTGATTTGATTAACTGGTGAGAGACAGACTGCAGTGCACTCGTTTTATTTTCCATAATGGCGCCTCCGAACACTCGTTCTATTTGATGACTTCATTATGCAAACAATCGTTCGGTTTGTCAATCACTTTCGCAAATTATTTTCGCAGACGGGAGGAATGTTCATGACGTTAGGCTTAGTCCTTGGGGGCGGTGGCGCGCGTGGCGCGTTTCAAGCCGGTGCTTTAGCCGCACTTTCGACCAGTAAACTCCGGCCCGATTTTGTGCTGGGCACCTCGATCGGCGCCATCAACGCGCTGGGCACGACCAAGCTGCCCGCGGCGGAGCTGGTGCAGTGGTGGCTGACCAAGATCCCGCGGAATATGTTTTTTCGGCGGCAAGGCGAGGTGCCTTACGCGACGCTGCTGCGCGAGCTGGTGGCACGGCCGACCATTCACCCTTGGCCGGTGCTTATTTTGACTGCGGCACTGCCGAAAATGCGCCAGCATGTGGTGACCATTACGGGCAAGCCAGCCTCCGCCCAACTTCAGTGGCTGCTTGCCAGCTCGGCGATCCCGCGCGTTTATCCCAAGGTGAACATCGCAGACACGCACTACGTCGATGGCGGCATGGTCAATGACCTGCCAGTCGACGTGGCGCATGATTTGGGCGCGACGCACATCATCAGCATCGGCGCTGGCGGGCTCGGCCCCAAGCCGAAGGTCGCGACTCGGCTGCACCTGGATGTCCCCAAGTGGGCCCCGAACATTTTGGATTTTCGGCAAAAGCCCCGGCCGCGTCTGATGCAGGCCGGCTGGCAAATGGCGCAGCAAATGATGAAAACGCCTGAATTTAAGGCTTTGACCGCCAGTCGGGCTTGATATTTCATATGGCAAACTGCATAATGTTTTTAACACTAATGATGAAAGAGGTTAAATCATGCATGAACGGGGAATGCTGATCGTTTTGTCGGGACCAAGTGGGGTCGGCAAGGGGACGGTCCGGCAGGCCATGCTCGCTGATGATTTTCGCGATTTTCAGTACTCGGTCTCGATGACGACACGGAAACCGCGGCCTGGCGAACAAGACGGGGTCGATTATTATTTTCGCACGAAGGAACAATTCGAGGCCGAGATCGCGGCCGGCCAAATGCTCGAGTACGCGAAATACGTCGACAACTACTACGGCACCCCGGTAAAGTATGTGAACAAAACCTTGGACAGCGGCCGTGATGTGCTCCTTGAAATCGAGGTCAAGGGCGCGATGCAGGTCCGCGAAAAGTGCCCGGATGGCGTGTTCATCTTTCTCACCCCGCCGGATCTGATGGAGCTGAAGCACCGCTTGATCGGGCGCGGCACCGATTCCGCCGACGTGATCAACAAGCGGGTCAAACAGGCCGCTGAAGAGATCAAAATGATGGAAAACTACGACTACGCGGTGGTCAACGACGAGGTCCCAAAGGCGTGCAAGCGCATCGAGCGCATCATCGAAAGCGAGCACTTGCGCGTCCCGCGCGTTATCGATAAGTACCGGAATATGGTACAGTAGAGAGAGTGCGGAGCTGGCCGCACTTAGCCCGACGATTAGCCTAGCTGCCAGCATTGCCGCTGGTTTTGGCGGCGAGGCTGGCAGCGTAGCTAAGCGCTCGGGCGTTGGCCAGCGGAGCACGTTTATGGTGCATGCGGAGTAGCTAAGCGCTCGGGCGTTGGCCAGCGGAGCACGTTTATGGCGCACGCGGAGCAGCAAAGCGTTCGGGCGTTGCCTGGCGGCACCCGTTTACGGCGCACCCGCCAGATTTTCCAGATTCATCCCTGACGTCATTAAGGAGAAGACAAACATGATTATTTACCCATCGATTGATAATTTACTCGAAAAGATTCCATCCCGTTATTCGCTGGCAGTGCTGGCCGCCAAGCGGGCCCACGAATTGGAGCAGGGCGGCATCAAGATGCTGCCGAACTACAAGTCCTTGAAAAAGGTCGGCCAGGCGCTTGAGGAAATTGCAGCCGGCGACGTCATCATCGACCCAGAGTCGAAGATGAAGGAACGCGACGCCGAAAAGCTGGACCACAAAGAAGAGTAATTGACTGGTGCGGAAGAACCTGACAGGGTTTTGCCGCTTTTATTTTGGAAAAAATCGTGGGGCTGAGCGATTTACTCAGCCATTTATTTCCGTTAGGATTATAATCAAATTTATGGGTTGATAGGGCCGCTCCTTCGAACATGTTTAGGGAGTGTTTGTTTTTTCCTGGCTTAAGGCCTAAGCACAAAGCGCTAATTGTAGAAGCTTGAGCAACCAAAACCTCACTTCGTGTCTGGGGACACGAGGGCAGTCATGCGGCAACGTCAGCCGCGTGACTGTTTTTTTCTGTATTCAAAGCCGTCAAAATCAGGTCGCTCAGGGCCAAAACTTCTTGGCGGGTAATGTTTGCTATAATGAAGGACGAAACGGAGGCTGACTCATGGCAAAGAAAATCGGTGTGTTCATCACTGGCGGAATCGCCGCATACAAAACGCCTAACCTGGTACGCCTTCTGATCAAGGCGGGCTTTGAGGTGCGCGTGGCCGTGACGCCCGCTGCGACAAACTTCGTGACCGTGCAAAGCCTGGCAACCGTCAGCAAGCATGCCGTGTTGACCGACGCCGCCGAATTTGCCGCGCCCGAACACGTGGCCCACGTCGAGCTTGCGCGCTGGATGGACCTGGCGCTGGTGGTGCCGGCGACGGCCAACACGCTGGCCAAAATGGCGGCGGGTATGGCAGATAACGTCGTGACGACCACTTTGCTGGCTTTCGCCGGGCTGAAACTCGTGGTGCCAGCCATGAATGACCAAATGTGGGCCAACCCGCAGACGCAGGCCAACGTGGCGCACTTACAGGACTTGGGTGTTCAGGTCCTGACGCCTGCGACCGGTTTCCTTGCCGAGGGTTACACCGGCCAAGGCCGCATGCCCGATGAAGCGGTGATCACACAGTTTGCGGCACTGGCCACCAGCGACCAATACTTGCGCGGGGTCAAGGTGCTGGTCACTGCCGGCGGCACGCGCGAGCGCCTGGACCCGGTGCGCTACCTGACCAATGATTCCTCAGGTAAAATGGGCACGGCCCTGGCGAACGCGGCGGCTGCGGCTGGCGCAAAGGTGACGTTGATCACGACTGCACACCAGGTGACGCTGCCGGCAGTCGAGGTGGAAAAAGTTGAGACGGCCGAGCAGATGAATGCCGAAGTTCAGGCCCGCTTTGACCAGACGGATATTGTGTTGATGGCGGCGGCAGTAGCGGATTATCGGCCGCGTGAGGTCGCCTCAAGCAAGCTGAAGAAAACTGGCGACCAAGGCCTGACGCTGGATCTGGTGCAAAATCCCGATATTCTCGCGGCGCTGGGGGCCAGCAAAACCCACCAGTTCGTCGCCGGGTTTGCGGCCGAAACGAATGACTTGCTGCAAAATGCCCAGGCCAAGCTGGCGCGCAAGCAGGCGGACATGCTGATTGCCAACCGCGTCGGCAAGGGCCTCGGCTTTAACCGCGACGACAACGCCGTCACGCTGCTTCAGCCGGGCCAGGCGCCGATTGAGTTGGCACAGGCCCCCAAGCTTGAACTGGCGCAGCAAATTTTGCGCCGGATTCAGGAGGTGCGGGCATGACCGTTGCAAAAGTGATTGTCGACGTGCCGACCATGCAAACGGATCGTCCGTTTGATTATGCCATTCCGCAGGCGCTTGAAGCGCGGATCCAGCCGGGGATGCGCGTGTGGGTTCAGTTCGGCCAAGGTAAGCGGGAAGTTTCCGGCATGGTGGTGGCACTGGCCGACCATGCGGACTTTGAAGGTGAACTGAAGCCCATCATCGCGGCGCTTGATTACGCGCCGGTCATGAACGAGGAGACGCTGGCGCTGTCCCACTGGCTGGCGAAAACGACTTACGCCTTTTGGATCACCTGCATTCAAACGATGCTGCCGGCGATGCTGAAAGTTGACACCATCAAAAGTGTCACCTTGGGCAGCCAGCCCACGGCCGAGGCCGAGGCGCTGCTGGCCGGGCAGGACCAGCTGGTGCTGGATAGTCACACGCCAGCCGAAGTCTCAGCCCAGGTCATGCGGCTGATCGACCAAGACGCCTTGACGCTGCGGTATGCCCGCAAGGACCGCGCCAAGGTTAAAACCGAGCAGGTCGTTGTGCCGCTGAAAACGGCTGCCGAATATGCCACCCTGCGTGAAGGGGTGCGGGCCAACGCGACCAAGCAGCTGCAGCTGATCACCGCGCTGCGGACGTGGGTCAATGCCGGCAGTCAGCCGGTGCTCGCCGAGGCCGTCAAGCGCGGCGAGGTCGACCGGACCGCGGTGCACGCAGCCGCCAAAAAAGGCTGGCTCCGCCTGGATACTCGCGAAGTTTACCGCGCCCCGTACGACGACCTGGACCACGGCGAGCGCACGCAGCCGCTGACGCTGACTGCCGACCAAAGCAAAGTAGTCAGCACCGTCGATGCGGCGGTGCGGCAGAAGACCCCCAAGACTTTTCTGCTTGAAGGGGTCACCGGCTCGGGCAAAACCGAGGTGTACCTGCAGGTGATTGCCGAAGCGCTCAAGGAAGGGCGCAACGCCATGATGCTGGTGCCTGAAATTGCACTGACGCCGCAAATGGTGCACCGCGTCAAGGGTCGCTTTGGCCGCGAAGTCGCCGTCATGCACTCGGGCCTGTCTGAAGGCGAAAAGTTTGATGAGTGGCGCCGCATTCAGCGCGGCGAGGCGCAAGTGGTCGTCGGCGCGCGGTCGGCAGCCTTTGCACCACTGACCAACATCGGCGTGTTCATCATCGACGAAGAGCACGAAACGTCATACAAGCAGGACGACGCGCCGCGCTATCACGCCCGCGATGTGGTGCTGCACCGCGCCCAGACTTTCGGGGCCCCGGTGATCCTGGGTTCCGCGACTCCGAGTTTGGAGTCACGCGCTCGGGCGGAAAAAGGTGTGTACACGCTGCTGCGCCTGCCTTCGCGCATCAACCGCCAGCCGCTGCCGCAGGTCCACATTGTGGATATGCGCGAGGCCTACAAGCAAGGCGGCAAGGACGATTTTTCCAAGGCCTTGCTCGACGCCTTGCAGCTGCGGCTGGACCGCCACGAGCAAAGCGTCCTGCTGCTGAACAAGCGCGGCTTTTCCAGCTTTGTGATGTGCCGCGAGTGCGGCTACCGGGTGCAGTGTCCGAACTGTGACATCAGCCTGACGTTGCACATGGACACGCACACGCTGCGCTGCCACTACTGCGGCCACGAGGAAGCGATTCCGACCGTGTGCCCGAGCTGCGGGTCGCGCAAGATCCGCTACTACGGCACCGGCACCGAAAAGGTTGAAGCCAGCCTGCATCAGCTGCTGCCACAAGCGCGCGTGCTGCGCATGGACGTTGACACCACGCGGCGCAAGGGCGGCCACGAGAAAATCCTGGCGGCGTTTGGGGCGCACGAGGCCGACATTCTGCTCGGCACCCAGATGATCGCCAAGGGGCTGGACTTCCCCGACGTCACCCTGGTCGGCGTGATCAATGCCGACACCGGGCTGGGGATGCCTGATTTTCGCGCCAGTGAGCGCACCTTTGACCTGCTGACGCAGGTGTCGGGCCGCGCCGGCCGGGCGGAAAAGCCTGGCGAAGTGTTCATTCAGACCTTCAACCCCGACCATTACGCGATTCAGTACGCGCAGGCGCAAAACTACGAAGGCTTCTTCCGCCAGGAGATGGCGATCCGCCACCGCGGTGACTATCCGCCGTACTACTTCACCACGAAGGTGACCGTCAGCCATCAGCAGGAGGAAGCGGCCGCCAAGCTGATTTACCAGCTGGCCAAGCAGCTGACCGACAGTTTATCACCGTCTGCGGTGCTGTTGGGGCCGACTCCGGGCCCGATCGCTCGGCTGAAGAATCGCTACATTTATCAGCTGGTGATCAAGTACAAAAGGGAGCCACGGCTTGACCAGACGTTGACGAAGATCCTGGATGACACCCAGGTCGGAACGCGCAACGGGTATTTTGTCGGCATCGACAAGGAACCTTTGACATTCATTTAAGGTAAGGAGAGCATATGACTAGTGTAATTTTCATGGGCACGCCGCAGTTCGCGGTGCCGATCTTAGAAGCCGTCGCCAAGGAGTATGACGTGCTGGCGGTGGTCACGCAGCCGGACCGACCGGTGGGGCGCAAGCAACAGCTGACCCAATCGCCGGTGAAGCAGGCCGCGCTGAAGCTGGGCGTGAAGGTGCTGCAGCCGGAAAAGCTTGGCGGCAGTCCCGAGCTGGCTGAGGCCATCGAATTGGCGCCAGATTTGATCATCACCGCGGCGTACGGCCAGTTCTTGCCGACCAAGTTCCTGAACGCGGCCAAAATCACGGCCGTCAACGTGCATGGCTCGCTGCTGCCGAAGTACCGCGGCGGCGCGCCGATCCAGTACAGCATCATCAACGGCGATGCTGAAACTGGCGTCACGCTGATCCAGATGGTCAAGAAAATGGACGCCGGCGGGATGTGGGCGCAGGCGGCCATTCCGCTGACGCGCGCCGACGACACAGGCACCGTGTTTGAGAAGCTCAGCCTGGTGGGCCGCGACCTCTTGATGAAAAAGCTCCCGGACATCATCGCAGGCGAAGTCCCAACGCCGCAGGACGAAAACCTGGTCACGTTCTCGCCGACCATCAGCAAGGACCAGGAGCACCTGGACATCACGCTGCCGGCCGAGCAGCTCGACAACTGGGTCCGTGGACTGCGACCCGAAATCGGCGGCTGGGTGACCCTGCTAGGCGAGCGCGTCAAGCTTTGGGCCATCACGCCGCTTGAGGAGACCACTGAAGCTAAGCCTGGCGTCGTCGTGGCACGCAGCAAGAAGCGCCTGGTCGTCGCCGCGGGCGCTGGCACCACGTTTGCCATCAACACGCTTCAGCCGGCAGGCAAGGGCCAGCAGCCCATCGCCGCGTTTTTGAACGGGGCCGGCCGCGGCATTCAAGAAGGAGACCAAATCATTGCCGAAAAATGATCCGCGCACTGTCGCCGTTAACATCCTGACCCGCGTCACCACCAAGGGCAGCTACGCCAACTTGACGCTGGACGCCCAGCTGAAGAAAAGTGACCTCAGCGAGCGCGATGCGGCGCTCACGACCAACATTGTGTACGGGGTCATCCAGCATGGCATCACGCTGGATTACTACCTCAAGCCTTTCGTGCGCGATCGCAAGCTCGACCCGTGGGTGCACGTGCTGCTTCAAACCGCCGTGTACCAGCTGGTGTACCTGGACCGCATTCCGGCCCGGGCGATTTTCAACGAGTCGACCAAGATCGCCAAGAAAATGGGTAACCTCGGCATCGGCCAGTACGTCACGGCGATTCTGCGCAACTTGCAGCGCAGCGAAGTGCCCGACTTGACGAAAATTCAGCCGGCCACCAAGCGGCTGTCGATCACGTACAGTGTGCCGGAATGGCTCGTTGAAAAACTCAGCGAGCAGCTGGGCGTTGAGAAAACCGAGTCGATCCTTAAAACCATCGACGAACCGGCCGGCGCCTCGCTGCGGGTCAACACCACCAAAGCCACCCCTGCAGAAGTGACCGCCGAACTTGAACCCGAGTTCCCCAGCATTCGCGAAAGCGCGCTGACCCCGGTGGGTCTGGTCGCAGACGGCGGCCACCTCGCCGGCACGCGCGCGTTTGAAGAAGGGCGCTACACCATCCAGGACGAAAGCTCGATGCTGGTCGCGCCGAGCCTCGACGTGCAGCCAAGCAGCCGGGTGCTGGACGCCTGCGCGGCGCCGGGCGGCAAAACCACCCACATCGCGCAGTACCTGGACCCCGCACAAGGCGGGAAAGTCGTCGCGCTCGACCTGCACCCGCACAAGGTGCGACTGATCGAGGACAACGCCAAGCGCCTGGGCCTGGAAGACCGCGTGCACGCGGCACAAATGGACGCCCGCGAAGCCGGCGATCATTTTGACGCCGCAAGCTTCGACCGGATCCTGGTCGACGCGCCGTGCTCGGGCCTGGGCCTGCTGCGCCGTAAGCCGGAAATTCGCTACACCAAGCAGCCGCAAGACCTGGTGAACCTGCCAAAGATCCAGCTGGCGATTCTGAACGCGGTCGCACCTTTACTAAAAGTGAATGGACGCCTGACCTACAGTACGTGTACCATGGTAACAGAGGAAAATCAGGGTGTTGTCGCAAGCTTCTTGGCGGCGCACCCCGACTATGAGCAGGTGCCGGTCCCAGTCGACCGGCCGCTTGACCGGGCGCACAACGCGCCGGCCCTGCAGCTTTTTCCCGACGATTACGGTACGGACGGCTTCTTCATCGCCAGCTTCGTACGAAAGTAGGACGAATGAATGGAATATACCTATCGGACAGACATCGGCCGTAAACGGCCAAATAATCAGGACTACGTTGGCCTGTTCGCCAATACGTCAGGCGTGACGCTGGCGATTGTCGCCGACGGCATGGGCGGCCACCAAGGCGGCGATGTCGCCTCGGAAATGGCCGTGTCGCACCTCGGTCACGCCTTTGAAGCGACGCAGAACACCGACGTTGAGAAAATCGTGCGGTGGCTGATCTTTGAGCTGCAGCAGGAGAATTCGATGATCCTGGAAAAGGCGCAGCGTTACGCCGACCTGACGGGGATGGGCACGACGCTGGTCGCCGTCATCATCTCCGGCTCGCGCTTCGTGGTCGCCAACATCGGCGATTCACGGGCTTATTTGTATCGCCACGATCACCTGATTCAGATCACCGAGGACCACTCGCTGGTCAATGAGCTGGTGCGCCGCGGCGAGCTGACGCGCGAGGAAGCGGAGAAGTTCCCGCAGCGCAACGTCATCACGCGCAGCCTCGGTGTGTCCGAGGACGTCGACGCCGATGTCACGATTTATGACATGGAGTATGATGACTATCTGCTGCTGTGCTCCGACGGCTTGACCAAGCAGGTCGAAGACGATGAAATCACGAAGGTCATCGGCTCCAAGCAGCCCTTGGGCGCCAAAGCCCAGCGGCTGATCGATATGGCCAACGAGGCCGGCGGGCCGGATAATATCTCGGCGCTGATCATTCACCAGGATTGGAGGGAGCAGCGATGATCGAACCTGGTTATATTTTGAACGAGCGCTATAAGCTGCTCAAAACCCTTGGCGAAGGGGGTATGGCCAACGTCTATTTGGCGCATGACCTGATCTTGGACCGCGACGTCGCGGTCAAAGTGTTGCGCCTTGATCTGCAAAATGATCCCGACACCAAGCGCCGCTTTCAGCGCGAGGCCATGGCGACGACTGAGCTGGTCCACCCGAACATCGTGTCAATCTACGACGTGGGGGAAAGCAATGACCAGCAGTATTTGGTCATGGAATACGTCCGCGGCTCCGACCTGAAAAAGTACATCGTCGAGCATTTTCCCATCCCGTACCAGCGGGTGATCGACATCATGGAACAGATCCTGGCCGGCATTCAGGTGGCGCATGATCACAACATCATTCACCGCGACCTGAAGCCGCAAAACATCATGATCGACCAGGACGGCAACGCGAAAATCACCGACTTTGGGATCGCCGTCGCGCTGTCCGACAATTCGATGACGCAAACCAACTCGCTGCTGGGCTCGGTGCATTACCTGAGTCCGGAGCAGGCCCGCGGCAGCATGCCGACGCGGCAAAGCGACATCTACGCGCTCGGCATCATTTTATTTGAGATGCTCACCGGGACGGTGCCGTTTGAAGGCGACTCGGCAGTGTCCATTGCGCTCAAGCACTTCCAAGAGGACATGCCGAGCGTGCGCGAGTTCGACCCGCGGATCCCGCAGGCTCTGGAAAACGTGGTCTTGAAGGCCACAGCCAAGGACCCGGCCAACCGGTATACGTCGGCGGACGCCATGGCGGCGGACCTGAAGACCGCGCTGTCGCCAGCGCGGGCGCACGAGGAGAAGTTTGTCCCGGACGCCTCAGACCTTGACGAAACCAAGGTCATGCCGATGGTCGGCTCAAGCGCGGCCGCCCAACCAGTCCATGCGGCCACCACGACGCCGACGCCGCAAGCTGCGGAACGGCCGGCGGATGCGCCCAAACAGCGCCCGAAGAAAACCGGTAAGCACGGCTGGAAGAAATACTGGCCGTTTGTGCTGGCCGGTGTCATCGTGGCCGCCATTATCTTGTTTGTCGTCCTGTCGCTGACCGGCGGCAGTAAGGAGGCTACCGTCCCTGAGTTGACGGGGATGAGCCGCACCCAGGCTGAAAGTGCCTTGGAAGCGGCCGACCTGGTGCTGGGTCAAGAAACCAAACAGGCTTCCAGCAAAGTCGCAAAGGATAAGGTCATCAAATCGGACCCGAACGCCGGCAGCAGTGTGAAGTCTGGCAGCACGGTCGACATCATCGTCAGTTCCGGCGACAAGAAATACAAGCTCGGCGATTACGTCGGCGATCAGTATTCGACCATTAAAAAACGGCTGGAGAAGGCTGGCTTTACGGTCAAGCGCAAACGCCGCGCCAGCAACGAGATTCCCGCTGGCGAGATCATGGCGCAGAGTCTAGATCCCGGCACCAGTGTCGTCCCGGACGGCAAGACCATCACGCTGACGGTTTCAAGCGGGTCCGCGACCGTCGCCATGCCTGATTTTTCCGGGCAAAGCGAGGGGCAAGTGAGCGCCTGGGCCACCGCGCACGGGATGACCCTTAAGATCAACACCGCCTACAACGACAGTGTGGCTTCCGGACAGCTGATCAGTCAGGATCCGCAGGCAGGCAGCGACTTACAGCGCGGGGATTCAATCAGTGTGACCTTCTCGAAGGGCCAGGACCCGGCCAGCGCTTCCAGTTCCTCAAGTGACGCGACCCAGTCGGCGACCCGGACAGTTCAGCTTGAATACATGCCGGCCGCCAGCAGCTCGTCTGCCAGTGGGGCCAGCGGCAATGCGGCCAATCAGATCACCATTTACCTGCAGGACAGCACCCACAGCCTGAGCAGTGTCTATAAGACGATGACCATCACCGCCAACCAGACCATCACGCTGAACTTCACGCTGAAAAATGGTCAAACTGGCGCCTACCGCATTGAGAACAACGGCAGCGTCGTGCAATCGGAGGATAATATCAGTGGCGACTAACGAAAAAACGGGTCGCATCATTCGGCAAGTTAGCGGCTTTTACGACATCGCCGTTGACGGCACCGTGTATCGTACGCGCGGGCGCGGCAATTTGCGCAACCAAAAAATTTCGCCGCTGGTCGGGGACTTTGCCGAGTTTGCGCCCGGCGTTGGCACCGACGATGAGGGGTATTTGCTGCGGCTTAAGCCCCGAATGAACGCGCTGGTGCGCCCGCCAGTGGCGAACATTGACCAGGCGATTCTGGTCGTCGCCGCAGCCGAGCCCGACTTCTCGCTGAATCTGCTTGACCGCTTTCTGGTGTACCTGGAAGGCAAGCAAATTCATGCCGAGATTTACCTGACCAAAACGGACCTGGTGCCTGCAGCACGACTGAAGGAGATCCAAGCGGCGCTGACGAGTTACGAGCAGATCGGCTATGCGACTTTTGCCAGTGTGCCGCCATTTTCACCGGCGACGCTGGCAAAAGTGCGGGCGTCGTTCAAGGACAAGCTCACCATCTTCACCGGCCAAACCGGGGCGGGCAAGTCGACGCTGATCAACCACCTGGTGCCTGGCCTGACACTGGCCACCGGCGAGATCTCCAAGGCGCTGAATCGCGGCAAGCACACGACCCGCACTACCGAGCTGTTCCTTGCAGAAGGCGGCCTGGTCGCTGACACGCCGGGGTTCTCGTCACTCGGGCTGCTCGATGTCACCCTGGACGACCTGCGCGACCGTTTCCCCGAGTTCGTCCAGGTGGCGGACCAGTGCAAGTTCCGGTCCTGCCAGCACGACAAGGAGCCGGGCTGCGCGGTGAAAGCCGCTGTTGAAGCGGGGACGATCATGCAAAGCCGCTACGACGATTACATGCAGTTTCGGGCCGAGCTTCAAGGCAAGCGGCCGACTTATCAGAAGAACTAGAAAGGAAGTATTGGCGATGAAAATTGCCCCTTCAATTTTGAGTGCAGACTTTGCCAACTTGGCGCGCGACATTCGCACCGTCCAGGAAGGCGGCGCGGATATGATCCACGTCGACGTGATGGACGGGCATTTTGTGCCAAATCTGACCTTCGGGCCGGGGATGGTCGCCGCCATTCGGCCGGTCACCTCGCTGCCGCTGGACGTGCACATGATGGTCGATGACCCCGAGCAGTGGATCCCGGCGTTTGCCAAAGCAGGTGCGGACACCATGCTGATCCACGTTGAGGCCACGCCGCACATCTACCGGGCGATGCAGCTGATCAAGGATCACGGCGTGAAGGCCGGCGTCGTCTTGAACCCAGGCACGAGTCTGACGGCGATCGAGGAAGTGCTGCCCATTGTCGATCAGGTGCTGATCATGACGGTCAACCCGGGCTTTGGCGGTCAGGCCTTCCTGCCAGCCATGGCGGACAAGGTGGCGCGGCTGGCTAAGCTGCGGACTGGACGCAAGTTAGCTTTCACCATCGAGGTCGACGGCGGGATCAGTGACCAGACCATCAGTGCCGTTGCCAAGGCTGGCGCGGATATTTTTGTCGCAGGGTCGTTCGTCTTTTCTGACGGCGAGTCGCCGGCCAAGCAAATCAGCAAACTGCGGGCGGCCGGCAAATGATGATGATGAATCTGATGGTCGGCGGGCCAGTCAGCTTGCTGCCGCACGACTGGCAAAAGTTAGCCGGCACTTGGGTCGGTGTTGACCGTGGGACCCTGCATTTGCTTCAAGCCGGCATCACGCCGCAGTTTGCGGTCGGAGATTTTGATTCGCTGACGGCGGCTGAATTTGCCCACGTCAAACGTCGCGTATCTGAGCTGCACACTGCCAAACCTGAGAAGGATGAGACGGACACGGAAATGACCGTGCGTCTGGCGTTTAATGCCGGTGCCGACCGGGTGCGGCTGATCGGCGCCACTGGGGGCCGGCTGGACCATTTTCTTTCTAACCTGTTTCTACCGACTGAGCTCCGGTTTCAAGAATGGACAGAGCAGATCGAAATGCTTGATGCACAGAATTGGGTCCAGTTCTACCGCAGCGGCAAGCATGAGCTGCCCGCCCAGCCGGAGTACCCGTACCTGGGCATTGTGCCGCTGACGGGGATCGAGGGGCTAAATATTGCCGGCGCTAAGTATCCGCTCAAGTACTGGTCCAGCATGACGCCGTTTTCCTGGGCGTCAAACGAATTTCTGGGCCAACAACCGGTGACGATCGGTTGGCAGTCCGGTATCGTGGCAGTGGTCTACAGCCGTGATCGAAATGGGCAGCAGACCGACAACTAATAGCCTTTTTCCGGAGAAGTAAATTCAGCTATAAAAATTCAGTGCTCACCTATATTAATTGGTTTATAGAACTGATAAAATTGTGTAGATTTATTAATTGCTGAATGGAGGATTGTTATGGACGCTGTGTTTCGAATTTTTGAAGTAGCACTTTATCGGGAGCTCAGCGTTGGGGCGCTAATCTTATTCATGATTATTGCCTACTATTTCCGTTACCTTCATTTCGCCAAAATGTCGGATACGCGGCTTCACAGACGTTGGCTTAAAAAACTGGTTTCGGGGACTCGGCGATTGCTGATTGTGCTGGTCATCGCGTTAATTGGGCTGATTGTGTATGACCGTCTTCTTAGCCCTCAGATTGCGGCTTCAGCGTCACACATTCGCACCAGCTCGTCCTCAAAGAAACGGGGTGACCGTAAGAGCTCGAAGTCATCCTCCAAAGAAAACAAGGCCTCCACGAAGTCAAAGCGCAAGAAAGAAGTAAGTTACTCAGCCAGTGGTGAAGTGATCAATGCGACAGAGCGAAGCCTCACCACCTCTGAATATGGCGCGTTGTTGACGGTGCAGAACTACTTTAAGAAGAACCCTAATGATTCTAATGCTGCGCCGACCTACCGTTATCGTGGCATTAAACGAGGCAATGCTGGAATTCAAGTCGATGAGATTGGTGGCTATCGTAAGTATGGTAAAAATCAATTAATGTTGGAACATTTATACTGGGTGTATCCAAGTGGCCAGTTTGATGTAAAACGATAAATATGAAGTACCCATTAACAATGGGGTACTTTTTTATCTGAAAGTGTGTACAAACCTTTAATTATCTGGAATAATCCGTGGCTGGAAATTTTTATATAACTAAAATATCAATATTGGGTAAAATATTACTAAATCTAAGTATCGGACTTATGCGTCCAATTTAATTCCGAACAGTTGAGAGAAAACTGGTTGACAGGCCAAAAACAAGGCATTAATTTGGAAGGACGAATCAAGAAGGTGATATACACACAGCAATTGTCCTATTTTTTGAAATTATTTTTACAATGAGCATTCTTGCTCATCGTTCTTATATAATTTTTTCTTTGACTCCGCAACTAAAAGCCATGTAATAGACTTTAGGTAACTGGTTAAGTTAACTTGGTCTTCCACCAATATAACTTGGTCAACTATCAAATTTTAAACATCCTATATAGGGGGAGTTCAACTATGAAAGAACGTTCCGGAGCAAAGAAATTATACAAAGCCAACAAGGCTTGGGTTGCCGCAGGATTAGCGGCTGCGACATTATTTAGCGTTTCCGCACTGGGCGGTAACACTGTTTCTGCTGCTACTGCAACTGACGGTTCAGCAGAGACTCAGTCGGCTACAAAAACGATTTCATTTGATTTCATCGATCAAGATACTAAAGAAGTTGTTGGCCCGACCGTTTCGGTTACAGTACCAGAGCACACCGGTTTAACATACGCCCAACTGGCTAAGTATCTACCAGCAGGTTATACGAGTGATTTTCTTGGTGCTTACAGCACCACCACAAAAAAATATTACATTTCTGTCAAGAAGACTGCTGAGACTAAGACAGCTGTCGGCAACCCAACTGCTGTTAACAAAGAAGCCTACTACGACAACACCAAGAAGGCTGAAGTAGGCAACCCAACTGCTGTTAACAAAGAAGCCTACTACGACAACACCAAGAAGGCTGAAGTAGGCAACCCAACAGCTATCAACAAAGAAGCCTACTATGACAACACCAAGAAGGCTGAAGTAGGTAACCCAACAGCTATCAACAAAGAAGCCTACTATGACAACACCAAGAAGGCTGAAGTAGGTAACCCAACAGCTATCAACAAAGAGGCCTACTACGACAACACACCTAAGTTTGAGTCAAAGGTCGGCAACCCGACAGCTATCAATAAGGAAGCCTACTACGACAACACACCTAAGTTTGAGTCAAAGGTCGGCAACCCGACAGCTATCAATAAGGAAGCCTACTACGACAACACACCTAAGTTTGAGTCAAAGGTCGGCAACCCGACAGCTATCAATAAGGAAGCCTACTACGACAACACACCTAAGTTTGAGTCAAAGGTCGGCAACCCGACAGCTATCAATAAGGAAGCCTACTACGACAATACACCTAAGTTTGAGTCAAAGGTCGGCAACCCGACAGCTATCAATAAGGAAGCCTACTACGACAACACACCTAAGTTTGAGTCAAAGGTTGACGAACCTGTTTCTGTTACAAAGGATCAGCTTACCAAGGCTGGTTATGATGCAAACGGGCTTGCTGTTACAAACAAGTCTACAGTAGCTAAGACTACGCCGCTTGCCAACAAGACGACCGGCGCTACCAAGGCAGCTACTAAAGCAACTCTGCCAAAGACTGGCGATAACAACAATGTTGTTGCAGCTGGTGTCGGTGCCGTTGCAGTTTTGGGTGCACTGTTCGGACTGGCTGGCGATCGTCGCAAGCGTGCCTAAAGTATTAAGCATCCATTGATTATCGTTTAACCCTTTCTGCAGATTTCGCCTATCAAGTTGGGCTGTCGGTTTTGTGATAATGATTGGCTTCTCGAGAGTAATTCTCGAGGAGCTTTTTTTGTTTTCAAATAGCTTAATGGTGTGTTGCAATTCACCGAATCATGAGTCCACTAAACGTAAGAAAATTAATTTAAATGGCTCAACGTCAACTGGTGTTGAAGAATAAATTTTATCCATTTGGAAGTCCTCTCTTTTAAGGGACTGCTTTGTTGTTTTATGCGGTAATTTGATAGATACGGTCAAAGAAATTGCCTTGGTTCCTGAACCCAAAGCAGGAACGTTTCAATAACTTGATCAATCGGTTGACGCCCTCAATCGGGCCATTAGATCTAGGACTGGCTGTTGCGGCTAAGACTCCTGCTCGGTTCTTTCTCAACGTTTCCATTGCGATATCTAACGGTGTGCCCGTGTTGCGATAAGTATCTAACAAATGCCAGAGTTTACGAGTATCTTGGTTCATCAAGGCGCTATGGAAGGCCAGATATGTTTCGTAAACGAACTTTAGCGAGGGATACTCGTTGAGCGCAATGTCAAACGCATTCTGCTCAGTCATGTACTCGTTGAGACCAAAGAAATAGCGAGTATGAATCTCATCCGGCGCAGCTTTGTGAAAGAGGCTCACTGGGTTTTAAGCACCTTGTAGGTGCGCAGATGGTGATCTTCAATCTGTTTCAGTGTCGCAATCCGGGCTTGATCCAGCGCCCGTCCAAGCAACTGCACGATATGGAATCGATCAATAATTATCTGGGCTTGAGGAAATACTTCATGGATAAAGAGCTGATAGGCTGCATTCATGTCCATAGTGATTGTCTGTCAAGGGCGGTTTTGAAATGCAGGTTTATGGCGGTTTAAAAATGTAGGTTTTAGGCGGTCAACCAGCACCTTTCA